>NZ_JTCM02000002.1:0-135475 GCF_000817785.2 Hassallia byssoidea VB512170 | reverse complement strand
CAACGTGATTCAGGATTCCTCTTACACTTATGCCTTAAGTGCCATTGCCCAAGCCTATGGCAAGCTCAACCAACCCGAAAAAGCCGCTCTTTTGCTCGAAAACGCCATCGCCTCTGCCAACGTGATTCAGGATTCCTCTAACAAAGCCGATGCCTTAAGAGACATTGCCCAAGCCTATGGCAAACTCAACCAACCGGAAAAAGCCGCTCTTTTGCTGGAAAAAGCGATCGCCTCTGCCAACGTGATTCAGGATTCCTTTTACAAAGCAAGAGCCTTAAGTGCCATTGCCCAAGCCATTGGCAAGCTCAACCAACCCGAAAAAGCCGCTCTTTTGCTCGAAAAAGCGATCGCCTCTGCCAACCAGATTGAGGAATCCTATTACAAAGCCGATGCCTTAAGTGCCATTGCCGAAGCCATTGGCAAGCTCAACCAACCCGAAAAAGCCGCTCTTTTGCTCGAAAAAGCGATCGCCTCTGCCAACGTGATTCAGGATTCCTCTGACAAAGCAAGAGCCTTAAGTCCCATTGCCGAAGCCACAGCGAACCTGAAAAACTGGGGACAGGCACTGAAACTGACGCAACAATGCCCCAGTAACGATTGTAAGGTGGAATCGCTGACGAAGGTTTTAACGGTTCATGCCGAGCAGCAGCATCCTGAGTTGAAGCAGGAGGAGGAGAGCGAAGCGGAATGAAGCAACCGCAAGGACTTGGCGATTGCTTCTCTTCGAGACGCTCCGCGAACGCTTCATTTCATTACGCTCGCAATGACATAAATAATTTTGCGTAACCACTTATATAAAAAACCATATCAAATAACACCGTGAAAAAAATCCTCATCCTCTCCGTCAACCCTAAAAACACAAGTCGTTTGCGCTTAGATGAAGAAGTGCGGGAAATCAAAAACACACTGCAACTATCTCCAAATCGAGAGGAATTTCAAATCATCACTGAATCTGCGGTACGAGTGGATGATTTAACCCGCTTTTTGTCTAATCATCAACCAACAATTCTTCACTTTTCCGGACATGGCTCTGGTACTGATGGATTAGCCTTGGAAGATAATTCTGGACACAAGCAACTTGTCAGTACACAAGCCCTGGCAAAGCTATTTGATTTGTTTCAAGAACAGGTTGAGTGTGTTGTACTCAACGCCTGCTACAGCGAATCACAAGCCACAGCAATTCATCAACATATTGATTGCGTGGTGGGAATGAATCAGGCAATTGGAGATAGGGCAGCGATTAAGTTTAGCGTCGGATTTTATACTGCTTTTGCGGCGCTCAGGAATTATGAAGATTGTTTTCAAATGGGTTGTACATCTATTGATTTGCAGGGAATTCCAGAATCTTTAACCCCTGCGATCAAAATTAGGCGACGGCGTTATCAGACAGTACAGCCAACAAATCCAGTAAAATCTGACAAGGATAATAATATGAGTCATGATAACAAAGGCGGACAAAACCGTTCAGGTTCTATTGGAGGTAATGCCACTGGTAGCGCAATTATAACGGGAGATAGTAGCACTGCAAACATAAATTTCCAACAAGTCAGTTTACCCGCACCTGCAAGCGTCAACATAGAGGCAGAACTCAACGCCTTACGTGAGATATTAGCGAAGTTAGAAACCTCAGACCGTCGTAAAATTGATAATGCCTTTGCTGATGCCCAGGAGGAGCTAAATAAGGCACAGCCAGATAAAGATGAAATGGGTGATGCATTAAACCGAGCGTTGAAATATGCCCAGAAAGCCGAAGGGTTTGCCTCTGCGATGGAAAAACTTCAGCCGCATCTAGCTAAAACTACTGCTTGGCTAGGTGAGAATTGGCACAAATTATTGAGTATAGTTGGTTTAACAATTTAAGTTTTGCCTTTTGACTACATACCACAAAACTTTACAATCATTGCACCCCACCCCTTAGTCCCCTCCCCGCTAGCGGGGAGGGGAGACGAAGCGTAGCTTTGGCGGGGTGGGGTTCTTCCGGTTTAATAAGTAATAAGCTGCATGGCATGATATTAAGTCTCACGCAAAGCCGCTAAGAAGAACTTTGTGTTTCAGTGAAATTTTTAATGATATAGCGATCGCACTATACATATTGATGTCAATCCTCATACATTTAAACAAAGAAGCATCACATAGGTTGACATCACCATGAAACGACGCTGGAAGTCTCTACTGCTAGCCTGGAATTGGGTACTGCTGTCATTGGGTACATCAATATTGATTATCCTGACGCAACCTATTTCACCCGTTCCCGCACAAGAACCACCTGCTGTTGAAGCTACGAAAAAGCCATCAGAACCAGAAAAACCCGCAAACACTCCGGAAACAAGTGAGAAAAAGCCATCAGAACCTGAAGCTAGAGACAAAAAGCCATCTGAGGCAGCCGAACCCCCACCCACTCCCGAAGAACTCGCTCGGCGGCAAAAATTGATGGAAGGAGATAAGCTATATCTTGCGGGAAATCTCCCAGAAGCCGAAAAAATGTATCGTCTTGCGAAAGCACCTTTCACCACAAAATTAAAGAATCAACAACGCAAACCTGCAATAATCGATCCAGCACAACTTTCCCCAGCAGGTAAAGTATACTGGCGGGAAGCCGAAGCCGGAATCGCCAGTAAGCTGCAAACTAGAACATTAGTACCACTGCAACTATTAGTTGAACAAGTTCCCGAATTTATCCCCGGTCATATAAAATACGCTGAAACTCTCAAACAATACGGTGATAATAAAAAAGCATTAGCTGTATTAGACAGAGCTGCAACGCTGTATCCGAATCAACCAGACTTAATTAAAGCCAGAGTTGCAGCACTTGCAGATGCGAAAAAATGGATGGAAGCTTCTTTAGCTGCGCGTCAATTTGCGATTCTCAATCCCAACGATCCGCAAGCACCAGAATTTAAAAAGTTAGCTGACGACAATCTCAAACGTTATAAATCGCATATCCGCGCCGAAGTCAGAGGTAACACGATCGCCAACATCATAACTGGTGCATTAGGTTACGCTGTCACCGGCAGTCTTCTGGGTCCATTCTCTGCCCTTGATTCTACCATACTGCTGCTACAAGGGGAAGGAGCGATCGGTGAATCTGTAGCCAAGCAAGCAAAAAAACAACTGAAATTAATTAATGACGAAACTGTTGTTAAATACGTTGATGAAATCGGACAGAAACTAGTTAAGGTTTCAGGAAGGGAAGAGTTTAAATACGAGTTCTTTGTCATCCCTCTCGAAGACCTTAACGCCTTTGCGCTACCGGGAGGCAAAATTTTCATTAATGCGGGTGCGATCGTTAAAGCAAATTCTGAGGCAGAATTAGCCGGGTTAATCGGTCACGAATTATCCCACGTCGTCCTTTCCCACGGCTTTCAATTAGTTACCCAAGGCAACTTAATTTCCAACGTCACTCAATATTTACCACTTGGCGGCACCATCGGTCAACTCTTTGGACTTAGCTACAGCCGCGATATGGAACGTCAAGCAGATAACCTCGGTACACGCTTGATAGCTACCAGCGGCTATGCTTCTGATGGTTTGCGTAACTTAATGGCGACGTTAGAAAAACAACAGAAAAACGCTCCACCTACTTGGTTATCTTCTCACCCAGGTGGTTCCGAGCGAGTTAGCTATTTAGAAAGCTTAATTTCTGACACTGGCTATAACCGCTATGCTTATGAAGGAGTAGGGCGTCACCAAGAAATTAAAGAACGGGTAAAGCAACTACTCAAAGAGAAAAAAGAACGTGAAGACCAAAAAAAGAAGCCAAATGATGAATCAAAAAAATAAATTCTTCGTCATTTGAACTATCAACTCCCTAACCACCGTTCTGTTGAGGATGATTTATGTCATCAAAAACCTTTAAATTTCTGTTTTTTGGCAGTTTGAGTTTATCGCTCTTACTGGGCAATACCGCAGCATTTGCTCAATACAGTAACACAACTACCAGAACCACCACAACTACTTCCGATGGCGTTGTCGTACCTACAACATCAACAGGTGGTTCAATACCATCAAGACCAATAGATAATTCTACAGGTATACCCAGCTCCCCCAGCGTTAACGAGATTGCTCGGTTTAGCTGTCAGCCATACAATGGTCAGTATACCGTAATGTATCAACCACAAAGTCAATCAAATCAATATTTTCCGTGGGCAGCACCGGGAACATTAGGTGGTGGTTGGAATTCGCAAGCTCGTTGTAATGCGATCGCCAGTCGTTTAGAATCATATCGTCAAGATGGCTTATTAGAACTGCAAACAGCCGTCGAAAATAACCAGAACACAATCTGCGTCACCACCGAAGCTAATCCATCCTGTCGAATTGTCCTGACAGTACCTCCGGGAAGAGATGCCTATGATGTACGCAATAACGTCTTCCAAAATCTGGTTTCTGCCGACAATGGACAATACACCACAGCCGTCAACACTTACACTAGTCGGGGTAACGGAGCGAACGATTTATACAACTTAGGTCGGACACTTCTCGGTAGTGGCAATAGTCGCACTAATAATCTGGCATCTTCTAAAGCCGGAATCAATCTCAAACCATTCCTCGACCCCAAAGATGGTGGTACTGCTACTGGTTTGCGGAATGGCGTAGCACGTCAAGGTAATTCGCAAAAGTTGAATCCTCGTAATTTCCGTTAATTGATTGTCTTGGCTTAAAACCTCAAATATCTCCCTCATATCCCCCCTTTTTCTGGGGGGATATTTTTTATTTTTGCACTTATTTGGGATAAGGCGAAAGGGCAAAAACCGTCTCTTGTAGAGACGCGATAAATCGCAGTCTCTACAAGGGTTTCGGGCAACGCATAATTAATTTATGGAGATGTCTAATTACTCTATCTTTGAATTACTCAATCTTCCTGCCAGCCAATTACGAAAGCTGGCATGATAGAAACTGTAATTAGTTTTTGTCTCTATTCGCTGTTGCACTAAGAACTCAAGCCAATTTTCCAGCACTTCTTCGACTTCGTATTCATCTTCATCAATTATTTGAGCGATCGCACTCGCTGACATCCCTCCCTTAGACGCAGATGTGAGGACGCGAAGCACTTTCAACGCTACATCAGACAAACCCTCTTGTTTCATTTTCTGCCAATGCTGGATAAAGGAATGCACATCATCCCAGTTTTGTTCTGAATACTGAGATAAATCAAGAATCTGCGACGGTACTTCAATTAATAAACCGGATTTTTCTCTTTTGAAGGGACGACGGGTGAGAATAAAATAGACACCATCCGGCAAATATCTGGGAAGATAAAACAGATTTGTCCCGGTTGGTTGGCTGTTACGGTCAATCGCGTCTAAGGCATCAATAGCAATTATCAACCGTTGTGGTGCTTGTAACTTTTCGCTGATTTTCTGAAGCAGCAGCGAAAGAAACCAACTACCCTCAGTGGCATTATCAGGAATCTCTGTTCCCCATTCCCCGTTCTCCATTCCCCTGATTAATTGCGTACAAACATCCTTGAGAAATTCCTCGGCACAATTTTTCCCCTCAACTTGGGCATTGTAATAAACAACATTACTGTTTTCCGTTACATACTTGGCGAGGATTGCACTTTTGCCGCTACCGGGTACGCCAACAATGGTGAAGTAACCCCGGTTGTGGTGGTGGAGAAACTCGTTGATGGCGGTGAAGATGAAAGGGCGATCGATAAAATTTTGGCTTTTTTCGAGAATGACTTGTTGAAATTCCCTTGGGTAGGAGGCGAAATTAATGGCGGTTTGGGAAGGTGAGGTATTCATGGTTACACCTCTATGCCTTCCAAGCGGAGGAAATGCAAGCGTCCTGAACGTTCGCTTGCCACAATTGTTATGCCATCAGATGCAACGGCGCAGCATGTTAAAGCACTTTCCCCACTAAAACTGGCTATCACATCTTGATTTTCCAAATTCCAAACTTGGAGAGTGTTGTCGTATGAACAATGAGAAATTAAATGTTTACTATCTGGTGTAACTGCAACAGCGTTTATTTGATTAGTATGACCCTTGATGCACAGGATTTCCTCTCCTGTTTTCAAATTCCAGACTTTGAGAGTATTGTCTACTGAACTAGAAATCAACCGTTTGGCATCAGGTGTTACAGCTACAGCTTTTACAGAGTCGGCATGACCTGGTAATGTGTAAAGCTCTTTTCCCATTTCCAAATCCCAAACCTTGAGAGTTTTGTCATTGGAGGCAGAAATAATCAATCTATCAGACGACATGAAAGTTACAGAATTAACCTGTTCAGTGTGACCTGTGAGCGTATTAAGTTCAGTTCCTGTTTTCAAACTCCAAACTTTAATCGTCTTGTCTTTTGAGGCGGAAATTACTTTTTTATCAATGGGTGTGATAGCAATAAATGTTACTTCATCCGTATGACCTCTTAAAGTAAAAATTTCACTTCCGTTTTCTAAGTTCCAAACCTTAATAGTTTTGTCCCTTGACCCAGAAATAAGTAGTTCGCTATTAGGCGTAACTGCAATTGTATTTATTTGGTCACTATGACCTGGGAGCGTAAGATGTTTCTTTCCTGTTTGCAAGTTCCAAATATTGATAATTCTTTCCTCTAAACCAGAAATCACCCACTTACAATTGGGTGTCACTGTCACAGATTTTATATAGCTCTTACAACCTTTCAGCGTAAATATTATTTTACCAGTTTCTATATTCCAGACTTTCAATGTTTTAGGAACTGAACCATGTAAAGGTTTACCAGACCCAGAAATCACCTGTTTACCATCTGGTGTCACCGCTATTGCTCCTACCCAGCTATTATGATTCGCGAGAACATCTACTTTTTTTGCCCTATTTAGATTCCAGACTTTGAGAGTATTGTCTAATGAACCGGAAATTATCTGTTTGCTATCATGTGTCACTGCTACGGACGTTAAGGGACTAGTATGAGCTGGGATAATATTAATAGTTCTTCCCGTTTCCAAACTCCAAATTCTAATAGTATTGTCCCATGAAGCAGAAATTACTCGTTTACCATCAGGTGTCACAGCCACAGCTTGTACAGAGTCAGTATGACCTATTAAGGTGTAATGTACTTTTCCTGTTTCTAAACTCCAAATTTTGATACTTTTGTCATCAGAACCAGATATTATACATTTTCCATATGGCGTAAAAGCTACAGAATTTACCTTTTCTGTGTGACCTATAAAAGTCTTTAATTCTTTCCCTGTTGTTAGACTCCAAACCTTAATTGTTTTGTCTTCAGAACTAGATATTAATCTATTACCCCCAAGTGTGACAGTAATAGATGTTACTTGGTTTGTATGACCTTTGAGGGAGAAAAGTTCCTTTCTTGTTTTGAAGTTCCAAACTTTGATTGTTTTATCACTCGATCCAGAAATTAGTAGTTTACTATCAGGCGTGACTGCTACAGTATTTATATTGTCAGTATGACCTGTAAGAGCAAAAATTTCCTTTCCTGTTTCCAAATTCCAGACTTTTAAAGTTTTGTCATTCGATCCAGAAATCATGTACTTGTCATCAGAGGTTACGGTGATAGCATCTACTGAGCTTCTATGACCTGCGAGAGTACGTAGTAAACGCCCACCAGGGGGACTTAAGGTAGGTGTCAATAGACGCAACCAAGTTGTTTTACTCTGCTTTGCTTGTTCTAATAAAGCAAGAATTTCTGGCTCTTTAAAAGGTAGCAATCGCCCCCATAATTGCTCTATCAACTGCGTTTTATGTTTTACCAAAATATGTGCCGAAAGTTGTAAAGCTCCTTTAATTAATTTCAAGAGTTTGACCTTATTTTGGTCGGACTCTATGTTGACTAATACCTTTGTATTATCAATTAAATCATAATCATTAATCAGCGCCTGCACACCAAATTGAGGATGATTAATTTTTGCTTCTATAAATTCAAAATCAGTCAACAGACGGCATAATTTATTAACTTGACCACCTTCTAACCACAAACGTGGAACTTCACCCAAGAAAAGTTCTGTTTCTTCCGATGACAGTTCAGCTAACCTGCTGCGGACATTACTCATCGCCAAAAAGTCCTCCTGTAATGTTGTCCGCAACTTCGGCGCTGATATCTGGCAAATTCACCCCCGCCGCCTGCACAATATCCTGGCGATGCAAAAAATCTCGGAAGCTTTCGTGATAAAATCTGTAACGCGGTGATTGATTATTTTCTTGCTTCTGCAAAAACTGCGCCCAGCCATTAAGAACTTCCTGCACAGTCAACTCATTCTGCTTAGAATATTTGGCAATCACTTCACGGGAAGCAGCGCTACGTAACGCACACATGACATAGACAATCTTAATTTTATTTTTCGGTAAAGGTTTGCTTGTCATGCCCATGAGTTGCCAGTGGTTTTCATAATATCCTTGTAAACCTACAGGTAATTCATCCAGAGGTTTATTATTGTAAAAACCTTCAGCGATCGCTGGCAAGACACAGCGCAAATACATAAAATTATTTTCGCTTTTTGTCGCTACCTCTTCCACAAACTCAGTATTAGAGAGATTTTGCTTTTCAATCCACTGACTCAGCCCCTGTTTATATTCTCCATCATTGAGCAATAGCCAAATATACTCTTTCACATCCTGACTACTCCTTTCAGGGTAGTCTCTTAAGTCCAACTCCTGGGTGGGAACGCTGGGGGAAACATTCAACCTTTTCTCATTCTGGTTATAAGGTCTTCTTGTCAGCAGAAAGTAAACGTTTTCTGGAAGAATAGTAGGTAAATATAAAAGGTTTCCGGTCGATTCATGGTCAACTTCATCCAATGCATCAACAACAATTATTAGGCGATCGCCAGCAGTAATTTTTTCGCTAGCTTTGGTCAGCAAGCTTGATAAATCAGCATCGGCTGCATCCTGCAACTGGTAACGATTCATCAATTGTTGGCGGATTTTTTTCAGGAACAATTCCGGGCGATTCATTCCCTCAGCGCGAACATTAAAAAAGCAAATAGCTTCTGGATTATCCAACACGTACTTAGCAGAAATGGCACTTTTCCCCATTCCTGCATCACCCACAACAGTGAAGTAGCCATTAGAGTTCTTGCTGAAGAACTCTTCAATAGCATCAAATACGAATTTCCTACCACGAAATGACTCTGTTTTATCTTTAATTAATCGCTCAAATTCAGATGGAATTTGCTGCGGATACCAATCTTTTGGATCAACTATATCAGTTGGTTTAATCTTTAAAACTTCAGCAATCTTTAAAATAATCCTTCTTTCAACTCCATTAGGGCAGTCTTTCGTACCTAGTAAACGTTTAATTGTGTCACTGGAAGTACATGCTTTATCTGCAAGTTTTTCTATAGTTAAACCTGCTTGTTTATAGGCGTTTTGGAGTTTAATCTTCCCTTCTTGGCTAGATTGAACTTTATCTGATAGCATCATAAAATTTATTGAAAAATATAAATTATAAATAAATCATACTTAATTTAAGTTTACTTGTGTAGGGCAGTTAGGTTTTATTGGATTGCCCCATCTGCCCCAATATTTAGGGCAAATCAAAATTGAAACTCAACTTATCTGCCCTCGAATTTAAATTGTTGCCCCAATAGGATACAAATATGCAAGTTCAGAAAAACCTTGCAGATAGCTGTCAATCAATAAATTCTATACACAAGCGAGGTCAACAATTCATGAACTTCAATATTTTTTCCAAACCCCAACCCAACAATAACGATGCTGCACAAGAAATGGAACAAAAAATAATTGAAGAATTATTACGCCAAGCGCGTCTCACCTTTAATCTTGCTTTAGGCGTAACCGCAGCATCTGCGATGATGACATTATCTGGTGTGGGACTACTCTATTTAAATAAAGTACCAGAAGCCAGCGTTACCGCAGGTGCAGGAATTCTTGCCAGTATTAGCAGCGTTCAGTTTGCCAAAGATGCAAAGGAAGAACTGCACGAGATTATAGACAATTTGCCAAAATAACGCCGGAGATGGGGATGGATGCCTCTTCGGGCTTAATATAGTGGTGTGCGATCGCACCCCGCTATCTAAAACTACAACAGCAGCATGCCATGCGATCGCTCAACTCAGCTAGGTTGTCTAATAAAGAGACGCTTTTTAAAGCGGCAAAACATGATTCATTGTTACAATACGACCATTCCCCAACTTACCAAGACACAACCATGATTACTCAAATGATGGTTCAACCCTCATCCTGGGTAGAGTCTGGAATTAAAATTAGTAAAGTAAGAAATTTGCATCTATTCAAGTTTACTGATGAACTACAGTCTCAGCTTGAAGAACTTTCTCTTAATAAAAAAGCTGGAACACTGACTTCAGAACAAGAAGCTGAACTAGCAGGAATATTAGAACTTGATAGAATTTTTACCTTGCTAAATGCCAGAATAATTGCTGAGTCATGACAGTTAATGATGCAACTATAAAATTAGTTAGAGAAAGAGCGAAATACCTTTGCGAATACTGTCATTCTTTAGAAGAAGCAAGTGCGGCTCAGTTTTCTATTGATCATATTGTTCCGCAGTCTCTTAGTGGTTCCGATGACGCTGATAATTTGGCGTTAGCCTGTCAACGTTGTAACGGATATCGTTATAATTTCACAACTGGCATTGACCCAGAAACAGGAGAAATGATTTCTTTGTTTAATCCTCGTAAGCAAAAATGGTCTGATAACTTTATATGGTCAGCAGATGGTTTAACAATTTTCGGCATTACTCCTACAGGACGAGCTACTTGTAATCGTTTAGACCTCAATGATGAACGTCACAATGAAAGTTCTATTTTAAAAGCGCGTCGTCTTTGGATAAAAGGTGGTTGGCATCCACCAAGCGAAGATCCACGACAAGAAAGTAGAAATTGAAAAATTACTCAGTGAACAGCTTTTAAAAGCGGGCTGACTTTAGCGCTTCAGCGCTAACTACATTAATGAATTACAGATTATTATCTGTGTGTATGTGTAGTTTAATATGCAAAAAATCCCTAATCCCTAGTCCCTAGTCCCTAATCCCTAGTCCCTATATGACAGCCCAACGCATCGAACCCAACCCCGGACAAGAATCAGTTTGGGATTACCCCCGTCCCCCTCGTTTAGAGGACACAACGAAACACATCCAAATCATCTTTAATGATGTAATTATCGCAGATACCCGCAGCGCTAAACGTGTTTTAGAAACCAGCCATCCACCGGGTTACTACATTCCTCCTGCGGATATCAAAATGGAATACCTACTTTTGACACCGCGTTCTAGCTTTTGTGAATGGAAGGGAAGTGCCGGTTACTACAATATCCGCGTAGGTGACAAAGAAGTGCAAAATGCTGCTTGGTTTTACCCCGAACCTACACCAGAGTTTGCATCTATCAAAGATTATGTAGCTTTTTACGCTCACATGATGGATGCGTGCTACGTGGATGGGGAAAAAGTACAACCCCAACCAGGTAACTTTTATGGTGGTTGGATTACCAGCGATATTGTCGGACCTTTCAAAGGTGGCGCCGGCACTTGGGGATGGTGAGAAATATAATTACAGCAGGAGTTTGGAGTTTGGAGTTTGGAGTTTAGAGTTAGGAGTTAGGAGTTGTAGAGACGTTCCGGACCGAACGTCTGTACTAAAGTTAGGAGTTATATAATGTCGGCTTAAATACAAGTCAATTGCGATCGCCACTTTTTATCCAAAGTAGAGACAATTCATGAATTGTCTCTACTCCATTTTTACTCAATTGTCTATTTAGTTGCTTTCCTGCTGTATTTTTGAGAATTTTGAATGCACGTGGGTGCGAAAGTCAAAATATTTCTGTAGGAGCAAAAGAACTGTCAGTTGCCAATGTGCTTAAATCTTCAATGTTAATCAGCATCGTGTTACACATTTCGTCTAAAGGTAAGTTATGCAAAGCACGAGCAAAAGGATTTTCAATTTCAATTCCAATTTGTTCAATGCCAAACAAAGTAAAACTAATCAAAGCTACAACTAAACCTGTTGCCCAATTTAAATCTTTGACTAATTGAAATGGTAATGATAAACAGTAAATTAACAACAACTGTTTCAAATGAATAGCATAAGGTAGAGGCATTGGTGTTTGTAAGATTCGCTCACAACTACTAAAAGCATCTATAATATTATCTATTAAATGCTGCAAAGCTGTTACCTGAACAGGATTAACACGTTGGCGTCGATGTTGCTTCTGCAAAAAATCACTTACCCAAAAAGCAATTTCTAAAGGAGGAGTTCTACGACTTTGAAGAACAAAATACTCGGATGGGGACATCAATCCTTGTAACTCTGGGTTTATCGGTTCTTCTCGCAGATACAATTTTGTGGCAATTGTAAACGCAACTATTAACCGCAAAGCGGCAATTTTATGTTCTCTATCTTTTGGTCCTTGTTCTTCAATTACAATCCAAATTTGACGAGCTAAATTCCGAACATTGATAACTAAACTTCCCCAGTACTTTCGACCTTCCCAGAAACGATCATAAGCTGTGTTAGTGCGGAAAACTAATAATAGACCGAGAACAATACTCGGAACTAAAGCACTCAAAATAGGCAAAGAGACAGGTAATCCCAAATAATAAAGAAGCGAAATAAAAATGCCAAATACACCAGACCCAAGAACCTGGGGCATTATTTTGGGAATCACAGACTGTCTTAACTGAAAAGCAACTCGAAACCAGTTGACTTTTTTTGTACTCATTGAACTTTACCAGAGCATATTATACCAATTCTGTGTGAAGGTGAGAATTTACAAATAAAATCAGTTTAACAACCGTCCCACAGAAATTATGATACTGGGAAACGCCAAAGGATTTACTTCGCCATTACTTAGTGTTACTTCAGATGTATAATCGCCATTATTAGGATTGCGGAAAATTTTGAGGAGGCGATTTTTTAAATCCACAACCCAATATTCTGGTATTTCTGCTAAAGCATAAGCTTTTCGCTTTGCGTCTAAATCTTTACTCAAGCTGGTGTTAGAATATTCAATTAACCAAAAAATATTTTCCGGGTAAGGATGACGGGTTCGATATAGTGCCCGCAAAGGTTGGACGATCGCCAAATCTGGTTCGGGTTCGGAAGCCATCAAGGGTAATGTAATCGGCTTTGCATCACGCACGAGAACTTTTTCTCCTAGCACAGATCGCAGATAGTCGGCACCATCGGTACAAAGGAAGGCATGTTCTGGACCTTCTGGAGGCATTTCAACGACTTCCCCGTTTAATAGTTCAACATGACGTTCAGAAAGAAGACCAACTTCAACCATGCGGTGATACTCGTCTAGCGTCCATTTGGCTGTAGTAAGTGTCATTGTCGGTCTTACCTTAGTCGAGAGGTTCTATAAATATTCTGCCTTTAGATTCTATTGAAGCGTGCTTTTTACTCGTTTCGTTTGCTGCTTTATCTCCATAACGCAAATTCATAAAAGTATATGTAGGGTGTGTTAGGACGGAGTCCGTAACGCACCGTCCTTTATGCTTTGGTGCGTTACGCTTCGCTAACACACCCGACGTGTATTTCAAAAATCTGGTTTATCTCCATAAAGCAAGTTCATAAAAGTATCAAATTAAGACTAAAATTATATCTTACGTAAGTACTCTTTTAATAATCTTGTCGCACCCCACCTCGCACAGGCTTAATTTCCGAAGGGTCAGAGAATGGATCGGTGCCACCACTCCAGTTAAAGTCGCTAATTCTAAAGCTGATTCCACCTAATTCCAACACTGGGTTATAACGCAAAGTGATTCCGTAGGTGCGGCGATTATATTCCACGATGTAGTCTGTGGTACTGCGTTCGCCTGTGTCTAAGTTGATTGAGGTTTGAAAGCCAAGGCTAAATGGTCCGTAGATTTGCTGAGAAATTCCCGCATTAAGTACTCTGTTATCAACAGCGCGATCAAACAAAAATGGCGATGCTCCGCTAAATATACCTTGGGAATAACTGACATTAAAAGCAGTATAATCAAAGGCGGGTCGGGAGAAATGACCAAACTGTCCGCGCAAGCCAACTGTGGCAATCAAGGTGCTTTGATTATCACCGCTGCTGTAATAACTAGTTGTGCCGGTTACGTCCCCAAATGCTTGAACGTAGGGAACTATCGGGTTTGGAGTGTAACGCAATCCTTCTGTGGGGGTGGGTGGTAATCCTTTACCTTGCCAGAGTGTAATCCCACCATCAACGGTAGCGCTACCTTGGATGCGTCCTAAAGAGATGCGGTTATTGTCTCGCGGTGTTTCGAGTAAGTCAAGCCGATCGCTATTCGCGTTAATATATTGAGCGCCACCTTGATATCTTAAGTTAAAACCAGTTGTACCTAAAGGAATTCTCGGAGAAGTAACAACTGCACCAAGGCTACTTTGAACGGTTTGAAAACCAAGGGTACCGTTGTAAAGGCGATCGCGATAGCTGTATTCTAAATTCAATATATGAGGATTTTGATCGCCTAATTCTTGCCGCAATCGCAAACTCGCCCGCAAATTGTCTTCCACTGTCCCCAAATCCAAGCTGGTTAATATCCCAGAACCCTCAACTGTAGTCTTCGGGCTTAAAGTCGCATTCAATCTTGTTTTCAAACCAAACAGCGCAGCAAAGCTATCAGTACCACCTATAGCTTTTTGCGCGAAAAACTGCGGTGTGACGCTAAAACGTACCCCTTCTGTGTTAAAGGGTTGGAAAGAACGCTCAATAAACACACCACCGCGTTGATTACCATCAAAGCCGACAGAGACAATTGCCGGAGTTACATCACGTTCTCGACGGTCGATTGTCTGCCGATCTACGGGGATGGGTAATGTTGTCCTTTGATCTAATACTAAACGCTGTCGCTCTGTTTTAATGCTGTCTACTAACGGTGACTCTCGCGTTAAAGTGACTTTATCGGCGCGTAACTCTAGTTCTGGGGGCGAAAATGGATCGTTGGTGAAGCGGACATTTCTCGCTTGCCAGCCTCGCGGATAAAAATCAACTCGTTCTGCTTGAAAGCGCACTCGCTTGACTACACCTCCCTGGGGTGGTCCGGGGAGGTTTCTTGCATCTGCCCTTCCACCTAAGTTGAAGTTAACCCCACCGGGACTATTAACACCTGTAGTCGGCTGATTTGCGCGAATGCGATCGCTTGGCGGACGCGCTGTTACTACTCCACTTACTCCGGTATCAACAGAGTTAAAGGCTAAATCACTACCCGCTGTGGGGATGTAAACTTCTCCCCTACCATTTTCTAATTGCCCGCTATCTTGAACAAAGTTATAAGTAAAGCGTTCTCCGCGCAGTACTTGATCGCCTCGTGTCAATGCGACATTTCCATCGCCTACGGCAATCAAGTTGTCTAAATTGACTTGCAAGCGATCGGCATCTACCACCGCCCCATCAAATCGTACCACCACATTACCCACTGCCGTGACAATCCGCCGTTGCTGGTCGTACTCCTGCCTATCTGAAGTGACTTCCACAATTCTTTCTCGTGTTGGCGTTGTACTTGCTGGCGGAGTTGTTTGAGATGGCTGACTTTCTTGCTGAGTAGTTGCTGGCGGAGTTGTCTGAGGTTGACTTTCTTGCTGATTTGTGCTGTCTGTTGGTGTCGGGGCAGATTGTTGCGGGGAATCAGGTTGGGGAATTGTGATTTGGCTTGTCTGGCTGCGAGACTTGAATTCTATAACATTTTCTACTCTTTGTGTACTCGCTGGATCGGGATTAGTATAAGTAATATTTTGTATCGGTTCGCTACTTTGAGCCTCTTGGGGTGTCTGAGAAGGCGCATTTTGGGCAATAGTCTGACTTTGCCGTTTTGAAGAAGCTAATTTTTCTTGTAGTATTTGCCCTTTTTGGGATATCTTGCTTTGTGACGCGACATTTGCATCCGGCTGCACCGGATAACTAATTCCCATCGACTCTCCCAAAGCAGCGGCACTCTTAACGGCGGTGAGGGGAGAAAATTCCGGTGGGAAACTTTCTGGCTGACTGAGTGCGGCTTGGGTCTGGGGAACTGCTAAATCTTGCCGAGTAGCGTTTTGTGGAGTTGGCGATACAGAATCTGATTGCCTATGTGGCTGATTTTGTTGCGCTTTCGCCTCAAGTTCGGCAATTGAATGAAACTTGGTATCACTACCAGTCAAAATCGGATTTGCAGGTTGTAAAGGTTCGACAATCGAAGGTGGTGCGGGCGGCAGAACTGGGTGAAGCATATTCGCAAAATCAACCTAACAAATAGCCAATTGAAAGCCGGAAGGACTAATTACACCTAACTGCCTTCCGACTTTAGCCTTCAGCCTAGCCTGCGGCAAGCCGCTTGGAAAGGACACTCAAAGAAGCATGTGGTATTTTCCACGCTCTTCTCAAGTGTCCGTGGCATTTACATTCGCATGAACGGCAATTTTTGGATCGGGTCGTGATTTTACTCTGAATCCCGACGTCCGGGGTTACGAGCTGGATCGTTCGACAAAAATCCAAAGACGAAGAGCAAAATGAAGAAGGCTACAACAACATAAACAACAATTTTTAAAGTAACCATTGACGAAAACTCCAAGGGTATGAAATAGAAGCTTGCTTTTTTGTATCCGTGATGCAGAAAAGATAGCTTTTATATATTACCCAAATCTCGCCCCTTTTTTGGAAGGTACTGAGTCCATCCATCCAAAGTCCAAAGGAAGGTTTACGCTAATTTCTCAAACGATGCTTTGTAGGATGTGCTGTGGGTGCGTGTGATTTGTAGATGCGATGCTTGCTTTTCAATAAGAATCTGAAGTAATTACACTCTTCTGATGACGTGAACTTGAAGCTGAGGTTTCCGAGTCAAGAAATAAAAAAGTTTGTAGTCAGGGCTTCAGCCCTTGAACTTGAGCGATAAATCGCTCACTACGAATTAATCAGAAGCGTAATGTCAGGAAAGTGGCAAATTGTATATCACCCGATCGGGTGATCCAGTAGCATGATGCCTTGCGCGGTCTACACATTATAAATTTTTAAGGAACAATACAGCAACTTTGTTGGCGGCATCAGCGCCGAACTAAACGAAAAAAGCAAAGAATTGCTTAATCCCCGAAATTGGTAAAAAATATGGTTCTCATTCGTGACATTGTTCAACAAGCGCTAAATACAGGCTCTTTAAGTATTCCAGCAGATGAGCAGTTGCAGCAGTTACTGCAAACTGAATTTGAGGAAAAAGACATCGATGCTTTGATGCTACTACAAGAAGCTGTGCAATCCGGACGTGTTCGCAAAGAGTACCGCAACCCTTATAGCGATCGCCCGACAAAAAACAAAAACAAACGCGGTATCATCAAGATGAAACTTCTTTGTCCTAGTGCTGTTGGCGTTCTTGTCTTGGGTACTATTGTCTTTGCTCTCCCAAAAGATGCCGAATCAGTACATTTCCCTACGAACAATGCCAATGTTACTCAATTCACTTTAGAATGATGGCAAATTGTCCGGATTGGTGCTTTTTGCCTGACAAAGCTTCAGTACAACTTTTTGAGGGAGTTTGAGAAATTTCAAGCAACGTCTGGGTATTCTCTTCTCTCTCCCTCAAAGAAGACGTAAAGCTTCTGTGGCGTGCATCTGGCAGTATCAACATCAATAATATAAATATTTATAACCTCTTACTTATGTTTAAGTTAATTTATGTATTGAACTACATAAATTATTAAATAATTATATAGTCAACATTAACTGATAAAATCAGAAAAAGCTTTGCAGTCACATTTTCTAATCTAAGTGATAATATTTTTTAAAGCTTAACAAAGTCATCAGAACTTCACAAACAGGGTATAAAGAATTGGAAAGATTGGGCAAACACAGTCAACAATAGCGATAGCTAAACCAGGAGTTTCGCAGTCCTTATGCAACCAATTCGTACATTTAACGTGTCCCCTTCGCTACCGCCCCGACTCGAACCGCTGCGGAAGCTGGCATATAATCTCCACTGGGATTGGAATGTTGAGACAAAAGACTTATTTCGCCGTTTAGACCCGGATTTATGGGAATCTAGCCGCCATAACCCAGTGTTGATGCTCGGTACAATCAGCCAAGGGCGATTAACGGAAGTTGTGGAAGATGAAGGCTTCCTGGCGCAAATGGATCGAGCTGCCCGCCAGTTAGAAGATTATTTACAAGAGCGCACTTGGTACCAGAAACAGCGGAGTAGTCATTCCGACGACAAAGCCAAAGAATGCTACGCTTATTTTTCGGCTGAATTTGGACTGGTGGATTGTTTGCCTGTATATTCTGGAGGCTTGGGAGTTCTCGCAGGCGATCACCTCAAATCTGCCAGCGACTTAGGATTACCGTTAGTAGGTGTGGGCTTACTCTACCAACAAGGTTACTTCGCTCAATATCTGAATGCCGATGGTTGGCAGCAAGAACGCTATCCAATCAACGATTTTTATAACATGACCTTGCACCTAGAGCGCAATCCTGATGGCTCAGAATTGCGAATTGCTGTAGATTACCCAGGACGCAAGGTTTACGCCAGAGTATGGCGCGTACAGGTGGGAACTGTGCCGCTTTACATGATGGATACTAACATCGAACCCAACAATCCTTACGACCACAACATTACAGATCAACTGTATGGTGGCGATATTGACATGCGTATCCACCAGGAAATCATGTTGGGGATCGGCGGCGTGCAGATGTTGAAAGCTCTGGGGTATAATGTCACCGCTTACCATATGAATGAAGGTCATGCGGCTTTTTCTGCCCTAGAACGCATCCGGATGCTGATTCAACAAGAGGGTCTGAGTTACGATACCGCCAAACAGGTGGTGGCTTCAACTAATATCTTCACCACTCACACGCCGGTACCCGCAGGTATTGACTTGTTTCCCCCAGATAAGATGTTGTATTATCTAGGGTATTACGCAGATATCTTTGGCTTGCCGAAAGAGCAATTTATCGGATTGGGGCGTGAGAATACTGGTGATTTATCTGCGCCTTTTAGTATGGCAGTGCTGGCGTTGAAAATGGCAACATTTTCTAACGGTGTAGCGCAACTGCATGGTGTAGTGTCACGGCAAATGTTCCAAGGTTTGTGGCAAAAAGTACCAGTGGAAGAAGTACCGATCGCCGCAATTACAAATGGCGTTCATGCCCGCAGTTGTGTGGCAAAATCAACTCAAGAGTTGTACGATCGCTATCTTGGACCCAATTGGTCATCAGTAGCAGCAGATAGCCCGTTGTGGGAACGCATGGACGCAATTCCAGATGAAGAATTGTGGCGCAATCACGAACGCTGTCGTTTGGATATGGTATTGTATGTGCGCGATCATTTGGTGAAACATTTACGCGATCGCGGTGCTTCTTCTTCTGATATCGCCCAAGCGCAAGAAGTTCTCGATCCAAACGTTTTAACTATCGGTTTCGCTCGTCGCTTTGCAACCTACAAACGCGCTACTTTATGGATGCGCGATATCGAACGCATCAAGCGGATAATGTTGGGTAACAAACACCGCAAGTTACAATTTGTCATCGCCGGCAAAGCGCACCCGAAAGACATCCCCGGTAAAGAATTAATCCGCGAAATCAATCACTTTATCAGCGAACAAAATTTAGAAAAGCAGGTAGTGTTTGTTCCCAATTACGACATTCACATATCTCGATTGATGGTAGCTGGTTGCGATGTCTGGTTAAATACACCGCGTCGTCCGCGAGAAGCTTCAGGAACTAGCGGTATGAAGGCTTCGATGAACGGATTACCGAATTTGAGTGTATTAGATGGTTGGTGGGATGAAGCGGATTATGTCCGTACAGGTTGGGCGATCGGACATGGTGAGAATTATGAAGACCCCAATTACCAGGATGAGGTAGAGGCAAACGCTTTCTACGATTTACTCGAAAAAGAAGTCGTGCCTTTATTTTATGAGCGCGATGCTGATAATTTGCCCCGTCATTGGGTAGCAAAAATGAAAGATGCGATTAAGTTGAATTGTCCGTTCTTTAATACAGCGCGGATGGTGGGAGAATATGCACAAAGAGCTTATTTTCCTGCAAGCGATCGCTACTACACTTTGACTGCCGATAAATATGCACCAGCGAAGGAATTAGCAGCTTGGAAAACCAAACTCAGCCAACACTGGTTCAACATGAAAATCAAAGATGTTGACATCTCTTCTGGTGCAGATATTGAGGTGAACCAAACCGTTGCTGTCAAAGCGAAACTTGATTTGGCAACTCTCAGCCCAGATGATGTGCAAGTCGAGCTGTATCAAGGTACAATCGATGCCGATGGTGAGATTGTTGATGCTGTTCCAGTGGTGATGGATTACGAAGGTAATGATACGCAAGACTTGGGTATTTACACTGGGAATATCATCTACACTGCCTCTGGTTTACAAGGCTTATCCTTGCGCGTGTTGCCAAAACACAAGTACCTTGCTACTCCGTATGAGCCAAGATTGATTCTTTGGGCACAGTAAGAGAGGGAGTAGGGAGTAGGGAGTAGGGAGTAGGGAGTAGGGAGTAGGGAGTAGGGAGTAGGGAATTTTCTTACATTCCCCACTCACCACTCACCACTCCCCACTCCCCATTTCTGGGGGATGACAATGTAACCGGTAGTGCGATCGCCTAATACTAGGTTGCGTTGTTCTCCCCAATACCACCAGTGTGCAGCTACATAAGCGCAGATGAGGCTATCTAATTTATCTTCTACTGCTTTGAGTGCTGCACCTGTGGTGGGGATTTCTAGAGGAAAGGAACCGCAGAGGCGCAGAGAAGAGGACACTTCCGTGCGGGGGTGGAGGAGTGAGGAACGTGTCCGTCGCAGAGGAGGATCAAGAGAGGGTAGGATATGAAGGATGTAATTGTGGAGTTTGAGAAGTTCTAAACGGCGATCGCTTAATCGTCCTTTTTTGTATTTGAGGATGCGTTGTAAGTTGAAGAGATGGACGATTGCGGGATGGGGAAAGACTTCTATTTGATATCTACCGAGTTTTTGCGGTTCGATGGTTGGTGCGTGTGTGAAACCACGCGATTCTAGTTGTAAACCGAAGTTGATGGTGCGATCGGCAAAGGGTAAATTTAGGTTTGCTGGGTAGCATCCAGCGTGATATTTGCCAAAGTGTTTGTGACTGAGTTTATCTGGTAAGCGACTCCCGGTAGCGTTGGGGATGAGGGTAGGTGCGTCTACGGCAATAATTGCGCTTTCGTCTGGTTGTACGTGAGTATCAATCCAGGTGAGGATGTCTGCAATCAAATTTTGGCGATCTAAGTCGAGTAGTTCAAGTTGATTATCTGTCCATTGTAAGCAGCATAGTCCGCTTGGTTGCGATTTCCAGCCGAAATCAATACCGATAAATTTCATTATCTACCTAATTTCCAGATTATAATTTAGAGATGAATTGATAAGTTAATCAAGAAGCTATCCAGAGGGCAATTTAGTTGTTTAAGAGGATTTGAAAAAATAATTGAATGCGTGTTATTAGCAAAAGGACACTGAGACAATTTTGGGAGAAACATCCTAATGCCCAACCTGGACTTTTACTATGGTATCAGCGCATCGGTGATTTAGAGTTTCAAAACTTGAATGACTTACGTCAAGTCTTTCCCTCAGCAGATTTAGTTAGCAACTTCATCGTTTTTAATATTAGTGGTAATAATTATCGACTCATTACATACATAGATTATGAATTCCAAATAACATTTGTACGCGCTGTACTGACACATGCCGAATATGACAAGGAGAACTGGAAAAATGACAAGTGGTTTGAAAACTCCTAGTAGTTATTATATCGAGCTAATTACCACCTTTGCGCCGCGTCCGATTACGAATGAGGCTGAGTTAATCGCTACCCAAAATCGAATTAATTCTATCTTAGATAAGGGAAACCTTACACAAGATGATAAAGATTATCTGAAGGTGCTTGGAACTCTGGTTTATGATTATGAAGAAAAACACGAACCAATGCCGATTTTGAAGGGAGTTGCACTACTCAAAGCCTTGTTAGAAGAATCTAATCTTCAACCAAAAGATTTAATTTTTATATGCAAAAGTGAATCTAATATTTTAGATATACTGAATGGCAAAGCTAAACTCACTCTTCATCAAATCAAAGAATTAGCTGCTTTTTTCCAGATATCACCTACATACTTTGTAGAGGAAAATTAAAGCAAGGGTGGAATGCGATCGCGCTTATTTAGCTTGGATATCAGTCAGAAATTTACGAGCGCACTGAATTAATTATTGACGCTTACTTCTCAGCTACAAAGCTGCATTGGCTGTTAGACCATACACCAGATTTTGACATCAACAATGTTTGAGCAGGCATAATTGATACTTGAATCCTATGAAAGCTGTATTAGAAGCGATCGCTTATCAAGTAAAAGAAGTAGTAATTGCAATTAATGCATCTTCTAATGCTGTTATAGAAGAGTTAGCTGTAGATGGTGGGATGAGCGAAAACAATTTTTTCAGTGCTAAATTAATTAGCGATTCTAGAGAGTGATATGATGAAGTAACTTACGCAATTTATGGCTTACTTAGGATCTAAATGAATTTGATAGGCTCTACAATTCAAGGAAGGTAATAGAAGCAACTAACACGCGGATGAAGCGATGCTTGACTTAAGCAAAATCCAATCGATAGCGAAGTCTTATTCTCCTCAAGAACTCTTTGCTGCTTTGGTTTGGCAGCGTCAATTTAATCAGTTCGATGGTCAAGAGGTAATTACTGACCTTTCTGGACGCACGGATTTATGGGCAAGCTTTCTGTTCACAAAACCAATCTTTGCACCAGATGAAAATGGTTTAAGCTTTGGTGGTATGATCGATACCCTCTTGGCAATGGCAAACTATCGTCCCATGCCTGAGACTAGCATCATCCATTTTGTTGCTTATCCTGGGGATGCGTTATACATCCTTACCGAGAACCAAGATACAAAGGTATCTCAGCTTTTAGACTTAGGTAAAAAGTGGCGTGCTGATTCAGTAGAAATAATTGATGGTACGAATGAGGACTACAGTTTTCGGCTGAAGCGCCGACTGAGAACTCGATATTCGGGGGCGTTATGGGATAATGATGTTGAACACCGTGATGCAGTCATTGTTTGTTATTGGTGGGATTGAATACAGAATTGGTGTTAAGTAGGTCAGCCCAAATATTTATACATTGCGACAATCCCAAATTATTGCGTTTAATTTTGCACAACCACTTACCCTGCGTCTACAAATTAGCAAATCTATCTGTTGCCTCAATTAAAGCACTCTTAATTCCAGCTTCACTCATCGAATGTCCCGCATCAGGAACAACAATAAATTCAGCTTCCTGCCAAGCAAGATGTAATTCCCAAGCTGATATCATCGGACAAACTACATCATATCTTCCTTGCACAATTACCGCAGGAATGTTGCGAATGCGGTCAACATTTACAAGTAATTGATTTTCGCTTTCCAAAAATCCCTTATTTATGAAATAATGACATTCAATTCTGGCAAATGCATCGGCAAATTCACTTTCACCAAATATTTGCATTAGCTGTTGATCTAAAAATAGTCTACTTGTGCTAGCTTCCCAAATTGACCAAGCACGCGCTGCTTCTAACCTGATTTGTAAGTCGGGACTTGTCAAGCGTTTGTAATAAGCTGTAAGCATATCGTCACGTTCAGCCAAAGGAATCGGTTTTAAATATTCCTCCCAAGCATCAGGAAAAATGTAGCTAGCACCTTCTTGATAAAACCAGCGCAATTCTTTTTGACGCAGCATAAAAATACCGCGTAAAATTAAACCTTTGCAACGTTCCGGATAAGTTTGACTGTAAGCTAATGACAGGGTACTCCCCCAACTACCACCAAAAACAACCCACTTTTCTATTCCTAAATGTTCTCGAAGTTTTTCAATATCATCTACTAAATCCCAAGTTGTATTTTCTCGCAATTCTGCATGAGGTGTGCTTTGACCGCAACCGCGTTGGTCAAACATTATCAAACGCCATTTTTCAGGATGAAAATATTGTCGATAAAAAGCTGGACATCCACCACCGGGTCCACCATGTAGTAAAACTATTGGCTTTCCTTGCGGGTTTCCTGATTCTTCAAAATGAATTGCGTGCAAGTCGGAAACTTGTAGTTTACCTTGTTTATAAGGTTTTATAGGTGGGTAAAGTTCGCGCATTTTGATATTATAAGTAGATAGGCATTGTTATGAGCGGTAAACCGCTCACTACAATAAAATTAAGAATTTAAAATGGTGCGTTAACTCAGTGTAACGCACCCTATAAAAAGATTTCAAATTTAACTTACAGTCATTAACTGATTATTTGTTTGTTGCTTTGCTTGTTTTATGGCTGCGAGTTTTTCTTGAAGTTGCGATCTTACTTGATAGCGGTAGCTGAAGAAATGTTCGCCAACGCCACATGTGGTTAAATAATCGTATACTAAACGAGGTTTATTAAGAGCGATCGCCAAGAATTGCCACCAAAATCTAAATCTGGTTGAACGTACTATACCTTGTCGCCAACAAATTGCTGCAAATAAACGAATTTCATGCCAAGTAATCGGACGGTTGGTTTTACCCCGCCATCCATTCATCATCATAAAGTGGTAGAATGTACGCTTCAAATAAGGCATTGGTTCATAGATATTCCAAAAGGCATCTATGTATTCTTCAGTAATTTCCTCCACCGCACGAGTTGGAACAAAGTTCATCACCGCACCTTGGTGAATCGTTCCCAAATCATCCAGCAGTCGTTGTTCCTGCTTTAGACGAGTCCACATGGCAGTATTTTGCAATGCTTGCAATAAGCTCAACATGCCTTGGGGAATACCCGTTTCTTCGATAAAATCCTGAATTCGCTTACCTGCTTGCGGACGTTCATTATCAAAGCCCATAATAAACCCAGACATAATCTGCAATCCTGCCCGTGTAATTTTATGGCAAGATTCAATTAAGTCTTGGCGTGTATTCTGGACTTTGTGAATTCCTAAAAGGCTATCTGTATCTGGTGTTTCAATGCCCATGAAAATCATTGTAAAACCAGCTTTCACCATCAATTCAATTAATTCGTCATCCTCTGCCAAATTAAGTGAAGCTTCTGTCAGCAAAATGAAGGGATAATTGCGTTCTTCCATCCAAGGAATGAGCGCTTGTAAAAATATTTTCGCATTGCGTTTGTTGCCAATAAAATTATCATCCACAACAAATACATATCGACGCCATCCCAAATCGTAAAGAACTTGCAATTCCTTAAGCATTTGCTCTGGTGTCTTTGTGCGGGGTTTGCGTCCATACAAATTGATGATGTCGCAAAACTCACATTGAAACGGACATCCGCGAGAAAATTGTACCGTAATTGCTAAGTAAGCATCCAAATCTAATAAATCATACCGCGCAATCGGAGTTTGGGTGACATCCGGTTTTTCTGTAGCCCGGAAAATGCCTTTTTCTTCTCCTCGTGCCAAAGCTTCTAAAAACATGGGGATGGTGCATTCTCCCTCATCTAAAATGAGATAATGCGCTCCCGCTTCTAAGGGAAACTCAGGTACTGATGTTGCAAAAGGACCACCGACTGCAACCTTTTTACCTAACGTTACCCCTTTTTGAATTAATTCTCGAAAATCCTCTTTTTGGATAATCATTGCAGAGATGATTACAATATCGCACCAAGCCCAATCTTCATCTGTCTCATGGCGGATATTGCGATCGCACAATCTAATTTCCCAGTCAGTTGGCAACATTGCCGCTACTGTAATTAAACCCAACGGCGGATTTGTGGAGCGTAAACCTGCCAGATCAAGCGTTTCCTGGTAAGACCAAAAGGAATTAGGCATTATGGGCCAGAGTAGTAAAGCTTTCATGAGCAAATACCCCGGAATTAAAATTGATTTATTACCACATTACTGCTACTTTCTCTAACTAAAGCTTACGTTTTATCGATTTTTGTAACCGTAAATACATATTTTGGGAGATGGGGGAGGGGGGGAGTGGGGGAGTGGGGGAGTGGGGGAGTGGGGAATCAACTACCAACCACTAACAACTAACAACTAACCACTAACAACTAACAACTAACCACTAACAACTAACAACTAACAAACTTCAGAAAATGTCAAAATGAAATGAGTTTTGCGATCGCCTTCGGCGGGCGCTTTGCGCCATCGCACATTTACTATAGTGCTTTCTTTGAGGTAAATAAGTTTAAATTTATGGGCAAGCAGCGCGTTCTGTCGGGAGTTCAACCAACTGGCAATTATCATCTCGGTAACTACTTGGGAGCGATTCGCAACTGGGTAGAAGGACAGAGCGAGTATGAAAATTATCTCTTTGTGGCTGATTTACATGCGATAACTGTACCGCATAATCCAGCGACACTGGCAGCTGATACTTACACCCTCGTGGCTCTTTATCTAGCTTGTGGTCTGGATTTAGAATATTCGACAATCTTTGTTCAATCTCACGTCTCGGCTCACAGTGAGCTTGCTTGGCTGCTAAATTGCATCACACCGATGAACTGGTTGGAAGATATGATCCAGTTTAAGGAAAAAGCTGTCAAACAAGGCGAAAATGTCAATGTCGGTTTGCTGGACTATCCGGTGCTAATGGCAGCAGATATTTTGCTTTACCAAGCTGATAAAGTGCCGGTGGGTGAAGACCAAAAGCAACACTTGGAATTGACGCGGGATATTGCCAATCGATTTAATCATCAATTTGCCAAGCCCGATCAGCCTGTGTTAAAATTACCAGACCCTTTAATCCGCAAAGAGGGCGCAAGGGTAATGAGTTTGACGGATGGAACTAAGAAAATGTCGAAATCCGATCCGTCAGATTTGAGTAGAATCAATTTGCTAGATCCACCAGATTTAATCACCAAAAAGATTAAGAAGTGTAAAACCGATTTGGTTCGCGGTCTAACTTTTGACGATCCAGAGCGTCCGGAATGTCACAATTTATTAACGCTGTATATGCTGCTTTCTGGTAAAACAAAGGAAGAAGTGACCGCTGAGTGTCAAGATATGGGTTGGGGACAATTTAAGCCATTATTGACAGAAACGACGATTAATGCTTTAAAGCCGATTCAAGATAAATATCAAGCGGTGATGGATGACAAAGGCTATCTAGAGTCAGTTTTGCGCTCTGGACGAGAAAAAGCTGGGGCGATCGCACTTTCTACGCTTACACAAGTAAAAGTCGCTTTGGGTTATTCTCTACCTTGATGAGGTTTCGCTTTTTTCTGCGCTGTGGTATAGGTGTACTTAGAGTACATTCATACCATAGTTATGCTTGATACGTCAAAAGCAGCATTAACTTGCTTTCGCCAAGCAGCAAAAGCAGGTGATTTCTTGATAACAGCCGAGGTTACTCCTCCAAAGGGGGGTAATCCAGCGCACATGGTCAGTATGGCGGCGACTCTTAAGGGGAGGGTTCATGCCGTCAATATTACTGATGGTAGCAGAGCAGTTCTGCGGATGTCTTCGTTAGTAGCTTCGGCGATTTTGTTACAAAATGGCATAGAGCCGATTTGTCAGTTAGCTTGTCGCGATCGCAATCGCATTAGTTTGCAAGCTGACTTAATGGGCGCTCATGCTTTGGGGATATATAACATTTTAGCTTTGACTGGCGACCCGGTGAAAGCAGGCGATCACACCGATGCTAAAGGTGTATTTGATTTAGAAGCAGTCCGCTTGCTGCAAGTCATCCAAAAGCTAAATCACGGCTTTGATTGCAACGAGAAACCCTTGACTGACGGATCTACAGATTTATTTGCTGGTGCAGCAGTCGATCCGCAATGTGCGAGTTGGTCGGGTTTGCAAAGTCGATTTGAGCGCAAGTTGCAAGCAGGAGCGCAATTTTTTCAAAGTCAGTTAATTACCGATTTTGAGCGGCTAGAAAAGTTCATGGACAAAATCGCCGCAGGCTGTGACAAACCGATTTTAGCAGGGATTTTCTTGTTAAAGTCGGCGAAAAATGCCCAATTTATTAATAGGTGCGTTCCGGGTGTGAATATTCCCGACCATATTATTGATAGATTAGCGCAAGCAAAAGACCCGCTGGAAGAAGGGGTGAAAATTGCTGCCGAACAAGTGCAAATTGCGCGTCAATTGTGTCAAGGTGTGCATATGATGGCGGTGAAGCGTGAAGACTTGATTGTGCCAATTTTGGATATGGCTGGAGTGGCGCCAGTTAAACAGTTGGTGACTGTTTAAACGGGTCTTCCTTCTTTTTGACCGAAGCAGCTGGTTTAAACCAGCTGCTTTTGTGTTTAGGGGTGCGGGGAAGACGATCAATTTATGTTAATTTTGGATATTTTTTGAATTGGAAGTCGCTAAATACTATTTGGATCAATACCTAATTCTTGCAGTTTTGCCGCCAAGCGATCGCTGCGTTGTTTCTCTTGTTCAGCGCGTTGTTTCTCTTGTTCAGCGCGTTGCTTTTCTTGTTCAGCGCGTTGCGTCTCCTGTTGTGCTACCTCTTCTGGGGTTGGAACTAGTTCTCCTTCATTCGTAAAAAAACGTAACTTGTCTTGATAAATCCCCAAATATAACTCTAACTGTTGGCTCCACAACCAGCCTTGAGCATTAAGTTCCAATGGTTGATACTTACCAGCCACCAAGACAAACCCAGCAAATTCTAAATTATTCGTGTCAAACCAGAAGTATTCTGGTGTGCGAAAGGTGTTTTGGTAAATCTCTTTTTTCAAGCCTTTGTCTGTTGCTGCTGTAGAATTTGATAGCAGTTCGACAATTACGTTGGGATAGTTGCCTCCTTCTTGCCAGACAACCCAACTTTTACGGGCTTTGCGTTCAGTCCCCAACACGACAAAAAAATCTGGACCTCGAAAATCTTCTGACTTGCGCTGGCGGGGGCTGTAGTAAATTGTAATATTACCGGATGCATAAAAATCATTACGACTGCGCCACAACCACTCAAGGCATTGGATTAACAGCGTCATTTGTAGCCGATGTAAATCACTTTCCAAAGGCGGTTCGTCACTATATAAATCCCCTGGGGGAAATATAACATCTTCTGGGGTTGCTAAATCTTGGGCGACAGACATGGCTACAAGTGACAAGAGTGCTATAAGTTTAGCGTTTTCTGTGAGGAGCGATCGCATTCTTTATTTCTTCCCTTTCATTGCTAAACTAAAAAACAACCCTTACTCCTGCAAAGGTAGTCTTATGACCTCTGCAACTGACCCATCCACTGCGCTCACTCCTTTCCCCGACCATACGCAGCTACCAGAGTCTAATGGCACGTTTGTGAAAAATTGGCAAGAGCATCCCCAAAGCATTTTACTGACTGACTCGATTACACCCGTCCTCAAACAATTACATCCTGAAGGTCAATATTGTATAGGTCAGGACTTAGGTATTTACTGGCGTTTGACAGACCCCCCAGAAAAAGGCGCAGAAGCACCTGATTGGTTTTATGTCGGAAATGTACCGCCCTTGCTCGATGGACTAACGCGGAGGTCTTATGTACTGTGGCGAGAGCATATTGCCCCATCAATTGCATTAGAATTTGTCTCTGGGGATGGTAGCGAAGAACGAGACAAAACCCCTTGGACGGGTAAATTCTGGATTTATGAGCAAGTAATTCATCCGGCTTTTTACGGCATTTATGAAGTGAAGAAAGCCAGTGTAGAAGTTTATAAATTAATTGGTGGACAATATCAGTTATTAACAGCAAATGAACGGGGACATTATCCTATTGCTCCCTTGGGAGTTGAGTTAGGTATTTGGCAGGGAGAATATCAAAATGCAGAATTACCCTGGTTGCGTTGGTGGGATTTGCAAGGTAATTTGTTGTTAAGTGGCGAGGAAAGAGCTGAACAGGAAAGCCAAAGAGCTGAACAGGAATCCCAACGGGCTGAACAGGAAAGACAAAGAGCCGATCGCCTAACTGCCCAATTGCGATCGCTCGGTATTGAACCAGAAACCTAATATTTTTGGCTATTAAGGGACTTATTAGTCGTGAATTTTTCTCCTAAAGCAATTCGATTTATTGTTGAAGCGCTGGAATATAGGATTGAAGCTTATCAAAAGCAATTAGAAACAGAGAATTTGAATGATGATGAGGTTTCAGATATCACTAATGACATGATGTTTTTGGAATCGTTGTCGCAAGAGTTAAAGAAGGCACTCCCTACAATTGCGCCACCCGTTTTTTAATAGTTTTTATCAGAGTAAATTTAAATGCACGTTATTAGTCGCAGAATTCTCCGGGAATTTTGTGAAGCACACGCAGATGTCTGTGATGCACTTTATGATTGGTATAGGGTGGCAACTAAAGCTGAATGGAAAAATCTGCTTGAAGTTCAGGCTATTTATCCAAAAGCAGAAGCCGTTGGCAACTTCACCGTGTTTAATATCAAAGGAAACAACTACCGTTTGATTGTTGATATTGTTTACGAAACTCAAAGAATCTATATTAAATATGTCCTAACTCACGCTGAATATGATAAGGATAAATGGAAAAATGACCCGTACTTTTAATCCGGAATCTTATGGTAAATTGCTAGCCGAGTATCAGCCAAAAATAATTACCACGGAGGAAGAAAACGAACAAGCGATCGCACTCGCATTAACCTTAGAACATCGTTCTAATCGTACACCAGAAGAAGAGATGCTGTTGCAACTATTGGTGACATTAATTGAGCAGTTTGAAGAAACCCATTACCCAATCCTCCAAGGTACACCCCATTCGATGTTAGTGCATCTGATGGACGCACGCGATACTACAACCGAAGCATTAGCTGAGGTAATTGGTTCATTGGAAATTGCCTTGCAAATTGTTAATGGCGATCGCACCATTAATAAAACTCAGGCAGAAGCGCTGGCGGATTACTTCCATGTAGATGTCAGTTTATTTACTTATGATAAAGCTATGAACCTGGATTAAAAATCCTATGTCCTAACGATCCCAAACCCAAGCCTAGACTACAAGTGCCAGCCAAAATTAGAAAAGTATGAACCTTGCTAAAAGATTTTTGTAATTCATCTCCACCCATAGCCCCAGCCCAAATCACAGCCACAGCCCCAGCCACAGCCCCAGCCCCAGCCACAGCCACAACCCAAACCCAAGTCACAGCCACAACCCAAACCCCAGCCACAGCCACAACCGAAGCCACAACCACAGCCCCAGCCCCAGCCCCAGCCCAAGCCACAGCCCAAGCCACAGCCACAGCCCAAGCCACAGCCACAGCCCAAGCTATGTACGGAGCGTTAGACGCGCCTAACAAGTAGCCTATCAATAGGTAGCTTAATAATACACCAACTAACCCGACCCAGGGAATAATTCTAGGTAATTTAGTATCTGATTTACCTGGAATTGCCTCTGACTCTGGCTTGGCTTTGGGGTGAACAACTTCTCTTTTATAACCTGGCTCAACTAAAGGTGGAGGCACTGGTTTTGGTGCTTCTAACATTGCCAACCATGCCTGCATTGACTGAGGACGGTCTTTTGCCTCTAGCGCCATACCCTTGAGAATTGCCTGATTTAAACGGTCACTGATGCCTGTAATAATTGATTTGGGTGGAGTCAGAAAAACATTATCAAGCTTGCGAGTCAAAGAAGTTGTGGGGTTTTGACCTGTCAGCGCATAATAAAGTGTAGCAGCCAGACAGTAAACATCGACCGTTGGCTCCCGACTGCCCCTAGTTATCTGCTCATAAGGCGCAAACCCATGATTACCCGCATTACCTGTTGAACTCAAAGTTGCAGGTAAAAGTTCTTTAGCGATACCAAAGTCAATCAGAACCGCTTTGCCATTACTTCGCAGCATAATGTTTCCGGGGTGAGCATCTCGGTGTACTAGCTGTGCTTCATGCACTACCATCAAGGCTTCCCCAATCTGGCGAATACAAGGCACAATCTCTGCTTCAGGTAACGCCCCTCTGCGTCTAACTGCCTCAAACAAATTTTCTCCCTCAACAAAGTCCATTACTAGACAGTGAATACTACCTTCCTGAAACTTGTCAATCACCCCTACAATGTGAGGATGAGGGTCTTGAGATAGACGTGTTAATGTCTGCCCTTCTCGCTGAAATCGATCTATGTATTTGTGATACTCCGGGTCATGGCTAAGATATTCATTGGGTGTCTTGATGACAACTTGCCGACCTAGCTTAACATCCAATGCTTTGTAAGTAATCCCAAATCCTCCCTGTCCCAGGACTTCCTTAATTACATATTTGCCACCTTGCAATTTTTGTCCTGCTGTCCAAGGCATGAATACCTCTAAATCAAAGAAAATACTTAAAAAATTACTTTAATGCCAGCATCCTAATGAAAGTTTAGCTAATTCTACGGTGTTTTGGTAGATGACGGACTGGGAGACAGTGACGGTGGGGGAGGAGGCGGAGGTGGTTTTAAAATAGGAATCAAAGCAGCAATACCTGAGAGTAAGGCTCCAATAGCTGCGATCGCTGTCCAATTGATTTTTTTCTCTTGATTTGAGTTGGTGTTAGGAACTACAGTAGATTCAGGCTGGGGAGTTTCTCCAGTTAACCCCAGAGAATCGAGCCATTCCCGCATCGATTTTGATCGCTCCTTCGGATTTAGCTTCATACCAGTTAAAATTGCGCGGTTTGTGCGATCGCTAACCAGATTATTCAAGTCTTTCGGTTCCACTAAACCAGCGTTGTCAATCTTACGTTTCAACGCACTGACAGGTGTTTTTCCAGTTAAAAGCACATATAAAGTAGCTGCCAAAGAATAAATATCGCTATAAGCCCCACTCGGTATACTTTGAGCGTAAAGCTCAGGGGGTGTAAATCCCTCAGAAGTTTCCTTCGTTCGGTTTGTCGTTAAAATATGGTCAAAATCCAGAGCTAAACCAAAGTCGATCAGCACCGCTTCAGCTTGTCCATTTCGCACCCGCAAAAAGATATTTACTGGATGCACATCCCGATGAATCAACCGATTCTCATGCACAACTATCAAAGCTTCCCCGATTTGCTGAATGTAGCGTAGTGCTTCTTGTTCTGAAAGGATTTGTTGACGACGGTCAGCCAAACTTACCCCATCGACATATTCCATTACCAGACACCAATGCTCTCCTTCCTTAAAGGGTTCTGCAACCTGTACAATATGCTTATGCTTACATCGAGTAAGTTTTACCGCCTCTTGCCAAAACATCGTCTCTAAACGTTCGCGTTCCTGCTGGGTAAGGGATCTGAGCAGGTCATCATTTAAGATTTTAACGACTAGGCGATCGCCATTCCTATTTCTTACCAAATAGGTAATGCCAAAGCGTCCCCGTCCCAACTCTCTTTCAATAGTGTATTTTCCACCTTGCAAGCGATCGCCTGTTACCCAAACCACGTTTGCAACTCCCAAAATACATAAATAAATTAATTCTCACACAACAGAGGCTTCACAACTTGAACCTAGCTTTGCGGAAAAACTGCGATGTTTCACGATAAGCCTTCGGTTGGTGTCTACGCTTGCTAAACTAATTTAAAATCTCGAATAGAAGCAGCGAAAAGATAGAATGTAAAAACTATGGCTCAAATCTTAGTTGAAAATTTAGACCCTATCATCTTGCAAAAGCTAGAAACTCTTGCCAAACAGCACGGTAGGTCTTTGCAAGAAGAATTAAAATATATCCTACAACAAGCGGCTGAAAAAGCGACACATTACCACAGTGGCGGCGATATGGAAAAAGTTAGAGAAGCAGTAGCACGCGCTCAACTAAGGTATGCAGGAAAAACTTTCAGTGACAGTACTGAACTCATCCGCGAGGACAGAGAACGGTGAGTCAGTATGTTTTAGATGCTAGCATTGCCATAAAATGGTTTGTACCTGAAGTGTACTCTGATGCAGCTAGGCGTTTACTGGCAAGTAACCATACTTTTTTAGCTCCAGATTTTTTTTACCCAGAAGTCGGAAATGTCTTGTGGAAACGAGTGCGTCGCAAAGAAGATACTGCTGACAATGCAAGACAAACCTTAGCTGATTTAAATGCATTTCCTATAGAAGTGTATTTATCTCAACCCTTGATGCCACTAGCTTTAGATATTGCCCTTGAGACAGATCGAGCAGTGTATGACTGTTTATACTTAGCACTTGCCATTACGCAACGATGCCAGATGGTGACAGCAGATGAAAAATTTTACAATGCGCTCTCGACCAGTACTTACGTAAATAATCTTCTATGGGTGGAGAATATAAGATAAGCGATCGCCTGACCCACACCCGAAAATTGACAAAATAAACTCTCAAATAAACTTTAGGCTTTCACACTTTTTTGTTACCCTATTTCTAGCAACACAGGCAATTAAAATGCCTAACCTCTACGAAACAGACTTCTATGGCTGGACGCAAGAACAAGCTAAGTTACTGCGCCAAAAAGAGTGGGGCAAAATTGACTTACCAAATTTGCTTGAGGAAATAGAATCATTGGGGAAACAACAACGCCAGGAATTGAGAAATCGCCTGAGCGTGTTATTAGGGCATTTACTTAAATGGCAGTATCAGCCAGAACGCCGTAGTCGTAGTTGGTTAGCAAGTATTCGTTTGCAGCGACGTGAAATTATCAAATTATTAGTAGATAATCCTAGTCTCAAATCTTACCTGCCAGATGCTTTACAGTCAGCTTATGAAAACGGTAAGGATTTGGCAATGGGAGAAACTAATTTACCCTTGAAAACCTTTCCGTCAGAATGTACTTATAGCTTTGAGCAAATTGTGAATAATGAGTTTTATCCAGGTGAACCAAGTTTCGAGATTGAAGAATTATAACTCGATTTTGACTTGACTGATAGAAGTGCGATGCCTGCGGCGGACGCATTGCGATCGCTCTTTTCCTCCCTCTATTGCTAAACTAAAAAACAAACCTCACGAAGAACGCGAGGGTAGTAGCCCTATGACTGCAATTAATCTAGCCACTGACCTCACTCCTTTCCCCGACCATACGCAGCTACCAGAGTCTAATGGTACTTTCGTGAAAAACTGGCAAGAGCATCCCCAAAGCATTTTACTGACTGACTCAATTACACCCATCCTCAAGCAATTACATCCTGATGGTCAATATTGTATTGGTCAAGACTTAGGCATTTACTGGCGTTTAACCGACCCCCCAGAGCGCGGTGCAGAGGCTCCTGATTGGTTTTATGTAGGAAATGTACCACCTTTGCTGGATGGGATAACGCGCCGCTCTTATGTGTTCTGGCGAGAATTTATCGCCCCATTGATTGTGTTAGAATTTGTCTCTGGTAATGGGAATGAAGAAAGAGACAAAACCCCTTGGACGGGCAAATTTTGGATTTATGAGCAGGTGATTCGTCCTCCTTTCTATGCTATTTACGAAGTCAAAAAAGCTAGTGTAGAAGTATATGAATTCATTGGCGGACAGTATCAGTTATTAGCAGCAAATGAACGAGGACATTATCCTATTGCTCCTTTACGAGTTGAGCTAGGCATTTGGCAAGGAGAATATCAAAATGTAGAATTACCTTGGCTGCGCTGGTGGGATTTGCAAGGTAATTTGTTGTTAAGTGGTGATGAAAGAGCCGAAAACGAACGTCAAAGAGCCGAACAAGAATGTCAAAGAGCCGAACAAGAACGCCAAAGAGCCGATCGCTTGGCTGCACAGTTGCGTAGACGCGAAGCGGCTTGTCGTTAGACATCGCTTGGCATTGAACCGGATGCTTAATTTTTTTAATTCTTCGGGTTTTCTGATGGTCCTAAATTAGCTATCTCATAGCCAGTGGGATAGCTACGGGTGGGAGAGTCAATAAAGAAGTTAGGCTGATTCCGGGGTGGGAAGAAACGCAATACTTTACCCCGAAGTTTCAAGCTATTTGCAAGACTCAAACGCAACCATTGAGGGGAATGTTCAAAACCAAAGGCTGAGAGCATTGTATTATCAAGTAAAGCGTAGATTACAGGTTTGAGTGGCGATCGCATCCAAGACGGATACCAACTCAAAAATAAATCGCGCGTTGATTCACCAACTCGGCGATTAGCATCGGAATAACGAAAGTGTTCGCGTTCGTAGTCTAGGTTATAGCGTTCAAATTGATCGTAAGTTTCGGGGATATTTTGAATATGCATTCTTAACCCTACTTCTCGCCAAAAATAAAACGCAGCTAATTTTTCTTTTTCGCACATCAAACGCCAACCAAAACGGGCATTCCAGCGGATTGGTTCATAAATAAAAGTCGAAAGAACATAGAGAAAATCGGCATTGTCAATTTTAAAGCGTGAGTGGATAGCATTCATGCGTTGGATTGCTTCCTGACCGCGATCGCTTTCATAACCCCACTTGCTAATTTCGACAACAATGATTGAGGTATCATCGTAGCGTTTTTGAGGACGCTTGTTAAATTCTCCAGTTTTATCCAGTAATTTAGAAATATTGGGAACGCAATAAGTTCGCATTAAAGCAACTTCGAGCGATCGCGTCATGTCCCAAGGAAACTCGTAGCCAATCATCAAATGATAAATCTGACAATGGTCTTGTAGTGGATCGAGTTTTTCAATTGCCAGGAGATTGTCGTAGCGATTGATATACACTTTGTCCTCTTCAAAAATATTTACTCATTAACATCCAACAACCGCGAATTTTCTAGCCTATCCATCCACTTTGCTAAATACACTTGATTAGCATTTTGCTCATCTGGATTTTGGCTATCCAAAGGATGAGGCATTAATCCTAAAATCGTTGCTGTGGTAACACAAAACATCGATTTTTGGAAACTCATGCAAATTTGTACCCGCAAATCATCTTCACCTCTGCGACTGCGACGATAAACTTCGTGCAAATATTCTGGCAGAAAGTGGCGCATATCCTGCATTAACAAGGTAGGAGGAATACCCGCACCACCAATCGGCAAAGGATCGGCATACAAAGCACCATATTGAAATCTTGCTTGATCTGCCGGAATTTGATAAGCTTGGGCATTATATGAAACTGTCCCGTGAAAAGGCGTTCCTCGAAAGAAAACAGCCTCGACATAAGGAATTGCCGTATCTGCAAGAAAGGTTAAACCAACGCTTTGGGGAATAATTTCATAAACTTTATCCCGCACTTTAACAGCATAGGTAATTGGCTTACTTGCATTTGCTACCAACTCCCCTTTAATATGATCTACAACTTGGAGAATTGATTTGATTTTGCCTTGGTCGTAGAGGTCTGATAAACTGAGAAACATATCAGCCATGACTCGCCAAAATTGACCCAAACCAGTATAGTAAGAACTTACGCGCAACTGTTCTGTTAAGAAATCAGGAAATAGTTGGTTAACTGCGCTAATAAAGGGGTTATTTTTAAATTTGGCATCAATAACAACTTTGGCTCTTTCTTCAAATTCTGCTGAATTTAAATATTCATCTAACCCACCCCCACCATGCCAAAGCATAGCTTTCATGCAATATTCAGCATATTCAAAGTTGATTCTGTCATGCGACCAATGACGTAGTAATTTCTTTAGAGTAATTTCACCATTAAAGTATTTAAAAAAGGGAAAAAATACTAAGTATTGATTTTCGGCAATGTAAATGAGATTTTTGGAGTAAGCATCTAAAACTACGCCATAACTTTTGAGAATGCCAACTACTTCTAATACGTTTTCGGGATTGTCAGGAAGTAATGCTTCTCCTTTTTGGAGAAGTTGAATATAGTTAGAAAGAGGATGGTTGGCAAGCTTCTTTGTAATAGTTACCATTGCTGTTTCTCCTGGGGATTTCAAATACAGATTGTTGGTTGATAGTTGATAGTTGATAGTTGATAGTTGATAGTTGATAGTTGTTGGTTGGAGCGTTGTTAGTTGGAGCGTTGTTGGTTGTTGGTTAAATTTCCGACTAACCACTAACCACTATCAACTAACCACTAACAATTATCCATTTCTCAATTACCTTTGATTTTGTCTGGAGATATTGCGACTACGTTTTGGGCATTAACCATTGCGGTGATGGTTGGTTCAGTCCAGTGTATTAACCAAGCAGGTTGAATACCCAAAATCACAATTAAGATTGCTAATACCACAGATGGAAGGCGATCGCTCCAATATACGCGAGGCAAATTCATCACTTGCACAGATAAGCGTCCAAAAAAGGCGCGGTTTAGCAAATGTAAGAAGTATACTGCGGTTAAGCCTGTACCAATCATTGACAGCAGGGTTTGCACCGGAAAAACCGGGAAACTGCCACGAAAGATAATGAATTCGGAAATAAACCCGACCATTCCCGGTATACCTGCGCTAGCCATTACGCCCAAAACCATCAAGCTACCAATTACAGGCATTCCTCGTTCTGGGTTGAGGAGTCCTTTAAGTACGTCTAAATCGCGGCTTCCGGCTTTTTTATACACAATGCCCACCAGCAAAAACAGCAGTGCAGAAATCAAGCCGTGGCTGACCATTTGCATAACTGTTCCCAATACGCTTAAAGGTGTAGCGGCAGCAGCAGCTAATAGGACATAGCCCATGTGACCAATAGAACTGTATGCTACCATTTTTTTCATATCTTTTTGGGCGATCGCGCACGATGCACCATAAAGCACGCTCACCACTGCCCAAATCGCCAACCAAGGAGCCAAATAACTCCAAGCTTCTGGTAACAAGTTCATCCCAAACCGCAGTAAGCCGTAAGTTCCCAACTTCAACAACACACCCGCTAACAATACAGATATCGGTGTGGAAGCTTCGACGTGAGCATCTGGCAACCAAGTATGAAAAGGAACTAGAGGAATTTTAATCCCAAAACCTACCAAAATCCCGGCTAGCAATAAAATTTGTGTTCCCAACGGTAAAGCTTTGGAATTCAAGCTTGCCAAAGCAAAGCTAGGTGCATGACTCAACCAAACCAAACCCAGGAAACTTGCTAAAATCAAAATTCCCGATAAAGCTGTATAAATTAAGAATTTTGTCGCTGCATAACCCCGTCGTTGTCCACCCCAAATCGCAATTAGCAAATACAGGGGAATCAATTCTAATTCGTAAAACAGGAAAAATAGCAATAAATCCTGTGCTAAAAATGCTCCAGTCACCCCAGCATTTAACAGCAGTAGCAAACTGTAATAAAACCGAGGACGATGCAAAGATTCATCGCTGCTGTAAATGGCTATACAAGTCAAAAGTCCATTTAACAGCAACAGAGGCATAGACAAACCGTCTATTCCCAGGTTATAGTTCAAGCCTAAAACATCTACCCAAGGGATGAACTCTGCAAACTGTTGCGTCACTTGTCCGGGATTAAACTGAATAGCTAGTACAATTGTCCACAAAAAAGCGATCGCACTAAAAACCAAAGTTATCCCACGGGAAATTTTCCCATTCATGGCTATGGGCAAAAACCCAATTAAAGCCGCACCGAATAACGGCAGCAAAATTAAAGCACTGAGCATAGACACAAACCAGTTAAGGGGAAGGGGGTAATGGGTAATGGGTAATGGGTAATGGGTAATAAAAATAATTACCAATTACCTATTACCTATTACCAATGACTGTTAACTTTTAAAACGGCAATTTGTCTAATAGACCTAATGACCAGCTGATGAAAAACCCTAGCACGCTGACGACCGCAAGGATAGTTAACATATATCCTTGCGATTGACCGGAAATGCTGTATTTTAAGGTTTGTCCGCTAAAAATTGTGGCAATGCCGACTAGGTTAACTAAACCATCAACTATGTAGCGATCGCTCCAAGCAGAAATCCTTGAAAGTAGCGCTACTGCACCGACTACTGTCAATCGGTAAACTCGGTCAATATAAAAGTCATAACCTAATAAATCTTGCACCAATCTCCAAGCGAGTACTGTTGATCTTGACCAACCTTTGTGCAGATAAATCGTACATCCTGTACCTACCCCTATTAAGGTAGATGAAACTAATAGCAACACTACATACCAGTTGACACTTTCCCAAGTTGGTAGCAGATACCATTGCTGTAGCATCACGGGCACTAACAGTGTGACTATGGTCAAGGATACCATTGGAAATGCCATTGTCCAACCGACTTCTGGGGTGCGACGGGTCTTTTGTTGCGCTTCACCCCAAAACACCAATCGAAAGACTCGTGTCAAATTTAATGCTGTTAAGCCGTTAACTAATAACAATACACCAATCACCCAAGGGTTAATTGCTACAAAGCCATCAGCCCATGACAGCATTGCCCAAAAACTACCTAATGGCAGTAGCGATACCAATCCGGCAGAACCGACGACGTAAGCTGTAGTGGTTGCCGGCATCCGCGACCACAAACCACCCATTTCTGTCAAGTCTTGGCTCTGGGTGGTGAATATGACCGAACCCGAACTCATGAATAATAGTGCTTTAGCGATCGCATGAGTCAACAGCAACATTAACGCGACACCTCCTTGCTGCAAACCTACCGCCAAAAATACTAATCCCATGTAGGCACTAGTAGAATGGGATAATGCCCGCTTAATATCTGTTTGGGCAAGGGACACTAAGCTTGCGCCTATTGCTGTAACTGTACCCATAATTATCAAAGCGTTTAAAGCAATTGGCGAAAGCGCTAAAATCGGCTGAAGTTTAAATAGTAGATACGCACCACCCGCTACTACCAATGAGTTCCGCATTACTGAAGCTGGGTTGGGACCTTCCATCGCTTCGTCTAACCACAGATGCAAGGGAAATTGAGCGCATTTACCAGCTGGTCCTGCTATCAATGCTAAACCGAGTAAAGTTGATGTCAGGGGATTTAAGTTTGCCGTTTGCGCCCATTCATATAAATCGGAAAAGTTCAAACTCCCGGCTAAGGTGGAAAGCGTCACTACTCCCATCAACAGCAATAAATCTCCTACCCGTTTGGTGAGAAACGCATCTCGCGCTGCTGTCACTACCAAAGGTTGAGCATACCAAAATCCTACCAGCAAGTAAGTGCAAAGGGTTAAGACTTCTAACAATGCATAGCTGATAAACAACGAGTCACTGATGGCTAAACCACTCAACGCTGCTTCAAAAAATCCCATCATGGCAAAGAAACGAGCGATCGCCCAATCCTTTTCCATGTAACCTAAGGCATAAATCTGTGCTAACAGACTTAATCCCGTGATTAAAACTGATGTCCCAATACTTATTGGTGAAATGTCCAAGGCAAAGGATAAGTCAAAATCTGCTGCTTTTAACCAGGCGATCGTAAAAGTTTCCGGTTCTCTATTCCAGATATCTATAAATACAAATAGACTGTGGATAAAAGCCAATACAGTCGTCAATATGTTTAAATATGCTGCTGGTCTTGGTCCTGTACGCCGAATTATTCCCATTGCCCACGGCAAAGTTAAAATCGCGCCTACTAAGCCATAAATAGGCAAGCACCAACTTGTTGAGAAGAGAATCTGATTCATTTAAATTTCCTTTGACGAATTATTATTCATTATTTTTTACATTCAAAATATTTCATGTAAATCTAATATTTTTATTTCCTTGTACTTTACATTTACCTAAATAAAAATCTATTATTTAATAATCTAAATCTGGAACTACATCATTTTAATTTATTTCTATATTCCTAGATTTTAATTTTATATCGCCTCTTTATATTATATATTAAATAATTTTATCTATTTTTATCGCCGGACTTAAATATACAACAAAATTGGACAAAACACAGCCGTAGCAAAAGCTCAAACAATGCAAGTCATTCTTAAGCACAAGGAATAGCAGTCTTTATGAACTGATATTGAACAAATGTAATTAAAAAATTATAAAACATAAGTGGTTGCTCTAGCAATCTGTGTAATTTAATTGCTGAGATCGCCACATAAATTTATATTAAGAATTTTAAAACTATCTTATCATAAACTATTATAGTAATTTATATTGCCAGAAACGCAAAGCTTTTCTATGCTTAATAACGGAAATGCTTTTACAGCTCAAACTGAGCATTCCCGTAAATATTTTCCACAAGACAAGTAATTGCATTAATTTTTGAGGAGTTCTGCGATGCCAATTGCAGTTGGGATGATTGAAACAAAAGGCTTTCCGGCAGTAGTAGAAGCTGCGGACGCGATGGTTAAAGCCGCTCGTGTCACCTTGGTAGGCTATGAGAAAATCGGTAGCGCTCGCGTCACCGTAATTGTGAGAGGAGATGTGTCTGAAGTACAAGCTTCGGTTGCAGCTGGGGTTGAAGCAGCCAGAAGAGTAAATGGCGGTGAAGTGTTATCAACTCACATCATTGCTCGTCCCCACGAGAACCTAGAATATGTATTGCCGATTCGATACACCGAGGCTGTAGAACAGTTTCGCACTTAAAAGCTAGAAGGCAGCGATTGCTCAAGGCAGAAGTCGGAAAGCAGAAGGCAGAAATGCTTATAAAAACTACTTTTTTGTCTGTTTATGACTGTCTAATTATTTTTGTAGTGCTGCACTAGTTAAACAGGCATCACGCATCTATTGACGAGTTGTCAGCAAGCGTAGCTGTTTGTGTTCATCGAAGTGAAACTTAATTAAGGATTAAAAAAGCATGTCAATCGCAGTAGGAATGGTAGAAACGCTAGGTTTTCCAGCAGTAGTGGAAGCTGCTGACGCAATGGTGAAAGCCGCCCGCGTCACCCTAGTAGGTTATGAGAAAATCGGTAGTGGTCGCGTTACCGTGATTGTCCGGGGAGATGTATCAGAAGTGCAAGCTTCGGTAGGAGCTGGAGTTGAATCAGTCAAGCGAGTTAATGGGGGACAAGTTCTGTCTACTCACATCATTGCTCGTCCACACGAGAACCTGGAATATGTCCTACCAATTCGTTATACAGAAGACGTAGAGCAATTCCGGGAGAATGTTAACGCCATTCGTCCCTTCGGCAGAAGACCGTAACGAGTACAATGCAACTTGCCAAAGTTCGCGGCACAGTAGTTAGTACACAAAAAGACCCAAGTCTTAGAGGTGTCAAACTACTGTTGTTGCAGTTAATAAATGAAGAAGGGCAAATTTTGCCAGAATATGAGGTGGCAGCTGATAGTGTCGGTGCTGGATTCGATGAGTGGGTGCTTATCAGTCGTGGCAGTGCGGCACGTCAAGTTTTGGGGAACGAACAGCGTCCGGTAGATGCAGCGGTAGTGGCGATAATTGATACAGTTTACGTTGAAGATCGCCTTGTTTACGGCAAAAAAGACCAATATCGGTAGTTAAGGTAACGCAAGTGAGGAGTTAGGAGTTAAGAGTTAGAAATTACAACTGATAACTCATAACTCATAACTCATAACTTAAATAGAGGAGGAATCTAGAATGGCAGTCCGCAGCACAGCGGCTCCCCCAACCCCGTGGTCAAGAAATTTGGCAGAGCCAAATATAGATGCAACAGCGTATATCCATCCATTTTCTAACGTTATTGGGGACGTGCGGATTGGTGCAAATGTAATTGTCGCTCCCGGAACTTCAATTAGAGCTGATGAAGGTACGCCTTTCAATATCAGTGAGAACACCAATCTTCAAGATGGTGTTGTGATTCACGGGTTAGAGCAAGGCAGAGTAATTGGTGATGATGACAATCAATACTCGGTATGGATTGGCAAGAATGCTTCCATTACCCACATGGCTTTAATTCACGGACCTGCATACGTAGGGGACGATTGCTTTATTGGTTTTCGTTCCACGGTGTTTAACGCCAGGGTAGGAAATGGTTGCATCGTTATGATGCACGCTTTGATTCAAGATGTAGAAATTCCACCGGGAAAATATGTCCCTTCGGGAGCGATAATTACTAACCAGCAACAAGCCGATCGCTTACCAGATGTGCAAGTTCAGGATAGGGAATTTTCTCATCATGTGGTAGGTATAAATCAAGCACTGAGATCGGGTTATCTCTGTGCTGCGGATAACAAATGTATTAAAAACATTCGGAATGAAATGACTAGTTCATATAAAACCAACGGCAGTAATGGCTACAGCGGCAACGGGTCTGTATCTTCTAACTTGAGTTCTGAAACGGTGCAACAAGTGCGGCATCTGTTAGAACAAGGGTATCAAATTGGGACAGAACACGTAGATCAAAGGCGGTTCCGTACTGGTTCGTGGGCTAGCTGTAGTCCGATCGCAACTAATTCTACCAGTGAAGCGATCGCTGCCTTAGAAAGCTGTCTAGCCGAACACAGTGGTGAGTTTGTTCGCCTATTTGGTATTGACCCCAAAGGCAAGCGCCGCGTATTAGAAACTATTATCCAAAGACCAGATGGTGTTGTTCAAAATGGTACAACACCTAAATTAGGTGTAAAAAGTGCTAGTTATTCTGGTGGTAATAGCTACAGTGGCAGTTCTACATTAAGTGGTGAAGCGATCGAGCAAGTACGCCAACTTTTAGCTGGTGGTTACAAAATTGGCATGGAACACGTAGATAAAAGACGGTTCCGTACCGGTTCTTGGCAAAGTTGCACTCCCATTGCTTCGAGTAATGAAAAAGAAGTAATTTCCGCTTTGGAAGCTTGTGTAGCTTCACACACCGGCGAGTACGTCCGGTTAGTGGGAATTGAACCAAAAGCCAGGAAGCGGGTTTTGGAAAGCATCATCCAAAGACCGGATGGTAATGTAGCTGAAGGTAGCAGTAATAAGTTTGTCGCAAGTAGCTCTTCGGAGAGCAGGACTTCGACTAACGCAAGCACTCGGTTAAGTCCAGAGGTGATAGACCAACTGCGGCAACTAATCAATCAAGGTAGCAAAATCAGCGCAGAACACGTAGACAAGCGCCGCTTCCGTACAGGTTCTTGGGCTAGCTGCGGTCAAATTCAGGGTAATTCTGAAAGAGAAGCGATCGCCGCTTTGGAAGGATACCTTAGAGAATACCAAGGGGAATATGTGCGCTTAATTGGTATTGAACCAAAAGCGAAAAAACGAGTTTTAGAAAGCATTATCCAAAGACCGGATGACAGTGTAGCACAGTCTAGCCGTAGCGATAACCAGGTCGTAGCAAGTAGCTCAAGTAGCACTTCTAAAACGTCAAATACAGCGACCAGCACCCGGTTAAGCTCAGAAGTGGTAGACCAACTGCGGCAGTTGAGAAATCAAGGTAGCAAAATCAGCGTCGAACACGTAGACCAGCGCCGATTCCGCACCGGTTCTTGGACAAGCGGTGGTCAAATTCAGGGTAATTCTGAAAGAGAAGCGATCGCCGCTTTAGAAGGATACCTTAGAGAATACGAAGGGGAATATGTACGCTTAATTGGCATTAACCCCAAAGACAAGCGTCGGGTATTAGAAACAATAATTCAACGCCCGTAAGGAGTGAGGAGTTATGAGTTATGAGTTATAAATTATCAGTTATGAGTTATGAGTTATGAGTTATGAGTTTCGATTATTAACTTGTAACTTGTAACTTGTAACTGTACTGACGTTCCGGTGGAACGTCTCTACAACTTCTAACTCTGTACAGACGTTCCGGTGGAACGTCTCTACAACTCCTAACTTATAGTACAGACGTTCCGGTGGAACGTCTCTACGGTGACTCCTAACTTTTCAAAGGTTACAACTGTTATGTCTGTGCCGCCACTGCGCCTTGATACCAACTTTGATTCTCATATTAGTGGCGAGGTGATTGTTCATCCGAGTGCGGTAATCGCACCAGGGGTCATACTCCAAGCGGCTACAAACAGCAAAATCGTCATCGGTCCTGGTGTCTGTATTGGCATGGGATCAATTCTTCAAGTCAGTACAGGAATAATAGAAATAGAAGCAGGAGTAAGCCTCGGAGCCGGTTTTTTAATGGTTGGTGCAGGTAGAATAGGAGTAAATACTTGCATTGGTTCAGCAACAACAGTTTTTAACTGTTCGGTGGAGCCAGGACAAGTAGTTGCACCCGGTTCAGTTTTGGGAGACACCACTGTGCGTGCTGCCTTACCTTCGCCAACTGAGATTGACACAAAAGAATTAGAACCATCCACAACTAAACCTGCTTCTGCTAATGTAGAGTCTCAAAATGGGACTGGGAAAGATAAAAATAATTCCCAAAGTCAGATTCCTTCGCCGATAAATTCGGGGAAAATAGAGTCAAATTCTCAAGAGCATCCCATCACTGAGGAATCAGCACTTACCAATCAGGACTCAGAAACCTCTTCCACTGACCCGAACATTTTCGGTACACAAATTTATGGGCAAGGGAGTATACAAAGGCTGTTGATCACATTGTTTCCACATAGGCAATCATTAAGTGAACCGAAGTCTGACGATCGCTCTGAGTAAGTGTTAATTGTAAGTTGTCAGAATACGCGATTATCTAGAAATCATATGGAAACATATAATCAACGTGCTAGCACCAGCCAATCCCGTCGAGATAATTTTCAAGACACCGCGTTGGGTTTAGTATCAACCCTCAGCTTTCCAGCGATAGTGGGAACGGCAGATATGATGCTCAAATCGGCTGGAGTGTACTTAGTTGGGTATGAAAAAATCGGTGGCGGTCACTGTACTGCGATCGTTCGAGGTAACATCGCTGATGTACGTCTTGCCGTAGAAGCAGGTGTGCAAACCGCTGAACAATTTGGTCAGCTAGTTTCTAGCTTAGTAATTGCTCGACCTTTCCCCAACTTAGATATAGTGCTTCCCATCGCTAGCCGTCTGAGTCAATTTACCGGAGACGGCTACAGCCGCTTGAGTAATACAGCAATTGGTTTGGTGGAAACGCGGGGATTTCCGGCATTGGTGGGAGCTGCTGATGCCATGTTGAAAGCCGCTGATGTTCAGTTGGCAGCATATGAAAAAATCGGTGGGGGTTTGTGTACAGCGATTATTCGCGGCACTGTAGCAAATGTTGCCGTGGCAGTGGAAGCTGGGATGTTCGAGGCAGAACGGATTGGTGAGTTAAACGCTGTGATGGTGATTCCTCGACCACTGGATGAATTAGAGCAAACCTTGCCAGTAGCAAGTTGCTGGATAGAAGAACGTCAACCTTTAAGGTTGCCAGTGAATATCAAGGAAAAAGAACAAGTTGCCGAAGTAGAAATGGTAGGCTTGCCGGATTTAGCTAAACTGCCTGTAAAAATTGTGGAAGAGTAGTTATTAGTTAGGAGTTAGGAGAACGGAGTAGGAGTTAGGAGTTAGTGGATAGTGGAATTTGGATAGTGGAATTTGGATAGTGAAAGTGGTTAGTGGAAGTGGTTAGTAGGAGCGTGGTTAGTAGGAGCGTGGATAACTGTTGAGTGTTGACTGTTAACCGTCAACCAACAACTAACAACCAACAACTAACAACCAACAACTAACAAACAACAACTAACAAACAACAACTAACAACTAACAACTAACAAACAACAACTAACAACTAACAACTAACAATTAACAACTAATAATAAATGCCTCAAGTTAAAAAAAACGTTGTACACACCTATGGTGATGATGTTAATAGAACATAAGTTACTACCCCTCGAAACATACCTTTAAGGTGTGCAACGTTGGCTGAAAGGCATCTTACGCTTTGCTTGTTGTTCTGATAATAACTTGGAACTTACATAAAGAAAATACAAATATTCTAATCGCAATAATAGATAATCATCTATATACTATCGTTGATAACTTTTTGGTGGGCGACACTCTATCATTTATGAGTGTTACGTGATACTAAATTTATATCGACAAATTGCTATTACAGGAGAATTACCCTTGAACCAAGCGACGCTGCACCAGTTAAAGGTGTTTGAGGCGGCGGCACGGCATGGTAGCTTTACTCGCGCCGCAGAAGAACTTTTTCTCACTCAACCGACTGTCTCAATGCAAATCAAACAACTGACAAAATCGGTGGGTTTGCCATTATTTGAGCAAGTAGGTAAGCGCTTATTTCTAACAGAAGCGGGAAGAGAATTATTTGCAACTTGCCGCCAAATTTTTGAGACAATAGCCCAATTTGAAATGAAAGTTGCAAATTTAAAAGGGCTAAAACAAGGACAATTACGTTTAGCAGCAATTACAACAGCAAAATATTTTGTACCGCGTTTGTTGGGTCCATTTTGCCAACTTTATCCTGGCATAGAGATATCTTTGCAAGTAACTAATCACGAACGTATTTTAGAAAGGATGATTAACAATTTGGACGACTTGTATATTATAAGTCAAGTGCCAGAACATCTTGATGTGAATTGCCAGCCCTTTTTAGATAATCCTTTAGTAGTTCTTGCACCAGCAAATCATCCGCTAGCTAAGGAAAAAAATATTCCTATAGAACGTCTTGCGAATGAACCTTTTATTATGCGAGAACCAGGTTCGGGAACGCGACGTGCTGTGCAAAGTCTTTTTGATGAACATGACATAAAGGTGAAAGTCAAGCTGGAATTGGGAAGTAATGAGGCAATTAAGCAAGCGATCGCCGGTGGTTTAGGTATTTCCGTTTTATCTCGCCATACCTTAATGCCAAACACAGCAGAATTAACTATTTTGGATGTAGAACACTTCCCCATTAAGCGAACTTGGTACATGGTCTATCCGAATGGCAAACAGCTATCTATCGTTGCTCGTACTTACTTTGAGTATCTATTAGACGCAGCGAATAAGATGGTACAAAACAGCATTTCTCCGGTTTATAGCAGTGTTGAGGGAGGTAATTAACTTATAAAATATGGGGGTATTGTAGTTTTGGGTGTAAGAGGACTTAAAACCCTTACACCTAACTTCATTTTCCACACTTGTCAATTCCATTGACCAAATTGCCAAATAACTTGACGGTTAGACTGTTAATCATTAAAAATTAACCTGCACAAACATTAACTTGGGGAAAACTGACTGTGGTTAACCCGGAAACGAACTATGAAACGAAAATAGTAGACACCCAGATTAAAGCTGTGACGGTGTACGCTGACAAAGCTTTAGTGTCACGACGCGGTATAGTGTCTTTAACAGGACAAGAACGCTCATTAGTAATTACCGCATTACCGATGATAGAAACTGAGTCTGTCAGGGTTAGCGGGAATGGTTCAGTAGCGGTGCGGTTGTTGGGAGTGAGTAGCGATCGCATTTTCACTACCGAACCCGTGGCTGAACGAGTAGCACAATATCATCGGCAAATTCAGCAAATAGAAGCCGAAAAGCGTAACCTCCAAGCGCAAGTGGATGCTTTCGCCTTACAATCTAGTTTTATCGCCGGTTTGCGCGAAAAGACAGAAGATCCATTCGCACAGAGTTTGGCACGGAAAAATCTCAGCTTGAGCGAAACATTGGATTTCCTCAACTTTTTGGGTAGCCAATATAGCGAATATGCGATCGCTTCTGGGGAATGCAAAAGCCAACAACAAGAATTAGACAAGCAGCTACAAGTACTTTACGCTTCTTTACAAAAAATCCAAACACCATTACCTAAAGAAAGTGTTAGCTTGATTGTGGCAATAGAGCCTGTCGGTGCAGGAGAATTTGAGCTAGAGGTTTCCTACCTAGTTAATAGCGCTAGTTGGAATCCACTTTATGACTTGCGGGTTAGCAGTACCAGCGATACTGTGCATCTTGGCTACTTAGCAGAAATCACCCAAAACACTGGCGAAGATTGGATAAACGTTGATATCACTTGTTCTACCGCCAAACCCGGACTAGGTACACTACCGCCTAAACTGCAACCGTGGTATATAGACGTACCACATCCTGCCGCGCAATTAATGACGACACGACGAGTACGACAAAGACCGATGTCCATACCTGCGGCTCCGATGGCGATCGCGGGTGCGGCTGAAGATAGTTACAATGAATCCGACGAGACAGAAGAAACTTTAATTGCTGCGGAAACTGTTGTTGCTGAAGTATCAAAACAAGGAAGCGTAGTTACCTTTAAATTAAGCGTTGGCGGTAACATTCCCAGTGATGGTTCACCTCATAAAACAACAATATTCAATGACGATTATCCTTGTAATTTTGATTATATAGCAATGCCGCGCTTGGTAAGCTTTGCTTATTTGCAAGCTAATGTGAAAAATAGCGTTAACGGTGCAACTTTGCTACCAGGTAAAGCGAATATTTTCCGCGACAATATTTTTGTGGGAACAACACAATTAGATAATATTGTAGCAGGGCAAGAATTCAAACTTAACTTAGGAATTGAAGAAAATTTGAAAATTGTGCGGGAGTTAGTTGAGCGTCAGGTAGACAAAAAATTAATTGGCAATCAGCGGCGGATTACTTATAGTTATCGCTTGATAATTACTAACTTACTTAACTCAGAAGTTAATTTAAAATTAACCGAACAATTGCCAGTTAGTCGCAACGAGCAAATTAAAGTGCGTCTGATTCGCAGTAACCCACAAATTCAACTTGGAGAAATGGGAATTTTGGAATGGTTGTTAACTCTTGCACCCGAAGAGCGAAGAGAGGTGTATTATCAGTTTACGGTTGAACATCCACCTGAGCTAACAGTTGTGGGGTTGGATATTTAGTGATATGAATGGTGAGGGCGCCTTTGAAGCTATATTAGTAACCAATTACACTTGTGCAACGCTTCTGGATGAATAGCGATCGCCCGATTAAAATTTTGTTTTTAGCATCAGATCCCAGTGATGCTTCTCGGTTGCGTTTGGGGCAAGAGTTGCGAGATATTCAACAAAGGCTGCAACTAGCTAAATACCGAGAGAAATTCTCGTTAGAGCAACGGTGGAGCGTGCGTCCTGGAGATATCAGTGATGCAATACTGGATGTAGAACCTCATATTGTACATTTTTCCGGTCATGGCACAAATACTGGGGAGCTTTATTTTGAGAATGGATCGGGAAAAATTCAGCCTGTGACACCTGATGCTTTGGCTGCATTGTTTGAACTTGTAAATGAACAAGTTTATTGTGTAGTCTTGAATGCTTGTTATTCAGAAACTCAGGCAAAAGCAATTTCTCAGCATATAGATTTCGTTATTGGTATGAACCAAGCAATTGGTGATAAAGCAGCAAGTGAATTTGCTGTTGGGTTTTATAAAGCGCTTGGTGCAAACCGTTCAATTGAAAAAGCATTCAAGTTTGGCTGTGCGGAAATTCAAATACATAATATTCCAGAGCATTTAACCCCTGTTCTTTACGAAAAAACAAAGCCTATAAAAAATAACCTAGAGCCAGCTAAATATATACTTGTATTAAGCGCCACTATTGATGAAGTTAACAAACCATTAGCAGAAGCTATTATTGCCCATTTGCGTCAAATTTCCGGAGATGCATCCTTGACACTACAGAAAATTGAAGCAGGCAGTGTAAAGCTAGTTTTAGAAGGTTCTCAAGAGGGGCTTGAGAAAATTTTGGCTCTGTATAGAGAAGGCAAGCTGACTGAAATATTAGGTATTCCTGTCGAGAATGTGCAAGTTGTAGCTTCTCAGGAAGAGAGAATCCCCACTGCACAGCCCAGAGCGCATACCACAAAATCGGCGGAAGTAGAAGCCATCTATGGACTTTATGCGGCTTCTGGGAAACGGCGGATCGTAACTCTAGAACAGGGTTTCGAGGAGCGCAATCTCGCTATGGCTTCAGAGTCAGAAAAACTGACGCTATATTGGCGCCAACGTTTGGCAGCAGAGTGTCCAGAACAAAGCGAAGCAAACAGGGAAAGTATTATTCTCTGGCTTTTGGGAAGTAACTCAAAACGGTTTGACTTGCTTAATCCTAAGGAACTGGATATCGCCAAGCAAGCGATGGAATATCGCTATCGGATTTTATGCCAGCGCTACTTGGGTATAGCGCGAGAACGTGGTTATCGCAACTTGATAACTCGGCTGGGGAGTTTAGTGACATTACGTAATAAAATCCAGACTTGGATTTCTCTGAGTCGCGATCGCCAACGCAGTGTCGTGGATGTATTGCAAGAAGTACTTCAAGAATTACTGCAAAGCGATAACTACATGCAGCAGCAAATGGCTGACATCGCCGAGTTTACAACCGATGCCAGACTACAGAATTCTTTGCTGTTTGCCAGCATGGAAGAATATTGCTTGCGACCAGTACGCAATCAACCGTTATTGGCTTACCGTTTCGTAAATTACTTGCGACGTACCCAGCGTGGTGGTTTAACCCAAGTGCCTGGTAGCGATTTAATTAAACTAGTTTCTGAAGAAATTCTCACAGACGACAACAACAACCGCGTTAACTTAGCCGATAATCAGGCGATCGCCGAATATCTTGAAGCACAACAACTAGAAGAACAGCAAGTACTGCGTCACTCAGTACTGCAAGAATTTGAAACTTATCTACAAGAAAATCTCGGACAAGACGCAGTAGAGTGGTTGCGACTGTATCTGCAAGGCAAATCCCAAGATGAAATCGCCAAAAAACTAAATAAGCCAATTAAAGAAGTTTATCGACTGCGGGAGAAAATTAGCTACCATGCCGTGCGTGTCTTTGCCGTCAAAGGCAAACCGGAGCTAGTAGATAACTGGCTAGAAATTTCTCTAGACGAACACAACTTAGGATTAACACCGCAGCAATGGCAGCAATTACATCAACAAATAACTCCTATCGAGCGGCAGGTATTGTCTCTTAGAAAAGCAGGCAAATCCATCGAAGAAATCGCTCAACAGTTAAAACTCAAAACCCATCAGGTAATGGGCGAATGGAGTAAAATCTATCTCGCGGCTCAAAGTCTCAGAGTTAAAGAGTAAAATTACACTCCTTCCCTAACAGCAATTCCGCCTCACAACTACGCTAAACTTATACCAGTTAGACACTAGCTACTATGTCTGTCGCCAAAGATTTAGAAACGCCAGAAAATGTTATATTTCCACCAGGGGATTTATATAGTCAAGAACCGCCTTTGGAATCTGACTTACATCGCCAGCAAATGATGCTGCTAATCCAGTCTATTGACTGGTTGTGGCAAAACCGCAACGATTTCTATGCATCGGGTAATCTCACCGTTTACTATAGTTCACGCCAGCCCAAATCAGAAGACTTCAAAGGACCAGATTTTTTTGTCGTGCTGGGAAGCTACCGCGCTGCACGCAAAAGTTGGGTTGTCTGGCAAGAAGATGGCAAATATCCCAATGTGATTGTAGAGCTTCTTTCCGATTTAACAGCGGCGACTGATAAAAATTTAAAAAAACAAATTTATCAAGATATTTTTCGCACACCAGATTACTTTTGGTTCGATCCAAATAATTTAGAATTTGCGGGATTTATTTTGGAAGGTGGTGAATATCAACCATTGCAACCCAACCCCCTAGGCTGGTTGTGGAGTAAACAGCTTGGGTTATATTTGGGAGTGCATGAAGAAAAGTTACGCTTTTTCACTTCTGAAGGACAACTGGTTACAACACCAGAAGAACAAGTGCAGTCAGAACGTCAGCAGAAAGAATTGGCTCAACAAAAAGTTGAACGCTTGGCGGCAAAGCTGCGAGAATTAAATATCGATCCAGACTCTATTTAGCAAAGGCAATATCCTGGCTATTCGTACAGACGTTCCAACGGAACGTCTCTACACTACAGACGTTCCAACGGAACGTCTCTACTTTTAAATATCTTCAGGTAAAATCCATTTAGGCGGTTCCATGAGTTTTTTCATTCTCGCTGCTTCCGCTATTTCATGCATTTTGTCTAACGAAGTTTCTTGAATGAACTTTGACGTTGATTCTACATGAGATTTTTCTGAGTCAACTTGATTGTTGTCGCTGGTTTGGGGATTATTTACTTTACCCTCTTCCACGCTGACCTCCTTTACTATAGATTTTGAGAACGCTAATCTAGAGTAATTCCTACTTATAAGCAGAAATACTGGTATTTTTCTGTATTCTTCAAAATAAATATTAACGTTATGGCTGTGCTGTGAGACATTCAATGTAACATTTCTAAAATTTCAAATCTAAAATTCTCACTGCACTTGTACAGCAACGTTTCTAAAATCGAAAATAGATAAAGTATCTGGGTTGAAAAAGCGCTCATGTCGGAATTTGCTACAATTGGCACGATCGCGGCGATCGCTACTGCTGTTGTTCCGCAACAGGGTAGTGTGGGAATTGTGCGCTTATCTGGTAATAAAGCTTTGCAAATCGCCGAAACTCTTTTTCATGCACCTGGTAATCAAGTTTGGGAATCTCACCGCATTCTCTACGGTTACATTCGCCATCCGCTTTCCGCAGCACTGGTGGATGAAGCACTTTTGTTGATTATGAAAGCACCCCGCTCTTACACTCGTGAAGATGTGGTAGAATTTCATTGCCACGGAGGAATTATCGCCGTGCAGCAAGTGTTGCAACTGTGTTTGGAAAGTGGCGCAAGACTGGCTCAACCGGGAGAATTTACCCTCCGCGCTTTTTTGAATGGGCGACTAGATTTAACTCAAGCTGAGAGTATTGCTGATTTGGTGGGTGCAAAATCTCCTCAAGCAGCACAAGCAGCATTAGCTGGTTTGCAGGGGAAATTAGCTCATCCGATCCGTCAGTTACGCGCTAACTGCTTGGATATTTTAGCGGAAATCGAAGCTCGCATCGACTTTGAGGAAGACTTACCTCCGCTGGATGATAAAGCGATCATATCAGAAATTGAGAGAATTACCGCAGAAATAATTAAGTTATTAGCAACATCAGAAAAAGGCGAACTGTTACGCACAGGTTTAAAAGTGGCGATTGTCGGGCGTCCGAACGTGGGAAAATCGAGTTTGTTGAATGCATGGAGCCAAAGCGATCGCGCTATTGTTACCGACTTGCCCGGAACCACCCGCGATGTAGTTGAATCGCAGCTAGTTGTTGGTGGAATACCCGTGCAAGTGCTGGATACGGCTGGTATTCGCGATACCGTTGACCAAGTAGAGAAGATTGGCGTCGAGCGATCGCGTCGTGCTGCAAGTGCGGCTGATTTAGTATTACTTACCATCGACGCTTCCGCCGGTTGGACTCAAAGCGATGCGGAAATTTACTTGCAAGTGCAACACCGTCCGTTAATTTTGGTTCTCAATAAAATCGACCTCGTAGAGACGCATTATATTGCATCTATTCAATATCCGACAAATATTAGCCAAGTTGTTCAAACCGCAGCCGCTAATAATCAAGGAATTGATGCTTTAGAAAAAGCTATTTTAGAAATAGTTAAAACTGGAAAAGTTCAAGCTGCTGATATGGATTTAGCAATTAATCAAAGACAAGCAGCCGCGTTAACACAAGCTAAAATATCATTAGAACAAGTGCAAGCAACAATTGCCCAACAATTACCATTCGATTTTTGGACAATTGACTTACGAAGTGCAATTTATGCATTAGGGCAAATCACAGGTGAGGAAGTTACAGAATCAGTTCTCGACCGGATTTTTCATAAGTTTTGCATTGGTAAGTAGTGACGACTTTAGTCGTCCTCCGAGTATAATAAGAGGACTAAAGTCCTCACTACGGTATAATAAGAGGACTAAAGTCCTCACTACGAATACTATTTTAATTGAATGGCTTTTATTAATCAAATTAGCAATGCCAACGTATTAATTGTAGGAGCCAGCCAAGGTATTGGTCTAGGTTTTGTACAAAAATTATTACAAGATGACAAAATAGCCAAAATTTATGCAACTTATCGCCAACAAGAATTAGCTGATGAATTAATCACTCTCGAAAGCGAAAACTCTGAAAAACTAACTTGTTTACAGATAGATATTACCGACGAATCGCAAATTATCGAAGCCGTTCAAAAGATACGCGCACAAGTCAATAAACTCCACTTTGTTATCAATTGTGTCGGGTTACTGCATGATGAAACATTGCAACCAGAAAAAAGCTTAAGACAAATAAATGCAGATAATCTGCTGCGTTACTTCCAAGTTAATAGTATTGCATCTGTGCTACTTGCTAAACATTTATTACCGCTATTTCGTCATCAAGAACGCAGCATTTTTGCGAGTATATCTGCTAAAGTTGGTAGTATTGGCGATAACCAACTTGGTGGATGGTATGGCTACCGAGCATCCAAAGCTGCACTCAATATGTTTATGCGAACAGTAGCGATTGAGTATGGTAGAAACAGCCCGAAAACTATAGTAGTGACATTGCACCCAGGTACAACTGATACCCGTCTTTCTCGTCCATTTCAAGGTAATGTACCAGCAGAAAAATTATTCTCAGTCGAGCGAACTGTTAGTCAATTACTAGCAGTTATCGAACAGCTTCAACAAGAAGATAGCGGGCAGTTTTTTTCCTGGGATGGTAGCCGATTACCTTGGTAAAAATAGGAAATAAAGTAGTTATTATTTAATGATTAAGATTTAAATAAATTTAATTAAGGTTAATTTCAGATAAAAATAAGGTTAAGAAAAGGTTAGTTATTTATCAACGAAAAACTGTTACCATGAGCAGTAAGCGATTCTATTGATGTCAATATGAATTGCTCGTATTCTTGACAAATTAACGCACCGTTAGTATTGTTCTAGGTGTTACTAAAGATAATCATTTTTTTGATTGGATTGCTATTTAAATCAGCAATCTGGGAATTTAACGTGTCTACCCTTTGGAATTTCCATAGGGCAGTTTCGTGGTTCGTTGTGGTTCGGTTTATGAAAGTCCGTGTAGGATTTTAACTACGGTTCTGAAATTTTATGAAATCCAATCCACTCAAGCTAAACCGGCGCCAGTTTTTGCTAAATTCAGCTATGACCAGCGGTGGAATAATTGCTACAAATTTTTTAGCAAAATCAGGTTTCGCTCAAGCACCTGGTATCATCACATCAGACAAAGAGCGTCCTAGCATACCTTATGGAGTAGCTAGTGGTGACATTGACGGTAATAGAGCTGTCATTTGGAGTCGTAGCGATCGCCCAGCGCAAATGATTGTAGAATATTCTCTAGATGAATCTTTCCGTAGCGTGCAGCGTATTAAAGGTGCAAACGCCTTAGAAATCAGCGACTACACGGCACGAGTTTATCTGAGAAATCTGCCATCACAGCAGCAGATATTCTATCGAGTTATTTTTCAAGATTTAGCTGATAAAAGAAAGTATAGCGTCCCCGTTGCTGGTACTTTCCGAACTGCCCCTGCATATCGTCGAGATATATTGTTTGCTTGGTCGGGGGATACTGCCGGTCAGGGATGGGGTATTAATCCTGATTTTGGGGGAATGAAAATTTACGAAAGTATCCGCAAACTCAACCCAGACTTTTTCATCCATTCCGGCGACAATATTTATGCTGATGGTCCGATTCAAGCAGAAGTAAAGCTTGATGACGGTAGCATCTGGAAAAACATTACCACAGAGGAAAAATCAAAAGTTGCCGAAACCTTAAAAGAATATCGCGGTAACTACATTTACAACTTATTAGATGAAAATGTTCGTCGCTTCAATGCCCAAGTTCCCCAACTCGTACAATGGGACGACCACGAGGTAACAAACAACTGGTATCCTGGCGAGATACTAGACGATAATCGCTACACAGTCAAGGACGTTTCCTTACTAGCAGAGCGGGGAAATCAAGCGTTTTTGGAATACGTACCGATTAGATTGGATAACAACGATCCTACTAGAATTTACCGCTCTTTTAAGCATGGTCAATTACTAGAAATTTTCATGTTGGATGAGCGCAGTTACCGGGGACCAAACACAACTAATCGTCAGACAGAACAAAGTCAAGAAACGGCATTTTTAGGTAATACGCAGGTGCGTTGGTTGAAAAACCAATTGCGAAAATCAACAGCAACGTGGAAAGTTATTGCCAGCGATATGCCTATTGGATTGGTAGTCCCAGATGGTTCGACTAACTTTGAAAACCTCGCTAACGGAGATGGTCCCGCATTGGGACGAGAACTAGAAATTGCCGATTTACTACAATTCATCAACCGCAACAATATTAAGAATGTTGTTTGGTTAACTGCTGACGTACATTACGCAGCAGCTCATTATTACGACCCCAACAAAGCACAATTTCAAGACTTTAAACCCTTCTGGGAATTTGTTGCAGGTCCTCTCAACTCTGGCACATTTGGACCTAATAAACTCGATAATACCTTTGGTCCTGAGGTAAAGTTTCTCGCTATACCTCCAGATTTGAAAGCAAATCGACCTCCAAGTGAGGGTTTTCAATTCTTTGGCACAGTCAAAATTGATAGCAATACAGAAGTGATGACAGTCGCATTGCTTAACTTAGAAGGGGAAACTCTGTACAGTCTAGATTTGCCGCCAGAAAAATAAACTGCATCTTATGCAGTGCGATCGATTATAGATAGACGATAAAGTGCGAAGAATTTCTATGTTATTCGCGCTTTATTTGCAGGTATCAAATAATTTCAAAAAGACGATCGCGGGTAGTTTTTTCTGGGATGGTAGGCGATCGCCTTAGTATGTTAAATAAATTAAAAATATACAAATCAGATCAAATAAAATCTTTCTTATGACAGATTTACTCAAACTTTTGCCAACAAAACTCGCCATAGAGTATATTTATAATTAAACTATGTCAGCTAGAGACATTTTTCACAATGCTGTTCGCGTTGCTTTAGAGAAGGATGGGTGGATAATTACCCACGATCCTCTATCAATTAAAGTTGATGAAATTGACTTTTATATAGACTTAGGAGCAGAAAGGATCTTAGCTGCTCAAAAAGCTGGTCAACAAATTGCAGTTGAGATTAAATCTTTCTTAAGCGCATCGGAAGTTAGTGATTTTTATGTAGCTCTTGGTCAGACGCTCACCTACCGTTCAGCATTACGGAAAAAGTACCCCAACCGAATATTGTACTTGGCAATTTCTGAGGATATTTATCAAGATTTTTTTGTTAGACCTTTTATTCAAGAAGTAATAGTTGAATATCAACTTAAGCTTCTTATTTTTTCTCCAATTAAAGAAGAGGTTTTGCTATGGAAGGAATAAACTACCGTGAATTAGTGCAGTCAATACTTAAAAATCATTCAATTCACCACTCAAATGACGATACAGAAATACAGCTAATTTTTGATACAACGCACGACCATTATCAAATGCTTCATTTGGGATGGGAAGAACTGAGACGCGTTTACGGTTGCATCATTCATATTGATATTAAAGATGGCAAGATTTGGATTCAGCGCGATGGAACTGAGGTAGGGGTGGCTAATGAGTTAGTGGCTGCTGGAGTTCCTAAACAAGATATTGTTTTGGGTTTTCAGGCTCCATATAAGCGGAAGTTTACTGAGTTTGCTATTGGATAAAAAAGTCTATATTAGTATCAACCGCGACCATGCCATGATTCCTCTATACCTTGGCGTATCGCATTATCCATATCCTCAATACTTTGCGATTTACCTTGATATTTTAAGCAACCAGCTACATCATCCAATGTGGTTTCTGGAAAAGGTTTTTTAGGTTTGAGAAGAATACCATCACCCATATCAATAGCGATGAGTTCTTGACCAACTTCCCAATGATGCGCTTCCCGCAAAGACTTGGGAATAATAACTTGTCCTTCACTAGATAATTTTGTGATTTCCATGAGTTCATAAAGCTAAAAAAGTAAGAATGATGCCAGAATTGTATCATTGACATCGATAACTCAGTGTTTCATGCTGAGATTTATGAAATAAATTTTTAATTCATAAATTATGACTCGTTTTCTCATTGGTACAATTGCTGCTGCTGGACACGTCAATCCGGCTTTACCGATCGCCCGCAAACTTGTAGAATGCGGACACGAAGTATGGTGGTATACCGGGAAAGGATTTAAAGATAAGATAGAAGCAACTGGCGCACATCATATCCCGATTCGCACAGGCATAGATTTAACTGACATCAATAGTATTCCCCAATCTTGGTTGAAGCAAAAAGATGCGTTGAAGGGAGTAGCCCAGTTTAAGTTTTACCTGAAGCACGGCTTTATTGATTCGGCAGTCACACAACTCGAAGACTTAACGGAAATTCTGCGCGAATATCCAGCAGATGTTTTACTGTGTGATGTCTTCTTCTTGGGTATGTCTTGGCTGCATGAAAAAACTAACTTACCTTGGGCAGCATTTGGGTTGTCAGCATTACCATTTACTAGTTGCGATACAGCACCCTTTGGACTGGGAATAAAACCGAATTATTCAGTTTTAGGGCGATCGCGAAATTCATTTCTCAATTGGCTATCGCAAAATATCATCATGCGTGATGTGACGGTTCATCTTGACCGCGTTCGAGTCACCGTTGGGCTACCACCTAAGTCACAGGATTTTTTCACTGCTGCGTTATCCCCGTTTCTCTATTTACAAGGTACTACACCATCCTTTGAATATCCTCGCAGTGATTTGCCGCCTCAAGTCCATTTCATTGGAACATTTTTACCTCCCGCACCAACAGACTTTACCCCTCCTGCATGGTGGGATGACCTTAAATGTGGCAAACCGATTATTCATGTTACACAAGGTACAGTCGCAACCGAAGCAACAGATTTAATTTTCCCAACAATTCAAGCACTTGCAAATGAAGATGTTTTAGTGGTTGCTACAACAGGAGGACAACCAGTAGAAAATCTGCAACTCAATTTAATTCCACCAAATATCAGGCTAGAAAAGTTTATTCCCCACGCTTATCTGCTGCCTTATACAGATGTCATGGTAACAAACGGTGGATTCAACGGTGTGCAGATTGCTTTGGCAAATGGTGTACCAATGGTTACTGCTGGTCAGACTGAAGAAAAGCCAGAAATTTGCGCTAGAGTGCAATGGGCTGGCGTAGGAATTGACCTCAAAACAAGTACACCTACATCTAAGCAGATTCGAGATGCTGTCATGAAAATTATTAATTCATCGCAATATCGGCAAAGGGCAGAAAGCTTTAAAGCTGAGATTAATAATTATGATGCTTCCACACTTGCTATAAAACTACTGGAGCAATTAGCATCCACTAAAGAACCTGTTTTCAGAGCTAATAAGTAGTATCTGTTATTGCGATATATTTAAACAACAATCACTTTTTCCTTTCAATTTATTAGTGATTTTACGAAATTATATTATGTTTGGCGTTGGAACACATATTGTAGAGACGTTCGGTTCGTAACGTCTCTACGACTATTAATAAACGCGGACATTAAATCATCTTCTCTAACGCTGTTTGCAAATCTCGCTTCAAATCATCAACTGCTTGTCTGGCACCAACGCGATTTTTCTGATAATTTGAAAAACGTTCTGTAACTGAAATTGGCTCACCGATTGTTACCCGCGTTTTTCGCCAACCTAAGCGAGGTCTTGCCGGATTTTTATCTCCTTTAATGCGGGAAATTAAATCAAACAAAATTAACGATGTTTCCGCAAATCTTTCAAAAGTAGGCTTTTCTTTGACATAATTTTCTGTAACCGCGACAAAACTCTCGGCTAAACGCATGTGTAACATCCGCAGAGATGCTTCTTCGGCAATCCAATCTGCCAAGCCGCGATGCAAAGGCGATAAACTATTAAAATCTGGTAAATCTCCTCGGTAAATATCTTCCCAGCCGGCGGACTCGATGCGGCGACAGCGTTCAATTACTGTTCCTTCACTTTCCAAATTAAAATATTGTTCGGCTGCTTGCAAGCCTTTATTTAATATTGCCTGTAACCGAGTATCAATATCTTGGTTAGAGTTCGTAGATGGTGGTTGATGATAAAAGCGATCGCTAAATTTTTCCATCTGCGAAAGCACATGTTCACCAAGTCGCAAAATTCGCTCTGAAAATAGCTTTTCTCTCTCAATTGATTCACCAATAGGCTGTACCGATAAACCGCTATCAGCTTCTAACTTACTTAAAAGTGAATTCAGTTTTTTCCAACTTGGATTGATGTAAAAATATTGAATAGCGATCGGCACAATTAAAACTGACTCAGACCGATTAGCTTTCGCCAAATCTTCTGCACACCAAAAGCCTAACTGAGGAACTCCAGGTTCTAAAGCACTGACAATTTCACTATGTCCGTTAGTGCCTCCTTCTGGCGCTACACTAATAGGCAACTTGCCATTAGCAAACAAATCCCGCGCTGTTCGCAGACCAACTCTATCGAGTCGCTTACCTCGATAAATCGATAACCCTCCCAAGCCAGACAACATCCAACCCAGCCATTCTCCAGCCCATAAAGTCATTCCCCGGTCATAGAGAAAATAAGAATGAGCCGGGTATTGTAATGAAATATTCTCTTGACGCGCTACCCTCGGTACAGCCTTGGAAAGTAAATACATCATCGAGAGCGGATCGTCAACTTCAGCGTGACGAAACGCCATTAAAAAGCGAATTTTACCGTTTTGAAATTCTTGGTAGAGATTGACTAACTTCTCTACATTCACAGTTTCAATTTGCGCGATACCCGCAGGCAGCCACGGTCGAAGCCGAAAGCGCCGCAACACTGGCAAAAGCGCTTTTACTGCATAGTATACAAGCAAATTAAAGCGCTGCGGAATAAATTCTAGACGTGGTTGAGCGCGTTCAATCGGATGTGGCAAGGTGAATCTCCAGGTTGTATTCCTTCAATATGGGGAATCTCTAACTTAGCGAAAAATCAGAAGGAAAATGGGCATAGGGCATGGGACAAGGAGACAAGGAGACAAGGAGACAAGGAGACAAGGGGACAAGGGGACAAGGAGACAAGGGGGACAAGGGGGACAAGGGGGACAATTACCAATGCCCATTACCCATTACCAATTACCCATTACCAATTACCCATTACCAATTACCCATTACCAATTACCCATTACCAATTACCAATTACCAATTACCAATGCCCACTTAATAACATCTATCGGTAGAAATATTTTGTTAAAAAGCTTTTCAAAATAAAAATAATGTAGTAAAAATAAGACTTAAGCTAGATTGACAGTCTTTATTCAGCGTAGTAGTGTCTTTTATCCCAAGAATTATTGTATGGAGAATAAACTTCGAGAACTTATTGGTCAGCCGAATGTTTGGCTTTTTGTCAAAAGCAGTAACGGCTGGTTAAAAAACGTGGAAATTTTAGATGTAAGTCAAGAAACTGTAACATTTCGTTATGAGAATGAATCTGACAAAGAAAGAAGGCTTTGGGAAAAGACTACTCGGATTAAAAATGTCACGGAAATTGAAGTTCGTCTGTTAGCAATACCTAAGAGTGATGGGGAAGTGCAAGAAATGAAAAATAGACTTTCCCAGATTTTTGAGAAGGAATAAATTATTGATACTCAGAAGCGATCGCCGCGCTTTATGTGAAAATTTTCATGCGATCGCCTCACTTAATGTTTTACCTCGGTCTTCCCAAAGTTGTGATGTAAACAACTGCCTCATCAGCGGGAATACCTAAGACTTCATTTACATGGTCGTCGAAGAAGCCACCGATACCGCTGACGCCCAAATTGAGGCGAATAGCGGCTAAATTCAGCCTTTGCCCCAAATGACCGGCATCCATATGTAAATAACGGTAAACGCGATCGCCATATTGAACCACGGCGTTTTTCAAATCTGCCGTATGGAAAAGCACCGCAGCCGCATCTCGTCCTAATTCTTGTCCCAAGCAGAGATAGTGTAATTCTCGCTGGAAGTTTTTAAAGCGAATTTGTCTTAATTCTTGCGCTAGTGGTGCGTAATAATAACAGCCTGCGTCAAGTCCTTTCACTCCAGAAACAGCAATAAATGTTTCGATGAGATTCAAATCAAAGTAGTCTGGTTGTGGATCTAAACCTTGGTCGATGTAACTTTTCGGCTGGTAAGTAAAATTGAGTAAAGCTTTCAGTTCATCAAAAGTTAAATTGCTACCGCTGTAAGCGCGGGTAGAACGTCGCTTCAGGATGTTGACTTCCAGTTCGTCTAGCTTGTTTCCCCAGTCGATGGGTGTGGTAGCGGTGGAAATTTTTTGACAAAAAGGAAAGTTGTATTTATCTTCTAAAGATTTTTCTTGTTTCACCTCTGGTAAGTTGAGCTTGCCAGTGGTGCCTGGTAAGATTTTTGTGGAGGTATGGAAATATCTCAACAGTTCGCCATCGGGTATTTGCGGATAATCAATTTCAGTGGAAGATGGTAAAGCGGTTCGTCCTAAAGGCAGATTTTGTTTGACATCCAATAAGTCAGCCAAAGGCAGAACAGCTACTGCCCCTTCTTGTTGGGAATCGATATAAAGTAGTTCGTTCACCGCATCATCGACAAAACCGCCGATTAAATGAGGGCGATAATCTGTAATTGCACCAGCTAACTCAATATTGCCTAAAAGATGTCCGGAATCGAGAAAAATCCGGCGATAAGCGCGATCTTCATAGCGCCATTGCGAACGATAGAAAACCGCAGTGATGACAATCGCCAATTGGGTATTTTCTAATGTCGGATGCCACAAACAAGCTGATTGCAAAGCTTGCCAAACATCACTTTCCCAATAATGCATCAGCGAATGATTGCGACACTGATAATTGTATAATCCAGGTGGTAACAACGGCGTACCGCGAGAAACTACATACACCTCAGCCGGATACAATCCACCTGCACTCGGCGCGGATCTCAGATAAACTGTGCTTCCCATCGAAGGCATTTTCGCCGTCAGCCCATAACTACAAAATAGCAACCGCGAAAGTCTTTGCCACCATTGAGCATCTGGGTTATCGGCAAATACCTCTGGTTTTTCATGGATGTAGGGTTTGAGATCGAAGTCAGAGCCAATTTTGTAGTCTTTAAAAGGCACAGGCTGCTTTGCCCAGTCAATGCTGTGACTTTTCGAGGCAAGTGTTTGCGGATCGTATTTAGTGCGATCGTGGTAGTGCTGGGCAATTGATTGGCGTAGTTCTGGCATACGAGCTTTAATATCCTTCTACTACCTATCTTGGCACTTGGGAGCCTATAAGTTTCGTCTTTATTAGTACAAATGCTGAGTGGGAAAGTGAATGCTTAAGGCATGTTTTCAAACCCCAGTGGTAAAAAAGCGCTAATCGCTTTGTTATCAATGCTGAAGTTGTGGTTATGAAAACATCACCTTTTATAAGTAAAGCGATTAGCTGTGAAAAATAACGCTGAAGATGTGCTAATGAATGCAGAAGCTGTGGTTATGAAAACACCACCTGTCATAAGTAACGCTAATTTTTTTGTGATGAATGCAGAAGCTGTAGTTATTTATAAGCTTCAGCTCCTCGACTTCAAGTGAAGATACACAAGCGCGATTTAGAGTGTCGGGCAAAAGCAAAGCAACACGCTAGGAACTCTAAGAAATAAATTATCCAATCTTGTGGGATGGGCATCTTGCCCGTCCTTTAGTATTAGCGGGCAAGATGCCCGCACCACAAAAAAATTTGGAATATTTATTTGGAAGTCTTATATAGCACAGAACGAGTGCGATCGCCTCTAGAAATCGGAGTGTGTATTTAATTAAGAATGCCGGTATAATGCTCTTCACCAGCCAAACAGGGATTTTTAGCATACGGAAGTTATTGCTCATGGTTATAAATTCTTTTTCAGCCACTGACAACATCATGAGTGATGTCGCCATTGGTAACTTTCAACGTGTTATTCAAGAGCAGGGCTATCTATATCTTGAGGAATTACCCGATAATTTCGATCACCTCGCATTCGCAGAAAAATTTGGCTCTCTGATTCCACACAAATACAACAACGAATATATATTCTCAATTAAAGTCGAGCCGAAGCTGGGAGAGCGATATCCGGCTTTCACGACAAATGAGGTTGAACCTCACACCGAAAGCTATGAGTATGACCACCCGCTACATTATCAATCTCTGTGGTGCGTCACTCCGGCAAAATGTGGGGGTGGACATACACTTTTAGCCGATGGTTACGCTTTTGTCAACTCGCTTAGTGATGAAGAGCGCGAATACATTACAAAAAACAAGTTTGATTTTATTACTCCTTGGGGCAGCATCGTCAAACATCCGCTTTACGATGTTGAATCGTATTCTCAACCGATAGTTAGGTTTAACTTCAGCAACCTTAAACGTGAGGACGATGCATATTTGGACGACATCGCAAAGCGTTTTTTACGGTTCTTCGATGATGAAAAAATCTCGATTAAGTGGTCGAAGAACGCTTTTTTAATTTGGGATAACTTTCGGATGCTGCACTCACGAACGCAATATCAGGATCGCGATCGCGAACTGAAGCGAGTTTACATGAATGATAAGTAGCACTCTCTCAAACTGCCTTTTTTCTTTTAGGACTTACGCTTTTAAGATTAAAAAACGAACCGCAGAGAACGCTGAGAACGCAGAGGAGTAAGAGGAGCGAGAGAGTTTTTGCGCTCATTCGTGTCCTTTTTTAAGTAAGGTCAAACTGACAGAACATAAATCTAAATAAATGACAACCACACCAGTTAGCACGTCTTCAATCGAAGCTAAGAAAAAGCTTTTTGATATGGTTTTGGCTTTTGTAAAAAGCCAATGTATTTATACTGCTGCTCGTTTAGGGATATTTAACCTGCTTCAAGATGAGGGAGAGCAAAGTCTGGAAAGTATAGCCGAAAAGACAAATACTAAACCTGAAAGGCTTTATTTTGTCCTTCGTGCTTTAGCTCATTTAGATGTGTTAAAGCAAAAGCCAGGGAGAGTTTTTGCTTCTACTGAACTCTCAGATTTGCTTGTAACTAACAAAGGTCCTTCAATGGGTCATTTTGCCATGCACATCATCGAACCCGCTCAGTGGGATGCTTGGAAAGTGCTGGAAGATGCTTTGCATACTGGTGAAGTGCCATTTGAAAGAGCAAACGGTAAGGGTGTTTATCAGTTTTGCCAAGACAACGAATGGAGTGGTGATGTTTTCATCAATGCCATGAGTTTCTTGACAAATCACGCCGTTGATGCGTTGATGGATGTTTATGATTTTAGCCGCTTTGAGACGGTAATGGACGTTGGCGGCGGACAGGGTGGACTAATTGCGCGAATTGTCAAGCGGTTTGGCTGTAAAGGAATATTATTTGAAGTGCCTTATGTAGCCGAAACAGCCGCAGCTTATTTGCAACAGCAAGGAGTTGACAAAGATGCGGTGCAAATCATCACCGGGGATGTGTTTGTAGAAATTCCCAAAGGTGCGGATGCGATCGTCATGAAGTATTTTATCTCGGCGTGGAATGACGAAGACGCGATGAAAATACTGCACAACTGCAAGCAAGCGCTACCACCGCACGGAAAAATAATTCTTTTGCAAGCTTTTGTCCCCGATTTAGATGAGCCGAAAGTTGCTCCCGACGGTGTAATGCCGGGAGTATTTGCCGTACAAGTTAATGTAGCAGTACCGGGGGGCGGATGGCGCACGCGGCAACATTTTCAAGAGTTGTTTGAGAAGTCTGGTTTTGTGTTAGAAAAAGTGGTTGACACGCAAACTAACCTTTCAGCAATGGAATTTGGTAGGAAGTCTTAATTAAGGAAGGAATGAGCGCAACTGGCACATAATCTTACTCGTAGTAGGCACTTTAGTGCCTAAAATAAGCGCTCTTTGCGCTTACTACGAGTTTATATTTATGTTTTTTGTGTGACAGTTGCGTAAGTTCTAAAGAGAAAGAAGAAGATAGGTATTCTTTTAGCACAAAAAAGTAAGACGCGCTTTTACTACAACAATATTAAGGGATAGAAGGTAATGCGGCGAGTTATCTGCATCATGGTTCTGTTTTATTTAATTCAAACTTACGGAAGTCTTCCAGGACTTTTCGGACTTCCGCTTACCATCTATCTCAAAGAAAACCTTCAACTTTCACCCGCACAGTTGGCAAGTTTTAGCAGTTTAGTTTTTACTCCTTGGATGATTAGACCACTTTACGGAATTATTGGTGATGCGATTCCGATATTTGGCTATCAGTTCAAAAGCTATTTCTTTATTTGTTATACGCTAGCGCTGGGAATCTTTTTAGGATTAGCTGGCTTGAAATCTTACACGATTAATTTGCTGGCGATCGCTATAATTTTAGTCAATCTCTCCATAGCCTTTAGCGACGTACTTACAGATAAAATTATGGTCGTTCAAGGCAGGATTTTTAACAATACTGCTGGTTTACAAGCAGCTCAATGGACTGCTCTTGGTTTTGGGAAAGCGCTGCTGTATTATATTAGCGGCTGGCTGGCTCAAAATTCTACTTTAGCGATCGCTTTTGGCATTAATGCAATTGTGCCGTTGATTGGTTTAATCGGAACTTTCGTCTTACTTGGAGATGAAAAAAAGCAGAAAGAAAAAGTTTTAGTCAAAACTAGTCTAAAATCCCTTTGGTCAGCAGTTAAGTCACGGCAGTTTCTAGCTGTTGTTGGCTTTATTGCTTGCCTTGAATTTACTCTCGTGCCGCCGCTGGTCAATTACATCATATATTACTATCAAGATGCTTTAAACTTTGACAAACAATCTTTAGGTATTTTGGGTACATACGAAGCTATTGCCAATGCTTTAGGTGCAATTGTTTTTGGTATCTTTTCCTTAAAGATTTCCCGACAGTTCCTGCTAAATATGGCGATTGGATTAACTATTATTTCCACACTCGGTTTGTTGTTTATATCTAATATCCAAACCGCTAGCTTGGTGAGTATCTTTTTTGGCTTTTTCGCCATGATAGCCATGCTGGGTGTATTAGAAATCGCCGCGAGAGCTTGTCCTGTTGGTGCCGAAGGTTCAGCTTACGCATTGCTAATGTCTGTATATATCTTTGCTAAACAACCAGGTCCAATTTTAGGCGGTTACTTATATAATTTGGGAGTTGCACCTTCAATTCTTGTTATTATTAGTGCAGCATTTACAGCACTATGCTGGTTTCTAATTCCTCTACTTAAATTAGAGCAAGAGTAACTGAACGCCAACAGCATAACTTACATTCCTCTGCGTCCCTTAGCGCTAACCTCAGCTATCTATTGCGTTTCAATTTCACCCCTCAATTCACCACAATTTAAATACAAAAATCTATGACTTGGTATCCTCGTAACAAATATTGCTGGGATTTCTGGTTTGCTTGGGAAGGGCAAACACTACACGTTTTCTACCTGCAAGCCTCACAACTAATGTGTGCCTATAATGCCGAAAGAAGACACGGTTTAGCATCAGTTGGTCATGCTGTCCTCACTGATTTTGGTTGGAAAGAAATTGATTCAGACAAACCAGTGTTAGAAAAAAGAGAGGGAGATTTCTGGGATAATTTGGCGATTTGGACGGGAAGCATTATTCAAGAAGATAATCTTTACTATCTGTTCTATACAGCGCGACGTAGAGAAGATTTGTTGGTGGAAACACCTCACGAACGCCGTTTACCCCAAAACATTGGTGTTGCCACTTCAAAAGATTTAAGAAATTGGACAAGAACACCTGCCACTTTAAAAAAACCTGTTATTCCCAATCCGGGAATAAAGAGTGAATTTGATGGCAGTAACTGGCGCGATCCTCATGTGATTAAAGATGATATTGACGGAAAATATTATGCTTTTATCTGTGCGCGTCCTAGAGAGTCGGCTGCGGATGTAGGGGGTGTTATAGCATTTGCGACTTCATCCAATTTGTCGGATTGGCAAGATGAACCCTATAAAATTTTGTATCAGAGCGATCAATTTTATTTGATGGAAGTGCCGCAAGTTTTTTGGCGCAAAACGAATGATGGTAAATACTGGCGCTTTTACCTTTTGTTCGGTCCTCATTGGAGTCCTTTCTTTATAAGTAAAGTGCCAATCGGCGTAACTTACTACGTTTGTTCTCAGCCGATAGAAGATAGGAGCAAGGTTAGTTACGATCGCATTCCTTGGGAAAATGAACCGGCAAATATACTTTGCAAAAATTTCTATGTTGGCAAGTTTGTCAACCCAGAAACCGAAACTTACCCGGCGTTCTTTGGTTTCCGAAAACAAGATGAAGGGGGACACTTTGTCGGCGGAATATCCGATCCGCAGTGGGCGACTTTTGCTGATGATGGCACTATTAGTTTATCCGACTTTAAACCCAATTAATAAATTCGTATTCAAATGAAATTAAATAGGTTACAACAAAGAATTGTCAGTATTCTTGAGCCTTTACCTATGGAAAACAAGCATTTGGCTCCAACAGGTATAATTGAGCCTCTGCAAATTAGGATAGGCGAAACTGTCACAGGTTGGTTGCGATCGCTTCGTCGAGGTCAACCGATGCTTTGGGACCCTTGGATACTCAAAGATGGTGATATTTATCGTATGTATTACTTACAAGCGCTAGAAAGAGTAGACCCTTGGTGGAAAAATAGTAACATCGGCGCTGCGGTTTCTACTGATATGAACCACTGGGAAGATTTAGGAATTATTTTAGAACCAGAACCAGCTAATTATTGGGAATCAGGAAGAGTATGTGCTGGTTGTACCTATAAAGAAGATAATATCTATTATTTATTTTATTCAGCAGGTGGCAAAGAACCACCACACCTGAGGAATGAAGCAATAGGTTTAGCAACATCAACTGATGGCGTACACTTTTCACGTTATAGCGATCGCCCTTTGTTAGCTCCAGAAACTGACGATCCTTGGTACGGACGCAGTAGCTGGACAGAGCATTTACACTGGCGCGATCCTTATATTTTTAAAGATGAGCAAACTAATAGTTATTATATGTTCATTTGTGCCGGCTCTAGAGTAACGGGTAATTTTCAAGGATGTGTTGGTTTAGCAGTAGCAGACAAAATTACTGGACCTTACAAATTACTACCACCTGCTGTAGAAGCACCTGTAGATGCTGTTGATTGGCCCTATTACCATTTAGAACGTCCTCAAGTCATTTATAAAAACGGTAAATATAATTTATTCTTTTCTTGCTTTAAGCAGTTTTTCAATCCAGATTGGCTGAAAAATTTAAAGCATAAAAGAGTAACGAATTCTTCACTCTATTGGTATATTTCTGATAGTCTTGCCGGACCTTATCACCCAGTAGACGATGATGATTTTATCGTTAAAGGAAGCGAAAAAACTGGAATGTATGGAACTAATTTTCTGAAAATATCAGATAATCCCGAAGAATTTATAGCCTATGGCTGGTATCACAGACTTCACGCTTTACAAGTTTCCCAAGCATTTCGAGTTAACTGGAAAAACACCAGCTTAGACGAAAGCAGTTATCAACACCATGACATTCTGGAAATTTTGCTGACTTCAGGTAAAACTGCTAGGTGAATCAGTAGAGACGTTCCACTGGAACGTCTCTACGAGGTTGCGGTGTTTTTATTACTATTAATTCAACCGACATTATATCGGATAAAAGCGAAAATTTATCCTAATCAGAATTAGTATCTGGTGTTCGTGTCAAACGTGGTGACTGTCCTCTCCGCCAACGATTAAACCCATAACCAACCGCAGCCAAAGCCAAGAAATAAGGACTGTAAACCATCAACCAAATACCCAACTTCAACAAGCCAACAGTAAAATCACCAAAAGAATTAGTAGATTTATTCCAACTTTCTTGAAGTTGTGAACTTAAAGCGCGTTGTGTTCCGTTGCTAGAAACTGCGGCTTCTAATTTCAAAGTAATAGTTGAGTAAGTAACTTGATTAGTTAAGTTTTTTAATTGAGCAGCAATTTGTTCTATAGATTGTCGCACCTGACTAAGTTCTTGAGCAACACTTAGCACATCCCTAACCGAACCAGCACGATCCATAATTTTCTGTAAATTCGCTTCTGTTTTCCGCAAATTAGTTAATCTCGCTTGAATATCCACTAAGCGATCGCCTACATCTTCAGCGCTAATATTGCGACTTTGTACGGTTCCCAATTTCGCTAATTCATCTAAAGTAGGTTGCAGCAAGTTTTGCGGTACTCGCAACTGTATTGATGCAGTGTGACGAGCGTTTGTTTTTGTCGGTTGTTGTTCTTGTAAACTAATTAAATCCCCTTGCTGTTTATTGATGATTTGGGAAACAGTATTAACACTTTTATCTACAGAATCAACAATCAAACTCATTGCCGCTTTTTTGATTAATTGCGGACGAGAACGAGGTACTTGTGCAACCTCAGCAGTTTGAGATGTTGCAGTATCACCTGCGAGTGATGCTGCGGATTGACTTGCTGTTGTCTGATTATTCAGTGCAGCTTCAGGTAGGTTAGGTGCAGAAGCACAACTTGTAAAAATTACCCCTCCCATCAGCAAAGTCAAAAATAAAGTCGGTTTTCGTGTAGCATCAGTCAAGCTGTTCATAACCTACCCTCGGATAGTTGAAGTTAAAGCTAGTATGGCTGACTCGAAGATAGGTTTCTGGCTTTGTTGCAGTTTATGTAACGGAGGTAGGAATGAGCGCAAAAACTCTCTCAAACTCTCCTAAACTCTGTGTTCTCTGTGTCCTCTGCGGTTCGTTTTTCCATAATTTTGCGCTCATTCCTGAGAGGATAAATTTGTAGTTGGGGTTAAAGCGCTGAAGCGCTTACTACGAAGAGATAAGCCTAACGACGGATGAATTAGCGAAAACGCTATGACTAGCTGGTACATAAGTAAATGAACCAGAAACATGGAAACGAAACAGCTAGGAAAATCGGGTGTATATGTAAGCGCGATCGCTTTGGGTGGTATGCCAATGTCGTTAAGTTCGCGACCTCCCGAATCCGAATCTCTCCAAGTCATTCATCGCGCTTTAGATTTAGGCGTTACTTTCATTGACACCGCCGATTCTTACTGCAAAGATGAATCAGATAAGCACCACAACGAGAAACTAATTCACAAAGCTTTGCAAACATACAATGGTGATGCCAGCAATGTAGTTGTCGCTACCAAAGGCGGTTTGATGCGTCCCAATGGAAACTGGACGCGCAACGGCAATCCAGAACATTTACGCAAAACGATCAAAGAAAGCTTTCAAGCTTTAGGCGGTAATAAACCCATCGATGTTTGGCAATACCACTCGCCAGACCCGGATTATACCATAGAAGAAGCTCTAACACCTGCGAAAGAAGCAGTAAAAGAAGGTTTGATTCGCTTTGTGGGAGTTTCTAACTTTTCTGTCGAACAAATCAAGCAAGCGCAAGATGTCGTAGAAATTGTCTCAGTGCAAAATCAATATAGCCCTTGGTATCGACAGCCAGAGAAAGACGGGGTGTTGAAATATTGCGAACAGCAACAATTAACCTTTTTACCTTGGAGTCCCTTCGGTGGTAGCCGACGCCATAGTGACTTGCAAGATATTAAAGCGATCGCCCAACTAGCCTCATATAAAGGCGTATCAGTGTATTGTATAGTACTGGCATGGCTGCGTTCCAAATCGCCCTGCATCCTTCCCATACCCGGTGCGAGCAAAGTTTCCAGCATCGAAGACTCAGTACGTGCTGCTGATGTGAAACTCTCAGATGACGAAGTGCAAAGAATTGACCGGGAAACTTAATTGTCTGGTAGTTAGTTGATGGACATTTTTTGCAAACGCATCTAAATCAGCACTTACGCACGGACTAGGATTTTACGTCATTATTCGCACTCGTGTTATTTCTCGGCACGAGTGCCTAAGTCCTATATAATACGCATAATTTTCATATATCAACCGACTATGAATAACTTTGTTTTGAAAGTAGTGGAATACAGTTTCAAAGAGATACGATGAAAAAATTTGTTATTGAACTAGTGGAACACAGTTTCATAATTCAACGATGGGACGAAATCGAAGCCCTGATCGTAAATGCGTTCAACGAGTCAAGCTTTAATGACGGATATACGGTAGAGAGTCTACTGAGAGAAATATTAGATGCGGATACCAAGCAATTTATAGAAGGGCTAAAGCATGTGATTGCTTTAAGTGAAGAAAATAAAATCTTAGGCTCTTGTTTTTGTGTGCCAACCAGTAAAATGGATAACGAAACAGGTGCGGATGTTGGTTGGTTTTTTACATCCTCCGAACTATCTCAATTGAAAAAATTAAAAGTTGCGGATGCAATCATGACCAAGGTACATGAAGAAATGAGGAAGGCAGGATTTCAACAAGTTATTACAGATATGGGAACACAAGCCGGCGCAAAGTTTTTTAGTAAGAGGTTTGGATATATCCACTCGCCAATAGCAGAGCAATCCAATCGTTGGATCAAAGAACTATAACTCGAATCCAACGAGCGGGAATCTCTGATTACTACTTTAGGACTTACGCAACAATACCTTGAAAACCTGATTCTAGAGTAGCGAGAATTCATGTAGCCGAAGGCTTCCCGCAGGATATTCTCGCTACTCTTGTTATGTTTTACGCTCATTCCTGTATTGGCTTAGGAACGAGTCACACATGTGTTTGCCCTGCTTGTGCTAACAAGATGACTTGGAAAAAGTGTTAACATATCCTAATTTTTCAAATTGAGAATTGCTGCGGGCGAATTACTTTCAAACGTCTTTGGTAACTGAATTCCAAGTACCACCATTCTTGTTGCCATAAACGCTGAAACAGCCAACCATAAAAGATGGTTACTGTGAGCCGACCACGCCCAAACAGCCACAGGTGTAAATCCTAACAAAATTGCTGTGAAAGCGGCGTAACGCAGGAATTGTCCTTTTCCTAATCCCGCAAAATACCCTTCCAGAATCCAAGCAATTGAAAAACAAATCAAAATGGGAACTAACCAAGGAACATAGTTTTTAATTGGGTCTATGACTTCGGCATGATTGGTTAACAACCCAAACACAGTTTCAGGTAACAGAATGCACAATGCTGAAGCGGCAACCGCCACTAGCAAGCTAGTGAAGATCGCAATCTGCAATAAAGGCAATAACTGATTTTTGGTGGATTGACCTTGAAAATTTCCGGTTAAGGTTTCCGTAGTAAATCCTATCCCCTCAATGAAGAACGCTATCAGAAATATTACCTGTTGCAGCAAGGTATTTTCAGCTAAGACATCTGTCCCCAAAGTAGCACTCAGATTAATAAAAATTGTCCAAATTGACATATAGACTAAAGAATTAATCAATAGGTCTTTATTGAGGATAAAAGTATTTTTAAAAGCTGACCAGTCCCAAAATTGCCGGACTGCTGTTCGCAACTCTTGCCACTGGATTGACCGACTCGCCAACACCACACCTACTAATAACATCAAATACTCGCTAAAGGCTTGAGATATTCCAGCTCCCATACTTCCTAAATCCCACTGCACAATCGAAAAGTAGTTCAGCACAACATTAACGACGTTGCCAACAACAGTCAACAACAACACTTTGCCACTTTGTTCTTGTCCTAGAAACCAGCCTATGAAAACGAAATTGAGCAAAACTGCGGGTGTTCCCCAAATCCGGGCGTTAAAATAAGCTAGTCCGATAGACTCAACCTCAATAGAGCCATTCAATAGGCTAAACCCCAGCGCTCCTATAGGATACTGCAATATCAAGATGAGAACGCTCAGTACTAAAGCGATGAACCCATTCCGCAGTCCTGCTAGTAACATTGCCTCTCGGTCGTTACGTCCGACAGCTTGAGATGTTACTGCGTTAGTTGAAATCCTTAAAAAGAGCAAGTTCTCGTAGATGTAGCTGAATAGAACTGTAGCCAAACTAACTCCTGCTAAATAACGGATTTCGGTGAGATGACCTAAGAATGCAATACCGATCAAACCCGCCAAAGGCTCTGTAAGATTGGAAAGAACATTGATAACCGCCAATCTGGAAAAACGACGTAAGAGGTCATAATTCGGTTTTTCATAGTCAAACATATAGCAGCAGTCCGCCTAAAGCTGTGTGTCGATATGCTTATTATCTCTACATATAAACACGCCATACGGAAAATTCTGGCGGTTGAATCGTCGCTATTGAACATTATTCTCCCCTGGAATGAAACTGGACAAAATTGGACAGCCTTGTTTTAAAGATCCGCAGCACCCCACGAGTTACTCAGATGAAGGCTGTCCAATTTTGTCTGACTTTGTGAAACCCCATCTCCTCCTAAATCGAAACGCTTGTCTGTAGTTACACAATTTAAGGTAAAATCAGAAGCCTGCCAATTAATGACGCTCTTGCTGACAGGAGATGCTTCTATGACCCGGATGTATTACGACGAAGATGCCAATTTAGACCTTTTAGCACAGAAAACCATTGCCATCATTGGCTATGGTTCCCAAGGTCACGCCCACGCGCTTAATCTTAAAGATAGCGGGATGAATGTAATTGTGGGGTTATATCCGGGCAGTAAGTCAGTCTCCAAAGCCGAAGCTGCTGGCTTAACTGTGAAAAATGTCGCAGATGCAGCGAATGCTGCTGACTTCATCATGATTTTGTTACCTGATGAAGTGCAAAAAACGATTTATAAAAATGAAATTGAGCCAAATCTGCAAGAAGGAAATGTGTTAGCTTTTGCCCACGGCTTTAATATTCACTTTGGGCAAGTTGTACCCCCAGCAAACGTCGATGTAGTGATGGTAGCACCCAAAGGACCTGGGCATTTGGTGCGACGGACTTACGAACAAGGACAAGGTGTACCGGCGCTGTTTGCAGTGTATCAGGATGCCAGCGGTCAGGCACGCGATCGCGCAATGGCATATGCTAGAGGTATCGGTGGAACCCGTGCCGGCGTTTTAGAAACAACTTTCCGCGAAGAAACCGAAACCGATTTATTCGGCGAACAAGCTGTATTGTGCGGTGGTTTGAGTGCTTTAATCAAAGCCGGATTTGAAACTTTAGTAGAAGCCGGTTATCAACCAGAATTAGCTTACTTTGAATGTCTGCACGAAGTCAAATTAATTGTAGACTTAGTTGTAGAAGGTGGCTTGGCGAAAATGCGCGATAGCATTTCTAACACCGCTGAATATGGTGATTATACTCGTGGACCGCGAATTGTCACTGACCAAACTAAAGCAGAAATGAAGAAGATTCTCAGTGAAATTCAATCAGGGCAATTTGCACGAGAATTTGTCTTAGAAAATCAATCTGGCAAACCAGGATTTACTGCCATGCGTCGTCAAGAAGCCGAACACAAAATTGAGGATGTCGGCAAAGATTTACGCGCTATGTTTAGCTGGTTGAAAAAAGCGTAATTTTATTTGAGATTTTCGATTAAACTCGTTCCCAGGTTATACCTGGGAATTTGTTTGCACAATTTCATACCGTCAATCAGCAACGCCTTGAATTTAATTCTTGGTAAATTTTCCCTAAATAATTAAGACTGTTTTATAATATATGTACATATTTGTGTACATAAACTGATGTTTTCTTACAAAATCACATCTCCAACCGATGCGAGAAATGACTTTTTTAAGTTGTTAGACCTGGTAGTAGAAAATCATCAGGTGTATATTATCAACCGTCGCGATGCGGAAAATGTAGCTTTGATTGCTGAGTCAGATTTGGTAAGTTTGGTTGAGACAGTTTATTTACTGCGATCGCCTGAAAATGCGCGTCGGTTACTTGATGCAATAGAAGAGTCGAAAACAGGAAAGATCCAATCTCAAACTATTGCAGAACTTCAGCAGGAGTTGGGGATTGACCAAGAAGAAGAAAAAGAAAGCTGAATCTGAGGAAATTAAGCCAGTTATAATTAATCGAAGTCCTGGTTTTAGTTCTAGATTCAAAGAAGATTTATCTTGGTGGTTCAAACAAGATTTTGCGAAAGCATCGAAAATTTTGGATTTAGTTACGGCAGTCATGCAAGACCCATTTGAAGGGATTGGTAAACCGGAAGCATTGAAGTATATGGACGCAAATATTTGGTCACGGCGAATTGATTTAGAGCATCGGCTAGTATATAGAGTGGGAAACACTCAAATTGATTTTTTAGCTTGTCGCTATCACTACGAATAATGCATTTATGTTACGTTTAGTGAGTTTATTCACTTTGCTGGTGATAACTTCTTCCTTGGGGTTGCAGAACTTTGTTCAAGCACAATCACAGCAAGATACAAAACTAATACCATTTTTTGATAATCTAAATAACCCGGTTCCGGTTGGTTTTCCCAAAGGACAACAACTAGATATTTCTCCACCTCCACCTAAACTTAATGCTTTTGATAATGAAGTATTGAAAGTATGCGGTTCGATTGGTAGTAACGTCAGTCCCAATCAATTTAAAAATCTTTTATCTGCAAACCCACAAGTATTAGAGAAAATTCAGCAAGCCACAAGCGGAGAACTTCGCGCAGGAAGACGTAGAAGGTCAGATTTTCTGCAAGATTTAACTAATATTTGGTTTAAAAATAAAGGCTTTGAGCATATTTTTTGTGGCGAAATATATAACGAAAATGATATCGGAGGATTGCACTTTTACGGCAGATATTTACAATTGCAAAATCAAGGAATTGCCGGAAGGTTGCCGAATAATTCTCAAAGAGAAGAAGTTGTTCCCGGTGTAATTTATACGATGGGTGTGGAAATTAAACTTCGGAACCGCATTATTAGAGATGTTATTAAAGGCTACGGCTATTTAAGCAACGCTGAAGAAATGCTGGTAGATGCCACAAAAGCATTTAAACTACAAGGAAATCTCGAAGGTGCGTGTATTTATAATGTCAGGGATGCAGAGACAGGCAAAACTTTTCCGACTATTTTTGTGAGAAAAGAAAACGCAATTATCACCTACTATCCTGATGCTACACCTAGCGGGAGACAGTGTAAAACTTCTTGAAACCATAGTAGTAGGGTGCGTTACGGCTTTGCCGTAACGCACCCTACAGTCTAATTCAAAATGCTAAAACCCACCTTATTTGGTCGTCTTTTCTAGATAGTTTACTTTTCGCTTTAAGATTAACCCCATTGCGATCGCACAAATGCCAATTACGCTACTTGGTTCGGGAACTGAGATAGGATCTCCAGTTTCTGAGTTGAAGAATACAACTTTACCCTCACCATAACCACCACTAAGAACCCCTAATTCGGGACGCTCATCAAAGAAATAAGAAAAGTCTACAAATTTGAAGTTGATACCATCTTTTGAACTGTAGGAAGAAAAAGCAAAAGTATAAGGAATTTCCGGGTAAGTGTCATAATTACCTCGAAAATAAATTGTTTTCGGTTTACCATTAATAAATGACACCTGAGTACGATTTAAAGGGTCGTTAGTTTCATCGTATGGTCCACCATAAAAATTAAACAATAATGATAAACCCTGTTCGGAACTAGTAATATATTCGTTTCCTTGTCCGGTAAGGAAACTATCATCAAATTTAACGTATCCGTCAAAAGTTTGACCCGCTAATATTCCAGTTAAACGATTGACCTGAAAATCATAGGTGACTGTCTTTGCTAGTACCTGACCACCGCTAATAAAACCTAAACTCAACACCAAAGAAGCAGCGGTAGTTTTCAGTAGATTTTGCCAAATCATAATAAAAATGTTTTTTTGTATCCGAATAATTATCTATAGTAATTACACGGCAATACAGATGTCACTATTATTTGATTAAGTAAACATGAATAAATAATATTTTTAATGCTAAGTGATAATTAAATAATTAAAAACTAATTAAAAAGCTTTTGTAAATGTAATTCATAATTAATAATTCATAATTTAAATCAGTGTCAGCTTTAACTTTCCACTGATTGAAAACAACTGAATTAAAAATTCGCGGAACTGCTTTACGCCTTTTTGTAATTATGAATTATGAATTATGAATTATTTGCTTAAAGCAAGTTATATCATGTCTATTTAATTAACACTAAATAACTTTAAGTAAAGCATCTCGTACAGTTACAATTAGTTTGGCTGGTAGGCGATCGCCTTCATGCAGCACAATCTCTCCTTTGCTGTAACGCTGCACCTTAGTGTGAGGTTGCAGATTTATTCGATCTTGCTTTTCTAAACCAGCCAAAATTATAATTTGAGAGAGTTGTTCTATTGTTGCCTGCATAGCGATCGCATTATGTCGCAAATGCTGGAGGATGCGAAATCCCAGGTTGCGCTGCTTCGAGTTGCGCTGCAAGGCTGATAAGAGTAGCTTCAGCAGCGGGTTTTCCGATTAACTGAACGCTCATAGGTAAACCGTTATCGTCAAAACCAACCGGAATGGCGATCGCTGGTTGTCCCGTAGCATTCGCGGGTGGACAAGGTGCAATCCAGTGTATAATTCTTTGGAATGTCTCTTCTGCACTCAAATTTGCCCATTCTCCAACGCGGATCGGTGAATGCAGATAAACTGGCAATACCAACACATCCACAGTGTCAAAAAACGCCACGATTTGCCGCGACACCATCTGCATTTGAAAAACCGCTCGCAGATATTCACCAGCCGAACCGGTTCGCGCTAATAAAAAGCGATTCACGGGTTGCAAAGCTTCAGCCGGAATTCCGGATGCAGCCACGCTACTTTGCCACACAACTTGAAATGGTTCAACTAAACCGCTGAAATCCGGGCATTGTTCTTCAACTGTATGACCGAGTTCTTCTAATAACTTAACTGTTTGCATCACAGCTTGCTGACACACTGCGTCAGCTTTTCCTAAGGGAGGGATGCTAGTCCCAAAGGCAATTCGCAAAGCACCGATTTTTTCCTTACTAGCAGTGAGAAATGATGGTTTGGGATCGGGCAACCAGTAAGGATCGCCGGTGACATAGCCAGACATGACATCCAAAAGAGCGGCTGCATCGGCTACATTACGACCTATCGGACCATTAGTGGCAATTCCACTGAGGCGATCGCCTGCTGGTGCATGAGACACCCGTCCACGGGAAGGCTTGATGCCCACCAAACCACAACAAGCCGCAGGACCGCGAATCGAACCACCACCATCGGAACCTTGAGCGATCGCAGACAATCCCCCTGCTAGTGCCGCAGCTGCCCCCCCACTCGAACCACCGGGAGTATATTCCAAATTCCACGGATTTCTTGCTGGGGCAAAACCCGTAGGCTCAGTGTAAGGAAATGAACCAAGTTCGGAAGTTGCAGTTTTACCCAAAAGAACAAACCCAGCCGCACGTATCCGCGTCACTACGCCATCATCATACTCAGCAATCTGATTCAACAACGCCGGATTCCCGTAGGTACAAGCGACACCAGCCACCGGGTTAAGGTCTTTAATCGAAATCGGCACTCCAAAAAATGGCGGTAGGGATGAATCCCCACCCCCAGACAACATTTCTGTTTTCGCTTTGGCATCGGCTAAAGCACTCTCTGCCATTACCGTAAAATAACTTCCTAATTGGGAATCTAAGCGCTGAATTCGTTCTAGATATAATTCCACCAACTCCAACGGTGACACTTGACGCTGACGAATTAATTCTGCCTGCTGCAATGCTGGGCTAAAAGCTAAGTCAATTTGATTCATGCGTTAGTTAAAAGGTAGTTTTATCTATTCGTACCATTTTATCTGCAATTTTCACGCTTGAATTGTTATTTTCGCCTAATTCTTGGGAACTTTAAATCTATAGCTAAGATTTGCAACTTAAACATTCTTTAAGAGTTAGGCAGCAAACTTTGACTATTAATGTAGCTACAACCTCGCTTAGTAGCTGGCAATTTTATTTTTCTTCATATTTAGGTCATCTACTTTCAGAAAATTTATGGCTGATTTCAAAGAACTTATTAATGAACTTCCCAACCTTGCTGATAGCCTTAAATTGAATGTTGGCGATGCTAATGAAATCAGCCAGCAAATCGTACACATAGGTAATGTTCAAGATAAATTACGGAAAATTCAAGAGGATATTGAAGCCGAATTAGGTAGGGAAAAATTTAAGAAGAAAGCAATGGGTGTGCTACCTTTTTTCGGCACAGTAGTAGCAACCGTTTTTATTCCTGGCGGTTTTTTAGTAGATGCTGCAATTACAGTGGGTGCAGTATTTTTTGCCGAAAAATTTGGCAAATCCGAAACAGAATTAACTTTAAATGATTTACAACTAAAAATTGAAGACTTGGTTGACTGGGGTGAGTGGCTCAAAAATACAGCAGAAGAGATTTTAAGCGATTCTGAAATTATTAATCAAATAATTTTTCAACAACAACAATTCAGCTTACCTACTCAATTCCAAAGACTTGATGAAAGCTTAATGATTAACTTAGCTTTTGGTGAGGCTAAAGTTTTACAGCAGCAAATTCGGCAAATTATCCAGGCTCAAGAAAATTTCTTGCAAGTAAAGCAGAGATTGAATGAAGTTATCAACTATATTGAAAATGGTGAAGATATATTAAAAATATTACTAGGTTTTTCAGCTTTTTTTGGTAAATCTGGTTTCGTTTTAGAATGGCTTGACGATGAACATGGATTAATTATATCTAGCAATGGTCAACTTCAAGCCGTAGCAGATGTTATCGATGAGTGTGTCTCTTTCAAAGAAAAAACTAGTGCTTTAATCTTACATGGTAATACTTTTAGAGGACAAGCAGAACAAGCGCTGAAAAATCTGGAAACCCAAAATAATAAAATAGAAGCAAAAAAAACTCAAACAATAATAGCACCGCAGACGTTAGAACAAAGACCAAAAAAATCAGCTAATATAAAACAGTCTATTTTGGTCATCGGTTCAAGTTTAGCAATCTTCGGTTTTGGTGGTTGGATGTGCCAAAATAAATTTCCGCAAGTTCAGCTTCAAAGCCTCAGTTTCAACTTTGAAGGAAATGCTGTAACAAATCTTCAATCTGCTCAAAAACTTGGCATGGAAGCTGCTGTTATGGTTCAAAATCCACCACATACTCTAGTAGTTTGGCAGCAAGCACTCTTAAAATGGCAGCAAGCGATAAACTTGTTAGAAAGTATTCCTGAAGGGACATCAGTTTCTACTCAAGCAAAGAAGCAACTGCTTAACTATCGTGTTAACCATGCTGCTATCAGTCAAAGACTTATGACTGAAAGTAAAGCAGCAGCAAACTTGGAATCTGCCCAAAAATTGGCAATGGAAGCAGCTGTTATGGTTCCAAATCCACCACATCAAGAAGAAGTTTGGCAGCAAGCATTCTTCAAATGGCAGCAGGCAATCAATATATTAGAAGCTATTCCATCAGGTACATTTGCCTCTCAAATAGCTAAAGAAAAGCTTTCTATTTATAAAACTAATTATGCTGCGATCGCTACAAAACTCAAATATTAAAAGGTAGATTATCAGCTATTTCAACTCTGCCCAAACTAAATTCTGTTTTTTCCATTGTTTGAATACCGCAGGCATTTTAAACAATTATTATAAAATACAAAAAAAGGGATAATGATTATGACCGCTACTAAAAACCGTTTGTGGACAGTAGAGGAATATCATCGGATGATAGATGCTGGAATTCTTACTTCCAACGACAAAGTTGAGCTTTTAGAAGGTCGCATCATCCAAATGAGTCCACAAAAACCACCACCAGCAGCTACCACACAACGAACATCTGATTATCTTAAAGATATTCTCACAGATAAAGCTTATGTGCGGATGCAACTACCCATTACTCTATCTACCTCAGAACCAGAACCAGATATCGCTGTAGTTCGTATTGATGCTGGTACTTATAGCGACCATCACCCCAGTGCTGAAGAAATCTTTTTGTTGATTGAAGTTGCTTATACTACTTTGACTTTTGACAAAGAAGAAAAAGCTCCTATCTATGCTAGAGCTAATATACTTGAGTACTGGATTTTAGATATTGAAAACCGCCAAGTTTATATCTACCGCAATCCAACTACATCAGGCTATAAAACAGAAACAATTCTTCAAGAAGATGCAGCTTTAGCACCTTTAGCTTTTCCGGAAATTGAAATACCTTTTTCGGAATTATTTCTTAAGTAGTGAGGACTTCAGTCCTCATCTTATAAAATAAAAACTAAAGTCCTTAGTCCTCATTTTAGGAAATAAGGACTAAAGTCCTTACTACAATTAAACTAAAGAACGGTCAGTTAAAATCTCATAGCCAGTATCCGTCACTAACACGGTATGCTCAAACTGAGCCGAAAGTGAATTATCCACCGTGACAGCAGTCCAGCGGTCAGATAAAGTCCGCGTCACCTTAGAACCTGCATTCAAAATTGGCTCAATAGCCAGCGTCATTCCTGCACGCAGCTTGACATTTGGCATTTCACGGGTGCGGAAGTTGAAAACTGAAGGTTCTTCGTGCAAGTTGCGACCAACACCGTGTCCGGTGAAATCCTCAACTACATTAAAGCCATTAGCTTTCACATGGTCTTCAATTGCTCCAGCAATATCTATGAGGTAATTCCCGGCTTTAACTTGTTCAATGCCTTTGAAAAGCGATTCTTCAGCTATGCGAATCAGTTTAGCAGCTTGTGGGGTGACATCTCCCACAGCAATGGTAATGCAGGAGTCACCATGAAAACCTTGATAAAAAGCACCTGTATCTACTTTTAAAACATCCCCCAAACGGATGACTTTTTTCGGACTGGGGATACCGTGTACAACTTCATTATTAATGCTGGAGCAGATAGAACCAGGAAAACCGTGATATCCTTTAAAGCTTGGTGTTGCACCCATTTCTCGGATGCGTTTTTCCGCATGAGCATCTAAGTCAGCAGTAGTCATTCCTGGCTGTACCAACTGAGAAATTTCTTTCAATACGGTAGCGACAATTTTTGCAGATTGCCGCATAATTTCAATTTCACGCGACGATTTAATTTCAATTCCTCGGCGTTGTCGTTTGGAAACATTAGGCTGAGTTGATTGAGAAAGCAGGTTACTGAAAATGTTCATGGGATATTAATAATTATTTGCGCCTTGCCGCTATGAAGTCAATGATTTTTTTAGATTAGTTGAGAAACAATATCTATATTTAAGTTAGCTTATTTGGTTGTTAGTGGGCATGGGGCATTGGTAATTGGGCATTGGGCATTGGGCATTGGGCATTGGGCATTGGGCATTGGGCATTGGGCATTGGGCATTGGTAATTGGTAATTGTCCCCCTGTGCTTTCCCTTGTCCCCCTTGTCCCCCTTCCCTTGTCCCCCTTGTCCCTTCTTCAAATTCCCACTAACTACTATGTGCTAAGACAGCCGGTCCTGCTGTGACTACTACAATTTTATCTGGATGAAGTAACTCACGAGCAGCAAGATTTACTTGGGCAAGATTGACTGTCTGGATTTTTTGCGTAAAAGAACGTAATTCCATTTCATCCAACCCGTAGACTTCGTTCATGAGAATTTTTTTAGTTAATTCCTGTGGGTTTGCAAGAGTTACGGTGTAGTTGCTGATTAAGGTGCGTTTGGCTGTCTCTACTTCTTGGGTGCTGACACCATGAGTATGCAGTTGTTGTAGCAGATTGCGGGTGCTAGCGATCGCTTTACTTGCATCTTCTGGGCTGGTTTGCATTTCTATCAAAAATGTGCCTATATTTTTCCCAGCTTGGAAGTAGCTATAAATTCCATAAGTCAGACCGAGGCGATCGCGTACTTCTGCACCCAGTCTACTCGAAAGTGTATCACCACCCAAAATCTGATTTAATATTAAAGCCGCATAAAATCTTGGATCTTGACGGTTTATACCTATGTAACCCATATAAGTAATCGCTTGTGCTTTACCAGGAAGCACTGAATTGACACGGACTACTTTTTCTGGTATAGATACAGCCGGATATTTTAATTTTGGTGGTTTACCGCTAACTTGCCAATCACTAAACTGAGTTTGAAGAAGCGATCGCACTTTCGTCGGTTCAAAATCTCCCACCAACACTAACACTGTTGTATCTGGACGATAATGTTTTGCTTTGAAATTAAGCACATCTTCACGGCTAATTTTTCGCAAACTCTTTTCGGTGGGAAACGTGTGTGAAGGATGATTTTTCGGATAAATAGATTGTAAAAATGTTCTTTCTGCTACTTCATTTGGGTCATCTAATTCCAGTTCCAAAGCATTCAAAGCTTGTTGGCGAGTCAATTCCAACTCTTTTGCCGGAAAAGTCGCATTTTTGACTCCATCAGCTAAAATCTGAATCAAAACAGGCAAATCTGCGGCTAAACTATTAGCTTGAATTCGCACACCTTCTTTATACGTTTCCAAATCCAGATTTGCTCCGCGTTCTTCCAAAGCTTGGGCAAGAGTTAAAACATCCTTGGTTTTTGTACCATTCATCAAGTTGTCTGCGACAAGAGATGCCAATCCCGCTTTATCCTTTGGATCAAATTCTGCCCCAGCTTTGAGATAACCACTCAGCGTCACCGTGGGAGTACTTTTATCCGGCAGCAGCAATACTCGCAAACCGTTGCCAAATGTAAATTTTTGTGGTAATGCCAGCGTTGCCTTTTCTAAGGAGGTTTTCTCCACAGATGGTAAATACTTCATCACCTCAACCGGGGCTACAGGTGCTAAGGAAGTAAAATTTTCTGTAGTTTGTACAGAATTTGCTTTGCCACCATTTCCTTTAACCTGCTTCTGAGTTGGTTCAAAAAAGCCTACCGTGCGTGCTTCTTGTTGAAGATATTTATTCACCACACGCCTAACATCTGCCTCAGTGACTTCGCGAACCGCTTCTAAATAGCGTTCTGTGTAGAGATAATTACCAGTAGTTAGCTCATCGTTAGCCAGTTGCATCGCTTGATTGGTGATATCACGGTTACTCAAAATTACAGAAGCTTCTAACTGCGTCTTAGCTCGTTTTACTTCTTTTGAAGTCACCCCAAAAGCCAGCTTACTGATTTCACTATTTAGTACTGAGTCAATTTTCCGCAAATCTTGATGAGGCGCCGCTGTCACGGAAATCTTATACCAGCCAGATTCGAGCAAGCTAGCAACAGAAGCAGTAACATCACTAGCCAAACCTGATTCTACTAATGCCTGATAAAACCGAGAATTCCGCCCTTCTGTCAAGATATAATCCATCACTGACAACGCTGGCACATCCGGGTGATTCACCTGTGGCAGTGGGTAGACTGCTTGTAACAACCCTGCCGATCCCGGTTCTCGCAAGACGATGGGAGGGGGGGAGGGGGAGAGGGGGAATTTTGACTGTTGACTATTAACTATTGACTCTTGACTTTTGACTATTGACTGTTGACCGTTGACTATTGACTCTTGACTTTTGACTATTGACTGTTGACTCTTCGGTATTTTCCCAAATATCTCTTGTACTGCTTTGGTTGTTTTTGCGGTGTCAAAATCGCCGACAATCACCAAAACAGCGTTGTTGGGAGTGTAGAAGTTACGGTAATACTTACGTACTTGCTCAACTTGAAATTTCTCGACATCGGCTTTGGTACCACCCACAGGCAACCCGTAAGGACTCTGGGGAAACGCTGCTTGCATTACGGCGCGGTTGAGGCGGTAATCAGGACTATTTTCGTAACCTTGCAACTCGGAAATTACTACTTGTTTTTCACTCGCTAACTGTTGGGCATCAATCAGAGAGTTTTGCATTCTGTCTGCTTCCAGCACTAAAAGGGCTTTAAGCTTTTCTCGTTCTAAAGTTCCATAATATGCTGTTTGATCGTAGCTAGTGAAAGCATTCGAGTCGCTACCCAAAGCACTAAACAATCGTCCAAATTGAATCGGACGGTCGCGAGTGCCTTTAAACATCATGTGTTCTAACTGATGGGCAATGCCATTCACTCCTGGTTCTTCATTGCGCGAGCCGACTTTATACCACACTTGCACAGTTACAACTGGCGCAGTATGCACTTCTTTTGTGAGGACAGTCAGACCATTTTCCAGCACCGTTTTGTTGACGTTTTCTGTCACTGTTCGGGATGTTGGCTTTTTTGCTATAAGTATTTTCTGGCTACTTACCTGGTTGTAAGCAACCATAAGCTTGCTATCAGCAGGTTTATGACTGAGAAACAACACCGCAATCAGCCAGACGCTCAACATTAATAACAAATAACGATACTTACGTAGCGTGGAAAATACTGACATTAATTTTGTCAACTTTCTCTGTAAATACGATTACAAATTTTTTTGTAATCATAATAGTTTAATCTTTTTCTAGAAGTTATTGCGTAGGCAACACTACAGACAAAGATTATTTGACAGTTAATAAAAAGTAGAAGCTACTATTCGCCGATTTATGAGAAAATCCGTATAAATTCGAGGGGTAATCCGTCAGCATCGGCAATAAAAGCAACTTCGTAGATACGCGATCCTATTTGCTGCTGTGTTGGTTCTAAAAGCACTACCAACGGTTGCGATTGTTCGCTTTGAGATTGTGAGGCGATCGCCATACGTTCTTTGAGATTTGTTAACCAACTAGGTAAATCTGTGGTTATTTGTGTTAAATCAAATGACAGATGATAATACCCCACATAATGTTCATCTGCGAATGCATCCGGGGCTTTTTTCGGTTCGGGAATTTGGATGAGCTCTATTCTGCCGCCTAATCCTTCCATCCAGCAAGCCAGAGTATAGCCTGTAGTGAAGCGTTCTGTGACTGTAAACCCCAAGTGTTCGTAAAAGGCGATCGCTCGATGAATATTCGCGGTACGAATAGAAGCGTGGTGCATAGGATTTTGGATGCGTGGATGCGTGGATTTTAGATTGTGGATGCGTGGATTTTGCGGAAAGCCACAAGCAAAGGTTACGAGCGTACAAAACGCATCCAAGGGCGGATGTGTGGATGCGTGGATTTGCCTTCAATCCAAAATCGCAAATCTAAAATCTAAAATCGCCAAACTTACTCAAACAACCGAAAATAAGGATAGCGTACAGGCACACCCGGCTCTTTTTCTAAATCAAAATTTATCACTTCCCAGCAGCCTTCTTCTGCGGAATCCGGGCTAAACTCTACTGGTAAGCCGTAAAGCCGCGCAGATGTTGTCTCGCTTTGACCAGAACGCCAAGGTGTGCTGCGTTCTAAGTAGCCACTCATCAATTCTTGATACCGTTTGGCAATAATCACTTTTGTTGCTCGGTATCCTTGAGTATACAGCTTGTCTAGCGCTTCGTGAATTTCAAAGCGAATGCCATCGGGATGCGTATGTTGCCGATACCATTCATTATTCCATCTTCGCCAATGACGCCCGGACTGAAGATGAATCAATTCACCATCTTTCGGATTCGCTTCAAAAGCGCCATGCCGAGGACATAGATATGTGTCAGTTAGTGTCAGTGCCGGAATTGTTTGACGGCAGTGGGGACACTGGATTTCTGGACCAAATATTGGGTACTGCAAGCCTGGATTCATCATGAAGTGCGTACAAACATACTTTTGTTTTCACCCGCAAAATTGGTTTTAGTTTACACTTCTACTCCGCCTCCTTGGGCTAATTAGTTATTGTTGCACAGAGATTTCATTGCGCTGTCAGTTTCCACAAAGCGTATCCTCTGAACATCAAGGCTTAACACCGTGATATCCTGTTGAATGCAACCAACTTCCAAGGTTGGAGTTTTTCCAGTGTTCCTGGGTACCATATTCATATTCTATCGTGTCTACCGCTTCTTACTGGTCTTCTCCTGATATTTCTCAAGCTGCCTTCGTTGCAGCTAATGCTGTAGTTATGGGTTCGGTAAACATAGCCCCTGGAGCGAGCATTTGGTATCAAGCTGTAGTTAGGGGAGATGTGGAAAGCATTGAAATTGGCGAATGCACCAACATTCAGGATGGAGCAATTCTACACGGCGATCCGGGCTTTCCGACAATTTTAGAAGATTATGTCACCGTAGGGCATCGTGCTGTCATACATTCTGCTTACATTGAACGTGGCTGCTTAATTGGAATTGGCGCAATTATTTTAAACAATGTGCGGGTAGGCGCTGGTAGCATTATTGGTGCTGGTGCAGTCGTAACGAAAAATGTACCTCCTTTATCTTTGGTAACTGGCGTTCCGGGGAAAGTGTTGCGCCAAGTCACCCACGACGAAGCCGCTGAACTTATCGAACACGCTCAACGTTACCAAAAGTTAGCTTTGGTTCATGCAGGTATTGGCACTGATATCGGTTTTACGGGGCATAGGGCATAGGGCAATGGGCATCGGGGGATGGGGAGATGGGGAGATGGGGAGATGGAAAGATGGGGAGATGGGGAGAGTTCTTGGGATGGGGAGATGGGGAGAAAGAATTGTCCCCTTGTCTCCTTGTCTCCCTTGTCCTCCTTGTCTCCTTGTCCCCTTGTCTCCCTTGTCTCCCTTGTCCCCATGCCCCATGCCCCATGCCCCATTACCCATTGCCCCATTCCCCTAATAATAAATTTGTAAACATTCTTTACAAATGGGTCTGGAAAAATTTACCACTTCGGCTAACAATAAAAATGAGAAGAGTTGACAAAACTTTAATTTCTACTTAACAGAGGGATTCTAAATATGGAAAACATCGATATGCGTGTTGCGATCGTTTTAGCACCAATTGCCATTGCTGCTGGTTGGGCAGTATTCAACATCGGTGCTGCTGCTTTAAGACAAGTTCAAGGCTTTTTAGACAGAGAAGCTTAAACGGAAGCGTGGTTGTTAGTGGTTAGTAGTTAGTAGTTATTTGTTACAACTAACCCTTCGGGTTCGCCAGTTGCTTCAAGTCGGCAGAGCCGACCGCAGATGCTCCACTTGGGGAGCCACCCCCACAGGAAGGGTTTCCCGACTTGAGGAGCCACTGCGTTGCGGGGGTTCCCCCCGTTGAAGCATGTGGCGTGGGAGTGGCGTGAAACCCCAAGACCGCACTGCCTCCCCAACGCACTGGCTCACCACTAACCACTAACCAATAACGACTAACTATTTGTGAATATCGACTTATTACTACAACCCTTCCAACGCTTCGGCGTTAATCTGGGATTAGACCGCATTGTCAAACTTTTGGCAAATCTTGGCAACCCCCATGAGCAAGTTCCGGTAATTCACGTTGCTGGCACGAATGGGAAAGGTTCTGTTTGCGCTTATCTTTCTTCGGTACTTACTGAGGCTGGTTATCGTACAGGACGCTACACTTCACCGCATTTGGTCGATTGGACGGAACGCATTTGTTTGAATGAACAAGCGATCGCCTCCGATACATTGTCTCAATTATTACTGCAAGTTCAAGCTGCAATCAGCCCAGATGAAGAATCACCAACTCAGTTTGAAGTAATTACCGCAGCCGCTTGGTTATATTTTGCACAAAGTAAAGTCGATGTGGCGGTAGTAGAAGTTGGATTGGGAGGACGTTTAGATGCGACAAATGTTTGCTCGCAGCCTTTGGTAACTATTATCACTTCTATCAGCCGCGAACATTGGCAACAACTCGGTTCTACAGTCGCCGAGATTGCGAGAGAAAAAGCTGGGATTTTGAAACCTGGATGTCCGGCTGTTGTGGGAATATTGCCACCGGATGCAGAAAAAGTCGTGCGATCGCGTACTTTAGAATTACAATGCCCGTATATTGTGCCTCAACCTGCCCGTCAAATATCTCCAGGATGGGCAGAGTATCAACAAGCACCAGAGACAAGGGCGACGGGCGTGGGGGACAAGGGGGACAACTTTCTCGTTGCTAGCTCTGAAAATCGATTTTCGATTAAATATCGATTGCCCTTAGAAGGACAGATACAGTTAGCTAATTCAAGTTTAGCGATCGCAGCTTTAGAAATCTTACAACAAAAAGGTTGGCAGATATCACAAGAAGCTATTATCAACGGCATCGCCAAAACTAAATGGCTAGGGCGAATGCAATGGACAACCTGGAGAAATCATAAACTATTAATTGATGGCGCTCATAACCCAGCTGCGGCTCAAGTTTTACGCGAGTATGTAGATAGTCTGGATACTCCCAAAGTTAATTGGGTAATGGGAATGCTTTCCACCAAAGAACACGCCGAGATTTTTAAAGCTTTACTGCGACCAAAGGACAGTTTATACTTAGCGCCAGTACCAGATCATAGTTCAGCCGATACAAGCGAATTAGCAAAACTAGCTCAGAAAATTTGTCCATTGAGCTATTGTCAAACTTATCCAGATTTATTATCAGCACTAGAAACAGCTTTTAGCGCAACCGATAATCTAGTCATTTTGTGCGGTTCATTATATCTCATCGGGCATTTTTTCGCAACCGTAAAAACCACAACGCCGCCGACACCCTAACCCTCTCCTCCTCTCGTCCTCCTCTGGTTCCCAGTCTCAGACTGGGAATGCTCTTTAAGCAGGGCTGCTGCCTCCAGTAATGAATGACAGTTGAGGCAGAGGCTCACCACCTGAATTCCCAGCAGTCGTGCTGGGAACGAGGTAAGGTAAACTTTTAACTCCTGCCCCCTGCCCCCTGCCCCCTGCCCCCTGCCCCCTGCCTCCTTCCTCCTTCCTCCTAACTCCTACTGCTGTTCCACTCCTGCGCTGCATCCTCAACAGCTTTATCTACCGTTTTCTCATCCAGCATCGCTGCTTGCAGATTCTCATAAATGCATGATTGCAGCTTATTAAAATCCTTCAAAGTCGGAGTTAAAATTTCTGCTTGTTGCAACTCTTTCGCACTCATAGCCCGCGCAACTTCCAAGGTTGAAGCACTAGCCGGCACATCTTTAAAGTAGCTGTCAGACAGCGCTTTGGTAGTCGATGGTAGAACATTTGCCGCTTTCGCAAACGCTAACTGATTCTCATCATTAGTGACAAATAGCGCGAATTTAACAGCCGCATCTGGTTGCTTAGTGTCGCGGGGGATAACTATATTCATCACAGCGACATTTTTCTTACCGGTTTCCCCTGTGATTTGCGGTGCGGTTGCGGAAACTTCAGCTATTTTCGGGGCATTTATGGCGATTTGCTTTAAAAATTCGGGACCACTAGCTAGTATTGCCGTTTCTCCAGCTTGGTACAAATCGATCGCATGACGATGACCTTGAGTTAACACCTCTTGTGGTAAAAGTTTTTTCTTGTACAAGTCTACCCAATATTGAAACGCCGCTTTCCCTTGGGGAGTGTTAAAAGCCGCTTTGCCTTCAGCATCTACCAAAGTTACCCCCATCTGCACCAAAGACTCAATTACTTCACCCGAATCTTGTGGTACGAAAGTCACAAAAAAAGCATATTTACCAGTTTTTTCCTTAATTTGTTGAGCAAAAACTGCTAATTCCGTGTAAGTACTGGGTACTTTATTAATGCTTAACTGTTTTAATAAAGCGGTGTTATATATAGTTAGCCGCGTGGTGAGATACCAGGGAATCCCAAAACTCTTGCCATTAAGTGTGCTTGCTTTCCATATATTCGGCAGATATGAAGAGCGTGTTTCGTTTGGGACTTTTGCATCTAAATTCAACCAGGCATTTCGTCCTGCAAGTTGAGATGCAAAATCCGGATTTAAGTTCACAACATCAGGTGGCGTTTTCCCGGAGACAGCTGTTAAAATTTTGTTCTCCATCGCTGCCCAAGGTACATCAACCCAGTTCACCTTTATACCGGGATTTTGTGTTTGAAAAGTCGCTATTAAGCTTTGAAAGTAGTTAGTAAATTGAGGTTGGAGTTGCATTGTCCAAAACTCAATACTTGCCCCTGAAGAAGCTTGTTTTGTACTTGTACCGACATTACCTGTTGTGCAGCTGACAATCCAACTGGTTAATAAACCAAGCAGCACATAAACAGTCAATCGTTTTAACTTTTGAATTTGAATCATCGTACTAATTGGTAATTGGTAATTGGTAATTGGTAATTGGTAATTGGTAATTGGTAATTGGTAATTGGTAATTGGTAATTGGTAATTGGTAATTGGTAATTGGTAATTCCTCCTTGTCCCCCTTGTCCCCTTGTCCCCTTGTCCCCTTGTCCCCCTTGTCCCCTTGTCCCCTATTCCCCATTCCCCATTCCCCATTCCCCATTCCCCATTCCCCATTCCCCAAATTAAATTTTCTACTAAACAGTGCGGTGCGAAAAACTGTGGTTAAAAATTTCCAGAAATTCTTTAGCAAATCAAATAAAGGAGTCGGGATAGAACTTGCTCCTGAGCGGGTGAATATAGCTCAACTACGCAAGCAGCGTCAAGGCTTAAAATTAGACTCCTTAACATCGGTTCCGGTTCCAGAAGGCATTTTTGTTGATGGTCAAATTACCGACCCCGCAGCAATGGCGGAATTAATTCAGCAAGCGCTAGCTGAAAGTAAAATTAAAGCTTCTCGCGTTGCGACTGCTGTACCGGGACGAGAATCAATTATACGTTTGATTCCAGTGCCGGCAGAGTTAGATGACAAAGAACTGCGGGACATGGTGCTTAACCACGAAGCTGGTTTGTATTTGCCTTATCCTCGCGAAGAAGCTGATGTTGATTATCAAAAGCTTGGATACAAAGTAGATGAAGATGGCATTGAAAAAGTAGAAGTGCTTTTAGTTGCCACCCGTAAAGATATTACTGATTCTTATGTAAGTACATTTGAACAAGCGGGATTGCAAGTTGATGTTTTAGAAATTAGCAGTTTTGCTTTAATTCGGACAATTCGCGAAAAATTGCGGCAATTCGGACCGCAAGAAGCGGCAGTGCTAGTTGATATCGAGTTCGACAGTACAGAAATTGCAATTATTGTCAATGGAGTACCAAAATTTACACGTACAGTGCCGATAGGTACTTATCAAATGCAAAATGCTTTGTCAAAAGCAATGAATTTACCGACGTCACGAGATACGGAACTGTTGCAGGGAATGGTTATTCCTTCAACACCGATGGAGGACGGGGGAAAAACCGGTGTTACTGGCGTTAATCCTGGTATGGCAGCGATGATGCGAGTATTGGGAGAATTAACAGATGAATTACGCCGCTCAATCGATTTTTACCTTAATCAGGATGAAAATTTAGAGGTAGCAGAAATCATGTTGGCAGGTTCGGGAGGGGGACTGGGGCAGTTAAATGACTTTTTCACCCAAAGATTAAGTTTACCAACTACCCAAATCGATCCGGTGGGTGCGCTGTCGTTGGAAATTGACGAGGAAAAATATCCCTTGGTGCAACGTCCTGGATTGGGAATAGTACTTGGTCTAGGAATGCGGGAGGCGTAACAAAATGTACAGTTTAGAGGTTAATTTTCTTAAAGACCGCAAACCTGAACCGAAAAATACGAGCAAGAAGCCAAAACAGGCAGTTTCTCTTGGTGATTTAACACCGATATATATAGGAGTTACTGTTGGTGTGATTTTCCCGGCTTTGGTGGGGGGTGGATGGTGGCTTTTGCAAGGGAAAAATACTGAGTTAGGAGAGAATATAGCCAAACTAGAGCAGCAGAATCAAGAATTAGAGTCGAAAGTTGGGAATATTAACAAAATCAAGGAAGAAACGAACAAAGTTAAACAAGAGACTCAAGCTTTAGTGACAGTATTTGACCAAATTCGTCCTTGGTCAGCGATGTTGCAAGATATGCGCGATCGCATTCCCGCAACTGTGCAAATTGAAAACATCAAGCAAATCGCACCCACTGCCGCTGCTGAAGGGCAACCACCAGCCAATCCCGCTGGAGGAGTGGAAATTACTGGCTATGCTCGCTCTTTTAGCGATGTCAACGATTTCTTACTCAGTCTGCAACAGTCGCGTTTCCTCAAATCCACCGAGGGCAAAATTACCGCAGCAGAGTTAGTAGATGCCCCCATACCTCCCGGTACTGTTCAACCTGCAAATACTGTATTAATTAAACCACCACAACTAGTTAAATATACGATTCAATCCAGCATGAGTGATGTTCCGGCTTCTGAGTTAACCCGCGAGTTGGAGCAAAAAGGCACAGTCGGATTAGTCAGTAGAATTCGCAGTCTGCAACAAACAGGAGTCATTTCCAAATGACCTACAGTGATGATTTAAATTTTGGTGAGCAAGACGGTGCATTTGAGGCGGCTGGTTCTGCTTATCCTACCGCATTTGGCATTACCTTCACACCAAAAATCATTGGCATTTTGGCGGGGGTTTTGGGTTTGGGGGCAGCAGCTTTTATGCTTTTTAACTTAGTAATGCCGGCTTGGGACACCTTTCAACAACAGCAAGCAAAAAGCCAAGACTTAGATTCGCAAATTCAGCAAAAGAATGCCAGCATCCAACAAATTGGCAAGGTTAAAGAAGAATTAGCGCAATCAAAACAGCAACAAATCCAAGTTTTATCTTTATTTGCCAATGAGAAAACCTTGGATACATTGTTACTCGATTTGAATCGCTTAGTTGAATCTGGTAATGCTCAAATTCCGGCAAATGCAGTTAAGGCAAAACTGAAGAAGTTTGCCCCATCCGGACAGAAACCAGAACCGATTATCGATAGTAGTTTTGGACCACTAGTAAACGGCAAATTGAAACGTAGCACTATTAATATTGAAATTCAAGGAACCTATGAACAAACACAATCGATTTTCCGCAATATAGAACGTTTACAGCCTTTGTTGCTAGTTAAAGATTATCAATCAACTTTGGCGTCAGAACCTGCTGCTGAACCAGGTAAAAGCGTGCGTCGAATTGGTCCAGCACCGCTTACTACATCCTTTGTGTTACAAGCTTTGATGCCACTTAATGCTGAGGAAGTAGCAGCAGCAGCCAAAGCGAAAAAGTAAGTAGACACAATTAACGATTGCTTCGTAGTGAGCGCTACCCTACGGGAAAGCTCCGCTAACAGCGCTCAAAATAAACATTTTAATGGCTAAAGCCATTACTACATTTGTGTAAATAATTTTATAAAGTGAGGAATGAACTGTGAAACTTCACGGTAATAGTTTTATATTGGCAACCGCTGCTTTTGTCTTTGTAGCAGCTCAACCTGTGTCAGCACAGACTAGTCAAATTACTGATGTACAGTTAAATCCCGTTGATGGGGGAATTAATCTTGTATTAAAAACTTCTTCAGGTTCGCGCCCTCAAGTTTTTACCACAAAACGCGGTAAAAGTCTAGTAGCAGATATTATTAATACGCAATTACGTTTACCTCAAGGTAATAGTTTCCGCCAAGATAACCCCGCACCGGGAATTACCTCAGTAGCAATCAATCAGCTTGATGCTAATAGCATTCGGGTAACGGTGATTGGAGAGAAAGGAGTTCCCAATACTCAGCCTGTGAAGCGAGGAGGCAGCGGAATTACCCTCAGCTATAGCCCAGGAACCGAAGTAGCGGCAGGGGCACCAACTCCGACAGCGCCGGCTGCTTCTACCCCATCTCCACCGGCTCCTGTGGTTCCTAAACCGCAAGTGACGGTGGACGGGACACCGGCACAAGCAGCCGGTCCTGGTCAACCTGGGACAACCGCACCGCCTTTTTTACCGAGAGCGGTTGCCCCACCAGTGGGAGATATTGCGATTTCTAATACTGATGCTTCTCCCAGCGTGATTGATTTGGGAACTCAAGAACGTGTCCCCCGCTTGGTGTTACGAGATGCTCCAGTACGTGAAGTTTTATCACTGCTTGCTCGTGCTGCTAATTTGAACTTGGCTTACGCAGCAGGGGGACAAGGTGCTGATGGTAAGCCGGCTGCTGCTGCCGGGGGTGATGGACCGACAATTTCTTTAGATATTGAAAATGAGCCAGTGCAAGATGTTTTTAACTACGTCTTGCGTTTGAGTGGTTTAGAAGCTAACCGCAGCGGACGCACAATTTTTGTGGGAAGTAACCTACCCAGTGCCACCCGTGATACGGTGATGCGTAATTTGCGACTCAATCAGGTAACGGTGGGAGTCGCTTTGAACTTTTTGGTCGGCTTGGGGGCAGAAAGTGCTGTCAGCCGCGAACGACAAGTTACCAGCGTTAATGCTGTGCCTGTTGGTAGTGGAGTTGCATCAATCACTCAAACTCAGACGACTACAGAAAGCAGAGTTGAAAATCAACGCATTAACTTTGAAGATTCAAAGCCATTACTAAGAGGTTTGCAAGCACTAGGAGACGAGCGCACCAATTCGCTGACCTTGATTGGTTCACCTAAACTAGTTGAGATGGCGATCGCGCAACTAGGTCAACTTGATATCCGGCGTCGTCAAGTGTCAATCAACGTCAAAATTATCGACGTTAATTTGTTGAATACTCAAAACTCCAGCGCGAGCTTTTCTTTTGGCGTTGGTAATAACTTCTTTGTCAATGATGGGGGTGCAGCAGCTCTGAATTTTGGCGGAGTCAATCCACCTACTGCTGCACAAACAACTGCGTCTGGTGGTTTGACTCCACCTATTATCAATAATGTGTATAGAACTGCACAGCCTTTCCTATATCCAGACAATCCAAACCAAGGCTATATTCCTTTAAATGATCCGCTGCAACCTGGTGTTACAAGTGCTTTGACAACTACAGATCAAATTGTACCAATAGACATTAATCCGGAGACTGGTATACCTACTAGGTATGCTCTTCGGGGCATAACAAGTAACTCTACACTTTCTCTCCCATCTCTATATCAATTCCCCAAACGCTTCCTTTCAACTTTGCAAGCTCAGGTAACAAGCGGTAATGCTAAAATTCTCACCGATCCAACCTTAACAGTACAAGAAGGACAGCAAGCTCTGGTGAATTTAACACAAGAAGTGTACGCAGGTTTAAAACTATTACAGACAAGTACAAATCAAAGTTTGCAAACCATCTTTACCAGAGAACCTATCATCAGAGAAGCTGGTCTCACCCTTTCAGTTAAAGTTGATCGGATTGATGATAATGGTTTTATTTCTTTATCTGTTGCACCAACTGTATCTGCACCTAACGGTTCAGTAGCCACTCCTGATGGTGAGATAACTTTACTATCAAAAAGAAGTCTCCAATCTGGAGCAATTCGCTTGCGAGATGGTCAGACGCTCATTCTCAGCGGTATCATTCAAGACTCAGATCGGACAAGTGTATCCAAGATTCCCATTTTGGGTGACATTCCTCTGCTTGGTTCGCTGTTTAGAAAGACAAACAGAGCTAACCAGCGTAATGAGGTGATTGTGTTGCTCACACCGCAAATTATGGATGACTCTGAGCGCTCCTCCTACGGCTATAACTACACTCCTAGCCCAGAGGTGCGGCGAACTTTAGAGCGTGGTGGGTTGAAGGTTCCAGGGAGATAAGCCCTCGCGAATAAAATTGGGTGTTGCAAGATCCCCGACTTCTTTAAGAAGTCGGGGATCTGAACGTCACGAATCGTAATATAAAGACAGATTCTCATTGCTACATTTCCTGATGCTTGAGAACGTTTGCGACAAGGTGAAGCGATCGCCTTCATATCGCGATCGCCCCTAGTTCCACGTTTTTACTAGGTATTTTTTCCTAGTTTTTAGCCAAACAATCGCTTTATAAAGAGAAAAAATGCCCAAATCTATATAAATTAATGGTTTCATCTATCCACATCTGGCTACAACACCTTAGAATGATTCTTTGAAAAGTACAGTCTACAGGATTTACAGGCATTTTGTGTAGAATGCTCCCAAACAACGCTTTTTGTAAATCTCGAAACAGAGATTTACGCTGATGATGCGCTCAGTGAGCGTATCTGTAGACAATCGAAAGTAAACTTCAAGGAGTTTTACATGAACAAAGGTGAATTAGTTGATGCGGTAGCTGAAAAAGCTAGTGTTACGAAAAAACAAGCTGATGCTGTCTTAACTGCGGCTTTGGAAACTATTATCGAAGCTGTCTCTTCTGGTGATAAAGTAACGCTGGTGGGATTCGGTTCGTTTGAATCACGCGAACGTAAGGCTCGTGAAGGTCGCAACCCGAAAACAAACGAAAAGATGGAAATTCCCGCAACCAAGGTTCCTGCTTTTTCAGCTGGTAAGCTGTTCAGAGAAAGAGTTGCACCCCCAAAATCATAGGTTCTTCAAGGAACTCTTTTTTGATGCGGCAAAAAGCACACGGGGGAAATTTAACTTGGGCAGCAGCACTGGCTGGCTGTCCCCCTAGTGCTATTCTGGATTTTTCTGCGAGCATCAGCCCTTTGGGACCTCCAAACAGCGCGATCGCTGCTATTCAGTCTCAATTGGGTAATCTTAAGCACTATCCAGACCCCGATTATAGTGAACTGAGACAGGCTCTCAGTCACTTCCATCAATTGCCGCCTGAATGGATTCTGCCGGGTAACGGTTCGGCAGAATTACTTACGTTATCAGGTAAAGAATTATCCCACTTAGCCGCAACAAGTTTAATCACTCCAGCTTTTGGCGACTACTACCGAGCGCTGGCAGCATATGATGCCAAAGTGCTGGAGTGTCCGATTGATTTGAGGAGGCAGGGGGACAGGGGGCAGGGGGCAGGGGGCAGGGGGCAGGGGGCAGGGGGCAGGGGGACAAGAGGACAAGGAGGACAAGGGGGAATTTCTCCTGCTCCCCCTGCTTCCCCTGCTTCCCCTGCTCCCCCTGCTTCCCCTGCTCCCCCATCCCCCCCTCTCCCCATCCCCCCCTCTCCCCATCCCCCCCTCTCCCAAAGCGGGTTACTTCTGAATAATCCGCACAACCCAACGGGTAAGCTGTTTTTGGTAGAAGAAATTTTGCCTTATTTGGAACAGTTTGCTTTGGTGGTGGTGGATGAAGCGTTTATGGATTTTCTGCCTCCGGATGAGGAACAAAGTCTAATTCCGCTAATTCAGGAATATCCGAATTTGGTGGTTTTGCGATCGCTAACAAAATTTTACAGTCTGCCTGGACTGCGACTCGGATATGCGATCGCTCATCCTGACCGTTTGTCTAAATGGCAATCGTGGCGCGATCCTTGGCCCGTTAATACTTTAGCAGCAGCAGCGGCGATCGCTGCACTCGGCGATAAGAAGTTTCAGTCTGCAACCTGGGAATGGCTACCACCTGCACGAAATCAACTCTTTCAGGGTTTAGCTAAATTACCAGGGTTGCAACCAAAGGATAGTGCTGCTAATTTTTTACTTGTTGAGTCAGAAAAATCTGTTTGCCAATTGCAAGAACAATTGCTTAAAGAGTATCAGATTTACATTCGCGATTGTTTTAGTTTTAAAGAATTAGGCGATCGCTACTTCCGAGTTGCTGTACGCTCTAAATCAGATAACCAACGTTTACTAACAGCGCTGAAAGCATTAGTCAAACAATTTTAGATTTTGCGGAAAGTCTGAGCTTTTCGCAAAATCCAAAATCTAAAATTCAAGTATCAAAGTCCTTCTCTTAACTCTTGACTATTGACTAATGGCTATTGACTACGATGTCGTGATTATTGGCGGTAGTCTCGCTGGACGCTATGCAGCCCTTGCTGCTACTAATCTACACGCTACTGTTGCCCTAGTGGAACCCACAGTCAACTTGGGGTTTATTTATCACTACGCGCTTGGGGAAATTGCCAAACTTGCCCAGCGTGTTGATGCTGCGGCTAATTTTGGCATTCATTTTTATACGGATACTGCACAGGACAACTATTTAAACGGGAGAATACCGACAACAGTTTTCTCAGAAAAGTGCCAAACATCTGTAGAATGGGAAGAAGCGATGCTTTATGCTCGCGGTGTCGTCTCAAATCTTCAAGAACAAAATTCACTCGCCATTTTAGCTGCCAAAGGTGTCGATGTCATCATTGGTAGCGGTGAATTTGTATTGTCACCTCATCTTGCTTTTGCCGTTAATAACCGTCAGCTTCGCGCACGTACCTATTTACTAGCTAGTGGTTCTCGTCCGGCAATTCCAGAGATTGAAGGATTGCAAAGTACTGGCTTTTTGACTTTATCTAATATTTGGCAGGCTTTGTCTGAGTCCCCAACATTACCCAAAAATTGGGTGATAATTGGTGGTGTTCCCCAAAGCGTTGAAATAGCACAAACTTTAACGCGGTTGGGTTGCAGCGTGACGCTGGTTGTCAAACATGCCTATATTTTGCCGAATCTTGACCCGGAGATAACTCAATTGCTGCAAGCGCAGTTAGAAGTCGATGGTGTGCGCTTGCTGACGCAAACAAGTGTAACTCAGGTGAGGCTAATTGATAACCAAAAGTGGGTTCAGGCTGGAGATAAAGCGATTGAAACTGATGAAATTTTGGTAGCGATCGCACAACAGCCGAATATTGAATCTTTAAATTTGGCTGCGGTTGGTGTCAAATGGCATCAACATCGCTTGATAGTAAATGACAAATTACAAACAACAAATCGGCGCATTTATGCTTGTGGTGATGTTATTGGTGGTTATGAATTTGTTAATATTGCTAACTATGAAGCAAAAATTGCTTTAAAGAATGCTTTATTTTTCCCAATCAAGAAAGTCAATTATCAATGCGTTCCTTGGGGGCTGTTTTCTTATCCAATGCTGGCACAAGTCGGCTTAACAGAAAATCTTGCCAAACGTCGATATATTCCAGATGAAGTTTTAGTTTTGCGACAATATTTTAAAACAGTGACAGCAGCCCAAATCAGCGAAGAAACTACAGGTATATGCAAATTAATTGTTCTTCGTAATGGGGAAATTTTAGGTGCTTCATTACTGGGGGCAGAAGCGGGAGAATTAATAAATCTTATTGCTTTGGCTATATCTGAAAAAATTAAAATTAATCAATTAGCGAATTTATCTTGTGTTTATCCGGGTTTCTCGGAAGTTATCGAACAAACTGCACGAGAATGGGAGCGGCAAAAGTTAAATAGCAATATTGCTTTGCAAGATTTTCTCGAAGGCTTCTTTGATTTTCGCCGCAATTGGAATATTTAAATGTTTTCTCAGATTATACTAAGTAGATGGATATAAATAAACAAAATGTTTTGAGGGCTTCAGCCCTCACTACGAAATATATTTTACGTTTAATTTTGTGCCTTTACTTAACATTATGTTCGGGAGTATTTTTCACAGATTCTGCGTTTGCTTTGCTGCGCCAGCATCACGATGCACCCGGAGTTTTACGTTACCATTCTCAAGTGTCTATTAAAGATGATTTCGGCTACACTTGGCAAGTGGTATTGTTCAAATTATTTCCACCAGGTAAAGCTGTAGAATTCAATCTTAGGTTAGTCGGTTTTCCTGGGGTATTTGAGTTAGCTCATCCTCGAACTTTGGAAATTGTCACAGCAAAGGGTAAACTGTTAAGTGCATCTGATGTGTATGCAGAAAAATCACCTTCTCCTAATGTCGGAGATTACAAGTTAACAGATGTTTTATTGAAATTGACAACAACCGATTCTCTAAAACTTTATGTACCGCTATCTGGGGAAGAACGTTTAGTTTTACAAATTCCCGCATCTGTGGTAACAGAATGGCAATGGCTGGTAACTGATTTTAATTCATAAATTTTTATTTTTTCGTTCTGACAAAGATACACTACCAATACCTTGGAGAATACCACGACCGATTAACCCCAAACCTCTACCAATTACTTGGGTGAGAACAAAAACAATACCGCTACCTGCGAAAGATAATAGTGATTTTAGACGAGGAGCGATCGCATCCCGAAATTCTAATGCTAATGTTACTAATAGGGGAATCCCAGAAAGTTGAGCTAATTCTTGATTGCGAGGAGCATAAATTGATATTTTCGCAATACCGCGAGGTGTAAATACAAGTAGTTCATAACGACTTTCAAAAATCGCTTGAGCTTCACTTACATAATTTCGCAAGCGATATTTCCATGATAAATCATTGCGGAAACGTTCGATTTCTCGTGTGGAAATAAATTGGCGATCGTAAAAAGTTTGTTTAATTTTTTCTACATCTGCTAAAGTGTTAAGCAGTGGCTGCACTACACCATTTGCCACTTGAATTAATAAGTTTTCTAAAATCATTAAAGATTGCTCCATCGCCTCTACGCTACCTGCTGCGTAAATGGTATTATCAATAGATAAATCTGTTTGAAATAGTAGATAAGAAAATAACTCTACTACCAAAGGAATCTTTACAAGAATTTCTGTTTCTACAACTTTAGCAGCTTGCAGCAAGAAAGTGACAATTTCTAAATTTTGATTACCTACTTGCACTTTGGTAAATTTACCAAAAAAATCTGTTGTTGACGCTTGCCATAAATCACATAATATGATATTTTTAAATTCATTTAATCGATGAACTTCTATTTGAGATGCACGCAGTTCATCTAAAGAATTAGCAAGCTTTTGCAGAATGAGATAAAGTAACTCCCGTTTTTTTTCTTGGCGAAAAATGTCAATTTCTAAAGGTTCATCGCCCAAATTTTGTAAAGGTAATTGAAGTTTAGCAACACAAGATGAAAATAATGTTGCTTGTAGCGCTCTTGGGCTAAGTAAAGAAGGAGAATTTTGCTTTATTGGTGATATGACAACAGCACTATTAAGTGAAGGATTTGTCGCTGGTGAATCTTGAATTGAAGAAAGCGATGTCTGACTACTTATACTGTCATACTGCCTTTCCTGGGGTGCAGCCAACAGCCGATTGACTAGCCAACCTGCTGCCAATAATTCGCGTCGCTGTCCAGCTAAAATAGCCCGATCCAACAGCGGCAAACCAGGGACTTGCAGTTGTGCCGTCACTTCCGCCAAAGTAGCGTTAATGTAATCAATTCCTGACAAACGCCAATTATTCCGCAGCCTTGCGAAAGGAAAAGGGGAGGAGTGAGGAGTTGTAGAGACGCGATAACCTGTGTCTGTACGGGAGACGCGATAACCTGTGTCTGTACGGGAGTTAACAGTTATTTTTCCCCCACTCCCCATCTCTCCATCCCAATAACTACCACCAGATACTACCAGTTGCATTGCCTCAACTAACTCAGAAACAGGTGTCCCTTTGGGGCAGTAGCCATCTACACCAGCATCTCTTGCTGCCATCAGTAACCCTGGTTCAGAAACAGAACTGAGCAGTAAAATCGGTAAATTGGGGTACTCAGCCTTAAGTTGGCGACACAATTGTAAATAACGACTGTTAGCGAGTTCCAAAATTACCAAATTTACTGCTTTTGGGTTGTTTTGGGCAAATTCTGCCAATATGTGCAAAGCAACGGTATCTGTTTGAGCCTCCGCTGTAACTTCCAAATTAGGGACTTGTTCCAAAGCTACTCGCAACCCAAGCCGGAAAATTGGGTCTTGGTCGATTAATAATACTTTTAGAGGGCGATCGCTCATAGTCTACTCAAAAACATAGATGCTATTTTTCGCGCTTTTAGAAAACAGCTGTGATACTTAGCTTAATCCCCTCATTGTGACTTGTTTAGGCAGGACAGAAAATCGAAGGTAATTGCCATCAAGTTCGACTGATGTAACAAAAATAACATTTATTTTCGAGATTGTTTGGCAAAGCACAATATTGAAATACAGCAAATTAAAGGATTTACTGCCGCACCTCCAGCAGCCCTACCCTTACGTATTATTCACTATATATAAGTTAAAAGCTTTACTATCTTTGACATCTGTACCATAAGAGAAGTGTTAGATGTGCCCTTATGCATTGTAGAGTTTCAAATCAGTGTAATTGCCCAATTCACTCTCCAGCTTATTGATGCTAGCAGAGGTAAATCTGGAGAAGACAAGGAGATGGGGAGAGTTCTTGAGAGGGGGGGACGACTTGGGGAGGGGGGGACAAGGGAGACAAGGGAGAGGGGGAGGACAAGGAAGATATAGAAATTTCTTCCTTATCTTCAAGCAGTCCCCCAAGTCCCCCTTGTCCCCCTTGTCCCCTTGTCCCCTTGTCTCCCCTGTCCCCTTGTCCCCTTGTCTCCTAACTTTCGGTATTGTTCTGCCGATAGCCGTAAAAGTTAATATTGTATTCAGTAATTTTCACTCCGGTTTGTTCTTCAACTTGGCGGATAAAATCTTCTGGTAGTTCGATATGAACATCGAGAATTTGATTTGTATCTATGCAGTTGACATGACTGTGGGAATCACTGATATTACCGTATAAACGTCCATCGCAGCGTTCGATGCACTCAATGATGTTTTGACTGGATAACGCTTCTAAGTTTTGATATACAGAGGTATGTCCGATTTCTTTGCCTTCTTGGTTTAGGCGATCGTAAATCTCTCTGGCAGAAAGATGCTCTTTTGCTTGCCACAGTAGTTCTAAAATAAAGCGACGCTGCCGGCTAACGCGCATACCCAATGTTTGGCATCTGTCAATAGCATCTTCTAGAGAACGAATTGGTTTTGTAGAGATGACTTGTTTTTGCATATTTATTTAAGTTTCTTAACTGTTGGGGTTATTTCTATGTTTGAACGTGTAATTGTTATTTTATTTATGCAATGTTTTTGTACTTTGCACTGAAATCCTAATATCTGTGTTTTTGCTTTTGATTGCTACGCAAGCACAAAGAAAGAGCGATTAGTTTTTGTGCTTCTTGAGAGTTGCTTTTTCACACCCTAATCTAAAACAAACTCATTACAACTTTAGCTTAAAATCACGCCTTACGTCTACTTTGGGGAATGGGGAATGGGGAATGGGTAATTGGTAATTGGGAATGGGTAATCGGGAATGGGTAATCGGGAATGGGTAATTGGGAATGGGTAATCGGGAATGGGTAATTGGGAATGGGTAATCGGGAATGGGTAATGGGTAATAAAAATAATGCCCAATGCCCAATGCCCAATGCCCAATGCCCAATGCCCAATGCCCAATGCCCAATCAGTATTTACTGAGACATTTCTTTCAGGTTAATTAAATAACAATTTCAAAGGATAAAGATATGCAAAGCAACGGCAATAATATGTCGTCTGGAAGGACACAACCGCAAAGCGAAAGTGACAAGATGCCATCTTTGGGTATGGATTCGCCAAACTTTCCACGGGAGATGCCTAGCGGTGATATGAACGCCAGTGATTCTCCTAAGTTGCAAAACGTGCTAGTAGAAATGCGCGTGCCTAAGACTCAAGGAGTACTGGGGGCATCACAGATGGCGGCAGAAATGAACGTTATCGGCTTTCAATTGGATACCAGCTATGAACCAGTACCAGTTAGCGCGAGTCAAGATGCAGCCGGTTTATTGGCTGACAATGAAGAAATAGCGATCGTGCGCGGGGTGGTAGAGTCAAGCAAAATTGAAGAATTAGAAGCACAACCCAACGTAATTAAGGTGTATAAAGATACACCTATTGCCCCTTTTAATAGTGCGTTGTTGGAGAAAGCAGACAAAGATTTAGTCATGCCAATGGATGCGACTGGTACATGTCCGATTGGCACATGTGACTGTTCTCCAACAACGGCAAAGGGAGCGATCGCCGACGTTGCAACTTACTTCGGTGTTGATAAAATATGGGCAGCTGGCTACAAAGGTCAGGGCATTGTCGTTGGTGTTGTCGATGGTGGCATCACCGCCGAAGGTCGCTACATAGGCGCTTTTGAAACGGATCGCACAATTCCCAACGTCATCGGCGGACCTGCACAGAACTGGGGAACAACAGCCCGCGCTTGGGGCGAACATGGTAATATGTGTGCTACCGATGTCTTGGGTATGGCTCCAGAAGCCAAACTCTACGATTGTCGCATCTCTGACGGCGGTGCCGTATCCACTGCCTTAACAGTATACGAATGGGCAATCAAGCAGCACAAAACTGACGGTACACCCCACATCCTCACCAATAGCTGGGGAATTTACCAAAAAAGCTGGGATGAATTTTATGCTACAAATCCCGATCATCCTTTCAGCCGCAAGGTTGTAGAAGCAATTAATGAAGGAATTCTCGTCTTGTTTGCCGCTGGTAACTGTGGTGAAAGCTGTCCAAGTGACAGATGTGGCACCGATAATGGACCGGGCAAAAGCATTTGGGGAGCAAACGGACATCCTTTAGTCATGACTGTCGGTGCTGTCAACAAAGATGAACAATTTGTTGGTTATAGCAGCCAAGGACCAGCAGCTTTAGATCCTAACAAGCCTGATTTTTGTTCTGTTACTCATTTTCGAGGTTACTTTGCCTCTGATAACGGCACATCTGCCGCGACACCCATCGCTGCTGGTGTAGTCGCGTTGCTCAAAAATGCCAAACCTGACTTAACTCAAGAACAAGCAAAAAATGCTCTCAAGAGTACCGCGAAAAATATCGGTGAACCGGGTTGGGACCCGCATTCCGGTGCGGGTATTATTCAGCCAAAAGCTGCCTTTGACTTGTTGCAACCCCAGCAGCAACGTTGGTCAGAGTGGCAAAAATTAGATGGTAACTGTTTTTCTGCCCCTGCGGTTACGACTTCGGGAGAAAAACGTCTTGACACTTTTGTTCTCGGTGGTGACAGTGCGATATATCACAAGTCCTGGGATGGTTCTAATTCAAGCGAGTGGCAAAACTTGGGCGGATTTAGTTTATCAGCACCTGCGGCTGTGACGTTGACATCAAACCGAATTGATACATTTATTATTGGTCAACAGCGCCAACTGCTTCGCAAGTTCTGGGATAATTCTACTTGGAGCGAGTGGGAAGATTTAGGCGGCTTTTGCAAGCAGGGTGTAGCTGTTTGTTCAGAAGCAAACCGCCTTGATGTGTTTACAATTGGTGCTGACAACGCCACATATCACAAATCTTGGGATGGTGCTAAGTGGAGTGAATGGGAAAATTTAGGCGGCTTGTGTTTGTCTGCACCAGCGGCGGTTTCTGCGGGCGCTAACCACGTTGAATTGTTTGTTAGAGGTGGCGACCATGCGATATACCGCAAGTCCTGGGATGGCGCATCTTGGAGCAATTGGGAAAGCTTAGGTGGCTTGTGGTTATATTCGCCGGCGGTGACTTCTTGGGGAGCGAATCGGCTGGACGTGTTTGCAGTTGGTACTGATAATGCTTTGTACCGCAAAACCTGGGATAATTCTAGTTGGAGCGCTTGGGAGAATAAAGCCGGTTCATGCATTTCTGCTCCTGCTGCTGTTTCTACGGGAGTCAACCGTATTGACACGTTTGTTGTAGGTGGCGATAATGCTTTGTACCGCAAATCTTTCAGCTAATCTGGATCGTCTCAGGGTGCATCTGTAGTAAGCACAAAGCGTGCTTATTTAAAGCGCTGAAGCGCTTACTACGAATAGAGACGCGATGTTATCGCGTCTTTATTTTAATCAATAGGTGTGGCGTTAGTACCTGAAAGCTGCTACTGTGTATTCTCGATCTGACTGTTGCACAAAATCGTATGAATGCCAATGACGATCGCGATCGCACTTAATACCGACTGCATTAACAATCTGGATCTATCACCCGCATCAACGGTGATTTCACAACTGCTGGAAGATGGGGCGATCGCATCCCACGAACAGCAGCTGCACTTTGAGATAAACTATTCTCAAGAACCTGGCGATCCACGAGAACTTTCAGAAATTCCAGAAGTACGCTTATGGTTTCTCCGTCTGGATGCTCGGTATCCTTGGTTGCCATTTTTACTAGATTGGAAAGCTGGGGAACTTGTTCGTTACGTCGCTATGCTTGTACCCCACCAATTTAGTGAAAAAGAAGGTATTCAGTATAATCCTGAAGCTTTAGAAATCTTTTTGATGCAGAGAATCTTTATTTTAAGCGATTGGTTCAAACAGCAGGGTATACCCAATCAATTCCGTCTCAAATCAATGGCTCAACTGCTGGGTTATGATTTAGATGATGCTTTGTTCGAGATGTTTTGAAAAAATGGGGAATGGGGAATCGGTAATGGGGAATGGGTAATGGGGAATGGGGAATGGGGACTAAAAATAATTACCAATGCCCAATTAGCAATTACCAATTAGCAATTACCCATTACCAATTCCCAATTCCCAACTCACTTTATACGATATATAAAACTTAATGCGGTATTGAAAGCGTATTCAACTGCTTTTGATTTACTTGGTAAAGCTTCTTGCCAGATTCGATAATCGTTATAGTCAATAATTATATTTACTATTTCATCAATCCTGATTTGATTCAGTATTTTGTATTGTTCAGCTTCAAAATCTTTTGCTGTACCACCGATTTCTAAAACTTCCTGTGCAGCTTTGATAAAGCTATCCAAAACTGTTTGCATGTATTTTTTTCCGACATTTTCTGCAAATACGGATGATGCTTTTAAAGCGTTAAATTCTGCTAAAAGCAAATCGGCAATTTCTCTTCCTGTGGAAGTATTCCAATTTAAAGGAAGTTGTATATCCAAATATTCACATTGATTATATTTATAGTTGAGATAATCATGAATATTTTCGGCTAATCGAATTAGTTTTTTACCAGCTAATAATTCTTTGAGAAGATTTGTGCTTGTGTCGATAGATGAGTCACGGAATACTTTTTCTTGGCTTTCCGGACATTCATACACTAAATAAGTCCAAATTCCTGAGTTAGCTTCATTCTTCATTCCCGCTTGGTAAAAAGTTATTGTTGCGTCTTCCTTACACTTGAAATATGCACTTTTAGTATTTTCTAATGTAGAAAAACGCATTCTCGGTGAAGAATAGATAATATGAAGGAAAACCCCAATGATATGATGAGTCTGAGTATCTACTTGGATATACCGTTTTCCACTGCTAATAAAGCCATGTAACCAAATCGCCATTTCTTTTTCCTTTTGTATACTTAATAACATTTTTTGCTGATGCACTAGCATTTATAACGATAAATAAGCTAAAGTACACAGAATATAGCGCGTTAGATCCACCCAGAAGCTAATTACACCAAGTAGTATCGGCAACCAGTGTTTGCTCTATAGCCGAGAATCCTTAATTTTGTGTATTAAGGTTTTAACTGAAATTTATAGTTGTAATTGATTAGTTTTGTAAAAAAACCTCATATTTCCTGCTAAATCAAAAAGTATATCTTGCTGTTCATTTTTTTTATCGAAAATTTAATTGATGTTTAACAGCTGGCTGTCAACTATGACACCTTGAACATTTACAATTAGCCATTTTCCAATTTTCACAACTGGGTTAAATGCATACTATGCACGAATGCCAAAGATATTGTTCCCACAAATATATCTAAACTAACAATTTGGAAAAAATCTAATTTTTTTAACTTATCTTTGTCAATGATATATTTGTAAAGTATTATAAATAATGAGAGCGTAAATCCTGGCAAAGTGTTATCAGAAATACTTGACAACATCTGCTTACAATAGTTATTTTTTTGTTTTAAACTAAAATTTGCTGCAAAATAAACTCAACTATTACAGCTAAATTTTTGGCAATGTAATCAGATATTGTGTGGTGTTAGTTCGGAATTTTTGGCTTGCGTTAGGTTGATTATCGAGTATGTTCTGACTCGATACTTCGGATGTGAAAAATTAAGATAGGAAAAATAGTATAGCGCATCTAACTTTGTCCCAGCTTGTGCAAGAAAAAGTTTGTCAAGTCGCTAATGTGACTGGTTAAAAATTTCCCCTAAGTAATAACTATTATATGAACTAGGGGAATGGAAACTCAAACAAAAGAATATTTGGCGATCGCTTAACGCTCCACACGTCTTAAATAACACTTCTCTCGGATGTTAAAATATTCAAGTAAGGCAAATGCAGCCTCAGGGTTGATATTGAAGGAAAGCGATCGCACTTCTTGCGGGCACTCCGCGCCATCGCACTCAACAAAAAAAAGCAAACAAAATCATCAGCCAAGACGTGCAAAGCTGAAAAACACAATTATTGCAGTACTAGCCACCCCAAACTTTCTGCAAAACTGTATCGGGTGAAATATCAGCGATTCTACCGGTAAGAGATTTGATCGCCAAAAATTTATCACTCTTGGGTAACAACTTGGCTGGCTCTGTGTCACCAAATAAAGCAATAGTATAAGTTTGTACCGCTACGCTCAAGTGCATCGGCGCACTGTCGGTACACAACATCAAATTTGCCCCGCCAATCATGGCGGCTAACTTGCCGATATCATCTGGGTAAGTTATTTTAACATCTTTCTGGGACGACTCAAGCGATGTCACAAGACAAGCCGCTCCGCGTCTTGGCACCAATTCATCTTCTGCTTGTTTGACTACTACCACAGGCATCTCTGGTTGCTTGCTGCGGAAATTTTGAATAATTTGCAGCCAACTTTCCACAGGATAAACTTCATTTGCCGATTTGCTTTGGGCTAACTGACTAGAACCACCGTAAATCAAGATGTAACCTGTTTCATGCACACCTAAACGTTTTTGTTCTTTTTCTGCCCAATCAATATCGGCTAAAGGTATATTCACCGTTAAATCGGGGCAAGTAGATTGAATGCCCAAACCTTTGAGGAGGTCGTGATACATTGCCGCAGTATACTGCGATTGTTTCAGCGACACCGGGTTGGTCAGAAAAGCAGAACCTTTGCCTTGGTAGCCTATCCGTGTGGGGATTCCCGTCAACCAAAGTATAAGACCAATCAACCAGCTTTGTCCTAAAACAATGGCAACATCGTACTCGCGATCGCGAATCATACCCACCAAGTTACCCCAATCTGCTAAACTGTTGCGGTCTTGGAAATCAAATGTCAGTACTTGGTCAACTGACTTGCTTACCCGGTAGGCAACTTTTGAGCGGGGTTCGGTAACAACGTCTATCAAAGCTGAAGGTAATGAGCGCTTCAGGTCATCTAGAGTCGGAAAGAAGAGAATTTGGTCGCCAATTGAGCCGGGAACAAGGGCTACTATTCGCATAAGATTTATTTACGCTTACTCGCTACTTATTTTAGGAGAATATAGGAATTGGAAATTGTTAATTGTTAGTTGTAAGTAAGAGCGTTGGAGCGTTGGAGCGTTGGAGCGTTGGAGCGTTGGAGCGTTGTTTTACTAACCACTATCCACTATCCACTATCCACTACCCACTACCCACTATCCACCAACCACTATCCACCAACCACTATCCACTAACTACTTACCAGAAAACTGTGCATTTACTAATTCCAGCTGCGGGGATGGGACGAAGGATGGGAAGCGATCGCAATAAACTTCTGTTACTCGTGCGATCGCAACCGATAATTAGTTGGACTCTCAAAGCCGCTGAAGGCGCAAGCCTAATTAGTTGGATCGGCATTATTGCTTCTCCTACCGATTGGCAAGACCTCCAGACAATTATCCAGAAACAAAAATTAACTAAACCTGTGGAATTGATCGAAGGCGGCTCCACACGCCAAGAATCAGTTTACAATGGCTTACTGGCATTACCATCTGCCGCAGAGCAAGTTTTGATTCACGATGGTGCCAGATGTCTTGCCACACCGGATTTATTTGATGCTTGTGCTTTATCCATTCGCCATCATTCTGGTTTGATCGCTGCCATCCCTGTCAAGGATACTATCAAAGTTGTCGATGAAAATGGCATAATTCAAACTACTCCTGACCGGCGGCGACTGTATGCCGCACAAACTCCCCAAGGTTTTGATGTCAAGTTGTTGAAACAATGCCACGCTGAAGGTGTCCGTCAGGGTTGGGAAGTAACTGACGATGCGGCTTTGTTTGAAAAGTGCGGCTACAGCGTCGCAATTGTCCAAGGTGAAGAAACCAATTTGAAAGTGACTACCCCACAAGATTTAGCGATCGCCGAATTCATCCTCAAAGAGAGGGAGTAGGGGGCAGGGGGCAGGGGGCAGGGGGCAGGGGGCAGGGGGCAGGGGGCAGGGGGCAGAATTTTTTTACTTTGACTGAACTGCAAAATTATGATACAATCCCAAACACTTATGAGTCTGGCAATTGTCATTTGCTCTGTTACCGCCTTTGACCAATGACTAATGACCGCCTTTGACCAATGATTACAGGCACAGCGAACAAGATAGAAGCGATTCTGTATTTAAAAGGTAAACCCTTGTCGCTCGGTGAAATCGCCGAGTATGCGGCGTGCGATCGCGCTACTGTTGAGTCAGGCATAATTGAATTAATCGACAACTATGCCCACAGAGATGGCGCTTTAGAAGTTGTAGAAACTCCAGCAGGTTTCTGTCTGCAACTGCGGTCAGATTTTCATGAATTAGTGCAAACCATGATACCAGTGGAATTGGGGTTGGGGGCATTGCGAACTTTAGCAGCGATCGCTCTTAATAGCCCGATTCTTCAAAGCGACTTGATAAATGTGCGCGGTTCGGGAGTATATCAACACGTTCCCGAACTAGTCGAACTCGGTTTTGTCCGAAAACGCCGAGATAATGAATCTCGGTCTTATTCGCTACAAATTACTCCGAAATTTCATCAATATTTCCAAATTGAGCAACTTCCCGAACCATTCGACCGCAGCCAAGAAGAACGACAACTAGAACTAGACTTCAAAACTGAACCAGAACCAGAACCACAATAAATGGCGGTGCAAAAAAGCCAAAAACATCAACCTCAGGGCTGATGTTGAAGCGCCAAAGGTTGTCCTATAGATAAGTTTTCGCCTAATACCTGTGGGGAATGCATTACCCTCGTTGAATGGTTTAGAGTAGAAATAGCAACTCAGCTAGCATAACTGCCAATGGTGTTTAATCCTAACTTTTTGAACGACAACTCTGAGGAACACCCTAATCAGCTTGTTTCCGACAATTCTGACGAATACCCCAATCAGTTACTCAAATATCTACAGCACCAGTCTCCAGAAGTTTTAGCCCGTGTCGCCCAGTCCGTCAGCCCGGAAATTAAACAAATAATTTCCCAAAACGTTCAAGGGCTTGTGGGAATGCTTCCAGCGGAAAACTTCCATGTGCAAATTACAACAGACCGCGAGAATTTAGCTGGTCTTTTAGCATCGGCGATGATGACAGGGTATTTCTTGCGCCAGATGGAACAGCGGATGCAGTTAGAAAATTTGAGTAACAGTCAATAGTGGTTAGTGGTTGGTGGATAGTGGATAGTGGATAGTGGATAGTGGTTAGTGGTTAGTAGACAACTAACAACGCTCCAACGCTCCAACCAACAACCAACAGACTATTTCTCAGGATAAGCCCCAGAGACTACTTTGAGGGTTTCAATTTTCCCGTTGCGATTGACTTCCATCTCTAGGATGTCTCCAACTGAACTGGACTCTACCACCTTCTGTACCTGAGCCGCTGTTTTGACTGGTTTGCGGTTAAGTTTTTGAATCAAGTCTCCAGGAAGCAGTCCTCCCTTTTGTGCGGGTGATTTTTCTAGAACTCCCTTAACGACAACACCGCTGTCGTGCTTAATGTTCAGATTACTTTCTTGATTAATTTGCTGTTTTTTGGTAGGAGAAAGGTCTACCATTTCAATCCCCAAAAAAGGATGTTCAGCACGCCCTTTGGTAAACAGTTCCGACGCGATGCGGGCAGCGGTTTCGATGGGAATGGCGAAACCGAGTCCTTGGGCATCGGCGCGGATGGCGGTGTTAACGCCAATCACTTCGCCTTGGGCGTTTAACAATGGTCCGCCAGAGTTACCGGGGTTAATTGCTGCATCAGTTTGGATAAAACTGACTCGCTTATCTGGGATACCGACTTGAACACTAGTGCGATCGGTTGCGCTGATGATGCCAATAGTGACAGTATTATCTAAACCGAGAGGATTGCCAATAGCGATCGCCCACTGTCCCGGTATTAAGTTTTGTGAATTACCCAGCTTGACAGTTGGCAACTTATCAGCATTAATTTTTACTACTGCCACATCTGTAACCGGATCGACTCCCGACACCTTACCCTCAAAAGTCCGACCATCTTTGAGAGTAACTAATACTGTATCTGTATCTGCTACCACATGAGCATTGGTTAGCAATTGACCATCTTGACTCAAAATAAATCCTGACCCCGTACCGCGTTCAATCCTCTCTTGGGGAACTGGTTGTTCATCCTCGCCAAAAAATCGCCGCAAAAGCGGATTTTTTAAAGCATCAGAAATCGGATTGGCGACTTTGCGAGTTGCATTAATTCGGACTACCGCAGGTCCGGTTTTTTGTACAGCAGCGGCAATAAAATTTACATTATCACCGCCAGTAGGAGCGATCGCTCCTCCAACAGGTAATGGTGCTACAGTTTGTGGAGGCAAAGCCACTGTCACAGCTTTTAAATCTTGAAACGGGCGACTTTGTGGCAGAATAAAGCGACCGCCTAACAATCCTGCACCACCGCCGATCGCCAATAAGGACAGATAAACGGCTAGTTTTTTTACGGTTAACTTCATAATTTTTACTTTCATAGACAGCAATGCAGATGCTAACTTATAAGTTTAGTCAAGCTAGAGGCTAGTTAACAGATGCTCGACAGCCTAATTTGACACTAAGGGCAATAAAATTTCGGATTTATGGGGAGTTGTTAGTAGTTAGTTGTTAGTAGTTGGTGGTTGGGGAATTGTTGGTGAACCACTGCGTTGGGGAGGCAGTGCGGTCTTGGGGTTTCCCCAAGTGGAGCATCTGCCGTCGGCTCTGCCGACTTGAAGCAAGTGGTGAACCCGAAGGGTTGTCGTCAGATAATCCCCCTTGTCTCCTTGTCTCCTTGTCTCCTTGTCCCTTTGTCTGTACATGACTTTTCCCTTTCGTCAACAGTTTCTGTATTTCCTAGTCAGCGTCCTTGGGCTAGTGTCCACAACCCCATCAAAAAGCGCTAACGCTGCTGTTCCAGGTTGTCCCACTCCAGCCCTTGAACGTTTCCAACGTCATAAAGTTGCTTCAGGCGAAACTTTAGAAAGCATAGCCCAGCGCTACAATCTCATGCCAACAACTATTATCGGCATGAATCCAGATTTGCGAAACCGCACCGTAGCCATAGGTAAGGAAATTTTAATTCCCCCCTACGATGGAATTGTCGTGGAAGTGCCTCGCGGACAAACTTGGCGAGAAGTCGCAGCAAAGTATAAAATCCGTGCTGACGCGCTGTTTGAAGTGAATGGCTGTGAAAAAGATCCAAGAGTCGTGTTTGTTCCTCAAGGGAATTCATCGCGGAGTCGTCCAGTAACTAATTCCACCACAAGTAGCACAACTCCTATTAAGTTCACCGGGTATCCTTTGCCAGAAAATGCTCGTGTAGCGTTACCTTATGGTTGGCAGATTAATCCTAAGACAAGTGAAGTTTTCTTTCACAGCGGTGTAGATTTGTTAGCAAGTGTGGGAACTTCTGTTGAAGCGATCGCACCCGGAACCGTAGTCTTTGCTGGCAATCAAGGCACTTACGGCAACTTAGTAATAATTAATCACGCCGGCAAATTACAAAGCCGCTACGCCCATCTGAAAGATATCAAAGTCTCCGTCGGTCAGCAAGTCAAACAGCAAGACGAAATAGGAACTCTAGGTACAACCGGAAAACCTACCTCCACACAACCTCATCTTCATTTTGAAATACGTTCCAGTTCAGATTTAGGTTGGGTAGCCAAAGATCCAAATCAGTACATGCAGCGTTGACATTAGCAGAGTGCAAAAATCTCCTCCGCGTTACTCTGCAAATTCCTCCGCGTGACTTTGCGTTAAAAAAAGCTAATCACTTCCGTAGATTTAACTACATGCATCCCCGCCGCAGCAAATCGCTCAAACGCCGCGTCAGCTTGCTCAGTATAATCCACCACCCCATGCACAACAACCGGGGAAGTGCAATCTTCCAGCAGATAGATTTTTCTCGCTAGCGTAGCATCTATCTGCTGAATTTCTGTTAACAAATCGTCAATAGTCCAAGCAACGCAGTGACTTTTAGCTTGTCCGCCAATGATGACAGCATCATACTCTAAAAGTTGTTTAATTAAACGTGTATTCTTTTGGGCAATTGGCTTTTTATCTACACCTTCTAAAACCTCTGGACGCAGCACAGAATAATTTTCTGTTAAAGGATTATCGCCTTTTATTTCAAATTGCGTTTGACTATCACGAGTAATGCAGTGAAAAAATATCGCTTCCTCGACAGATGAAACTAAAGCGTGACCGATACCACCTAACATTGAATGATAAAACCAAACTGTTAGCGGATATTTACCATTTTCAGTTAATTGTTTCACGTAATGATAGGCGTGTTTTTCTAAAAATTCATAATCATATCCCAAACTGAAAGCAACTGCGGGGTTAACTTTCCAAATTCCTTTTTCTATGTCTGCTGGAGTGATGCTAGAAGCAGCGGGTGTGGGATGTTCCCTTTTAGCGTTCACCCAGAAAATAGGATGGAAAATTTGCATTGCTGTGTGAGTGTCCATCGTCGGTACAATTGTCGTAATCACGCCCAAATTGCGATAGATAAATTCACACAATCGCTGATTATCATCAACCGCACCACTACCGGATTTTCCACTTACAAATAATTCAAAATTTGGGATGCAAAAAGTGTTTTGTACATCAATTAAAAGTAGACAAACGCGAGTTTTGTCTGTTGATGCTGGTTTGATATTGTGTTCTTTCGCCCATGTTTGTGCTTCCGCTGCACGTTGTTGATAAGGTACGCGCCAGACTTCGCTGACTTTTTCGGGGTGAAAGTGCGAGGGAATGGGGAGTTGGGTTGTTATTTGGGTATTCATTATCAAATATGCGCTGATTTTTTCAAGTATTATGATTAACTAAATTAAAAATAATGCTTTATTTAGTAAACATCATCATGTGAACCTAAAGTCAACAACAATATTTCTTCTTCTCCTTCCTTCTCCATTAGTCACAAACTTAAATAAAATACGATTACTATAATCAATTGAACACGATCATCTACCTGATAAATCACCTTTTAGCTTGTGACTGCGTAAACTGGGTAGAAATGGATCTTCGGCTATTTGTTGTAATACCTGCTCAATTTGAGGACGTAATTCCGGATTTTTTTTTTACTAATCGTTTAAAAGCACGAACAAATGTCGGACTCCAAATTAAATTTCTCACTCGTCCAACTCCGCCATTAAATCTGCCACTGAACCACGTCGTATATTACCCTGAGCATATTCATTCTCTGCTTGTGCGATTTCTTTTAATAATTCATCTCGTCGCTGTTGTTTCAGGCGTTTGCTAATAATATCTAAAAGAATAACTTGAGCTTCTGGATCGAGTGCTTCTACTGCCTCAATTGCTTTTTGAAATATCGAGGTTTTTTCTAGCATGGGTAATTAGACAATATAGTGATAAGTTTACTTTAGCTGGTAGTGGAGGCGATCGCCTTTAACGATTACAGCAGCAATAGGTAAAAGCGAGATTCTCGGCTGATCTCATTCGTCTGTTCCCCACTATCTACATCCTCTATAATGTTCGCTAGCATGAGTAACAGTGCAATATTTGTTACCTATGGTTAATCATACACATTTACTCACAAACCTTTACAACGCCTTTAACCCCTTTGAACCCTTACCCGCAGGTGATCCGAAATATGTAGATTGTCAGCAAGTGCGGGGAGATGCGGATATTTTGAATGAGCTAGGAAATCGGATGCGACTGGCAAATAATAACACTTGCCAATTGTATTCTGGACATCGGGGTGGAGGGAAATCTACAGAACTGCTGAGGTTAAAGCAATATTTAGAGAATCGGCAATTTTATGTAGTCTATTTTGCCGCAGATGAAGAGGATATTGACTCCGAAGATGCCCAGTATACAGATATTCTCCTCGCCTGTACCCGTCATTTACTCAAAGATTTACAGAAAATTGCTAATCCTCGTCCGGTGCTGAACTGGCTAAAAGACTGTTGGCTAGAGTTGAAAGATTTGGCGCAAACTCCAATAGAGTTTGAGAGTATGGAAGTAGAAGCGCAACTTTCGCAGTTTGCCAAGCTGACAGCAAATTTAAGAGCCGTTCCCGAATTACGTCAACAAATTCGCCAAAAAATTAATCCTCGTACAGTCACTTTAATTAAAGTTTTAAATGAGTTTTTAGCGGATGCGAAAAAGCATTTACCTAACGGCTGCACTCAATTGGCGATAATTGTAGACAACTTAGACCGGATGGTGTTAGTTAAAGATGGAGATAACACCAACCATGAGGAAGTTTTTTTAGACCGCAGCGAACAACTCAAAGCTTTGGATTGCCATTTAATTTACACTGTCCCGATTTCTATGTTGTATTCTAAACGAGCAACAGATATCAGGGATATTTACGGTCAATGTCTGATTTTACCGATGATTATGGTTAAGACTCACAAAGGAGACATTTACGAACCAGGACTGAAGAAAGTTAAAGAAGTAATTAGCAAGCGAGTCCGACAAATTGCACCGGAACTATCACTAGAAAAGGAAATTTTTGACAATCCTCAAACCTTGGAAAGACTGTGTTTGATGAGTGGAGGTCATGTGAGAAATTTGCTATTGTTAACACATGATGCGATTGGACGCAGTGAAGAGTTACCCATTTCTGAAAAAGCAGTTCGACGAGCGGTTACTCAAGCTAGAGATGACTATCGCCGCGCAGTGGAAAATCATCAATGGTGTCTGTTAGCAGAAGTCTCTGTTTCTAAACGCATCATCAACGATGACCAGTATCGCAGTTTGATGTATAATCGCTGTCTTTTAGAATACCGCTATTTGGATGGAGAGGGAGAAATGCAGCGCTGGTATGATATTCATCCACTAATTCAAGGAATTCCCGAATTTAAAGAAGCTGTGGCGAAACTTCCATGAACCAAAATTTAAGCGATTGGGATGAAGATTTACCCCCAGAACCACAAGAAGTCTATCAAGACTTAGTTCGCGCACTCAAGCGAAAAGCAGGATTTGGCTTGTTTTTTGTGCAATGTACACCTGCGGAGTCAGACCGTTTAATTACCAAACTTCCGCAGGATATTCCCCAGAAAAAAATTGCAGTCCTGCGTTTGGTTGAGCCAATTGATAATTTATATCAGCGAGTGGCTGAGTTTGTTAAAGACAAGGAAGTTGATATTTTATTGATTAAAGGTTTGGAATATTCTTTATATAAGTATGAACAAAGAAAATTTGACGAAATAACAGAAGGACAATTTAGCAATTTAAGTAGTGTTCCGCCAATTTTAAATCACTTAAACCAACAGCGAGAAAGGTTTAGAGATGATTTAAAATTTGGCTTTGTTTTTCTATTGTGGTCATTTTCGATTAATTATTTAATTCACCGCGCTCCAGATTTTTTTGATTGGCGTTCTGGTGTATTTGAATTACCTACAACACCAGAAGTGGTAGAGGAAGAAACATCTCGTCTACTAGATGAAGCAGACTATGAGGAATATTTGAAACTAAGCCCGGAAAAAAAGATCGAGAAAATCTTGGAAATTCAAGAACTTCTTACAGAAAAACATCCTACAGAAATTCGTAGGGCAAGTTTACTATTTAAACTTGGAAATTTATTAGTCGCTGCTAACGAATATGAAGGAGCAATAGCGTCCTACAACGAAGCTGTGAAAATAATACCTGATTATTACCAAGCTCGGTACAACAGGGGTATTGCATTGCAAAATTTAGGACGCTATGAAGAAGCGATCGCCTCTTTTGATGAAGCTGTGAAAATCAAACCTCATTTCTACTTAGCTTGGAATAACCGAGGTGCTGTGCTATGCGATCGCCTGCAACGCTATGAAGACGCGATCACAGCTTTTGATCAAGCTGTTTACATTCAACCAGAATTTCACGAAGCTTGGTACAACAAAGGTATTGCCCTATTTAAGTCAAGACGCTTTTCAGAAGCGATCGCCAGCTTAGACAAAGCGTTAAAAATTAAACCTGATGACCACAAAGCTTGGTATGCTCGTGGCAATGCGCTGTATGGATTAGACTCTTTGGAAGAGGCGATGGCTAGCCACAACAAAGTCATTGAGTTAAAACCTGACTACGCTGAAGCCTCGCATCTCTTAGCCAACGCATTAGATGAATTGGCTATCGAAAATTTCTTGTTCAAAGTACAAAGTCTATTGTCTGATGTAGTCAGCTACGAAGAGTACAACCTGCCCATCCCTTCATTAGCAGCAAAACTGGCACACTATTGGCGTTCGGAGCTGTTTTTCGAGTGTCCAGAACAAAGTGAGATAAATAGGGAAAGTATTATTAACTGGCTTTTAGGAAAGGACTTAGGACGCTTTGAGAAGCTCAACTCTAAAGAACTCGATATAGCCAAACAAGCGATGGAATATCGCTATCGGATTTTACGTCAGCGCTACTTAGGAATGGCAAGAGAGCGTGCTTACCGCAATTTAATCACTCGGCTAGGGAGTTTAGTGACATTACGGAATAAAATCCAGACTTGGATTTCTCTGAGTCGCGATCGCCAGCGAAGTGTCATGGATGTGTTGCAAGAAGTACTCCAAGAATTACTGCAAAGTGATAACTACATGCAACAGCAAATGGCTTCCATCGCCGAGTTTACAAGTGATTCCAGACTACAGAATTCTTTGCTGTTTGCCAGCATGGAAGAATATTGCCTGCGACCAGTACGTAATCAACCATTACTAGCTTACCGTTTTGTAAATTACTTGCGACGCACCCAGCGTGGTGGCTTAACTCAAGTGCCAGGTAGTGATTTAATTAGACTAATTTCTGAAGAAATTCTCACAGAAAACGAAGAGATTGTCACAGAGAATATTCAAAATCAGGTTGAGTTGCTGGATAGTCAGGCGATCACACAATATCAAGAAGCACAACAACTAGAAGAACAGCAAATACTGAGTAAAGTGGTAAAACAGGAATTTGAAAATTATTTACAAGAAAATATTGGACAAGAGGCTGTGGAATGGCTGCGACTGTATATGCAAGGCAAATCCCAAGATGAAATCGCCAAAAAACTGAGTAAGCCAATTAAAGAAATTTACCGACTGCGGGAGAAAATTAGCTACCATGCCGTGCGTGTCTTTGCCGTCAAAGGCAAACCGGAACTAGTAGATAACTGGCTAGAAATTTCTCTAGACGAACACAATTTGGGATTAACACCGCAGCAATGGCAGCAATTACAGTCAAAATTGACTTTAATTGAGCGGCAGTTATTGTCACTGCGAAAAGCAGGCAAATCCATCGAAGAAATTGCTAAACAGTTAAAACTCAAAACTCATCAGGTAATGGGCGAATGGAGTAAAATCTATCTCGCGGCTCAAAATTTAAGAAGCTAAGAGTGAGTGTTAAATAATTTCCTAATTTTAATAAGATAAACAAAGTTAGATTATTAAATAAAATTATGATTTATTAAAATGAGTATCAGGAGCGATGCCTTACGGCAAGCCGCTATGCGTCTACGCTGTTAATTAGATAATGACAAATAATTGGGAATGGGATGATGAAAAGGCAATAGCAAACCTGGGAAAACACGGCGTTTCTTTTGATGAAGCATCGATAGTATTTGCAGATCCATTCTATCTCACCCTTGATGATACCCTACACTCTACTGAGGAATATCGCTTTTTAGCCATTGGATATTCTCAGGCTCAAAGGCTTTTATTTGTTGTCTACACAGAACGGGGCGATAATATTCGTATAATCAGTGCCCGTCAAGCTACAAGTCGTGAAAGAAGAATTTATGAACAATATATCTAATCAGAACGATGACCATGAAATCGTAGAAAGATATGACTTCAGCAAAGCAGTAAGGGGAAAATATCATGAAAAATATCGCAGCTATCAGGGCAAAATACCAGTGAATATTACATCTAATGACGGCGATAGATATGTCACCTTACGCACTGTGAAAGTAGAAGCTATTGTGACACCTGATGGCAAATTGACAGTACAGCTTGATGGTGATATAACGCCAGGTGAATACCGAGTCACGCTGATAATTGAAGAACCTGCAACTCCAAATACAGAACAAACATCCTGAGAAAATGAGCGTTAAAACTGAATTTTAGCTGTGTCAGTCCAGTAGCCATGATGCATTTTTGCAAGGCTACGCACCAGAAAACGAAGCACTTTATGATGACTATCCAAGTCACCTGATACACAAGCTGAAATTGTTAACAAATTGTATAATCTGCTGAACCAGTAATCAAAGCTTAAAATTCATCGCATCCCCCAAAAGTAAGAGTTTGAGGCGAAATCTGTGTTGTAAAATAGACATAGAAGGATTCGGGGGACCATATTACTGGTCATAAACGCCTATAGAGACTATCTTTGGTAATCTCCAAGGACTAAAATCCAGCCAGCTAAAGCAACTAGCTAGGCTGTATCACCAGCGCATACCAGGCGATCGCCTAACTACGCCTGAATTTTCCCAGCGACTGGCAGCAATTAGTACAGAAATCAATCAAGCCGTATGTGCCTACCTCAATCGTCGCGGACAAGTCATCCGCGTGGGGGTAGGTTCACCGCGTCAAACGCAAATCCCACTGCTGGAATTGCCCCGCTACGGTGCAGAACGACTCAGCGGTATTCGTTGTATCTCCACTCATCTCAAGTCAGAACCGCCCAACGAAGCGGCGCTGACATCGATGGCACTGCAACGCCTAGATGCCCTAGTTGTGCTAAATATAACCGGAACGGGATTTACAAAGCGGGGTGGTGGCGCTACAGGGTACGTCAAAGAAGCTTATTTAGCGCACCTGACGGCTCAATCCCGCGTAGCGATCGCAAGTCCGGCAACGCTGACAGCATCAAGCAATATTCCATCTCCAAGTTGGAATATATCACCGCCCCTCAGCTTAGACGTGCTGACAAACCAGGATTTTCTGGACTTGGTGGAAGCATTAGAAGCAGACTTCCGGCGGGAATTTGTTGCTCAAGAAGTAGATGCCGATCGCGATAGCGTTTTGATTGTCGGTGTATTTACTGATGATACTACACCCCAACAATTCCAAGATACATTAGCGGAATTGGCACGGTTGGTCGATACCGCCGGGGGAGACGTATTGCAGACAGTGCAACAAAAGCGATCGCGCATTCATCCGCAAACAGTAGTCGGCGAAGGTAAAGTACAAGAAATTGCCCTCACCGCTCAAACCATCGGCGCAAATCTCGTCGTCTTTGACCGCGACCTCTCACCCGCCCAAGTCCGTAACTTAGAATTACAAATTGGTGTCCGGGTAGTTGACCGCACCGAAGTTATTTTAGATATCTTTGCCCAACGCGCTCAGTCTCGTGCAGGTAAATTGCAAGTAGAACTGGCACAGTTAGAATATATGCTGCCGCGACTTACAGGTAGAGGTCAGGCAATGTCTAGGTTGGGTGGTGGTATTGGTACTCGCGGTCCTGGTGAAACCAAACTAGAAACCGAACGCCGTGGTATTGGAAGGCGCATTTCTCGACTACAACAAGAAGTCAATCAACTGCAAGCGCATCGTTCGCGACTGCGGCAAAAGCGACAACATCGTGAAGTTCCCTCAGTGGCTTTGGTTGGTTATACCAACGCGGGCAAGTCTACCTTGCTCAATGCCCTAACTAATGCGGAAATTTACACGGCTGACCAGCTATTTGCCACACTCGACCCGACCACACGTCGGCTAATCATTCCCCATGCTGATACAGGTGAAACTCAGGAAATTCTGCTGACAGATACAGTCGGATTTATCCACGAATTGCCTGCATCATTAATGGATGCCTTTCGTGCCACTTTAGAGGAAGTTACAGAAGCTGATGCTTTACTGCATTTAGTAGATTTGTCACATCCTGCTTGGTTGAGTCATATTCGCGCCGTTAGAGAAATTTTAGCAGCAATGCCAGTGACTCCAGGACCTGCGCTGGTTGCTTTTAACAAAATAGACCAAGTGGATAGTGAAACTTTAGCTTTAGCTCAAGAAGAGTTTCCCTTAGCGGTGTTTATTTCCGCAAGCGATCGCCTGGGATTAGAAACTCTCCGCCAGCGTCTTGCTCTACTAATTGAATACGCCACTTCTTCTCGGTAAATACTGAAACAGGACTTATTAACTTTAAGTTAAAAAATTCCGTAGTCAATAAAACTACGGAATTTTGCTATTTAAAAATAAAAATATTTTTACTCTACTAAACTTGAGACGTTTATGTGGAAATTAGTCATGACAAACTTCCTCTCTTCATGCTAGAACCAATGATTATTGGGTAAATAAGTAAGTGGGCGAAATTAAACATAAAATAATGTCCTGATTCGTAGTGAGCGGTTTACCGCTCATAACATTTAAGGGCTGAAGCCCTTACTACTAACAAGCGCGTTTATTTCTGCCCATCTACTTAACAAACATTTTGACATTCAGGCTTGATATTAGCCTTTCAGCCTTACTCTTAACAACAGTCCCAGCTATCAACATTCAAAAGCAGGCAATTTTTATGCAATCAGCTTCGCAGCAGCTTGAATCCCAAGATATCAAAGTTAAACTTCTTTTATCTGGAGGACACGAATACAACATTTATTTGAAATCAGATGCACCTGTACTGCATAATCTTTTAACAACTGTTGTAGCGCGTGCCTACAAGCAAGAATCTACTTGTCATGGTTTATTTCAAATTCCTATGAATGAAGGTAGTTCTCTATTGTCTTTTCCCAGCGAACACCTCGTTGGTGTAGTCACAGAACCGCCAATTTTGGTACAGCAAATAGAAGAAGTAAAACCTAAAAATACAGACATTTTCCCTTCCTATTATGTACAAATAGATAATTTTTTTAAACCGAAAGAATATAAGCGATTACTCGAATACGTTCTCAAAAAAGAGTCAGCATTCGTACCTACTAGTACTTCAACCAACGACGAAAATTATCGCCGCTCAATGGTTCTCTATTCATTTCCTGAATTTTCTGAACTAATTTTAAAGAAAATTAAAGCGATGATTCCTGATGTTATAAGCAAATTAGGATTACCATCATTTTCTATATCTCAAATCGAAAGTCAAATGACTTCACATAATGATGGTAATTATTACAAAATTCATAATGATAATGGCAGTCCAGACACTGCAACAAGAGAACTCACCTACGTTTACTACTTTTACCAAGAACCGAAGCCTTTTTCTGGTGGTGAGTTGTTGATTTATGACAGCAAGATTTCCAACAATTTGTATGTCAAGGCAGAGACTTTCAAAACAGTAGAACCTCGCAATAACAGCATTGTATTTTTCCTTAGCCGTTATATGCATGAAGTATTGCCTGTGAGTTGCCCATCTAAAGCTTTTGCAGATAGCCGCTTTACGATTAATGGGTGGGTTCGCCGATAAACCAATTCAGTAAAAACACTCTATATTACTATTCTGAATCTTTAACTTCAGGGAAGGCACTTGCCTTCCCTTATTTATTTTCGGCTTTGTCGTTAATAGCCAATAGTCTATAGCAATCCTTAGCACATTTATCAAAATATCCAGCTTCATATCCCCGGCTTTTTAAGAAGTCGGGGATATTGTCTTTCATTGTTTAGGACTGCTATAGCCTATTCAATTAAGCTATTTTTCCAAAAACTTCTCACATACAAACTTAACAAAAAAAGCAATTTTGAGAAAAATTACTTAATTTTGGATAGAGAAAATAACATAGTGCAATTACTTAATTTTTCGCTTTAATCATAAATTTTTTTTTTATTTTCTCTCAGATTAAATTTTGAATGAAGCTGTCAACAAATCATCGACATTCAATATTTTTGTATGTCAATTTGTATTTGACACTCGATTGTTGCGATCGTCACTTTCAGAAAATTTTGTCGCCATAGACTCGGAGGAGTTTAATTAAAATGTCTCAAGCGTATTCAAAGAAAGTAGTCACTTATATAACTCTTGGTTTATTGTCATTCTCCGTGGCTCTAGGGTCGCAAATGCAACAGGCAAGCGCCAAATCTGATAACAGCAATGGTAACGGCAACAACAATTCAGCCACACCAACTCCAACGCCCACACCAACGCCCGCACCAACGCCCGCACCTACACCCGCACCTACACCCGCACCTACACCCGCACCCGCACCCACAACTGCGATGCGCTTTGGATTTCAAAATATTACTGGCAATAGTGCTGTTAATGCTGCAACAGGTGAAAGTCAGCTATTTTTAGATGTTGCTCAAGGCAATAAGTCCGATCAGGTTTTATTTACGTTCAACAACATCGGTTCAAATGCCTCTTCTATAACCCAAATTTATTTTGACCAAACCACAAATCTTTTGAAAAATATCGCATCTATCACTGATAGCGGTGATGGTGTGGACTTTGTGATACCCAACAAAATAGGAACACTGCCTGGAAGCAATAATGCTCCTGGAGGCAGATTTAGCTCAGACTTTTCAGTCGAGTCTAATCAACCAACCTCACAGATGGGTGTAAATCCAGGTGAATTTGTTAGCGTCCTTTTTAATTTACAGTCCAACATCACATTCGACGACATCATTAATAATCTAAAAAGCAGTGTTTTGCGAGTTGGTTTCCACGTTCAAGCCTTCAGTAATGGTGGAAGTGAAGCTTTTACGAACAAACCAATAGCAGTAACGCCTACACCAACTCCGGCTCCAACACCGGCTCCAACTCCGGCTCCAACACCGGCTCCAACTCCGGCTCCAACACCGGCTCCAACTCCGGCACCAACTCCAGCACCAACTCCGGCTCCAACTCCGGCTCCAACTCCGGCTCCAACTCCGGCTCCAACACCGGCTCCAACACCGGCTCCAACTCCGGCTCCAACTCCGGCTCCAACTCCGGCTCCAACTCCGGCTCCAACTCCGGCTCCAACTCCGGCACCAACTCCAGCACCAACTCCAGCACCAACTCCAGCGCCTGCTCCAACTCCAGCACCAGCACCGGCTCCAGCACCAGCACCGGCTCCAGCACCAGCACCGGCACCGGCTCCAACTCCAGCACCGGCTCCAACTCCAGCACCGGCTCCAGCACCGACTCCAACTCCAGGTGGAAATACTTATTATCAGCCCAAACCCGAACCGAAAAAGATACCTGAGCCTAGTACAACTGCCGCTTTAGGTTTGTTAGCTGTCGGTGCGTTGAAAGCGCTTAAGAAAAAGACTCTAAAGCAAGATTAAATTAAGCTGTTGTTTCAAGCGAACATGAGCAAATACTAAGACGGAGGTTTGGTTAAGAACGCAAGTCGTAATTAAAAAATCGGGTTGGAAGTGTATCAGTACTTCTGACCCAATTTTTTTATGGTTTAGTAGAAATTATGATACCAGCGCATTGCATTGCTAATTTACAACACCGTTACTCAGGGTTAATACTGCATTTTTTGAGAGGGACAAATAAACTACGTATTATTGCTGAGGCAATTGATATTTTAAGTGGAATATTATCGGTTTTGTTATCTGTGTACACAAATAGTTAAAAATCCACAGTCAGCAGTCACGCATTCAAAAGTTCAAAGTCAATAAACTATTCACCACTGACTGATGTTTATTTATGCTGATCTGATTTAAAAATGATGTATAGGGGAAGGGAAGAAGAGATTTTCATGCGGTAAAAATGTACGCAGTTAGTTCAGGGCTATTTAGCAGCTTTAAAGGATTACCCCAAAACGGGATAGAGCGGCTACAACAGCCAATGACAAAGTTCTAAAATTAAGAAGCATCAAATAAAGTTGAGGGCGTTATGGCTGCTAAAGTAGAAATTTACACTTGGAGAACTTGCCCGTTTTGCATCCGTGCCAAAAGTTTACTGGCAAGAAAAGGCGTTGAATTTGTTGAATACAGCATTGATGGAGACGAGGCAGCACGCGATAAAATGGCTCAAAGGGCAAATGGACGACGCTCTGTGCCGCAAATTTTCATTAACGATCGCCACGTAGGTGGTTGTGATGATATACACGCAATAGAAGCCCAAGGCAAGCTAGATGAGTTACTAGCTGCAACTAATAATGTGTAAGTTCATCATATGAGTGCGATGTCTTGCGACAAAATGCTATGCACATCAATCAAATCGTCAGGGGATAATCTAAATTGATAACAGCGGAATTTCCTGGCGATTGAGGCATTAAGCGTGAAACTGGCTTTTATAATAGATTCCATCCCTACTCTTGACCCGTGTCATGATACCAGCGTTGCTCTGATGGAAGCAGCGCAAATCTTGGGACATGAAATTTGGGTAACTCAAGCAAATTTGCTGAGTGTGGTAGATAGCAAAGCTTGGGCATTGTTAGAACGGGTGGAACTCGTACCAGTGCAGTTGGTCCAAGGACGCTATTTAGCGGCAAATCCTTGGTACAAGTTGAGCCAACGTACCTTAACTTCCCTGGAAACAATGGATGCCGTATTTATGCGGACAGATCCACCAGTTAATGTTCCCTATCTTTATGCTACGTACATTCTGGACTACATTGACCAAAACAAAACCCTGGTGATTAATAGTCCCAGTGGAATTAGAGCGGCAAACGAAAAAATGTATGCCCTCCAGTTTACCAAAGCAATTCCAGAAACTATTGTCAGTGCTGATAAACAATTTATTCGGGAATTTGTGGAAGCAAAAGGTGCAACAGTTCTCAAACCATTGGGAAACAAAGCTGGAGAAGGGATTTTATTTTTGCAAGCAGGCGATCGCAATTTTAACTCGATTGTCGAACTCAGTACCCTTTTAGGTCGCGTTCCAGTTATGGTGCAAACCTATCTACCCCAAGCAAAAGAGGGAGACAAACGAATTATCCTCCTTGACGGGGAACCGATTGGTGCCCTCAATCGCCTTTCCTCTGGAAGTGACTTTCGGAATAACATGGCGACTGGTGGTACAGTTGCTCAAACCGAAATTACTCCTAGAGAGTATGAAATTTGTACCCAATTAGCCGAAACTCTACGTAAAGACGGCTTGATTTTTGTCGGTATTGATGTTATAGGTGGCTACCTGACTGAAGTCAATGTCACCAGTCCTACCGGAATTCGCGAAATTGATCGTTTCGACAACACCCACCTTGGTCAACAGGTAATTCAATGGGTTGAGCAAGCTTTACAAGGCAAAAAAGAAAGCGTTTTTTAACGAACTCGCGATCTGCCCCACTCGACGGGAGCGGTGGGGATGGATAGCGACTGGGCGCAAGCCCTAATCTCTTATGCGGCATAACAAAGTTACGATAAATAGAATTCGTGTTAAAATAGCAGTATGAAAAACGTTGTCAAGGTGCGAATTTATCCAACCACTGAGCAGAAAGAAACGCTGTCCAAGGCGTTTGGCTGTGCCCGTTGGTATTGGAATAATTCACTGAACGCAACGAACGAACTCTACAAAGAGACGGGTAAAGGCTTATCTCAAATTGGGATGAATAGCCGATTACCTGCACTCAAGAAAGAGTACGAATGGTTGGGTGAAACATACAGTCAAGTGCTGCAAAGTGTTTCGCTCAATTTATCCAGAGCGTTTATCAACTTCTTTGAGGGACGGGCATCATTTCCGAAGTTCAAATCGAAACATGATAAGCAGTCGATTCAGTATCCCCAGAAAGTTCAGATCGTTGATGGACACCATCTCAAGTTCCCCGGCAAGCTAGGCGTTGTTTCGGCATCGATTCATCGCACGTTTGACGGGAAAATCAAAACTGTCACGGTCAGCATGAATCATGCAGGTAAGTATTATGCTTCTCTGCTGTTTGATGATGAACTGCCTGACACTGAAATTAGCTCAAACGGCAAAGCGGTAGGGATTGATGTCGGACTGACCCACTTTGCTATTACGTCTGATGGGTCTAAATTTGACAATCCGAAGCATCTGAAGAAGCGGACTAAGAATTTGAAACGGAAACAGCAAAAGCTATCCCGTAAACAAAAAGGTTCTAATCGCAGAAAGAAAGCGCGTCGCATTGTGGCGCGAGTTCACGAAAGAATTGCAAATTCTCGGAAAGACTTCCAGCACAAGCTATCTCGCAAACTGGTGAACGAAAACCAAGTCATCGTTGTTGAGAATTTGGCAGTCAAAAACATGGTGAAAAATCACACTCTCGCCAAAGCAATCAGCGATTGTGGTTGGTCAGAGTTCACCCGTCAACTCAAATACAAGGCAGAAAGAGACGGAAAGACCTATCTAGAAATTGGTCGGTTTTTCCCATCGAGTAAGACTTGTCACGTTTGTCTGAATCAAGTTGGTAGCTTGTCTCTAGAGGTTCGTAGCTGGACTTGTTCCAACTGCCAAACCAAGCACGATAGAGATGTGAATGCGGCGATCAACATTCGAGATGAAGGCTTGCGAATATTAGCGTTAGGAACTAGCGCTACTGCCAATGGACGGAATGTAAGACCAAAGGCTGGAAGGAAATCTTCCGTGTCTAAGGCAGTTCCGGTTGAAGTTGGAAGCCCCATCCGCCATGCGGTGGGGTAGTTCACTTTCTTTTTTTTCCTGATGTGTTAGGAGCGCTTGTTGTGCGCTAGCAGAAGTGCAACAAGCCCTGACGCTCAAAACAAGAAACGCTCCGCAGCGTCTCCAACAAAAGCGTCTAAGAGAACCTTGAAGACTCGAAGAAAGCTGACGCAGAGCGAACCATGAGCAAAGAACACACGCAGCGTCTTTGCAAGGAGAGGGAAACCAAGAGCGCAAACGGCAGGGGAGTGTCAACCCTGCTCCCGGTGAAACCTGGGAACTGGAATTAAGGCGGGAGCAAGCTACTAGCTAATCCTGTCAGCTTAAGGCTTGGGTCGCCGTCGTTGCAGAAACTCAGGAATATCCAATCCGGGTTTTTCTTTGGGTTCTGGAATTGGTGTTGGCTCTTTTACTGGTGGCTGAGGTGCTTGTCGTCTTGGTGGTGGTGGAGTTACTACCCTAGGATTGGCGACATTTTGCGGTGGTGTGGCTTGCATTTCACCTGTAAATCCTGTGGCAATTACGGTGAGCCTGACTTCACCTTGCAGCCTGTCATCAATCACCGCACCAAAAATAATATTGGCGTTGGGATCGACTACTTCGTAGATTGTTTCTGCGGCAGCATTGACTTCATGTAAGGTGAGGTCGCTACCACCAGTAATATTAAAAACAACTCCTCTAGCTCCTTCAATAGAACATTCTAGTAAGGGCGAAGAAATCGCGGCGATCGCTGCTTCTCTTGCCCTTGACTTCCCAGAACTAACACCGATCCCCATCAGCGCCGAGCCTGCATCTGCCATCACCGCTCGCACATCGGCAAAGTCAACGTTGATCAAACCGGGGATCAAGATGATATCAGAGATACCTTGCACCCCTTGACGCAACACATCATCCGCATAACGAAAAGCCTCTTGCATCGGCGTTTGCTCTGGAATTACTTCCAGCAGCTTGTTATTCGGGATAATAATTAGCGTATCTACCCTACCTTTAAGAGCTTCAATACCTTGCTCGGCTTGGCTGGTGCGTCGGCGTCCTTCAAACAAAAATGGACGTGTTACCACACCGACTGTGAGAGCGCCCATTTCTTTGGCGATTTCGGCGACAATTGGCGCTGCACCCGTACCAGTACCACCACCCATGCCGGCAGTGATAAACACTAAATCGGCACCTTCTAAAGCTGTAGCAATTTCGTCCCGCGATTCTTCAGCAGCTTTTTGACCAATAGCCGGATTACCACCCGCGCCTAAACCTCGCGTCAGCTTTTGTCCTATTTGTAAGCGTTTGGAAGCCTGTGCTTGTGTTAAAGCTTGGGCATCGGTGTTTGTTGTCCAAAACTCTATTCCACTCACATCAGAGGCGATCATGCGGTTTACGGCATTTCCACCACCACCACCGACGCCAATTACTTTGATGTTGGCGACTCGACCGGGAACAATATCGCCAATTCGGGGATCTTCAGTAGGGATTCTTTTACTATCGTTATTTTGTCCGAAATTCAGTCCGGAATGATTAAAGGGATTGGTGGAGTTAACTGCTAGTGACATTCCTGGCTGTCCCGGAGACTGGGAGTTTATATAACTAAGTTTTTGGTTATTATCAAGTGTCATTGGATTGAAAAGGGTAGATAAACGAATTTTTCAGGTGTTATTCACGCCAATAGTCAACTATATTTGACGATGCCATAATCTATGGCTATGTTCTTTCTTGTTCTCACTTATTGCAAGCCTAACAGGATTAGAAAAGCGAAATTTTACTCTTAGATCGACCATTAACGCACGCGATCGCCCGCATGTTGTCCATAAGTTGCCCCAAAACAACTTATCCCCTATTTCTATAGAACAGGGCAACCTTGCCCAAAGCAAGCCTGTTGTACATAATCCGTAAAGCTCGCGCACTGCCAATTTTAGAGAAGTATACCTATATTTACCTAATATTGACCTGTATAACTTCTTCTCCTCCTTAATATCTTTACTGCTATTTTTCTCAGCATTTATTTTGTATCCCCAATTACCTATCCATTTTTCTCCTAATAATTTATATTGATGATTAAATTTACCATTATCACTATACGGAGTTATACCTGCGACCACTTGAAATTTGCTGTAGAATATGAAATTGCACGAGCAATACAACCACTGATACCACCAATTCTTCCTCGTTGCCGCTACACGTTTTGCGTAACACAGTGGACAGCCTTCTCCCAAGGAAAGACGCGATCGCGTCTTGTGTGCCTCTCGTCCCAAGCGCGTCTTTGACAAAACAAGAGAAGCGTCTCGTTCGCGTTTCGTGTGCGTCCCAAACAAAAGCGTCTTTGACAAAACAAGAGAAGCGCGAACATCCGAAATAGTCGTGGGGATTTGTGGAACGAGTTCACAAGGAACCGTCTGACATTGTGAGAGTGAAAGTCCCTCCCAATCACCGATTTGGAAGAACTCCGAGTTATTTAGTATACACGCAATTTTTCTACTAACAATTTCATGAGCGCAATTCTGGGTGAATTGTGTAACTTGTAAAGACCCGCCGTGGCGCGTCTTGTCTTCCTTAATGATATGGTTAATCAGTTTGAGCATTCAGATTATTACAACTGAGAACACAAAATTTACCTTATACTTACTTATCCTTAAACTGGAGGTAACAAATGATTTACTTATCGTTGATGGAACTCGCTGATTGATTTGCTGTTTGGTGTGCCTCCAAATACATAATAGTTGCGGTTAAATTTTACTTTATGGATCGCATACCTCTTGTAGAAATTGGCATCAAGTCACTGTCTGACTTCACATTCACTTTGAAAATCTCTCTTTTTCACACCAGTCTCATTAACTCTCCTGGAGTAGAAGACTCAACCAAACCCTTGTTGGGTTGTGGCAGAAAATATCCTTCGATTGTGAGTCTTTTCAGAAATAAAAACCTGACAGACTCTTGTGTTTAACGCACTCCATTCAGTAAAAGATTTAATCATGCGAAAGAATCGTTTTCCACCCCAGACACTATCATCAGAATGTTTAACATGTTGCACTAAGCGAGCGTTCCAAGGCAAGGGAGAACCCCGGCACTCGCACTCGTATGAATGCTTCACGCTTATGTTAGGGTAACAATAAGCGGGGTTTTACTCCCATGCATGAAGGTTTTATAATTGTTTCTCCCATTGTAAGAGCGAAGTTAACGCCAATTTTTGTGTATGTTATGGGAATACCAAAAATAATAAATATTTATTTATTGGCATAAAACTTATTTATTGACTCTGAGCAATTATTAGTTCTCACCCGTTTAATATTTTTAACGAGTTTGAGAGTTAGACTTGACTGTTTTTTGGTTCATTTGTACTAAAGGAGATTCCGGATTTTTCAAGTCGATATATTCTATCTGATTGGGGTTAAGTTGTGTAGGTAAATGGCTCATTTGGGCGAGTACTTTGATTTGTTCGCTTATTTGGGGACTCACAGCACCGAGATGCACATATCCTAGTTCTGTTTTCAGAATTATATTTGTTGGATCTTGGCAATCAATTTCCATGACTTTAACGGAACTTTGGCTCACAGATTGATAAAGCTGATTCCAGTAAGGACGGTATTGTTCAAAGGAACCAATAACTATGAGACTGGGCAACTTTACGGTAGGATTAAGTGATGTGTATTTTTCTTGATTCATCCAAATTCCATTTGCATCTAGTAACCCCGTCGATGAAGCAATGTTTGTGTCACTAGCGATCGCTTCGTGGTGATGCCTTTGCGCGATCGCCACAGGTACTCGCTCTTGAATATCAATAATTAATCCAGGTGGAAACAGACGACGCTTAACGCTTGCTTTAGCAATAGTTGGTTGTTTTGTCAAAGAGTCAGCGACCCTTGACGGTTCAATCCTCCATAAAGACTGCGGATAGGATAACACCAGCAGTGAAGAGATCGCTTCAGGAGAAAGTGAGCGTGAACCTGAAGCGATCTCAATTTGTTTGGGAGCAGAAAGCACCCACATCGGTTGACTTGCCACCCATAGTAAACCACCTAACAGACTACTAACGGCAAAGGTTCGCCAAATAGCCTGAATAATTTTCATTTGCCGTTGCCGACGTAATTTATGACGCCGATATCGCAAATCCGTGCGGGAAACTGATACCATGCCAGCCATTCAAACTCCTTTCACACATGGAAGTATAAGAACGTTGATACGCTTGTATCGTCAATTAATTTTAGTAAACGCACTCTCCTCGCCGTCACCCTTGGGTTATCTTCGGTGACTTTTTCACGCTTGCATGTAACACTTTACAACAACCACACAACGATAAAGATTATGGTGCTTGTAATTTGAACTGAAGTGAAATTTTGCTGTCTTGAATTAGAACTTAATGTAGCCTTTTTCCTGTCTGAAGCGCGATCGCCTAGCGCAAAGCTTGTGCAAGCTTTGCTTCCAGGACGGAAGGCTGCCCTGTTCTGAAGCAACAGGGGAGGGGGTTTCATTAAAGATAGACAAGAATGGCACAAGCGTTCGTATTAAAAGGAGCAAATACACTCGCGAGTCACCCCTACACTAAAACGCCGACATTACCGGACAGCCTTGTATTAAAGATCCTCAAAACTCCACGACTATTTCAGCTATATGGCTGTCCGGTTTT
>NZ_JTCM02000196.1 GCF_000817785.2 Hassallia byssoidea VB512170 | reverse complement strand
TCAAACACTGATTTCTTCGTTGAAACAGAATCTGCACTTTCCTAGTCTCAAAGTCTTGTAAATATTGGCTTGCGAGTTTTCGGATGGGTCTAATAATTAGCTCAGGTTTTTGAATCGTTTTCGTCGATAACAATCTACTAATTGGGGTAGATCTAGCGAAGCTGTCATCAGGGGCAAGATAGGCTGAAAGTCTTAGCAATCAAGGGTTTTAAGTTTAGGATTTATTTGACGGTTTTAGCGATTTCTTTCAGATTCATGCCAGATTTCCAGAGAACCAAGGTGAGATTTCATCCACCGATGTTAATTATGTTGCAAAGCTTTTAGAGATTTCACCGAAAAAATACTCGTATTATGATTGGCAAGGACGCTCCATAAAATATCATCGCGCTCAAATCAGAGAGTTTTTTGGATTTCGGGAAGCCAAAGTTAGCGATGCTAGAGAATTGACTAATTGGTTAGCTGAACAAGCACTAATTTACGAGTTAAAGTTTGAACAACTAAAACTTGCAGCCGTTGCGAGACTGCGAGATTTAAAACTTGAACCACCAACAAATTCAAGATTAGAGCGTATTATCCGCTCTGCTCTTCGTAATTTTGAGTCCAAATTTTTTAGTGACATCGCCTCGGAGTTATCTAGCCAATCTAAAAAGCAGATAGATGATTTTTTGAGTAATAAAGCTTCATCCCAACAGTTAGATGATACTCAACAAATACTGGACGTTCAAATGAACCTATCAACTTGACACGATTAAAAACTGAAATCACCCGACGTTGGCGCATGACTAGCCTCTTAGATATTCTCAAAGAGACTGATTTACGAGTTAATTTTAGCGAGTATTTTAAGAGTGTATCAACGCGAGAGGTTTTAAACTCCCATGCGCTACAAAAACGCTTGTTACTCTGTTTATATGGTTTAGGAACAAATACAGGACTAAAGCGTTTAAGTGATGAGATTGGCGGCGATAATTATCAAGATTTACTGCATGTTCGGCGTCGTTTTATTCATAAAGATCAATTACGTAATGCTATCGCCTGCGTTGCAAATGCAATTTTCCGTGCCAGGATACCTATTATTTGGGGAGAGGGTACAACTGCCTGTGCTAGTGATTCCAAAAAGTTTGGCGCTTGGGATCAAAATTTGATGACTGAGTGGCACATTCGCTATGGTGGGCGTGGTGTCATGATTTATTGGCACGTTGAGAAGAATTCTGTTTGTATTTATTCGCAATTAAAAACCTGTTCTTCCTCTGAGGTGGCGGCAATGATTGAAGGGTTATTGCGCCATTGTACTGAGATGAAAGTTGAGAAGAATTATGTGGATAGTCACGGGCAAAATGAAGTTGCTTTTGCTTTCTGCTACTTACTAGGTTTTCAGTTAATGCCGCGTCTCAAACGTATAAATGTTCAAAAATTATATCGCCCGTAAACTGGAAATAATGATGCATATCCAAACTTGCAACCGATTTTTACGAGGGCAATTAATTGGGATTTAATTCGCCAACAATACGACCAAATGGTAAAGTATGCAACTGCTCTTCGTTTAGGTATGGCGGAGACTGAAGCCATCTTAAAGCGCTTTACCTGCATGTAATTTATTACACCCTACTTATCAAGCGTTGGCAGAATTGGGTAAGGCTGTAAAGACTATATTTTTGTGCAAATATCTACATTCTGTTGAACTGCGACAAGAGATAAACGCGCTTACTAAACGTTGTGGAGAATTGGAATAGCGCTAATAGTTTTATTTTTTACGGCAAGAGTGGTGAGATTGCTAGCAATCGCTTGTCAGATCAGGAATTAGCTGTGCTATCTCTACATTTATTACAGATATCTTTAGTATATATCAATACCTTGATGATTCAGCAGGTGTTGTCGCAGCCGCAATGGATGAAGTTGATGAAGGAGGAGGATTTGCGGGCGCTTTCGCCTCTAATTTGGGGTCACGTCAATCCCTACGGTACTTTTCGCTTGGATATGAATGAAAGATTGCCGATTGAGGTGGCGGCGTAAATGTCGGATAAGATACTAGTGGACTAAAAATCAGAAACTTATAGGCTGAAAGTGTTTCACAGTAATAATTTCAGCCTATCTTGCCCCTAGTGACAGCTTCGCTAGATCCACCCCATATACCAAGTGTTCTAGCCACAGGCTGCACCTGATGACACGAACCTTCTATTTTCGCCAAATAAGACGCTCAGAACACGGCACAAGCACTCTTGAAAGCAAGCTATGGGGTGCGGTTTTAAGTCACAGTGCCAAAGTCCCTTTTAGAAGAGAACAGGTAAAGATTCAAATCCCTTAAGGTCATGCCATGACATGCCAATGATCGGGACGGGGACAAACGATCGCCCACGCTTTGGGTGATGTAACCAATCCTTCATGGACAGGCGTATGGCGCTCTGTTAAGTAACGTGCAACCGGATTATGTTCGACAGATAGCGCGACTTTCAGAACTTTCTGAAGATTCTTATCAGCTAGAATCTGGTCGAAAAAGAAGATTCCCGATCGCTTGGCTGCAAAGTACTCGCCAACCCTGGGTGCGAGGTGCGATCGCAAGCTGCTTTGATCCTTTGCCCGATAAATTTCTTCAAATAAAAGCTTCAAGGGAATGCTCATGGCGGTGAAAAGAGTACTCGATCGAGGACTAGGCGAGGTCGGTTGTTACTTCTAGTATAAGAACAGATTGAATCGCAAGTGCCCAAAGGGAAATAAACTCATGACTGACTCACAAAAACGTACCATTGGTTTAGTGTTCTATCCCGGTATGACATCGTTGGACATTGTAGGACCACAGCAGGTGTTTAGTGCGCTGCCTGGTATCCAGATTCATCGGATCTGGAAAACGTTAGATCCCATTAAGACCGATGATGGCATGATGGTTTTGCCGGACACCACCTTTGAAAATTGCCCGCGATTGGATGTTGTTTGCATCGGTGGCGGTATAGGACAGGCAGCCGTTGTAGACGATCCGGAGGTGCTGGAATTTCTCCGAAAGCAGGGCAGCACGGCTAAGTTCATCACTTCTGTTTGCGGTGGGTCGGAGTTTTTGGCAAAAGCCGGATTACTCCAAGGCTATCGAGCGGCGACTCACTGGGCAGCACGCCAACAACTGGCTGCGTTGGGTGTTGAGGTTGCAACCGAACGTGTCGTCATTGACCACAATCGAATTACAGGTGGCGGCGTGACCGCAGGAATCGATTTTGGTTTGACGATCGCTAGCATTCTGTGCGGTGAGGAAACTGCCAAAGTCATTCAACTCTTACTAGAGTACAATCCTGCTCCACCGTTTGATGTCGGTTCGCCTGAAAAAGCCGGGGCTGAGCTGGTGAATAAAGCGATGTTCTTTATGCAGGGAGCCTCAAATCTAGAGCTAGCGAAATAAGAAAATTTATTGGGACATGCTATTTCTCTAGATTGTTCTCAAAAGCATCATCTAATCTACAGGATTAATCCACACGAATCAGATCAATATGATGATCAATCTTCCCTCCGAACACAAGCAATCATCTAAACCCTGGACTCAAATTAGCTTTCTAGCGATCGCTATTTTGTTTAACATCTGCCTCGTTGCCCAACTATTAACCGTTGGGTTAGCGGTTTTCTATGACCCGACTTGGTGGAGCATTCACGTTTGGTTAGTTCGTAGCTATGGTGGATTAGCAGTACTGCTATTCATCGGTTTATCGATCAAGCCATTTTCTCGCAAAATCAAAGTGCTGTCAGGAGTTTTGGTTATACTACTCGCGCTGCAATTTATCACTAGTCACTTCAATCATCCCTTACCTTTAGGCGTACTCCACCCACTCATCGGATTCTCTTTATTCACATCCTCAACGACGTTAGTTCATCTCGTTTGGCGTGAGATATTTAAACAGTCAGATTCTGTTGTCAATTAACGAGCAAATCACTTGACATGAACGTTGTAAAACAATCATCAACTCGCTCATACAGCCAAGAAGATGTCCGTGAAATTCTGAATATTGCGCTAGCACAACACTCGCATATCGAGACTGAGCTATCCTATGATCAGTTGCTAGAAATCGCCCAAGAACTCAGCATTACTCCCGACTTAATCGAGTTTGCTCAAAGTCAGTGGCTCGATCAACAAAAAGTAATTCAGAGAAATCGAGTCTTTCAGGCACATCGACGCTCGAAACTTCAAGAGCGATTGACTAAATATGCGATCGTCAATGCCTGCCTGATCGCATTAAACCTACTCACTGGGTTTGGTGTTCCCTGGTCGTTATACGTCCTCATTTCCTGGGGCATGGTGCGCGGTGTGGATGCATGGCGAGTCTTTTTCCAACGTCAGGGATATGCCTACGTTCGCGGAGCGTCTCTGAAAGAGAATCGCGCTTTTCAAAAATGGGAATACCAACAACAAAAGATGTAGAAAGTGTTGGATGCGTAGATATTCACGTTTCCATACGAACTAAATAAAGTAACGTAAGAGTAATACTATGCAAGTTCAATCCAGACCCGACATAACGATTATCCAGCTAATTGCACCGTTAATGGTAGCTCTAATTTATATTACCCTGTGCTCTTTATTTAAGGAGCCAAACCGTCGCAATTTCAGTGCCCTAATGATTGCCGGAGCTGGGGCTGCATATCTCAATGGTGGCTTATTGGGCTGGGAATTCGCCTTCTGCACTGTGATGACTGGTGTCGCCTACTGGGGATTAAACGATTACCGATTTATTGGAATTGGATGGCTGCTGCACACCGCATGGGATACAGTCCATCATTTATACGGGACACCCATCGTTCCATTCGTGCCACTGTCATCGTTTGGGTGTGCCATTTGCGACCCAGCTCTGGCGTTGTGGTATTTCCAAGGCGCACCTTCCGTCTTTACCTGGTTCCCAAAGTTAAAGTATTAAGGACGATCGCTAGTTCGGCGGCTGCACGCGAAGAAGTAAACTGTGTAAAACTAGTAAAACTAAGGTTGAGGTTTTGTAATGGCAACTCCGGCGGTGGGTGGTCTCAATAACTGCTCAACACAATAGACCCATCCGAAAACTCGCAAGCCAATATTTACAAGACTTTGAGACTAGGAAAGTGCAGATTCTGTTTCAACGAAGAAATCAGTGTTTGATA
>NZ_JTCM02000195.1 GCF_000817785.2 Hassallia byssoidea VB512170 | reverse complement strand
CCGACATTACCGGACAGCCTTGTATTAAAGATCCTCAAAACTCCACGACTATTTCAGCTATATGGCTGTCCGGTTTTGTCTGATTTTTTGGAACCCCATGTAGGTGAGAGCCAATCGGACCGATACCTTGACGGATGATGTGAACGTAGTCATGATCTAGACGAAATTTCTCTTTTAACAAATTAGATAGATAAGGAGTGATTCGCGCTCTTATCGAGCAAATTTCTCAAAGGTTTACCCCAAGATAGTAAACTATCAAAGCGCAGAAATTTTGCCATGTTATCTTGAAGTGCAATTTGCCGATCTAGCAGTGACTGAAGAGCGGCTATTTCGTCGCTATTGAGTACATTCGATTGGCACTAAGAAGCCTTGTAAGTCAAATAGATAGCGTTCAAATTCGGTCATGAAATTTATTGCTTGATTTAATTATTCAATTTTTGATTTATATGATTTCAAGGTTAAGGTGCATGTTAATGAGAAGGATAAAATTTAACTAAATGCAAATAGCTCAGAAATGGCTTGCCGAAAAAACTAATCAGTTAGTGCTTTTTTTATTGGTTGGGGGACTGCTGTTTCGATCCTTTCTTGCTTTTTTGGTTTACCCTACCTTTGATGAAGCTTACTACTATCTTTACAGTCTGCATCTGGACTGGAGCTATTTCGATCATCCATTTCTGGTTGCGCTGACAACTGGTTTTGGTCCTTGGTTGACTGGAGTTGTATCCCAATTCACAATTCGGCTGGGAGCTATAATTTGCTACACAGGCAGTTTGCTGCTATTGTATCTGACTAGCAAGAGACTATTCTCTGCAAAGGCTGCGAAGTTGACTTTGGCGATCGCTACCATAAGTCCAATTTTTCAAGTTAGCTTTGGCATCCTCAGTTTACCCGACAGTCCACTGATGTTTTTTTGGTCTGCCAGTTTATATTGTGCGGCTAATGAATTTTTTCGGCAGCCTGGGAATCAAGAATCCTGCTCATCTAATTTATACGTCCCTAGTTACCGTTTGAGCTATCTTGGTATTTTGGTAGGATTAGCCTGCGATAGCAAATATCACGGTTTTGTTTTGGGCTTGGGGCTAATTGGTTTTTGTTTAACGAGTCCACGTCATCGCTGTGTGGTGCGATCGCCTTGGGCATGGTTAGGGTTATGCTTATTTATCATCACCATCTCCCCAATTGTGTTTTGGAATATCCAGCATGATTGGGTGTCTTTTCGTTTTCAGTCAGAGCGAGCAGTGCCTAAAAGCGGCTACAATCTGCTGAGTGTAGTATCTGTCTTTTTTCTTGGCATAGCCTATTTATTTCCCTCCATCGGATTTCCGCTTTGGTGGGTGAGTTTGCAATCAACAGTAGCTCGAACAAATGAACTTTTTTATCAGAAAAGAAAAGATTTAGACGCTTCGGTGCTATTGATTTTATGGGTGTCCCTACCGATAATTTTCGGGTTTACGTTCATCGGAGGATATCGGCAAATTTTGCCGGCTTGGACGATGCCAGGATTTTGGGGGACAACTTTACTATTAGGACAACAGGCAGTTATCTGGCAGGATAAATCCAGACGTTCTGTGCGTCGATGGCTTTTAGGTTCAGGAATTGCAGTTAGCAGCATGTTACTTATTGTCCTGCTGCAAATAACAGCAGGAATCATGCAAAAGCCCAGTCAATACGCTTTAATGGGAGGGTTCTTGCCTCCCAAGGACGACCCCTCTACAGAACTAATTGATATTGGGCAACTGCGACGCGGTTTTGCTGAATCTCCTATCCTCAGTGCAGCGCTACACAACTCTAGCTTTATATTCACCAATCGCTATTATCTAGGTGGACCCATTGCAATGTCCCTTAAACCTCTAGCTGACACACCGATTACTTGCTTTGATATTGGCAAGGATCTGCGTGGTTTTGCTTTTTGGTCAAAACCTGGGCAATGGTTAGGAAAAGATGCGCTGTACATCACTACTGCCCCGTTTAATCTCAGAAAAGATTTAATGGCTAGCTATCGAACTTACTTTAGCAGCCTTAATGAGATTGAAACGATACCGATTCGACGAGGTGGGGTGGTTGTCAACGTCGTTTATGTGTATCAAGCTAAGACACTCTTAAAGCCCTATCCTCGGTCTTACGGGATTTGAGAAGTTGTCTTGCAAAAACCTAAGGAAATTTACAATATCAAACTAGGTAACGCTTTAACAAATGGCAAGGATGACCATTGACCAGTTACAGATTTTCCTAGCGGTGGTGCAGCATATGCATTTTACTCGCGCTGCTGAAGCCCTTTACATCACTCAACCTTCTGTTAGTGCGGCAATCCAAAGCCTTGAAGAACAGTATAAAGTGAAATTGTTTCATCGGATTGGTCGTCGCATTGAATTAACTCTTGCTGGCAAGATGCTGGAAGTAGAAGCACAAAAAATTTTGGATCAAGTAGAGTTGACTGAGCGAGGATTACGCGAATTAAATGACCTGCAACGGGGTGAACTCAAGTTAGGTGCAAGCCAAACAATAGCTAATTACTGGCTCCCCCGCTTTATCAGCTTGTTTAAGCAAGAGTATCCAGGCATTGCTGTTGACTGTACCTTAGGTAACACTACTGAAATTAGTGAAGGAATAGTCACAGGATTATTTGACCTCAGCCTAGTGGAAGGAAAAGTTGAAGCATCGGTTTTGGCTTGTCTAGAGCAACAGATTATAGGCAGAGATTGTTTGCAAATTGTTGTTGGTCAATCTCATCTCTGGTTTGAGCGCTTAACAGTTGAGGTAGCAGAACTAACAACCACTAACTGGGTAATGCGCGAGAAAGGCTCAGGAACCCGTCAGCAGTTTGAGCAAGTGCTAAGACAGTGGGGTATTGAACCAACACAGTTAAATGTAATATTGTCAATGAAAAGCGGCGAGATGGTTAAAGCAGCCGTTGAAAGTGGGGTAGGGGCAGCAGCGATTTCTAACCTAATTATCGTCAAAGAACTGCGTCTTGATATGCTCCGTCGGATTCAAATTACAGGTGTTGTGAGAAACACTACTGATGCAGATCCACTCTCACGTCCCTTCTGGTTATTAAAGCACCGAGAACGCTTTCAAACTCGCATTTCCCAAGCGTTCGAGCAATTGCTGGTATCGGCTAAATCCGTGGAATAGCCGTAGCTATCATTAATTCCCACACCAGACCAAAACACACTTTAGTGGCACGTTGGACATCAAACTGTGCAAATGCAAGTAAATCTATGCATATCTTCAAGAACTGAAGATTAATTCTCAAAACGCGATCGCGCTTTGAGTAGCTTTCATGTCAACTGTCGATAGTTTAAAGCTATCTAAAACATAGTAAAGAACGTTTGCTTCTATTTATATGACTGCCTAGAGTTAGATCAACCCCCTTAATACGAGGTTGATATGAAAAAAGATATTAGGACGAACAGGAGAGTACACATACCGCAACTAAGTTCAGAGCAAAAGCTGCTGTATCGAAAAATTGTGTTTCTCTTAGCGGCTGGATTTTGTCTGACTCCTTGGGCTTCACCACCAATAGCACTGATGTTGGGGATTTTTTTGGCGCTGACTCACGAGAACCCATTTCATCGGATTACCCGCCCAGCCGCTAAATATTTACTTGAAGCATCCGTAATTATGCTGGGCTTTGGGATGAACTTAGCAGTTGTGCTAAAGGCAGGTGCAAGCGGTGCTTTGTTTGCGGTCGGCAGCATCAGTGCAACCTTTGTTCTGGGCTATTTTCTAGGGAAGTGGTTGAAGATTCCCATTAAAGCCTCTGCCTTGATTTCAGCGGGAACGGCTATTTGTGGTGGAAGTGCGATCGCCGCAGTTAGTTCAGTGATTAACGCCGCAGAAAGCGAGATTTCCGTAGCAATGGGTACAGTTTTTGTACTTAATGCTGTTGCTTTGTTCGTGTTTCCACCTCTGGGACACGCACTACACTTAACCCAGGCACAATTCGGAACCTGGTCAGGTGTGGCAATTCATGACATTTCTAGTGTAGTGGGTGCAGCATCACACTACGGTCAGAGTGCGCTATATACAGCCACAGCAGTCAAACTTTCCCGCGCACTGTGGATTGTACCTATCTCGGCAGCAGCAAGCTATATATTTCAACGTCAGCAGGCAAAATCGGGTGAGACTGTGCAACATAAACCCGAAGTACCCTGGTTTATTGGCTTGTTTATTCTAGCTTCGGTAGCGCGGACGTTTATCCCGCAAGTTGTTTCTTGGTCGTCAGTAATCACACACGTCTCGGAAGCGGGTTTGACGCTAACGTTGTTTTTGATTGGTGCAGGGTTATCTCAGCGAATGTTGAAAGCGGTTGGTTGGAAACCGATGGTTCAGGGTGTGGTGCTGTGGATATTTATTAGTGCTACTTCGCTTGGTGTAATTCTATTAGTTGTGCATTAGTTAAGAAACAAGAAGAGGAACTATGACGAACATTTTGCTTTATATACTGTTGGGCTTATTAGCAGGATTCATGAGTGGGCTGGTTGGCATTGGTGGAGGGGTTTTGATTGTCCCAGGGTTGATATTTTGGTTTGGGTTGTCACAGCATGAAGCACAGGGGACAACATTAGCATTATTAGTACCGCCTATTGGTTTACTTGGCGCTTGGACGTACTATAAACAAGGTTATGTGGATTTAAAAATAGCAGCTTTTATTTGTGTGGGCTTTTTTTTAGGTGGTCTTTTCGGTGCGAAGCTGGCAATTGGGCTATCTAATGTTGTTTTAGAAAAAGTGTTTGGAGTTGCAATATTAGCGATCGCCCTCAAGATGATATTTTCACGATAAGATTCATAATTCTAACTTACGAAGATTCTTGTAGACCCATTTTTGAATCCTACACTCAAAGCTGAGGTAGTCAGGAGCATTCTATATTCTGACTTTTGTCTCCTTACTTCTTTACGTCAAAATTGACCCACCCATCAAGCGATCGTAGCGATACTTCAATTCTTCTTTCATCAAATACCAACGCTCTAGAGTTGCATCTATCTCTATTACCTTCTCCGCTGCTTCCCGCGCTAACAATAAAACTTCCTCATCTTCTACCAAACTCGCCAAGGTAAAATCTGGCACACCCGATTGACGAGTTCCCAGCACTTCACCCGGACCGCGAAAACGCATATCCATTTCTGAGATGAAAAAGC
>NZ_JTCM02000194.1 GCF_000817785.2 Hassallia byssoidea VB512170 | reverse complement strand
CAATGCAACCCGATGCATTAACAATGCAACCCGATGCATTAACAATGCAACCCGATGCATTAACAATGCAACCCGATGCATTAACAATGCAACCCGACGCATTAACAATGCAACCCGATGCATTAACATAACAAGCCGATGCAATCACAATGCAAGGGTATTGCCAAATTTGATTGGCGACAAATTAATCTAAACTTTCAACGGAGAGGGGGGGATTCGAACCCCCGTTAGGTTTCCCTAAAACGCATTTCGAGTGCGTCACCATCAACCACTCGGACACCTCTCCACAAGACATATTAAGCCTATAATAATTACACTATCACGAACTGATAAATTTTCACAAGACCGAAGCTCTATTTTCCGTAGCTTGAATAAACGCCTCAAACTCACCTTTCGCAGTCCATTGAATCGCTCCATCTCGCCCAGTAAAAAACAGCTTCGTTTGGCTTTGACTCAATTCGGAGAAAATTTTCGGGTCAAGGTCAGCGTTAGGTGCGATCGCTATCTGTGGTTGCAGCGCCAAAACCAAATCTTTCAAAGACTCAGTAGCGCACCAAAGCACTTGCGGATGAGGCAAAGCTTTATTTTTCAGAACTTGACGCAGTTCGTCAGGCTTGAGATTACCCACCAACAACCAACTTTGATTTTGAATTTGCATTTGCAACACAGGTAATTGGTCATTGATTAACTGCACGACTGCCGAACCAGTATTCACAGTTTGACCGAGTGACAAAGGTTGATAAATTCCCTTACTTTTTGGCAGTTCCTTTTGGATAGCCTGACTTGCCAATATATTGTCTGGGGTAGCAGAATAATCAGAGAAAACTTTAATCGGCAAACGTTGCAGCACCTCTAACCAACCACTGGTATCATCGCTTTGGAAATGAAGAGCGATCGCCCAATCAATTTGATTCACACCTTGCTGTTGCAAAAATGGTAAAATTGTGTAGCGTCCCGTACCTTCATCTCCACTATTAATCAGCGTTACCCTTCCTTGGTTTTGAATTACCAAAACTGGCTCTGTATCAGCCGCTAGCACCGTAATCTTAAATAAACTACTTGCAGAATGCCAAACTGGTATCAACACCAAAGCAACCGCAATGACACTTGCAAACCACCAACGCTGCTGCCACCAACGCATTAACCAAACCGATATAATCAGAGCATAAATTGCCAGCAACTGCCAAATAGATATCGTGCCAACAGCAATAGAATTTCCTGGTAATTGAGCAAAAAATTCTACTAAACGAATGAGTAGATGTGTTGGGTGATACAAATAACTTGCCAAAGCGCTCCCAGCCTCAGGAAAAATTAAGCTTGCCAAAGCGCTGATCATTCCACCGATACTAATTACAGAAATAAATGGGGTGGCAAGGATATTTAGCGGAAAACTGTAAACTGTTACCACACTAAACATGTGTATCAGTAGTGGTAAAGTCCAAATCGTCGCCGCCAGAGGAACAGCAATCAAAGATGCGATCGCCGGAGGCAACCAATTCAAGCGTTGAGTTAACGGTGGTACTGTCACAATCAATCCCAACGTTGCTAAAAAACTTAACTGAAACCCTAAATCCCAAATCCACAAAGGATTAAACAGCAACAACAGCGTTGCCGCTAGCAGTAGCGATCCTAACTGCATCACCTTTCGCCTTAATGCCAAACCAATTAACGCGGCAAATCCCATAATTACCGCTCTGAGTACCGCAGGCTGGAAACCAGTTAAACTTAAGAAAAGAATTAAGGCAAACGAGCCAACAATAAATTGCGTTACACGTCTGGTACGCCTTGTCAACCCCAGCACCACACCCAATATTAAAGAAGTTTGAAATCCTGAAGCAGCCAAAGCATGAGCTAACCCTGCTTGCACAAACAAATCGCGAATCTCGTAAGGCAAATCAACAGCTTTGCTACCCAAAACCATAGCACTGACAAGCGGACCTTCGGGAATACCTAACCAACGAACTTGCGATCGCACAATTCGCTCCCCGATTTTCCACCATCCCCATTTACGTTCTTCTTCTAAAATATTTATCTGCTTTCCAATCAAACCAGCAAAAGCCCCTTCCTGCCTCAAAAACTTTTGAAAGTCGAAACTACCAGGATTTGACGCTGCTTTTGGTTTATATAAAACCCCAGTGATTGCAACTTGTTCACCAGGATTTAACCCAGTAGCTTGAAGTAAAGGCACAGTCACATACAACTTACCTGTTGCGCCTTTACTCATACCGACTGAGTTACTTTCTTTTTTTACCTCATCAAGAGCCTTTACTTGCAACCAAAATTGTCCCCGTTGACTGCGAGTCAAGCGGGGTGTACTTGCCACCTCCCCGCGAACGATCGCAAGTTGCTCTTGATTATTATTATTTCCTGGTGGAACAAACAGACTAATGTCATTTTTTTCGGGTTGGGGTAGGCGCCATTGAAAATACAAGCTTGCAAACAACCCAACCAAGCCAGCAACTATCCATATAATTGGTTTGGGATTAGTTTGCCAATTAGGTGGTGCAGCCTTAGTTTTCTGTAGTGCTTTTGTCAAAGTAATGCGGCGTCTTCTCAAAAAAACCGCTCCCACTATTCCCAAAATCAGCACCCAAACTCCACCGAAAGGAACTGCTGTAAACAGCAACCCTAGAATGTAGCCAAGACAAATAACTACACCACTTGCCTGAATCATTTTGCACTCATTACCCGACGATTAAAGTCGCGGCTACAAAACATTGTATTTAGCTTGCGTGTGCCTGCTTTGTACGCACAACGCCCCAGACTTTAGTTTGAGGGCATTTAGCATCTTTTGCAATAGCTGCATTACAAAGTCATATCCAACTTGAACCCCAATACAGCATGTACAAACAGTATACAAAGTGCCGTACTACCCACATAAGCGTGAACCGTCCGTAACGCTGCTTTATTTCCCCCAAAGCCACTCAGAGAAATTGCACCGTTAATCAATAAAAGTAATAGCACAACTGAACCTGTGTAACGTCTGTAGATGTTTTCTGTAGATGTCTAATGCATCGGTCCGTTATGCTATAACATCGGTCCGTTATGCTATAACATCGGTCTGTTATCTTATAACATCGGTCTGTTATGCTATAACATCGGTCTGTTATCTTATAACATCGGTCTGTTATGCTATAACATCGACCCGCCAAAATTAACCCACCTTTCTTTAACCAAGCCGAGGTTAACTTTTAATCCCACCTCTGACTAAAATTACTGTACTCTCTACATTGGATGCGTTCACGAAGTGACTTTTAAGGAGTATCGCTTCAAAGAATATTGCCTTTAACCACTTGCTATAAAAATGAGGGCTTTCTAAAATTGGTTGATGCTGCATTACCAAAGACAACACTCCACCTGTATAACCGAGTGCCATAAATAAAAACATCCACGGCGCTAGTTTACGACGATCGCTGCGACTGCGCGATCGCCGCATCTTTATCTTCAACAACTCGTCCTCTTAAACCAGCCAATCCCACAAAACTACCCATGACAAAAACAGCGATCGCCATCATTGCTGGATGTCCCCAACGTACAATCGATTCAGGGATTCCTAGAGAGCGAAATTCTGCGGCGATCGGTTCTAGAACTTCTGTTAAATTCACCATTTGTATTTCATAGCCTTCTCACTGTTTATCAAGAAAGCATACTCTTTCAAATTAAGCAAAGTAGCTTGTCAAGCTTTTATTGTCGTAGGCTTTGGAGGAAATCGAGCTTTGCTGAAAAATAATCAGTAAAATAATCAGCAACTTCTGTGGAAGTAAGCCGTATCACTTTTGTTTGATGTCGAATAGGTTGTAATGCTGCCGCCAAAGTGCAATGTGAACTGCTAGCCTTTCTGTATACACATCTGGGATTCATCCCAGGTATCCGAAAATAGTCGCCAATTTGTAGTTGTTCAAAATTCATCATTGTGCAAAGAGTGAAAAGACAAAAAAAGATAAGGTAGAAAACTCCTTATCTTCTTCATTTGTTGTATTGTATATCCCTAACACTAATCAAACTGTTGCCTTGTTCAGCAGTGGAAAACCCAGTTTCTCCCGTTGTTCCACATAAAGCTGCGCTATCCTCCGCGCTAAATGCCGAATCCTTGCAATGTAGCGAGTTCGCTCCGTAACTGAAATTACGCCTCTTGCATCTAACAAATTGAACGTGTGCGAACACTTCATCACATAATCTAGGCTGGGTAACACTAGTCCTCGCTCGGTTAATTGTTGAGCTTCCTGCTCATACATATTAAATAGTGTCAGCAGCATCTCAGGATTAGAGGCTTCAAAATTGTAAACACATTGCTCAATCTCTCCTTGGAGGTGAACATCACCATAATTAATATTGTCTGTCCAACGAATCTTAGTGAATGCCTCCACTTGTTGGAGGTACATCGTCAGTCGTTCCAAACCGTATGTAATTTCAATGGAAACAGGACGGCAATCAATTCCTCCACACTGCTGGAAGTAAGTAAACTGGGTAACTTCCATTCCATCTAACCAAACTTCCCAACCAGTACCCCAAGCACCTACGGTCGCATCTTCCCAATTATCCTCCACAAACCGGATATCGTGGTCTTCTGGACGAATCCCTAACGCTCTGAGGGAATCGAGATAAATTTCTTGGATATTATCTGGTGAAGGTTTAATTAGAACTTGGAACTGATAATAGTGTTGAAAGCGATTGGGATTTTCACCATAACGTCCATCAGTGGGACGACGACAAGGTTCAACATAAGCCACAGCCCAAGGTTCTGGTCCCAACGCTCGTAAAAAAGTATGCGGGTTTTTAGTGCCTGCTCCCTTCTCAATGTCATATGGCTGGGCAATCAGACAACCGCGATCGCTCCAGAATTTATGCAATACAGCTATTACCGACTGAAAATTCACGTTTTACTATTCCTCGACCTAAGCGTGCCTAATTTATTGTGGCTTAAACTGTATGCTCTGACTACATTTGAGGCGACTACAAAAAAATCTCAAAAAAACTTTGAGAAAACAGTTGACAAGAAATTCTAGACTCGCTATATTGAATAAGTGCCGGTTGAGCGAGCGAAACAAAGCGGACTCCAAAAGGCGACCGAACCATGAAAAGATTATAGTTTGAAAGAAAGTATAAAGCAACTTGTGCGCGTCAGTCAAATAATCAACCAGACTGAGGTTATAAA
>NZ_JTCM02000044.1 GCF_000817785.2 Hassallia byssoidea VB512170 | reverse complement strand
AAGATCCTCAACACGATAGCGAGTCACAAAGGATGTTCGCGCTTCGCGTCTGGTGAAGGAGAAGCCTGTCCATTTTTGTCCGGGTTCAGTCCAAGGGAAAAGCCCAATTACCTATTACCAATTACCAATTCCCACTCCCCACTCCCCACTCCCCACTCCCCAATCCCAAATGGAACGTCCAATTTTATACATTGCTATCACTAATCATGGCTTTGGTCATGCTACTCGCACTGCATCTGTAGCGGCAACAATTCAAAAGTTATGTCCAGAAGTTCTGTTAATTATGGTGACGACTGCCCCACGGTGGTTGCTAGAATGCTATATAGAAGGAGATTTTATTCATCGTCCCCGCGCATTTGATTTGGGTGTTGTGCAAGCAGACAGCTTGACAATGGATAAAGCAGCCACTTTGGAAAAGTTGCTGGAAATTAAGAAAAATCAGAATTCGTTGATTGCCTCTGAAGTCAACTTTATTCGCCAAAATCGCGTTAATCTAATTTTGGCAGATATTCCCTTTCTTGCTTCGTTGATTGGCAAAGCAGCTAATATTCCTTGTTGGATGATGAGTAACTTTGGCTGGGACTTTATCTACCGAAGTTGGGGAGGTGAGTTTGAAGAAATTGCTGATTGGATTAGTGAATGTTATTCCAAGTGCGATCGCTTGTTTCGTCTTTTCTTCCACGAACCGATGCAAGCTTTCCCAAACATCACAGATGTCGGCTTAACCGGTGGTTCTCCTCATTATCCGGCAGATGAATTACGATCTACTTGGGGAATAACTGCCCCAAGAGAAAAAACTATTTTACTCACTTTTGGTGGCTTGGGTTTGCAGCAAATTCCTTACGAAAATCTGCGACAATTTCCAGATTGGCAATTTATCGTCTTTGATAAATCTGTCCCGGATTTACCTAATTTTGTGAAAATAACTGATAAAGCATATCGACCTGTAGATTTTATGCCGATTTGTGGACGAGTTGTTTCTAAACCTGGTTTCGGTACTTTTGCTGAAGCCACACGATTAGGAGTGCCCATTGTTTCAGTAACTCGTGATAACTTTGCCGAAGCTGCTTTTTTGTTAGAAGGTATTACTAATTACAATCAGCATCAAATCCTTACTCCTAGAGAATTTTTTGCAAGTAATTGGGACTTTCTCAATCAGCCACCCCAGCAACCAAAGCTATCTCAACCTGTTCCTAAAGATGGCAATGAAGCTATAGCTAAAGCCGTTATCGAATACTTACAGAAAGCTGAAAAACTGAACAACTAACGACTATCGACTATCAACTAACCACTAATCACTAACTACTAACCACTAACAATTTTATGCATTACCAAAAATTACTGAGAATTCCCACCACTGGCAAATCTTTGTATAATATAACGCCAAAGATTGAGGCTATAGTTGCAGAATCAAGTGTGGAAATCGGGCTTTGTACGCTATTTTTACGCCACACATCAGCTAGTTTACTAATTCAAGAAAATGCCGATCCAGATGTGCTTTTGGATCTAGCTAATTTTATGGCAAAAATCGTGCCCGAATCAGCTAAGTACATCCACGATGCTGAAGGTCCCGATGATATGCCGGCACACATCCGCACTGCCTTGACTCATACCTCAGAACACATCCCCATCAATCGAGGTCATTTAGTGCTGGGAACTTGGCAGGGAATTTACATTTGGGAACATCGGCAACGCAGTCATACTAGAGAATTGGTTGTCCACATTTCTGGATGAAAAATTGAATGCAATATTGTTGAATTGCTAGAATTTCTTTAGTTCTTTCTTCTGGTGTGAGAGTGAGATATTTTTCATAACCTCCCTCCTGCATTATGCGTGATGACTCTTGTGCTAAACTTTCTGAATCTATAGGAAATTCAAATAACCCAGAACGCCAATAAAAAAAATCTGGCGCACGTTGAATAAAATATTTAATTGCAAATATCGGTAGCAAAAATACAAAACAGATATTAAAGTTATCTTTAAACCGTTCTCGCTGTTGATTAAGGTTAATTAAAACAGGTGGTACACCCTTCCAACTATATGAATATCTATCTATGCTATTCCAACCTGTTAAGCTTTTGCATTCTTCATATTCATAAAATGAATGCTCTAATCCTGTAATAAATAAAATATTTATCTCTTTTTTTTTATTTAATTTATCAATTTTTTCATATAAATTAGTGACGGCTTGCTCTAGCCGTAGAACTTCGATATTTTTATTGGTAATATTTTCTTTTACTTTAGTAATTAACTGCTCACCCTCAGCCGGTGCGTCCATCTTCTTGAGAGATAGGTACAATCCGGTCTAAGTTATCAGCAATTAATACAAGTTGAGAATATCCTGAAGGTAAGTGCTTTTTGGCATCTTGAATAAACTCATTTAAAGCTGTAATCAAAGTAACTGTATGGGGATTGACACGCTCCCGAATTTTTTGGCGTAGAGTAGGTTATGCTCGCAAATTTGCTGTTAATTTGGCGAATTGGGAAATTTGCGCTTCTATACTTAAATCTTTTAAAGAGACTTCAGTTAATGCTAAATCTTTTAAATCTTGCCAACGGTCCTTTAACCAGTTCAACAAACTAGCTGAATTAGTGCTACCTTTTAATCTTTCTAATAAGTGGCGGGTACAAGCTAAAAGAATATCAGTATATTGGGCATCTTGTGGATCGATATCTTGTTCATCGGCGGGAAAATAAACAACAAAGCAACCTTGCTGATCTAAATGTTGCTGAAGACGCAGTAATTCTGTAGATTTTCCAGCACCGCGATGACCTGCATACAGTTGAGAGGTCATTCTGTTTGACAACAAAATCTCATTACCTACTTCTAGTAATATGTCACCATCTCCCCGCACTTTTGTACAATCAACGTAAGCGGGATCTCCTGCGGGTAAGGGGCGAGATGGGTCAAAAGCATTGTATATCCGCTTGAAAAAGGCAAAATCCTGGGTCATAAATCTAAATTTCTCAGGTTAGCGCCATATTATCGCAAACTTACAGAGATAGGTAGAAGAGGCAGGAGGCAGAGGGCAGGAGGCAGGAGGAAATAAAAGAGAGAAGGAGGGAAAAGGATTAAAAATTATATAATAAGCTTTAACATCAAACTTCTGCCTTCAAACTTCTATTTATGAGTTATAGAGACCAATTTATTTGGAAGCGTGGAATTCAACTTTCTATCAACTGTTATCAATTAACCGAAAAATTCCCCAAATCGGAATTATATGGACTAACAAGCCAGATTAGAAGGGCTTCTGTCTCCGTCCCGTCTAACATTGCCGAGGGTTACGGAAGAAGAACTCAAAATGAGTACATTCAGTTTCTTCACATAGCATTAGGCTCTCTTAGAGAACTAGATACGCAGCTAATTATAGCTAACAAGGTAAAATTAGCTACTTCTGAGTTATTTAACCCAGTTTTAGAAGAAGTAGATAGGATGCAAGGAATTTTAGTCTCTACTATTCAAAAGTTAAAGTCTTAATTTCCCCTCCTGCCTCCTGCCTCCTGCCCCCTGCCTCCGCACTGTACTTAGCCTACGGACGGGGAAACCCCGCCGCTACTTTATGAAAATTGCTGATTTAATTACTTGGTTTGAAGAATGGGCAAATCCTGCTTGGTGTGAAAGCTGGGATAATTGCGGGTGGCAAATTGAACCAGGAGTTTTGCAGAAAAATGCACGGGTGTTGGTTTGTTTGACACCTACTTTAGCGGTGATGGAGGAAGCGATCGCCTTTCGCGCTAATCTCATTTTTGCTCACCATCCGCTGATTTTTAATCCGCCGAAGTCTTTACGCACCGGTGAAGCGATCGCTGAAATGGTGCGGTTAGCTTTTACCCACAATATCGGCATTTACAGCGCTCACACCAACTTTGACCAAGTTGATGATGGCACTGCTGATGTTTTAGCTCAAATTTTACAACTTCAAGAAGTCACCCCGATAGTACCCACACAAGCTAATTTAGGATATGGGCGCGTTGGTGTTTTAAATCCATCTCTGAGCTTACAGGATTTACTGGCGACAATTCAAACCCGACTCGCTCCGCCAAAGGTGATTTTTTCCCCCACGGCTGATTTACAGCAGATAATTTCGCGAGTTGCTGTTTTAGGTGGTTCGGGAGCAAGTTATATCTCAGCCGTCGTCAAAACTGATGCCCAAGCTTATCTGACTTCTGACTGTAAGTTCCATCAATTTCAAGAAAGCCGCGATCGCAATCTTATTTTAATTGATGCCGGACATTACGCTACCGAACGCCCCGCGTGCGATCGCCTGGTGCAAAAATTCCAAGCTTTAAACCTCGACTGGGTACAGTTGAGTCAAAAGGATGAGGATTTCCGTCAGTTTTTTCTTTAATCAAATGTAAATATTGTAATAGTATATAATTATACTACGTTACATTAAAAATTTTTTGTATGTTTTTAAACTTTTAACCTAAGCATTAATTGGGTGTAATAAAGGATAAATTTGGCTCGTTATGCTTTATTGATAGGTGTAGCCATAAGTTTACTTCTTTGACCGCCTGTGATTAAAATCACATCAATGGTATAATTATAATCACTACTAAATACTGTTTGATATCAACTCGCAGACTAGGGAAATGTTGCAAACTGTATTTAACACATTGCTAACTATGCCCTAATTAAAATGATTCGCGCACTCATTGAATCTGCTTTCCAAACTGGATGTCTTAGTGTTGAATCCGAGGGTCTACTTCATCAAGTTTTGGCTACCAAAAGCTATGATTCAAAGGATTTAGCAGCTTTGGCAGCACTAGATGAAGCAGTTCGCGCCGGTCAAATTAAACGAGAGGCATCCTCCTCAAGTTTATTAATGAAATTTCCCACACAATACAAACGAAGCTGACAGAAGAAGACTTTCTTGAGGGGGGGATGGGGAAGACAAGGGAGAGGGGGAAGACAAGGGAGAGTTCTTGAGATGGGGAGATGGGGAGATGGGGAGAGTTCTTGAGATGGGGAGATGGGGAGACAGGTGGAAAGAATTATTCTCCTTGTCCTCCTTGTCCCCCTTGTCCTCCTTGTCTCCCACGCCCGTCGCCCTTGTCCCCTTGTCCCCCACGCCCGTCGCCCTTGTCCTCTTTAGTGACTGTCTTGCTTTGTGTCACCGAAAAAGATAAAGACGCAGTAAAGAACTTTTGGGGTGTTGTTGTTTAAAACCATTAAGGTGACAGGAGAATGAGTTAAGATCAAATACATAGGGGTAAAGACTTCCCAAAAATGCCAATGATTACAAGTAGGCAACTTAAACAACCGCACTTACCACTTGTTTTGGAGTATTATTTATTACATAATGGTAGAAGTATTCACCAGAAAATACTCACGCTTGTCAGGACAACTCCCGAATTATGTACAGACGTTGCATCTAACGTCTCTACTATATAAGTAGCCATTTCTAATGTTACCCCCAAAGAGATTTCGTTGAAGTGGTGGAGTAACCAAGCTGTATGCGATCCAATCATCAAATATGACGGTTTGGATCAAGATATGCACTTGTTCACCAACCGTGAAACTAGCTTCTTAAGGGTACTATATATTGGGATAAAACCCAGATGTTGACAGGTTTAACTACGTCGTTTAAAAAGGCAGAAGCAGTACATGCTACACCGCAAGATTTATCAACTGTGTTGCGACGGGCGGGAGGTATGTGTATTCTTGCGGGACCAGCAACGCTGGATTGAACGCGCCCGCATCCTCGACATAGAGGGAGATTTAGTCACCCTACGCTATGAAACAGAAGAAGAGGACGAAATTTGTTCTTGGGAAGAGATGGTTCGCCTTGAAAGTATTGGCGCTGTAACGCAAAAATTAGCTTCAGTGCCCCGTGGTAATGTCGAACCTCTTATGACTGAAGATTGTCCAGAAGCTGAACGCATCCGCAATCGTTACACAGACTCAAATCCAGAGTAAGTGGTCATTGGTCATTGGTCATTGGTCATTGGTCATTGGTCATAATATTTTGACTCTTGACTGTTGACTGTTGACTCTTGACTGTTGACTACTGACCGTCACTTAACCGTTCAAAGGCAGGGCAGTAACCTTCAAGAGTAACCTTGAAGTTATACAGGGGGGAAGCGGGGTTCCAACACCGCTGCCCCCTTTGATGTCTACAGGTACCGCAGCAATCGACATCAGACCAAATAAAGCGATCGCTATTTTGATTGAGTAGTTCTCGTTGCGACAAACCGCGCAATACGAGTTCTTCTCCCTGCCAACGCGCTTCGATTAAGCCAGTATCGCCAAATTGTTGCCACCTAGGGTCAGCGGTAACGGCATCCGGGAGGGTAATTGTGATTACCGTTCCCAATTCTGTTAATTCACCCTCATAATTAGTCTCTGGGGCTGCTGGTTGCAAAAATGTATCGCCAATCGGCAATTCTACTAATGTACCACTGGGGGGCGAATGTACGTGGTAGCGATTTTGCAATTCTTCCAAACTAGTCAGGTCTGCCAAATAACCTGGGGAACCGTGGACAAAAATGACGTGCTGGGGTCGTAAATTATGAATTAGCTGGGTGGTACCAGGACCATCGCTATGCTGTGCCAAAAGATAAGTTTCGACACTAGTTTGTCCTGGGTTTGGCATCTTAATTTGTATATGACTTTTTTCTGGTGAGAGAATTACCCAAGAATTCATACCTAGTTGGCAGTATTCACCCAAATCAACTATCGAGTCAGTCAGGACAATACAAGGATTGTTACCAACAGTGTGACGATATTCTGGTTGCAAACGACGCACGCGGGGACGCACTCGTTCATCCCAAAACAACGGTTGATGACGGGCGAAGTTTTGTACCGATGGGGGCAGGTGGGGTAACAATTCTAAATAAGCATCGCATCCGGTGGCGACAGTACCATCAACCCAAATATCTATGTCGCGTCCGGTGAAATGGTGATGGCTGCGTAACAGCATCAATAATTCTTGACCTAGACCCAATGCTGGTGTAGGTAGTAGTACGGAGGAGCGGTCAGCGATCGCCCGATTAATTCGTTCTGCTAGTTGATTTTCTTGATTGCGGCGGTGCGGATGACGCGATGTGCCATAACTGCCTTCAATAATTAGCACATCCAATTCTAATCCGCGCAATTCCTCTAAACGCAAACCTTCTACCAGCCGCGAATTCGATAAGAAAAAGTCACCTGTATAAAGTAATTTGTAAGAGCGTTCCTGGGTGGTGTAGGTGAGGAGAATCGCCACCGCTCCGGGTAGATGACCTGCGGGGTATAATTCTGCTACTAAACCTTCTTTAAATTCCACAGGCGATCGCAACGGCAACGCTTGACAAAATTGGGGAATTTCCTTATTTCCTTGGTCTTGCCAATTCAGCGGTAGTAACTTGGTTGTCACCTCGCTGGCGTAAATCGGTAATAGAGGAAAAGCCTCATGCAGTGCTAGCAACCCGCTAGCATGATCTGGGTGAGCGTGACTTACCAAAACTAAATCTGCTGGTAAAGGCGAATTGCCTCGCTTTGCCGACTTTTTCAGCCCCTTTACCAGCGATGAAATATCTTTTAAGCCACAGTCAAGCAGAATGCGGTGCGGTCCCATCCGCACTAATAAACAGACACCTTCATCCTTATGGTGGACACCATAGGGAAAACATTCTAATTCATTCGTCCCCTCGGCTGCATCAATGCGAGAGGATACTGACAGATCCTCACTCATGGTCTTTTCCCCTCAAACCTCATATTTGTTGCACATTTCCCAAAAGCCTAGATTTACGCGGTTTTTGGTCTTGTGACCTTGGGGTAAGTTCCTAAGTGCGTCCCTGCCCGAATGCGGATTAGGGAATTGGGGAGGACGCCTCCGAACCCGCGCTGGTTCGGAAAAACGTGGATAATGACAACCCATCAAACTAGGGGCTAAGGGCGTTTGTTAATGTGCCGAGCCATTACCGTGGTAGTTGTCTGAGTCATAAAAGCCATTTTTCGTGCCGAAAAATAAGCAGGCAACGGTAAAGATAACTGTTAATCCAACTAATATCAATTTTACATCCATTTGTTTGTCGCCCTCTACTAAAGACGTCTTTATCTTAATAGAGCGATCGGCGCAATTGAGCCGAATCACCAAAATTTTTTACTATGTTTGGGTTGATTGGGCAATAGGTAAGATTACCACAATTGAAACTGATTGTAGAACTTTTCGGTTCACCTGTCTATCTATCTGGGAATAGAGGAGGAATGCGATCGCACTTAAAAGTCTTGTAGGGGCAATTCATGAATTGCCCCTACGTGTTGTTCTGGAGAAATATTTATATAAAATATTACATGTAGTTCTGAAGATTATTGGTAAAAATTCAACAACCATTAATAGTGTGGTTTACTGATTAAAATTGTAATGAAGTAAACATCACAATATTGGGAGATACAATGTTCGGCTTGGGAATTACTCGTTTGTGTCGTGTGTTGTTGGGTATTGCGATCGCCGCCGTATCGCAGACACTCGCTGTTTCTGTAAATTACGCTAATGCTCAAATTACACCAGATGGCACTCTACCCAATAATTCCAATATCAGTAATATAGGTAGCACTTTTAACATCACTGGCGGAACCCAAGCTGGAAGCAACTTGTTTCACAGCTTTGGGCAGTTTTCTGTACCTACTGGTGGCACTGCTTTCTTCAACAATGCTGTTGATATTCAGAATATTATTGGTAGGGTAACAGGTGGTTCAATCTCTAACATTGATGGTTTGATTCGCGCTAATGGTACTGCTAATTTGTTTTTCCTCAATCCGTCGGGGATTGTTTTTGGTAAAAATGCCAGTTTGAATGTTGGTGGCTCATTTCTGGCAAGTACAGCTAGTAGTCTGAAGTTTGCCGATGGTTTTGAGTTTAGTGCAACTGCTCGACAAAGCACACCCTTGCTAACCATCAGCGTTCCCATTGGTTTGCAATTTGGAGCGAATCCGGGAAGCATCCAAAATCAATCTGTTGCAACTAATAGTAACGGTGAAAGTGTAGGTCTTCAAGTCGAGCCAGGAAAAACCTTAGCCTTGGTGGGTGGTGAGGTGAGATTGGATGGTGGGTTGTTGCAAGCTGCAAATGGTCGAGTCGAGTTGGCAGGAGTAGCAGCTTGGGGAACGGTAAATTTTCAAGTTAATAATAACAATCTTTCCTTAAGTTTTCCTGTAGATATACCAAGAGCAGATGTATCCCTATTAAACGCTGCTAAAGTTGATGTGACTGGTAATGGTGCGGGTAGTGTAGGAATTACTGCCCGTTCCATTGATATTTTGGGAAGTAGCAAGATTTCTGCTGGATTAAACAAAGAAGCGGGAATTGCCTCTGTGCCAGGAAATATTACGCTCAATGCTACAGGGGTAGTAACAATCAATCAATTGAGCAGAATAACCAATATCAGTGCTGAGGGTACTACAGGTAATGCGGGTAACATCAGTATTCAAGCAGGTGATATTTTCGTCGATAATCGGGCTAGTGTTCCCGATGGAAATGAGATTTTTGCAGCACTAGATACAAGTAGCAATGGACAGGGACGTGCTGGAAATGTATCACTCTCTGCTACTTCTGAAATTACTTTAATTGGACAGGATGCCAACATTCAGGATAAAGTGATATCTACCTACGGCAGCCAAGGACTCGGAGGTGGAGATATATCACTCTCTGCTGCTGGCTCTATTTTATTATCCAATGCTTATCTGCTAGCTGGCGGTGGAAAAGCAAATGGGGGAAACATATCACTACTTGGTAACAATGTATCCATAACTGATAATAGCTCGTTAATAACCGGAACTGGTGGAGGAAATGCAGGAAATATTACAATCAAATCGCCTGGTAATGTCTCTATCAAACGTAGCTTGGTTTCGACTAACGTTGGTAGCGACATCACCGTTAATGCTGGTGATATCAATATAAGCGGACGTTCTGTTTCTGTAACTGAGGGGGCAGAATTAACAGCTAGATTGTCTAGGGGTAGTGGAAAAGCCGGAAATATTTCGATTAACGCTGTTGATAAAGTGGAAATATCAGGCAACGATCCATTTCATAAGATGGGTGGCGATCGCGCAGGGGACTTCCAAAATACTGTGTTAACGACGCGCACTCAAGAAAATGCCATAGGAAACGCAGGTAACATCAGTATTCAAGCAGGAGAGATTTTTGTCGATAGTCGCGCTAGTGTTCCCGATGGGAAAGAAAGACCTACAACACTAGATACACAAAGCAGCGGACAGGGACGTGGTGGAAATGTATCACTCTCTGCTACTGGCAAAATCACTTTAATCGGACAAGATGCGAACGTTCTGGATCGGGTAATATATACCTACAACGAGCAAGGACTCGGAGGTGGAGATATATCACTTTCGGCTGGTGACTCTATTTCATTAGAGAATGCTTATCTGCAAGCTGGCGCTGGAAAAACAAATGGAGGAAGCATATCACTATTTGGTAACAACTCTATATCCATAGCTGATAATAGCTCACTGATAAGCGGAACTGGTGGAGGAATTGCCGGAAATATCACAGTCAAATCTCCGGGGAATGTATCTATTCAAAATAGCTTGCTTGTTAGTGCTGTCAGTGGCGAGTTAGCGGGTCAAGCCAAAGGTGGTGATATTAATATAAGCGGGCAATCTGTTTTTGTGACTGACGGTTCTGAACTTACAGCTCAGTCGTCTAAGGGTGGTGGAAACTCCGGCAATATTAACATTAATGCTAAAGATACAGTGCAAATCTCTGGGAAAGAACCAACATCCTCACCTCCAAGACAGGATCGATCAGGAACCTATTTTTATACTACGTTAACAACGCTCAGTGATAAAGATGCTAATGGTACGGCAGGTAACATCAATATTAATACTGATAAATTACGTATATTAGATGGGGCAGCTATAGCAGCCGACACTAAAAGCGACTTCGGGGGCGGTGATATCATGGTTAATGCCAAAGTCGTTGAGCTTTTTGATGGCGGACAAATTCTCACGACTGCTCGAAGTAGGGGTAATGCGGGTAACATCTTCCTTAAGGTAGGTGACAATATCGTGTTATCAGGCACTAACCCAAATTATGCCGCCGATAAAGTTACATTTCCCGACAAAGTGCAAGCAGATAGCGCTAGTAGTGGTTTATTTGCAAATACTGAAGCTGGAAGTTCAGGCAATGGCGGCAGTATAGAAATTAACTCAACCATCCTTAGCATTAATAACGGCGCAGGTATTGGAATTAATAGTAATGGTCAAGGTAGTGCTGGAGGATTTTTAAACATAAATGCTCGTGATTCAATTACCCTTGCCAATGGCTTTATTACCAGTGGCTTAGGTAGTCAGGCAATCGGTCAGGGAGGTGAAATCAATCTGAATGCTGGTGAGCTCTCTCTCACCAATAACAGTGAAATTACTGCTCAAAGCCAAGGAAAAGGTAATGCGGGCAACATTAATATTGATGCGCCAAATGGTTCGGTCAGCATTTCTGATTCGAGTAGACTGTTGACCCAAACGAGTTCTGATACAGGCAAGGGTGGTATTATCACAGTCACGACCAAAGGCTTTGAAATTAGCAATAATGCGACTTTGAATGCCACAACCAATTCTGCAAGTGATGGTGGTAGCGTTATTATCAATGCTAATACTTTTGACTTGTTTAGTGGGGGCAAATTACTAACCACGACATTTGGTAGTGGAAATGCCGGAAATATTAGTGTTAATGTAGGCGATCGCTTTTCCATATCCGGTGCAGGTACTGATTTACTTGCAAATACTGGTGCTGAAAGTTCCGGCAATGGCGGCAGTATAGAAATCAACTCAAAAACTGCCGTAATTCAGGATGGCGCAAGGGTGAGTGTAGACAGTCAAGGCGCTGGAATTGGTGGTAACATTCAGATTCAAGCAGACAGTTTGAAGTTAGATAACAGAGCTTTTCTATCAGCAGAAACCGTTAGCACCCTTGGTGGTAACATTGAAATTCAAAGTCAGGACTTGCTACTTTTACGCCGCAACAGTCGGATATCTACCAATGCAGGCAGAGGACAAGGTGGTGGAGATGGGGGTAACATCACCATCAATTCTCCCAATGGATTCATCGTTGCCGTCCCCCAAGAAAATAGCGACATCAGCGCCAATGCTTTCACCGGTTCTGGAGGTAGAGTTAATATTACAGCAAGTGGGATTTATGGCATTGAGCCTCGCCCACGCCCAACTGAGCTTAGTGACATTACTGCTAGTTCGGAAAGTGGGGTACAAGGCACTATAGATATCAACACGCCCATTGTTGACCCGAATCGAGGATTATTGCAATTGTCCGCAGGTGTAGTAAATACTCCAAGACTGGTTTCGTCTAGCTGTGCTGCTTTTGACAAAAAGGGTAGCGAGTTCACTGTCACCGGACGCGGTGGTTTGCCTCTAAGCCCGGACGATTTCCTTAGCAGTGACGTTATTTGGACTGATACTCGTCTACTAAGCGCTACCACTGCACAACAATCCAGGACATCTGCGGCTAAACTAAGCATACCAAAAGTGGAAATTGTGCCTGCTACGGGTTGGGTGTTTAATGGCAAAGGGGAGGTAACGCTTATCTCTTCAGCGTCTGACGCTACAGCTAGTGTGTCTGTTCCTACTTGCGCTCAACAGTAAACTAGTAGAGAAATTGTGGATTGCAGCTTTCGCTTTTCTGTTTATTTCATTTTTGCTATATAGCGATCGCACTTAAACCTATATCAAATTTCACGCACAGTTATTAATATTCTTGGCAAAAATCAAAAAATCTGACATCCCTATGATTTACTCATTAAGAGTGTAATGAAGTAAACATCGCAATACTTGGAGGGAGTGCAATGTCCGGCTTGAGAATTACTCGTTGGAGCGCTTTGTTAGGTATTGCGATTGTGTTATGTGGAAATTACGCTAATGCTCAAATTTCACCAGATAGCACTCTTCCCAATAATTCCAACATCAAATTAGAGGGTAGCACTTTTAACATCACTGGTGGAACTCAAGCTGGAAGCAACTTGTTTCACAGCTTTGGGCAGTTTTCTGTCCCAACTGGTGGCACTGCTTTCTTCAATAATGCTCTTGACATTCAGAACATTATTAGCAGGGTAACAGGTGGGTCAATCTCTAACATTGATGGTTTGATTCGCGCTAACGGTACAGCAAATCTGTTTGTAATTAACCCATCGGGGATTGTTTTTGGACCTAATGCCAGTTTAAATCTTGGGGGTTCATTCTTTGCCAGTACAGCTAGTAGTCTCAAGTTCTCTGATGGTAGCGAGTTTAGCGCTATTAATCCTCAAGCACCACCGTTGCTGACAATTAATATTCGTCCGGGATTGCAATATGGAGTCAGTCAACCAACGGTAGGTATTGCCAATGCAGGAAATTTAGCACTAAAGCCAGGACAAACTCTCACTCTATCGGGTAGCACTGTCACCAACACTGGTTCACTCACAACTGCGGGGGGGACTGTGGAAGTGTTAGGCGATCGCATTGGCTTATTTGATAATGCCCGAATTGATGTATCTAGTCAAACTGGTGGTGGTAAGGTATTGATTGGTGGTGATTTCTCACCTAATGCAACCTATATTGCACCGACTGCCAGTATTAATGCGGATGCACTCAACACTGGTGATGGTGGGCAAATTTCTGTCCGAGCAAATGAATCGCTACGAGTTTATGGTACTCTCACGGCGCGGGGAGGAATTGGTGGTAATGGTGGATTAATTGAAACCTCAAGTTCAGGATTTCTCGATGTTTCCGGAATTAATGTTAATGCTGCTGCTGTTAGCGGTAATGGTGGAACATGGTTAATCGATTCGGGTAATATCACAATTCAAAATGCCGATACGGTGAATGGCAATTTTAACGGTACTAACCCTGATGTGTTTGCACCAACTTCTGATGATGCAGTAATTAACAGTGCAGATATTGAAAACCGATTAAATACAGGCACAAATGTGACCATCACCACAGCGAATACAGGCGTTGGCGCTGGTAATATTACAGTTGCTAGTTCGATTGCCAAAAACCCGTTTAGTAGTCCGGCAACTTTGACGCTGCAAGCTGCTAATGATATCACGATCGATAACAACGTTGACATCCAGACTTTTTTTGTGCCCAGCGTGTTTAATGCTTTAAATATCGTCCTGAAAGCTGATAGTGATAATTCTGGTAGTGGTAATGTCAACCTGAATGGAAATCTTCGTTCTAATGCCGGAGATATTAGCATATCCGGTCGCTCAGTGCTACTAAATAACAGTTTTGTCTCCAGTGGTTTAGCTAGTACTCCCGATGGTGCTGGGGGATCTGGAGCTGTTAGTGTGACTGCTGACTCTGTTTCTCTAGAAAACAGCACTATCCAAGCAGACACCTATGGGGGGGGTGATGGCAAACCAATCAATATTACTGGGAAATCAGTTTCTCTGGCAAATAATAGTAGGATCAGTAACATTACCTGGACACCAAATAATAACGCTGGTTCCATCACTGTTACTGCTAAATCGTTCTTGCTTGACAACAGTTCAATTTCTAGCACTTCAAATGGCTTCAATAACAACCGTTCGGGGAGTGCTGGATTTATCAACATCACCGCTGATGGAATTAACATAAAAAACCAAGGCTTTATCGGTAGTACGGGCAACGCTGGAGGAGGAGCGGGAATCACTTTAAGTGCTAATGTTGACTCCGTGGTAATTGACAATAGCTCTGTCAGCAGTGATGGTAGAGGGGGCAATGGAGCGTCGATAACTATCAAGGCTCCTGAATCAATTTTGATTACAAACGATAGTTTTATTGATAGCCGCACTATTGGTTTTGATGGAGGACCAATCGCAATTGCTGCTAAATCAGTTTTAATTGACAACTCCCTTATTACTAGTTCAGCGTACTCCGGTAGGAGTGGCTCTGGCAGAGGAGGAGACATTACAATTAATGCTGCTGATATAGCGATCGCTAACGAAAGCTATATCACTAGCGGATCTTTTGGTCAAGGTGATTCTGGCTCAATTTTTTTAAATACAACTTCTTCAAGCATTGGTTCAGTCTTGATTAGCGGTGATAGCGCTCTGGGCAGCATCACCAGCCAACAAGGAAGAGCTGGTTTAATTGCGATTAAAACTAATTCTGTTTTGCTTGACAATAGCCGCATTCTCAGCACTGTCAACTCAGGTGCCTCTGGTAACGGTCAGGAAATTAAGATTGATGCCCAAACCCTCTCGCTAACTAACGGTTCACTAATTTCGGCGGCAACTTCTGGGCAGGGAAATGCTGGTAATATTGTAGTGCGAAATGCGGACTCTGTTTCTTTGTCTGATAGCTTAATTTCTACTGGTGTAAACCAAAATGCCAGGGGTGAGGGTGGCAATGTTGATATTCAAACACAATCTTTGTCTCTAACTAATGGGGGACAAATTAGTGCCAGCACTGAAAGTCAGGGAAATGCGGGTAAGATTCGTATCGATGCGCCAAATGGTTTGGTTAGCATTCGGGACTCTTCAAGTGGACTTTTTAGCGAAACTAATTCTAATACAGGCAAGGGCGGCGCGATCGCAGTCACTACCCAAGCTTTTCAAATTGGCAATAATGCGACTTTAAATGCCACAACCAATTCTGCAAGTGATGGTGGTAGCATTACCATCAATGCGAATACTTTTGACTTGTTTAATGGGGGCAAACTACAAACCACGACATTTGGTAGTGGAAATGCCGGAAATATTAGTGTTAATGTAGGCGATCGCTTTTCCCTTTCTGGTACAGGTACTGGTTTACTTGCAAATACTGATGCAGTCAGTTCCGGCAATGGCGGCAGTATTTTCATCGACCCCAGAACTGTGGTAATTGAAAATGGCGCAGGAGTGACTGTAGGCAGTCAAGGCGCTGGAATTGGTGGTAACATTCAGATTCAAGCAGACAGTCTTCAGTTAGATAACAGAGCTTTTCTATCAGCAGAAACCGCTAGCACCCTTGGTGGTAACATTGAAATTCAAAGTCAGGGCTTGCTGCTTTTACGCCGCAACAGTCGGATATCTACCAATGCGGGCGATGGACAACGAGGTGGAGACGGGGGTAATATCACCATCAATTCTCCCAATGGCTTCATCGTCGCCGTACCTAATGAAGATAGCGACATCAGCGCCAATGCTTTCACCGGTTCTGGAGGTAGAGTTGATATTACAGCAACTGGGATTTATGGCATTGAGTCTCGTCCACGCCCAACTGACTTAAGTGACATTACAGCTAGTTCTGAACTTGGGGTACAAGGCACTATAGAAATCAACACGCCCTATGTTGACCCCAGCAGGGGGTTATTGCAACTGCCCGCAGGTGTAGTAAATACCCCAGCACTAATTGCCTCTAACTGTACCGCATTTGACGAGGAAGGTGCTACCTTCCTCGTTACCGGACGCGGTGGTTTACCCCCCAGTCCTGACGATTTCCTTAGTAATGACGTTGTTTGGACTGATACTCGCCTCAGTGCCGCTACTGCACAAAATCCAGATCGGATACCTACGGCTAAACTAAGCATACCAAAAGTGGAAATTGTGCCTGCTACTGGTTGGGTGTTTAATGGTAAAGGGGAAGTAACGCTTATTTCTTCAGCGTCTGACGCTACAGCTAGTGTGTCTGTTCCTACTTGCGCCAACAAAGAGTGAAAAGCGCAAACTTCATTTATCGATTTTTGCTCGTAAGTCTAATAACAGCGGTCTTAACGACAAATTAAATGTTGCTTGTAACTGTTTGAATGTTAAGAACGATCGCACTTATGTTGGTAACGACAACTTCTGCATTTATAATGACAGCGCATGAAGTGCAGAGAACTGGTAAGCCGATACTAACTTTGTTGTGTAATTGCTTATGTCAATCTGAACACAACAAGCCTTAACTCAACTAAAGAGCGGATATAAGCGATCGCTTTTCTGCTTATTTCATTTTTGCGAAAGCGCGATCGCTTCTTTGCGAGGCGAAAGCGCGATCGCACTTAAACCTTCACTCTTATCCCACACAAACGCATAATCTGCCACATCTATTGTCTATTAATTAATAGTGTGGTCAAATAAATATGCAATACTTGGGGAGGGTGCAATGTCGGGAATAAGTAATCGTTGGCACTGGTTATTGGGTATTGCGGGCTTGTGTACAAGTGTTTTTTCTCCAAACTGCGTTGCTCAACAAATTTCACCCGATGGCACTCTACCGAATAATTCTAACGTCAGTAAGATAGGCAACACCTTTAACATCACTGGCGGAACGCAAGCTGGAAGTAACTTGTTTCACAGCTTCCAACAGTTTACTGTTCCTACTAGCGGCACTGCGTTCTTCAACAATGCTGCGGACATTCAAAACGTTATTAGTCGGGTAACAGGTGGGTCAGTCTCTAATATTGATGGTTTGATTCGTGCTAACGGTGCGGCTAACCTATTTTTAATCAACCCGTCGGGGATTGTTTTCGGACCTAATGCCAGTTTGAATGTTGGCGGTTCTTTTCTTGCAAGTACAGCTAGTAGTTTCAACTTTGCTGATGGTACTACATTTAGTGCTACTGCGCCTCAATCAACACCTTTGCTGACTATTAGCGTTCCGATTGGTTTGCAATTTGGACAGAATCCGGCAAATATCCAAGTGCAAGGATCTATATTACAAGGCGCACCTAATAAAACTTTAGGTCTTGTAGGCGGGAATTTAAGCTTAGATAATAGTATTTTACAAATTCCAGGCGGTCGAGTGGAGTTGGGCAGTGTCGGAAACAGCGGTACTGTTGGACTGAATGTTAATGGCAGTGACCTAAGTTTGAATTTTCCTGATGGAATAGGCAAGCAAGACGTATCTTTAAGTAATCGAACTAATGTCAATGTACTTGCAGGCGGAGGTGGTAGTATTGCCATCAATGCTCGCAATTTGAATATTTCTGGAGCCGGTACAGAAATACGAGCTGGGATAGCACCAGGGTTGGGTTCACCCCAAAGCAAAGCAGGAAATATAGAAATTAATGCAACAGAGGCGATAATTGATAATGGGAGTCTTGTATCCAATGCGATACAAGCTAATGCAGTAGGTCAGGGAAGCGACATCATCATCAAAACTGGGTCGCTCAAAGTCAGCAATGGTGCGAGGGTTGAAACTAGTTCCTTTGGTCAGGGGAATGCAGGGAATCTTCTGATTGATGCTCAAGGGCAAGTTACTTTTATTAATGGAGCTTTAGGTTTCACCAGTTTAGAAGCAACAGGTGCAGGCAATGGTGGTAATTTACAAATTCAAGCTGGGTCTGTATTAGTTACAAATAACTCCCAATTAAGAGCTAGCACTTTGGGTCGAGGGAATTCAGGCAATGTGATAATTAATGCTCGTGATACTGCCGAGTTTACCAATGGAGGTTTTGTCTTTAGCCAAGTAGAACCAGGAGGTATTGGTAATGGTGGTGAAACGAGGATAACCACAGGTTCTCTGTCAGTAACTGATGGTGCTATTTTGAGTGCGAGTACTGTTGGCGAGGGAGATGCAGGTAGAATAAATATAGAAGCCCGCGATACGGCGTCTTTTAATAGAGGTGGTGCAGCCTTTACTACTGTGGAAGCAGACGGGATCGGTAATGGAAATGACCTGCGAGTTAGGGCTAGGTCGCTTTCTGTTAGCAATGGGTCTTTTCTGACAGCAAATACCTTGGGTCGAGGAAATGCAGGCAATGTGATTATTGAAGCAGGTGATGTCCTGTTTGATAGAGGGACTGCCACAAGCAGCGTAGGATTACAGAACTTTACTGAAGCGCAAGGCAATGGTGGTACGATTAGCATTTCCACAGGCTCACTGCAACTGGCTAATCAGGCTCAATTGCTTGTCAACAGCTTTGGCAGAGAAGGAAATGCAGGCAATATTAACATAAATGCCCGTGATGCCGTCTCTTTATCTGACCAAAGTATTATATTCAGCCAATTAGGAGGAGGAATAACAGGCGCTGCGGGTAACATCGACATTAGCACAGGCTCGCTTCAGGTGAAGAGCGGTTCTATTCTCAGTAGTGAATCTTTCGGTCAGGGGAATGGCGGTAATATCACAATAAAAGCACGGGATGTTGTTTCTTTTCTCACCGAAGGAGGAGCTTTTAGTTCCGTGCGTTTTGGGGCAATTGGTAATGCTGGTGATATCAACATTACTACTGGCTCATTAAATACTGCTGATGGGTCTTTTTTAGCAGCTAGCACCTTAGGAACTGGAAATTCTGGCAATGTCAGGATTACAGCTACTGATTCTATTTCTTTAGAAGGGGTGAATCGAAGTGGATTTGCTGGTGGGATTTATAGCGAAGTCGCAACAGCAGAACCTGGTAGAGCGGGGAACATTGATATTAAGACGCGATCGCTCACAGTCAAAAATGGCGCTCGTTTAGCTACTGATACTAATGGTAGAGGAGATGCAGGCAGCATAAATATTAATGCCACTGATTTTGTCACTTTTGATGGCATTGGTAGCAATCAGCGGATAAGTGGTGCATACAGTCTTGTGTTACCAGGTGGAATGGGCAATGCTGACAATATCAACATTACTACGCGAAATCTCTCCTTAACTAATGGCGCTATATTAACTGCCGGTACTCTTGGACAAGGAAATGCAGGCACGATTAATATTAATGCCACTGACTCTGTAACAATTACTGGGACTGGTTCCCCTACAAGCAGCACTTTTGTTGGTGCAAATACAGAAATTCCCGGAGAAATTGGAGTTACATCTTCCAATGTCAATGGTATATTCGTTCAATCAGAAAGTACAGGAAAGGCAGGAGATATTATAGTTACCTCTCCAAAAATTAACTTGGACAACCAAGGAGGGTTAATTGCACAATCTCAATCAGGTAATGGTGGAGATATCAAGCTAGAAGTAGGAGACTTACTGCTGCTGCGTCGTGGCAGTCAAATCTCTACTACTGCGGGTACTGCACAAAAAGGTGGAGACGGTGGTAATATTACCATCAATTCTCCGTCGGGCTTCATCGTTGCCGTACCTAATGAAAACAGCGACATTTCCGCTAATGCTTTTCGCGGACAGGGTGGCAAGGTTGATATTACAACAAGTGGCATTTATGGCATTGAGTCTCGTCCACGCCCAACTGACCTAAGTGACATTACTGCTAGTTCTGAACTTGGGGTACAAGGTACTATACAAATCAACAACCTAAATGTTGACCCCAATAAGGGATTATTGCAATTGTCCGCAGGTGTAGTAAATACTCCAAGGGTGGTTGACTCTAGCTGTGCCGCTTTTGACAATAATGGTAGCGAATTCACTGTCACCGGACGCGGTGGTTTACCCCCCAGTCCTGACGATTTTCTTAGCAGTGACGTTGTTTGGACAGATTCTCGTCTGAGTGCGACTACTGCACAAAATCCAGATCGGACATCTGCGGCTAAACCATCAAAACCAAAAGCTATAGAAATTGTACCCGCTACTGGTTGGGTGTTTAACGACAAAGGGGAAGTAACGCTTATTTCTTCTGCGTCTGATGCTAATAGTTTGGTGTCTGTTCCTAGTTGCGCTAAACAGTGAAAAGCGCAGAGAAAATGTGGATTGCAGCTTTCGCTTTTCTCCTGATTTCATTTAAGCTATATATTCCGAATACTAAAGCGATCGCCGAAGCTGTTAAATCCGCTTTGATAGATTATCGACCCACACAACTTAATTAAGCACAATCAGTACAAAACATATTATGCTGAAAAGTTTCCTGTTACCTTAAAAACTTGTATCTGAAACGAATTAGCTACATTCCCCTTTCGATGTGACTGAATGCTAGAGGTTAATCCGTTACGAATAGCCCCAGTTAACTCGCTAAATTTTGCTCTTTTTGCGTCATTATTAGAAGTTGAGTTAATTTCCTTGCTATAACGAATTGGTACGAGTACAGCCCCAATTGTTGTAGGCTGGTTTTTGACACCATTTCGCTGAATTTGTATGTTGCTTGAATCCGATGTTGGAGGTTGTCGATCTACTCTCCATAATTTATCTTGGCTATTTCCAATCGTTCCTGTGCTTCCGGTATAATTACTGGCATCTACAACAGTTGTAGCAAACTTTGCAGTACCAACACTTGTAAATGCCGGACTAAAGTTTCCATTACCTTCAACTTTAAGTGCAGCAAAAGCCGATGGAATGTTAAGTACGTTAAAACTAACAGCAATAAAAAGGATAATTAGTAAGCTGTTAAAAGTCTTAAGCTTGATTTTTATTGAACTAAATAACAACGAAAAAAAGTTTATTTTCATTTATTCTTCCTTTGAGTACAATAAATAACTTCGTTATTGTAACAAAAGTAATTATCAAAATCTCTCAAAAAAGAGTAATTTTCTAAAATATATATCTTGAGATAGATACCATAATTGGTAATTTTAAATAGCCAAGTAAATATATAGGTGTCAGTCATATGAACTTATGCAATTTTTCAGCAAATCAGTGATAAAACTTTAAAATTATTCTTTGCCAGTACAGCTAGTAGTCTCAAGTTCTCAGATGGTAGCGAGTTTAGCGCTATTAATCCTCAAGCACCATCGTTGCTAACAATTAATATTCGTCCGGGATTGCAATATGCAGTCAGTGAACCAAGTGTAAGTATTGCCAATGTGGGAAATTTAGCACTAAAGCCAGGACAAATCACACTATGCGGTAGCACTGTCACCAACACTGGTTCACTAACGACGTTGACATCCAGATTTTTTTGTGCCCAGCGTGTTAGGAGCGATCGCTCCTAACTCTCGTACAGACGTTCCGCCGCAAGTACAGACGTTCCGCCGCAAGTAGAGACGTTCCGCCGGAACGTCTCTACTGCGCTTGGCAATTAAAGAATAATTTTCTTACCTCTTTCGGTGAAGCGAACGTTTTTAATATTTAATTGAGCATTGCTTGTCAAACTTTTGCGAAGGCTGCCAAATAAAGCAAACTGTTCGCATTGCGAAAGAGAAACTAACTGCCGTTTGGAATCAGGCGATATTCGTAAATCTACGGTGGCTATCCGATTTTTTACACTTACACGATAACCAGATAAATTAAAGTCGCCTGTATCTTGTTGCTCTATGATTTTACTCACAATACCCGTTGCAGGTTCTGATGCTGGCACTGAAACTGTATTCGGAATCAGTTCTTGACATTCGCTATCACTTGTGTATAGGGTAATATTAATAGTCTTGTCAGTAGCAGCTTGAGAAGTTGACAAAGCGGTATTTTCAGTAAAGGGTTCTGTAGAAAAAGGCTGCTCGACGCTCGATTTAGCTCGCAGTTGAGCCATGCTGGGAATTTGGGATGAAGGACTGTTGGTTGGTGTTGTTGTGGCTGCTGTAGCCGTTTGGTCGAGATTTTGAGAGGCTTGGTTAGCATTACAACTGCTGATGCTGGAGGCGATCGCTACAACAATAAAAGGGATAATATATTTTTTATTTGTATTCATAATTTTGTCGCTGGATTGTTTTATCAACTTCAGTGTGAGTGGTATAAAATCCGCATAAATTATCGAGAAGTGGTATGAGTTAATTTTGGTGGAAATCAAGGCGATCGCTTCCATCATCGCGACAATGTTATTTTCACAAGCTAAATAGGGAAACATACATACTGAAGTCTACTTCAAACCCCTAGCTAGCAACCGACTTTGATTATGGCTTGCAATTCCATCACCGTAGATAAAAGTATTTATGAATCTCTTCAACAAGAATTGGTAGAACTGCGTCAGATAGTTTCTCAGTTGCAATCGCAGACAGAAGTACCTGTATGTAAAAGCGAAGCCTGGTTTGCACGCTTGGCAGACAATGTACCAGGGGTAATTTACCAATTTCAGCTTTTCAGTGATGGTACTGTATCGTTTCCTTATGTTTCTTCTGGATGTCGAGAACTTTATGAGCTAGAACCTTCACAAGTGTACCAAAATCCACAATTGTTATTTGCAGTGGTTCATCCTAAAGACCTTCCTGGGTTACAGGAAACAATTGCCATCTCCACTCAAACCTTAGAAAACTGGGAATATGAGTGGCTAACTATCACACCTTCTGGGAAGCAAAAATGGTTGAAAGGAATTTCTAAACCAGAACCACAATCAGATGGCTCGATTCTTTGGGATGGCTGCATAATTGATGTTAGCGATCGCAAACAAGCAGAAATAGCGCTGCAACTCTTGAATGAAGAGTTAGAAGTTAAATTCCAGCAACGTACAGCAGCCTTACATGAGAAAACTTCAGAATTAGAGGCTATGCTTAATGCCTTTCCTGACTTATTCTTTCGATTGGCTGGGGATACCACTATTTTAGATTACAAAGCTGGCTCTCAAGATGCTGAATTGTATGTTCCAGCAGAGGTATTTTTAGGAAAGCGGATGGTGGAAATTCTTCCTCTAGAAGTTGCCCAAAAGATGCAGCAAGCAATTGTCCAAGTTCAAGAAACTTCATCTTTAGTGAGTGTTGAGTATTCGCTATCAATGCCCAACGGTGAAGAATACTTTGAAGGGCGATTCGTTCCCTTTGCCAATAATAATATCATATTGATTGTCAGAAATGTCACCGAAGAGCAAACTGCATTGCGCGATAGCGAGAAAGCAGAACAACAACTTCAACAGCAAGCACAGTTTCTACAAAGCATTTGGGAAGGTGTAGACTATGGCATCTTTGTTATGGATGTTTTGGATGACGGAAGAGAGTTTCGCTATGTCAGCTTAAATCCAGCGATGGCAAGAACCAGTCTTGTACCGATGTCCAATGTTCAAGGGAAAACCATCAGCGAGGTACTACCTGCCGAAAGAGCGGATCTTTATCGTCAGCGTTACAGCGAATGTGTCAAGTCTGGCAAAAGCATTTTTTTTGAGAAGCATTTCTCTACAGATGGTAAAGATACTACTTGGTGGCTGTTGAATATCACACCTCTAAAAGACAGCAACTCACGAATTTATCAACTCGTCATCACAGCAACTAATATCACAGAACGCAAACGAACCGAACAAGAGCGGCAAATGTTTGTCTCACTAATTGAAAATAGTAATGATTTTATTGGTATCGGCAACTTAGAAGGACATCCGCTGTTCATTAACGAAGCAGGAAGAAAGTTAGTTGGTATTGATAGCTTAGAAGCTGTCAAAAGTATCAAGATCGAAGAATTATTTTTACCAGAAGACAGAGAATATTTGCAGCAACGCATCATACCTGCGGTGGTAAAAGATGGTTTGTGGCAGAGTGAATATCGCTTCCGACATTTCCAAACTGAAGAACCGATTCCAGTTGATTGCAACACTTTTCTAATTAAAAATCCTGAGACTGGTGAACCATTGTGTATGGCAACAATTACTCGCGATATTCGCGAACGGCAAAAAGCAGAAGCTCGACAACAACAGCAAGAGCAATTTTTACGCAGTATATACGATGGAGTTGAATGCTCTATATTTGTCATCGACGTTCTAGAAAATGGCGAATTTCGTTCTGGAGGTTGGAACTTAAACGCAGAAAAATCAACAGGCAAGCGTAGTGTTGAAGTAGTTGGTAAAAGCTTAACAGAAATTTTTGGTGCTACAAAAGCCGCAGAAATACTTCATAAATGTAACACTTGCCTCGTTGCAGGCGTTGCTATCTCTTTTGAAGAATGCCTTACATTACGCGGTGAAGAAAATTGGTTACTAACTACATTTAATCCTCTCAAAGATAGCGAAGGTCGAATTTATCGTTTAATAGGAACAACCTTTTATATTACAGAGCGTAAAAAAGCAGAAGAAGCACTTAAAGCTAGCCAGCATTTCATTCAACGTATTACTGACTCGATTCCTAATACTATTTATATCTACGACTTAGAAGAACAGCGCAATATATACGCGAATCATGAAATAGCTGAAATTCTCGGCTACTCGATTGAAGAAGTTCAAGAAATGGGAGCAGAATTTCTTCCCAATACTCTTCATCCAGACGATTGGGAAAAAGTCATAACCTATCACCAAAAATTTACTAGCGCTGTTGATGGCGAGATTTTTGAGATTGAGTATCGAATGAAAGATGCAAATGGAAAATGGCACTGGGTTTACAGTCGAGACACGTCTTTCAGCTGTAATGCTGACGGGAAAGTAAAACAACTTCTTGGTGTGGCAACTGATATCACCGTTCGTAAAGAAGCCGAAATTCAATTACAACAACAGGCTGAGTATTTAGAAAATACTCTAAACAAATTGCAACGCACCCAAGCTCAACTCATCCAAAGCGAGAAAATGTCTTCGTTGGGTAATATGGTTGCAGGTGTCGCTCATGAAATTAACAATCCGGTTAACTTTATTCATGCTAATCTGACTCCCGCTTGTGAATACTCCCAAGATTTGCTGCAACTAGTAGAACTTTATCAACAATACTACCCCAATCCTCCAGAAGAAATTGAAGAAAAAATTGAAGACATTGACCTTGATTTTATCAAAGAAGATTTAATGAAACTTCTTCAATCGATGCGAGTCGGAACTGAACGCATCCGTGAAATCGTTTTGTCGCTACGGAATTTTTCTCGTCTGGATGAAGCTGAATTTAAGCGAGTAAACATCCATGAGGGAATCGAAAGTACGCTGATGATTTTGCACAACCGTCTGAAAGCTAAACCAGAACATCCAGAAATCTCGGTTATTAAAGAGTATGGCAAACTTCCCTCTGTTGAGTGCTATCCCGGTCAACTAAATCAGGTATTTATGAATATCTTTGCCAATTCTATAGATGCGTTAGAAGAGTCATTTGTCAAGAACAAAGAACAAAAAATTAATCCACAGATTTGCATTAGTACTGAAGTTGTTAATGGCAACTGGATAGTAATCAGAATCGCAGATAATGGTCAAGGCATTCCACCAGAAATACTTTCAAAACTATTTGACCCTTTCTTTACTACGAAAGATGTAGGTAAAGGTACAGGATTAGGACTATCTATAAGTTATCAAATTGTGGTAGATAAACATGGTGGTAAATTATCTTGTCACTCAATACTTGGACAAGGTGCAGAATTTGTAATTGAGATTCCTGTTACTCAGGTAAAAGCGAGTTAGTAAATGGGTTTAATTAAATATAAAATCTTTAATTACGTAGTGAGCGGTTTACCGCTCAAAAGTATTTTAAGGGCTGAAGCCCTTACTACGTTATATTTTAAGGGCTGAAGCCCTTACTACGTTATATTTAAGTTAATTCCAGACTATTTGCATATCTAGAATAAAACCTGGTAAAACATCTTCTCCTGATAATGTTTTTGGAGATTCGAGTATTTCTACTGGTTGTCCTTGACGATAAATTTCAACTTGACGTGCTTTGCGGTTAATTAGCCAGCCAAGCTTCACTTGGTTATCTATATATTCTTGCATTTTAGATTGCGTTTCTTGCAATCTATCAGTTGCCCCGATTAATTCTAAAACAAAATCTGGGGCAATTGGCGGAAATTTCTCTTGCTGTCCTGGGGTGAGTGCATCCCATCTATCTTGTCGTATCCAAGAAACATCGGGGGAACGATTTGCACCGTTGGGTAGTTTAAAGCAGGTGGAAGAATCAAAAACTTTACCTAGTTTATTTTGTCGATTCCAAATAACAAAATCTGTCGCTATTTCAACATTACAGTTTCCTGTTTCTCCTCCGGTGGGTGACATTATAAGTAATTCTCCTTTGGCATTGCGTTCAAATTTGACATCAGGGTTTTTCCGACATAGTTGATAAAAGTCGTCGTCTGTGAGTGTAATGATGGAGTTGAAGTTTACAGTAATGTCTGTCATGGTAATAAAGAATTTTGAAGGACTTGTCTATAGTTTGAGGCTTTGAGTTCAAAGGTGCATCGAAGAGTGGATAATTAAGCGATCGCTTTTATTCTTACAAGCCTGATCATTTCATCTTCTTTATCATATTATATTTAAAAAGTCAATAAATCAGGCAAAGGCTAAAACATTGAATTAAGGAGGCAATATAGATGATACGACCGCGCAAGAACTTTGCCCAGCATTGGCTCAAAAGCGAAAAGGCACTTCAGTCAATAGTAGAAGCAGCTGAATGTAACCAAAGCGATCGCATTCTGGAAATTGGACCTGGTACCGGCATTCTCACTCGTCGTTTATTACCAAACGTCAAATCTTTAGTTGCAGTAGAAATTGACCGCGATTTGTGCAAATTATTAGTCAAGCAACTCGGTAAAAGTGATAATTTCTTACTTCTGCAAGGAGATTTTCTCACTTTAGATTTACCATCTCATCTTGCAGCTTTTGAAGCTTTTCAAAACCCTAATAAAGTTGTTGCTAACATTCCTTACAACATCACCGGACCAATTATAGAAAAGCTACTTGGTACGATTGCCAAACCAAATCCTCAACCATTTGATTCAATAGTACTATTAGTACAAAAAGAAGTAGCAGAAAGATTATATGCTAAACCAGGCTCAAAAGCCTTTGGAGCATTAAGCGTGCGGGTACAATATTTAGCTGAATGTAAGTTAATTTGTCCAGTACCCGCAGCTGCATTTTCCCCACCCCCAAAAGTAGATTCAGCAGTTGTGCGGTTAGTTCCCTACCAAATAGAACCACCAGCAAATGACCCGCGACGATTGGAAACTTTGGTAAAGTTAGGATTTGGAGAAAAGCGCAAAATGTTAAGAAATAATTTGCAATCGATTGTAGAACGCGCCAGCCTGACACAATTACTAGAAAAATTAGAAATAAATCCTCAAGCTCGTGCTGAAGACCTTAGCGTCTCTCAATGGGTAGCACTGGCAAATCAGTTAGAAGTTAAAAGTGAGGAGTTACAAGTAGGAGTGGGGAGTGAGGAGTGAGGAATTAAAAGTTAAGAGTGAGGAGTGAGGAGTTAGGGATTAAAAATCAAGATAAACTCCCCACTTTGCTCGTTGTAACTTATAACTCCCAACTCCTAACTCCTAACTCCTAACTCCTAACTCCTAACTCCCCACTCCCCACTCCCCACTCCCCACTCCCCACTCCTAACTTTCAACATGCATTCCTACACCTTAATTGCTCCGGCTAAAATCAACTTATACCTGGAAATCATAGGCGATCGCTCAGATAACTACCACGAGTTAGCTATGATACTCCAAAGTATCGACTTGGCAGACGAAATTGAGTTGCATTCCATCAGCACTGACACGATTCGCGTTCATTGCAACCATCCCCTAGTACCGACAGACCGAAGTAATCTGGCATACCGAGCAGCCGAATTAATGGCAACGGAATTTCCTAACACCTTTGCTAAATATGGAGGTGTAGAAATTACCATCACCAAGCGCATTCCTGTAGCTGCGGGTTTAGCTGGGGGTTCGACGAATGCAGCAGCGGTTTTGGTAGGAATTAATTTATTGTGGAAGTTGGGACTAACTCAGTCAGAATTAGAAGAATTGGGAGCTACTTTAGGTTCAGATGTACCATTCTGCGTTGCGGGTGGAACAGCGATCGCTACAGGTAGAGGTGAACAACTTTCTCCACTGCCAAGTTTAAATAATATATATATAGTATTGGGTAAATACAAAAGCTTAGAAGTTTCTACTCCTTGGGCTTATAAAAGCTATCGACAAGAGTATAGTGATTCTTACATTAGAGATAGCGATAATTTGGCAATTCGTGCGTCAGCAGTACATTCAGGAGAAATGGTAAAAGCGATTCTGCATCAAGATGCCAAAGAAATCGCCCAAAAACTGCATAATGATTTAGAAAAGGTAGTATTACCAGCTTATCCGCAAGTATTGCAGTTGCGAGAAACTTTTGCAAATGCCGGAGTTTTGGGTACAATGATGTCTGGTTCTGGACCAAGTGTATTTGCGCTGTGTGAGTCTCAAGAACATGCAGAAGAAGTTAAGCTGCAAGTGAAAACAGCGACGAAGAACGAAGATTTAGAATTGTTTGTAACTAAAGCGATCGCACATGGAATTCAGATAGTATCCTAACAGAACATAGTCGTATGAATTCTCCATTTCCAGGGATGAATCCTTATCTGGAAAATCCCGTATTTTGGTCAGAAGTACATCATCGGTTAATCGCAGTCATAGCTGACGAAATTGAGCCAAACATACCTTCTCAATATCGAGTTGCCATTGAGCAACGTACTTATTTAAGTGATGAAGAGGATTCTATATTAGTAGGTATTCCTGATGTGACTATTTTTTCTCAACAATCAAATCAGAAAGAGCATTCATCAACGACTACACAAGTATCTACCACAGATGGGGTAACGGTGACAATACCCATACCAGAAAATGTCACAGAAAGTTACTTAGAAATTCGAGAGATAGACACGGGATTTGTTGTCACAACAATTGAAATTCTCTCTCCTAAAAACAAACGAGCAGGTGAAGGAAGAAAAGCTTATGAACGAAAGCGAAAACAAGTTTTAGCTAGTCTGACGCATTTAGTAGAAATTGATTTACTTAGAAGTGGTCGGCAAATGTCTTTATTAGGAGAAGTGCCAGCAACAGATTATCGCATAGTTGTTAGTCAAAGTGAAACTCGCCCTCAAGCTAAATTATACGGCTTTAGCGTTCGCGAAAAAATTCCTACTTTCGTGTTACCTTTGCAGTCAGGAGATAGAAGAGTGATTTTAGATTTGCAACCTTTATTAAATCGAATATATTTGCGTGCGAGATTTTATTTAACTATTGATTACAATCAAGAGCCAATACCACCACTAAAAGCAGAGGATAAAGCATGGGCTGATACAATTCTACAAGGGACTAGGGACTAGGGACTGGGGACTGGGGGGAGGGGGAGAGGGGGAGAAAGAATTGTCCCCTTGTCTCCCTGTCCCCTTGCCCAATTCCCAATCCAAAATCCGTCTTGGAAAGTTCTGATCGGAGGAAACCTCCGCTCAGACTTTCCGCAAAATCTAAAATCCAAAATAGTATGAGTGACCCAAATTTAATTGAACAATCAGAAAAGCCAAAAAATACAGCGACTCCATTACGGTGTTTAATTGGATCGATAATTTCCGCAGGACTTGCGATCGCATCATACTCTTTATTAAATGCGATCGCTATCAGTTTTGCCACGAACCCGATCCATTCACAAAACCAATTAACTATCAGAATCTCCTCCGCAGTGCGTACCCTAGTTATAGGTGTATTCACTTTAGGAACAGGGGTATTTGCGATCGTAACTCTTGGTTTGTTTGCTTTAGGAGTACAATTACTGCTACAGCAGTTGAGACAAAAAAGTTAGGAATGAGCGCAAAAATAATTGAAAGGCACATTATTCGGTAGCGGTAATTCATGAATTACCGCTACTTACGACGTAAAAGATTGCGCTCATTCTGTGAAAGTTAAACTGCGCCGATATGTTCCGGTATAAATTGATGCTTTTTGCGCCAGCTTTGGGGAGGTATCTCGTTGTGTTGACGGAACTGACGGGAAAAGTGACATGCATTTTGGTAGCCGAGACTTGTAGCAATTTGCTCGATACTTTGGTCACTATTTTGAAGTAAATTACGTGCTTCTGCCATTCTGCGCTTCACAATCCAAGTATTTACGGTGTCTCCCGTCTTCTTTGCTACTCGATTAGTTAAGTAAGCGGAGGAATAACCAACTGCTTGAGCGACATCACACAAAGTAATTCCTTCTTGATAATGAGCTTCGATATAATCAAAAACTTCTTTGAGTTGAGGAACCGATGGAAAGCTGAACTCAAGAGGTTCTTCGGTTGAAGTTTTTGGTGTGGGTAACGATGCTGACATTTGATGAGAATTGATCGCACACCAGTAGCGGATCTGAGTTTGCTTTTCTAATCGGGTAGCGATCGCTCTGAGCAATTGCTCTACTGTACACGGTTTGGTAAGATAGTCATCTGCGCCCAATTCCATGCCTTTACGCATATCTTCTGTGCTGTTGCTGCCAGTCAGAAAAATGAAGGGAATAATCGCTGTTATCGGCTCTTGCCGCAGCGCAGCCAGAACCGCATAACCATCCATATCCGGCATCATAATATCACAAATTATCAAGTCCGGTGAATGCTCTTGTGCTTGCTGGATGCCAGTAACACCGTTATGAGCAGCTATAGTATCAAAACCTTCAGCTTGCAGACTGTCTAAGAAGAGATTGCGGGTGATTGCATTATCTTCTATTACGAGAATTTTTTTGGCTGATTGTTGCATCATAATTAAATTACCACAATTTTTAGTAGAAAATAAACACTGAATATGCCGAGTACTTAATTAGTGCTGAGTAAAAGTTTTTATTCAAAACTTAAGACTCAGCAATTCTATTGGGCAACACGACAGTAAATTTAGTGCCTGCACCCACATCACTTTCAACAGCAATTCGACCTCTATGTATCTCTACAAGAGTTTTGACAACCGATAAACCCAAACCAGTACCGGGGATACTATCGACATTGCTACCGCGATAAAATGCTTCAAATATTTGTTCTCTATCTACTACGGGAATCCCAATACCTGCATCTTTAACTTGAAAAATTACTTCTTCATCTTGACAGTGCAACTCAAAAATAACCGTACTTCCATCAGGGGAATACTTAATTGCATTTGATAGTAAATTCGTTAAGATATGATGCAGTAGTTTTGGATCTAAATAAGCAGTTGAACAGTCACCAGGGCTGATAAAATCAATTGATGTTTGCTTATCAGTTGCTAAGTGCATCTGTGCTGTAATATCACGACAAAACTGTTGTAAGTCAACTGGTCTGGGGTTACATTCTAACTTTGCGGCTTCTGCTTTACCAAACAACAATACCTCATCTAACAGCTGGCTGATTTCATGAACAGCATTTTGAATTAAATCAAGATAAGAGCGGGTTTTCTCTTCATTCCATTGGTGAAGATGGCGTTTTAGCAAGTCAGAAGAAAATGAGACAATATTCAGCGGTGTGCGGAATTGATGACACAGCATAGACACAAAGCGTTCTCTCAGTTCGCTGAGTTTTTTTGCTTGTTCTAAAGCTAGACGAACTTCTGATTCTGCGTGTTTGTAATCGGTGATATCAATCGCTGTGACGAATTCTACTGGCTTACCGGAAAAATCAAGTAATCCATCCATCATTTCCACAGTACAAGCTAGCCAACGCTGCGAGCCACTTTTGGTGACAATCTGCATTTCTTGATATTCACAGGTAGCCGCATTATCTAGCTTATTGACTTGCCTCAGCTTTTTGCTTTTAATTAATCGGTCAAGATTAAAGTTATTCAGCAGTTCTTTTCTAGTGTAGCCTGTAAGAACCTCAGCCGCCTGATTTACGTAGCAAAGCTTTGAGTTTTGAATCAGGAAAACACTAGCATCTGTGCTTTCTGCCAAAGTGCGAAATCTCGATTCGTTCAGCTTGAGTGCTGCTTCAGTGCGTTTGAATTCTGTAACGTCCCAAATACTCCAGACTCTGCCGATAATTTTACCATCAAGTCGCTGCGGTTCCGAGTAGTGTGCAAAAGTTCTGCCATCTTTCAATTCTAGTAAATCGTACCTTTCGCTCGCGCATTGAATCTCCATTTCCCATACGCAATCACGAAATAGCTGTCTATCTTTAACTTGGCTCTCAAAAAAGCCTTTAGCTCGTTTGCATTTTCTGGATATGGTTATTGATTTGGGAAGTTGCCACATATCCATAAATTTTTGATTGTAGCAAAGAATCTCCCCTTCAAAATTTACCGCAAGTATACCATTAGCGGTAGATTCAAGAGTCGAACGCAGTAAATTAACAGATGTTTTGAGTTCTTCTTCTTTTTGCTGATATTGGGCAGATACTTCCTGATGTAATTCCAAGTTGGCATCTTTGGATTTCTCAGCATACCGCTGCATACTGAACTCTACTATCTCCTCACTGCGATCGCTTGCGATTGCACAAGCGATTTGCTTACCTTGATGTTCTATATAGGTCAGGGTAATCCCCATCAAAAACATCTGCCCTTTCTTTGTGCGGTAACGCGATTTCAAACAGAGCGAACCTTGTGATTTTAGCGATCGCCATTGTTGGGACCAAACTTCTGGCAAGAAATCTACATCGACATCCTGCAACTTCATCCTCAGTAATTCCTCACGGGAATACTCAGTAATGCGACAGGTCGCATCGTTTACATAGAGAAACTCGGAGTTCTCTTGTACGCAAAAAGCAGCATCTGCAACCTGATTTATCAGTAAATGACCCAATTGCAACTCTTTTGCCGTTGAAGCCGATTTAGAGTTGGATGGTACTAACTTGTAATCGCCAAGATTCATAGCCCTACTAAGCCTTTTCAATCCGTCTGCACCAATGTCATAAATGGGCTTGTAATCAGGAATTACTAGAAATTTATACTTCGGTATTAAAGGTATTAATTTCTTTAATCCCACTTATTAAATTATCAGAAAACTAATCCTCTTAATAAAACTTTACTTAATCTTTACAAAACAACATTTACGTATCTAAAACAACAAATACAAACTGCAATAAACGGCTAGTTTAAGATAATAGAAAGAGAAAATAAAACAATTTCTATTATTAACACTGACCGTTACCTTTTTTTGCTTCAAAATGCCAAAAAAATCCTGAATTTCCCCAAGGGCTGATGCAAATTCTGACTCAGGAATTTAATTTATCTTAATTTCCTCCTTTATAAACTTCACTACAATACCACATATTTGTCATCCGTCATAAGAAATACACTTTTCAGTAAGGAATATACCTAATTTTTCCACATCCACCAAAAGGTAGACAGTGTATTAAATATTGATGTGTTCAACAGCACAAACATTTGAGGTAAAAGCTACTTCGCAGAAACAGAGCTACAAATAAAAAATGATTTTTTGTTCACTTTGCCTCAAAAAAATATTGTAATTTTTAATACTAATATTTAAGTTATTCAAGGGATTGCTATTTCATTCAACTATCGCAAGGTAGAGATTTATAAGCTATGCAGAATGAGCATTGCAGCTATTGCTAAACAGCAAAAGAATTGACAAGGCGATCAAAAGATTATTCATTGTAAATACTTCTTAATCTCCCGTAGGCTTGTTTCCAGAAGCACAGCAGAAAGGTTTAGTACTAACTATCTATATACTTTTGCGATATTTAAGTGTTCCTACTGTCAACCAAGCCAGGTCAAAAGTTACAAGAAAAACTCAGTTTTTGGTTTTCTGCATTTCCGAAAAAATGAGTGTCAAGGCAGGTTGAGTAAGGTACAGAGATTCTTATGCCAGCAATTTTCGTTTTAATTACGTAAAAGCAATGACTCCAAAATATACCGCATCTACAAGACAAATCACCGCAGAACCGTACAAGCTAGACGGTTATTTAGAATCAGGCAAAAACTCCAAATCGCTGACAGTTGCGGATGCGATCGCCGAAATGTTAGAGAACTTGGGAGTAGGCTGCGCCTATGGTGTCGCCGGGGGAGCGATGGCAAGCCTTTGGGGTGCGCTATCAAATAGTACCATGCAGGTACTCAACTTTCGCCATGAAGCTGGAGCCGCCTTTGCTGCCACCGAAGCGTATTTTGCTACTGGTAGTCCGAGCGTAGTTTTCACCACCGCAGGACCGGGAATGACCAATGCCCTCACAGGCTTATTTGCGGCTCGTGGAGAAGGCGCAAAAGTGATTTTGTTATCAGCTTGCACCTCAGCAGGGAATCGCGGACGCTGGGGGATTCAGGAAACCAGCACCGACACATTGCCGAGTAGCGGCATATTCACTTCTGGAGCGCTGTTCAACTATGCTGTCACGATAGAATCTGCGGATCAACTTCCACAGATTTTTCGGAGAATTGCTCTTGGGTTAGCACAACCAGGCGGATTTGTGGCGCATTTGAGCATTCCCACACGTCTACAGACAAGCTTAGTTGATGAAACAAACCTGCCCGATTTAGGAGTTGGTTCTTTATCGGTAGCGGCATCAGAAGAGGCGATCGCCAAATCTGTTGAGTTACTATCCGAAGGACCCTTTGCCATCTGGGTTGGATTCGGTGCGCGAAATGCAGCCGAAGAAATTCTCCAGCTTGCAGAAAGAACAGGTGCAGCAGTTATGTGTTCACCTCGCGGTAAAGGTATCTTTCCTGAAGACCATCCGCAGTTTGTCGGAGTCACAGGTTTAGGTGGTCATGGCTCTGTCATGACATACATGCAATCTGCAACTTGCTTACGCACCCTAGTCTTAGGAACACGCTTAGGTGAACCGACCTCGTTTTGGAGTCCGGCAATGGTTCCCCCAGGTGGCTTCGTGCATGTAGACATTGATCCACAAGTACCAGGAGTAGCTTACGCATCTGCCCAAACCTACCCCGTGCAGGCTGACATCAAAGCCTTTGTCCAAGCGCTGCTGAAGCACATGCCAGAGAATACCGCGTCTGCGATTTCCTTACCCAACCCCGAACAAGAATTAATTGAAGCGGGTGCCCCAGATATTCCAGTGCGACCAGAAGTATTGATGGCAGCCATTCAAAAAGTCATCGTAGAAGGTAGCGATGCCGTAGTCATGGCAGAGTGTGGTAACTCCTTTACCTGGTCAACTCATTTCCTGAGATTTGCTGAAACTAATCGTTACCGAGTCAGCACCGGAGTTGGGGCAATGGGTCACGCCGCTACCGGAGTTGTCGGAGCCGCCCAAGCCCGTAATGGTAAAGCCGTAGCGATTGTTGGCGATGGAGCAATGTTGATGAATAACGAAATCAGCACCGCCGTCAAATACCAAATTCCCGCAATCTGGATTGTGCTTAACGATGCACGTTACAACATGTGCCATCAAGGGATGAAATTGTTGGGACTCACAGGAGCAGATGCATCAATTCCCCCCACAGACTTTGTGATGATTGCTAAAGGAATGGGAGCAGAAGGAATCAGAGTCCTGAAAGAGTCTGATGTAGAGGCAGCGTTAGAACAAGCGATCGCATCAGAAGTTCCCTTCGTTATCGACGTCATCATTGACCCGAATCGAGTTGCACCTTCCAAAGGTCGCAATCAAAGTTTAGCCGCACAAGGAGTTAAAGCAACTCCTGCGAAAAATTCCGCAGTGCAAATTTCATTTCCAAATATCTAATTTGAAGAGGGGAAAAGGTTAAAGGGTAAAGGGTAAAGGTATGGAAATAAAGAGTGATTTAAATAACTCCTGGGATATTTTTTTTACCCTTTCCCCCTTTCCCTTTCCCCCTCTTGAAAAAGCCCAATTCCCAAAATTCAAAAGTGGAGTGTAGTGTGAACCTTTTTGACACAGTACAAGAAATGGGTCACGAGCAAGTTTTATTTTGTCATGGCAAAGACCCAGATATCAAAGCAATAATTGCCATCCATGACACCAGCTTAGGACCCGCAATGGGGGCAACCCGAATGTTGCCTTATCTCAACGAAGAAGCAGCTTTAAAAGATGCCCTTCGTTTAAGTCGTGGTATGACTTATAAAGCAGCTTGTGCCAACATTCCCGTTGGTGGAGGCAAAGCAGTTATTATTGCTGATCCCGCACATAAAACCGAAGACTTATTTAGAGCTTACGGACGTTTTGTAGACAGATTGCAAGGACGTTTTATCACCGGGCAAGATGTGAATCTTACCCCCGAAAATGTCAGAACAATTAGTAAAGAAACTAATTATGTAGTTGGGGTAGAAGAAAAATCTGGCGGACCTGCTCCCATCACAGCCCAAGGTGTATTTTTAGGCATCAAAGCTGCGGTTAAATTTCGCCTGCAAAGCGAAAGTTTAGAAGGGTTGAAAGTCGCGGTTCAAGGTTTGGGCAACGTCGGCAGAAATGTTTGCCAACTTTTACACGAAAACGGTGCAGAGCTTTTTGTCACTGATATCAGTCAAGAAAAAGCAGAAGAAGTAAAACGTACTTTTGGTGCAACTGTTGTAGCACCAGACGAAATTTACTCCCTTGATGTCGATATATTTTCTCCTTGTGCTTTAGGTGGAATTCTCAACAGCCAGACTCTTCATAGCATGAAAGCTGCGATTATTGCCGGTGCCGCCAATAATCAGCTAGCTCAGGAAGAAATACACAGTCAGATGCTAGTAGAAAAAGGAATTCTTTACTCTCCAGATTATGTAATTAATGCTGGAGGACTCATCAACGTTTACAACGAAATGATTGGGTATAACGAAGAAAAAGCCTTTAAGCAATTGCACAATATCTACGACACACTACTTGAGATTTTCGCTCGCGCCAAACAGCAGGAAATCAGCACCAATGAAGCTGCTAAACAGTTGGCAGAAGAACGGATTATGAACGCCAGAAAAATTAAGAACAAGGAAATGATTGTTAGTTGTTAGTTGATAGTTGATAGTTGATAGTTGGAGTATTTAACTACTAACCACCAACCACTAACCACCAACCATTAACCACTAACCACCAACTACTAACCACTAACCACCAACCACTAACTACTAACATCTTAAAGGAGTGCCCAGTGGAAAAAAATACCTTTGCTACATCCGCTTATATTGCAAATTCACTAGAGAATACTTACGAGTACCTTTGCAGTCTAAAAAACTTAGACGAGTGGACACTTTATAGCCGGATGGCAGAGCAAATGGACGAAGATACCTGGCGCGGAAGTGCCTCAGGTTATCATAGAGACCTCTACTATCACGTTAAAAAATTACAGCACTCGCAGCTTCAAGGTATTGAGTGGCATTGCGGACTTGAGTATCAGAAATATTTTCAAGTTTATCCGGTTCTGCTTTTCCCTAGCGATTACATTGAGCCAGGAACAGATGAAAAGGGTGTGTATTTTCACTGGTTAAGTTTTGTCGATCCAAAGCGACAAACTCAGATGATTATGCAGGGAATTCATACCGTACATACTTCTGAATGTCGTTCGCTCAAAGCTAACTTGGAACGCAAAGCTGGTCTGACATCAGCCGAAAAAGGGCGTTACTTTATTGATACTGACACCATCTATGTTGATGCTCCCATAGAAGTAGGAGTCGCGTATTTGTCAGATTTGAGAAATATGAACGACTGGGCACATTTAGTGCGACCAGATGGCGAAATTTCTGCTTCATCGGGTGAGTATCGCGATGAATACGGTCATAAAGTAAAAGTTTCGCTGCGGGTAGAACCTGTTAGCAAATGGTACTTGGTAGAGCATGAATTCTTTTATCCTGAGCAAGGATTTTATCAGCGCTGTCCGAGCATGTTGATCCCAGCTTCTTATGCTTTCGGCGATCCAGAAGCTCCTGGTTTCATTTTGCACCGAATCACATTTTGGAAACATGGTGAACAACTACCATTAGGCAAACTTCAAATTGAAGACTTTGGTGCTGAGAACATGAACATCAAACGTTTGACAGAAGCCAAAGCCGGCAATCTGCAATCGTTTGACCGTGGTCAGAGCTACGCACCGCTGGCTAAATAAACCTCCTCCCGTACAGACGTTCCGGCGGAACGTCTCTACATAATTTCTAACTCTTACTTCTAAAATGAAACTGAAGGAACATACTATTACATCGTTTGCAGTAATTGCCGACGGTCTTGATAATCCTAAAGGTCTAAGCTTTAGTCCTGACGGTAGTCTTTATATTGCTTTATCGGGAATTGGGGGAGATGGCAAGAGTGTTCCCTCACCCAGCGGTCAAGGTAATTTATGTTATGGCACGAGTGGTGCGATCGCCAAAATTGAAAATGGCATCGTCAAACGTGTACTGACAGGATTACCTTCTGTCGCATTTGCCGATGGAACTGGGGCAGCCGGTCCTCACGATATAAAATTTGATGCTCAAGGCAAGGCTTATGTTCTGATTGGCTATGCTGCTAATCCAGCTTTACGCGATCGCGCATTAGGCAACACTGACCTAGGAAAAATTATCACTGCCGACTTTAGTACAAATACTTGGACTAGTACTGCCGATCTAGCCAATTATGAACTTATCAACAAGTCTGAATCAAGTTCATGTGAAGTCGTCAGTAACCCCTTGTCTTTTTACATAGACGCAGATAAACTTGTATTAGTTGATGCAGGGGCGAACAACGTCCTCAGTGGAAATATTGATGGCAGCGGTCTGAAGGTAATTGCTGCAATTCCCAACCAGATATTAACTAATCCAATCTTCCCCGGTTCTAACTCGCAAAATTTTGACCGGGGACACGTACCACCAGCTAGTGCTTATCGTCAGGCACCACCATCGCAGATAGCAATTCAATCAGTACCTACAGATATTGTTAAAGGTTCTGACGGTGCTTATTACGTCAGCGAATTTACTGGTTTTCCCTTTCCAGAAGGTCAAGCAAAAATATACAGAATTGATGCTGACGGACTAACAGTCTACGCAGATGGCTTTACCCAACTGATTGACTTAGCTTTTGATACTGAAGGCAACTTGTATGCATTGCAGCATATGAATGCTTCAGGTTGGAAAGGAAAACCAGAAGGATCTCTGATCAAAATAGCGATCGATGGTACTCGCACGACTTTACTCAGTGGTAATGGATTAGAGTCACCCGCAGCCTTCACCATTGGTCCAGATAACGCCTTTTATGTTATCAACCGAGGCGGTCGTCCAGGACAAGGACAAGTAATCAGAATTGAGAATACATCCGTGCCTGAACCCGCTTCTGCTTTAGGCAAGGGCAAAGCGTTGGTGGATATCTTGACCAACAGCTAAAAAGTTTCAAGCCAAAGCGATCGCCTCTCCATAAAGAGGGGCTGTATCAGGGAATGCTTGATTTCCCCCAGTAACTGGGACTCGTTGTCTAAATAACTATCAAACTTTCCACAACTAACAACTCTCACTCTCAATATGAAACTCAAGTCATTTGCCCTTACACTTTTAACTGTTAGCGTTGCCACTGTTGCTGTAAGCCAATCAGCAAAAGCTGCATCGCTGTCGGTAGTCGCCGACTATCTTGATAACCCCCGGAATTTGGACTTCGATAAAGAAGGCAATATTTATCTGACACTAAGCGGTCGTGGAGGCGACGGAAACGACGGAAGATGTATTGCATCACCTAGCGCCCAATATATTCCTTTATGTGCGGCTGAGAATGGTGGCGTTATCAAAATTGCTAAGGACGGTACAAAAACAAATGTACTTTCAAACCTTACATCTCTGGCATTAGTACCCTCTGGCGAACAAGCTGCAGGTCCTGCGGACTTCAAATTTGATGACAAAGGCAACGCTTATCTTTTGACCGGTCTTGCTGGCGATCCAAACAAACGCGAAGACCCATTGAAATCTCCTTCACTCGGAAAATTATACAAAGTAGACTTAAGCACCGGTTCACTGACAAGTATTGCCGATTTTGCTGACTATGAAGCAAAATATAATCCCGATGGCACTGATTTAATTAACAACCCCTATGCCTTCGCAATTAAGGGTGATACTGCTTACGTCGTTGATGGCGGTGGAAACACTGTATATTCTGTCGGACTTGATGGCACCGGTATTAAAAACGTAGCTGCGGCTCCTCAGAAACTAATAGACCCAAATAAACTAGAATTCCCAACTCTTCCTGAGGGGACAGTAGACCCTACAGGAGGCGCACCACTACCTCCTGGTTATACACAAGCTCCCAACGGTCTGCCCGTATCGAACCAATCAATACCGACAGGTATCGTAGTTGCTCCAGATGGCACTTTAACACTCAGCGAATACACTTACTTTCCTTATCCAGAAAACGAAGCACGTATCCTGTCAGTTAACCCTGATGATTTGTCAATCAAAACCATCTATGATGGCTTTACGCAGTTGACAGGTGTAGCATACGACCCTGAGGGCAATTTGTATGCGTTGCAACACATAAATCAGTCAGAATGGAAGGCAATTCAACAGGGTGGTGTGATCACTGGTGATATTGGCGGTTCTATCATCAAAATAGCCAAAGATGGTACTCGCGAAACTATCTGGAGTGGTAATGGACTAGAGGCGGCTTCAGGATTATTTTACAATGATGGCGCTTTATATACCTCAAACCGTACCAGACTCGTAGCAGGGGAACGAGGAGGACAACTCGTCAAGATTGATCTAAAAGCTACGAAGAAAGTACCCGAACCAAGTGCTGGTGCAGGTCTATTAGCGATCGCTGCTTTAAGTGCAACTGCTGCAATGGGCAAACGCAAACGCCAACAAAAAGTGGGCGAAGAGTTGCTAACTAAGGTAGAAATTCTCTAATTCCTCTTTTCCTGGCTGTGCCAAGGAATGCTCAAGAAATAAGCTGCTGTATTAAAAAGCAGCAGCTCGAATTCAACGTTCTCAGGCTAAACCTGAAAACAAAAACCCAGACAAGAGTATACCTCATACAACAGAGATTTCACTATGGGATTAGTCAAAAATTTATCATTTGCCTTAGTCGGTGCGGGAATTGCAGTTGTAGCAACAGCTACTCAAGCTTTCTCCTTAAGCTTGAAATACGACAGTTCTATTGGTGAACCGGGCTTCGGTCCTGGGCAACTCTTTGTTCCCCAAGGCTTAATTGTGGATGACGCAACCGGGAACATCCTCGTAAGTAACGGTCGCGGTGTTAACCCAGACGGCAGTTTTAACGCGAACCTCGGTAACAAAGTCGAAATATTCAGCCCTCAGGGTAACTATCTTGGGTCAATTGGCAGTGGTAGGCAGGGAGCTGGAGAGGGGTTCGACGAGCCAGGAGACCTAAAAATCAGCCCCGTGAATGGAAACTTGTATGTGGCTGATGTCTTCAACAGCGAAATCGACATATACGATCGCCAAGGTAACTATCTTAAATCCTTCGGCAAATTTGGCGGTCCTGTAGAAGGTAGGATATTCTTTGGACCTGGCGGTCTGTCATTTGATAAGAGCGGCAATTTGTATGTGACTGATTTTAGCGAGGACACCATCAAAAAATATACCGGAGATGGTGAGCTAATCCAAACCATTGGTAGCTCTGGTACCGGACTCGGACAGTTTCAAGGACCCGCAGGCTTAAGCGTATCCCCAAACACTGGGAATATTTACGTAAACGACCAGTACAACTACCGCGTTCAGGCTTTCGATCCTCAAGGTAACGCTCTGTATACCTTTGGCTCTCGTGGCTCAGAACTTGGGCAGTTAAGAGAGGGAATCGGCTTAGAAGTGGACGAATACGAGAATCTCTATGTAGCTGATTCTCAAAACAACCGCGTCCAAGTATTCGATAAAAACGGTAAGTTCCTGACTGCCTTTGGCGAACCAGTTGCCAACCCAGGACCACCCGCTGAGGGAGAGCTACCCTTTGCCACCGACCCCGCTGACCTCGCACCAGGCAAGTTTAACTGGACTGCTGGGGCACACTACGACGATGGCAAGCTGTATGTCGGTGATTTCTTCACTGGTCGCATCCAGGTGTTAAAAGTAGAAGGTCAAAGCAAAAAAGTGCCTGAACCTAGCACAGCATTAGCTCTAGGGTTCTTGGGAATTGGTGCTACTGTTGTCAAGTTGAAGAAAGATAAGCGGCAAAGGACAATCATCAGTTTAGAGAAGCAACTGCAAAAGACTACAGTTTAGCCTCGTACCCTCGTTCCCAGGTTGAACCTGGGAACGCAGTCTGGGAGGGCTGCTGCCTCCCGATACATATCCGTGAGGCAGCAGCCCACATGATTGCATTTTCTGTCAGAGACTCTTAACGAGAAAACAGGGAACGAGAATACCTCTAAAATTGTTATAAATGTTATGACTGCTGTTATTAATTTAAACCTAACGAGTGTTAGTGAGTTATTATATCGCTGGGTTGCACGGCAAATAAAAGCGGAAAGTCTCGTCTGGCTAGATGAAAAAAGAAAGCAGATAAGCAACGGGGCTAATGTGCGAGTGTTCTTTACTGCTTTCAGTGCTGTGCCTCGTTATACTGGCAAAAGTGACCTTGAGTTAACGCAAGACGATTTAAAAGCAGCTTCGGCAATAGTCACAGGTTGGGTTCCCGCTAAGTGGAGTGTGGATCAAGCCGCTCGTACTTTATTGCTGCTGTCTTTGCCCGATGATGATGCAGAGAAATATCTGCACACCTTGGAGCAAGTTTTCACCACTGCGGATGTGGGGGAATTAATTGCACTTTATCAAGCTTTACCGCTTTTACCTTACCCAGAAAAACTTCGTCACCGCGCTGCTGAAGGAGTTCGCAGCAATATGACAGCAGTTTTTAATGCTGTTGCTTTAACAAATCCTTATCCGGCACAGTATTTTGACAATCTGGCTTGGAATCAGATGGTGCTGAAAGCTTTTTTTGTCGGCAGCCCTGTGAGTTTAATTCACGGGCTTAACCAGCGTGCAAATCCAGAACTAGCAAGAATGTTAGTTGATTACGCCAATGAACGTCAAGCTGCTGGGCGATCGGTTTCTCCAGAGATTTGGCAATTGGTGAATTTGGTTAAGGGGTAGTGGGAATTTGAAGAAGGGAAAAGGGGAAAGGGAAAAGGGGAAAGGGGAAAGAATTATTACCAATGCCCATTAACCACGCTCCAACAACAAATAACAACTAACAATTAACAAATAACAACTAATATGATGTTTATTGATCCTCACATTCACATGACTGCCCGCACAACTTATGATTACCTGATGATGCGGGAATCGGGTATTGTGGCTGTAATTGAGCCGGCTTTTTGGTTGGGACAACCCCGGACTAATGTTGGTTCGTTCCAAGATTACTTTAGCAGCTTGGTGGGATGGGAGCGTTTTCGGGCGGCTCAGTTCGGTATCCGCCATTATTGCACGATTGGTTTGAATTCTAAAGAAGCTAATAACGAAGCTTTGGCAGAGCAAGTGATGGAATTGTTACCTCTGTTTGCTTGCAAAGAGGGTGTAGTCGCTATTGGTGAAATTGGCTACGATGACATGACGCGTGCCGAAGATAAATACTTCCGTCTACAGTTAGAGCTGGCAAAAGAACTTGACATGGTAGTGTTAATTCATACACCGCATCGCAACAAAAAGGCTGGCACCAGTCGTAGCATGGATGTATGTATTGAACATGGGTTAGATGCATCAAAAGTGATTGTCGATCATAACAATGAAGAGACGGTTGAAGAAGTTTTGGATCGGGGCTTTTGGGCAGGTTTCACAATTTACCCGAATACCAAAATGGGCAATGCTCGCATGGTGGAGATTGTACGCCAATATGGAAGCGATCGCATCATTGTAGACAGCAGCGCTGACTGGGGAATTAGCGATCCGCTAGCTGTACCCAAAACCGCTCAACTGATGATAGACAGAGGAATAAGAGAATCTGATGTCAAAGCTGTGTGTTATGAAAACGCACTCGCAGCTTACAGCCAAAGCGGTCAAATGCAAGACTCAGATTGGCTGTCTCCCTCACCCATCGACCAACGACAGTTATTTAACGGTAACTCCGTTTTGCGCGGACAACAACCAATTGTCGAGTCTATGCGTGAATATGCGTTGATTGAGTAAGAGTTAGGAGTTAGGAGTTAGGAGTTAGGAGTTATTTTTCCACCTCCCCCACTCCCCCTCTCAAGAACTCTCCCCCTCTCAAGAACTCTCCCCCTACCTCCCCCATGAACACCGCTACTTTCAGTCAAAATTCTCTCTGGGCATATCTTCAATTACTGCGCCCTGCTAATATTGTTACTGCTTGGGCAGATGTTTTAGCCGGCTTCGCAGCTTCGGGATACGTTGGCGATTTAACACCATTGGCGTGGTTGCTGCTGGCTACTACGGGTTTGTACGGTGGCGGAATTGTCTTTAATGATGTCTTTGATGCCAAATTAGATGCGGAAGAGCGACCGGAACGACCGATTCCTAGTGGTAGAGCATCGGTTTGGGGCGCAACTATCTTGGGAAGTATATTTTTGAGCGTTGGTGTAATCGCAGCTTTGCAAGTTTCTTGGAAGAGTGCAACTGTGGCTGCGATCGTTGCTTCGGCAGCTTTAGTTTATGATGCTGTGGGGAAGCACAACGCTGTTTTGGGTCCGATTAACATGGGTGTTTGTCGGGGTGGAAACTTATTGTTAGGTGTGAGTGTGGCACCGGCGATGGTAGGAGAATATTGGTATTTGGCTTTGATTGCGATCGCTTACATCGCCGGTATCACCACCCTCAGTCGAGATGAAGTTAAAGTCAGCAACAGTACAACTAGAGTCACAGCGCTATCACTGATTGTTATAGTCATTTTCGGACTTTTGGCACTAGGGCTATTAAACAATTATGAAGTTTTGACAGCATTACCATTTATCGTTCTTTTTGCGACGCGGGTGTTACTGCCTTTTATCAAAGCTGTGCGCCAACCAACCCCAGAACAAATAAGAATTGCAGTCAAAGCCGGGGTGTTGTCACTAATAGTTTTAGATGCTACATTGGCTGCGGGTTTCGCTAGTTGGACTTACGGGTTACTGGTTTTAAGTTTGTTGCCGATTTCAATGGCGCTATCACGAATCTTTGCGGTAACTTAAAATTAAAAGTGGCAATAATAACTAAAAATCATAAATAAATAGAGCTGACACTTATACGGTGAATCTAGGAAAATAACTAGATAGCTCTTAGGAGCGATTCTCAAACAAAAAAAGAAAAATATACTTTCTCTAATCCCTAGTCCAAGTGCCTTTATTTTCAAGACAGATCATGCAGATTCTGATTTACTCCTACAACTATCATCCAGAACCGATTGGGATTGCTCCTTTAATGACTGAACTGGCAGAAGGACTAGTGAAACGAGGTCATTCGGTTCGGGTAATCACAGGTATGCCGAACTATCCTCAGCGCCAGATTTACGATGGTTACCGGGGTAAATGGTATGTGACTGAAGAAAAAAATGGTGTCACTATCCAACGTAGTTATCTGCGAATTAAGTCTAAACCCAATCTTGTAGATCGGCTGCTACTAGAATTAAGCTTTGTCTTTACAAGTATCCCCCAAGCTTTAAACGGGTGGCGACCCGATGTAATTCTTTTGACAGTACCGCCGCTGATGGTGTCCTTGCCGGCAGCTTTGCTCGGTTGTTTGTATGACTGCCCGGTGGTACTGAATGTACAAGATATTTTACCAGAAGCTGCCATACGTGTTGGGCTGATCAGAAACAAATGGATGATCCGAGCCTTGGAAACACTAGAGAAATTTGCTTACCGGACTGCACATAGCATCAGTGTTATTGCCGACGGGTTTGTAGAAAATTTAGTGAAAAAGGGAGTTTCGCCGAGTAAAATTAGGTGCATTCCCAATTGGGTAGATGTAAATTTTATCCGTCCTTTACCAAAAGTAAACAACTCTTGGAAAAAAGCGAATAAACTAGATGATAAATTTGTAGTTCTCTACTCAGGTAACATTGCGCTGACACAAGGTTTAGAGACAGTAGTAGAAGCAGCAGCTCGGTTGCGTCACATACCAAAGATTGTTTTTGCGATCGCTGGCGAATCACAGGCTTTAGAAAGATTGGAGAAATATTGTCAAACTTGTGGCGCAGATAACGTAGTACTGCTACCGTTACAACCGAGAGAACAACTACCCGAAATGTTAGCCGGTGCGGATATCGGCTTGATTGTGCAAAAGAGCAATGTGATTTCCTTTAACATGCCTTCCAAAATACCATTATTGTTAGCAAGTGGTCGGGCAATTATTGGTTCAGTTCCTGCTAGCGGTACAGCAGCCAAAGCAATCCGTAAAAGTGGCGGGGGTATAGTAGTGAAACCAGAATCACCCGAAGCACTCGCAGCAGCGGTTATGGATTTATATACCAATCCTGTGAAAACAGAAATGCTAGGTAAGACAGGAAGAGAATTTGCCGTAGAGCGCTATTCTTTTGAGCAAGCACTCGATCAGTACGAGCAGTTATTTGTAGATGCGATCGCTAACCCAGCATTAGATTTAGATATTTTGCCAAAATTCACTTCTAGCGAATCACCTCTAGATATTTGATATCGCGCAACGCTGTTAAGAATTAGCAAGCATATCAATTCTAAATAAAAAAGTTTATTTAATGAAGTTGGAACGGCGACTGCTGGCGCTTGTAACTTCGTAAATTTGGATTATCTATGATTCCAGACAAGCTCAAACAAACCGATCAAAATATAATCGAGCTATTACGCGATCGCCTATCGCTGCAAGCAACATCAGAATTGCCTTCACCAGAAGAACAACTTGCTTATATAGCTCCTCAACTTGCCCAAGCAGGCATTCCCGAATTCGTTTGGGCAAGTATAATCAACAGTCATGCTATTACCACTCAATCATCCAAAGTCAATAATGTCAAGCCAATGCAAATTACCATCATTGGTGGACTTGGCAGAATGGGAAGATTTTTTACACAGCAACTTCTAGCGGCTGGACACAACGTAAGCATTCTGGAAAATGATGATTGGCAATATGCAGATAAACTCTTAAATCAAGCAGACTTAGTATTAATCAGCGTTCCGATAGAGCGAACCGTAGATGTTATCAAACGAACTGCAAAATACCTCGCGCCAACAACAGGAATATGTGACATCACCAGCATCAAAACTCAGCCAGTAGCAGCAATGCTGGCACACCATCCAGGACCAGTAATCGGATTACATCCTATGTTTGGTCCCAACATCAAATCATTCAGCAAGCAAAAAGTCGTAGTGTGTCCAGGTCGAGAAAATCATTTCTTTCAATGGTTTTTAGACTTCATTAAAAGCGAAGGTGGAGAACTAATTGTTTGCACACCAGAAGAACATGACCAAATGATGGTCATTATTCAAGCCACGCAACACTTCTCTAGATTTAGCCTTGGTGTTTTCTTAGCACAAGAAAGAGTAGACATAGAACGTAGTTTATCAATGTCAAGTCCCAGCTATCGGCAAGAGATTGATATCGTTAAACGTCTATTTGCTCAAAATCCAAATTTGTGTGTAGACATCATGCTTGCCACAGAAGAAAGATGTCAAGAAATTCGCTTTTTAGCAGAAACTTACAGCCGTTTAGCAACCCTAGTAGAAAAGCAAGATAGAGCCGCATTAATCCAAGAATTTGAAACCGCTCAAACATTTTTCACAGAGGAAAAAACTCATTTAAAAGCCTTACCCACAATCTTCAATCAGCGCCAGAAAAAAGCGGACGAACCACAAATAAACCTACAGCAGTTGTAAGTTTTTTATCACTTCTAGGCGCAGAGGTGCAAAGAAAGACGTTAAAATGAAGACTTGTGCAAGAACTCATCATAACTCTCTTCTTCTCCTTTCTCTGCGCCCTCTGCGCCTCTGCGGTTCGTTTTCAATTAATTATTTTCCCACCTCAGCATTCAAATAACAAAAACCATGCTGATCGACATCTTTCACGATACCGTTTGTCCCTGGTGCAGAATCGGCAAAAAACATCTTTTCGATGCACTTGACCAAATCCAACAACCAGTCAATATTCGCTGGCATCCCTTCCTACTTGATAACACCGTTCCTGCAAGCGGTTACGAATTTCGTAGCTTTATGCGAACTAGAAAAAACATTGGAGAAACAGAACTCCAGCAGATGTTTGACTATGCACAAAAAGCAGGTGAAGCCGCTGGAGTCAAGCTAGATATTAACAAAATTTCTCTAGCAGTCAACACGACACTTTCCCACCAACTAATTGCCATAGCACCAGAAAACATTAAAAATGATATTGTAGAAGCAATTTACAAAGCTTACTTTGAAGACAATTTAAATCTCGGAGACATCGAAGTTATTATTGCTATAGGTACGGCACACCAACTAAATCCTACAGAATTACGAAGACAATTAACTAATGATGCCGCAGTCGATAAAATTCTGGCGGAATCAATATTTGCTCGGTTGAATAATATCACCAGCGTGCCGTTTTTTATTATCAACAACCAAGTCAAAATTGACGGTTCTCACTCAAGAGAAGTATTTGTTCAAGCTTTAAATCGTGCAACACTTTTAGAAACATCATCAAAAATATGGTAGCTAGTATCCCGGAAAGAACTACATTAAATTTGCAACCGATTCAGCAACATGTTTCGGTTAGCTTCGACTATAAAGTTTACTTTACCAATGAAGTCTTTAAGTTGAAAAATCACATGCTGGCGCAATTAATTGCCGGCGATGGTGAGCAAAAACCAAAGAAAATAGTCGTAGTCGTAGATGCAGGCTTATTAGAGTTTCGGCGTAGCTTGCTCAGGCAAATAGCACTGTATACCAAGTATCATGCCGATATCTTAACCCTCGCTGGCGACCCGATAAAAGTTCCTGGTGGAGAAGCTGCTAAAAACAATCCCAAGTTAGTCAAGCAAATTCACAAATTGATTGATTCATCGGGGATATGTCGCCATTCCTACCTGATAGCAATTGGCGGTGGTGCGGTGTTAGACTTGGCTGGATTTGCCGCTGCAACTGCTCATAGAGGAGTTAGACTTATCCGTATTCCTACGACAGTGTTGGGACAAAATGATTCTGGTGTCGGGGTGAAAAACGGAATTAATGCCTTTGGGAAAAAGAACTTTCTCGGCACATTCGCTCCGCCTTACGCAGTAGTCAATGATTTATCATTTTTGAGTACCTTAAGCGATCGCGATTGGCGTTCTGGTATTGCCGAAGCTGTGAAAGTCGCCCTAATTAAGGATGCTGACTTCTTTGAATTCATCCGCACTAATAGCGAAGCACTGCGCCGCCGAGATATGGACGCAATGCAACAGTTGATTTACCGTTGCGCTCAGTTACATTTACAACATATTGCCACGAGCGGCGATCCCTTTGAAATGGGTTCATCTCGTCCCTTAGATTTTGGACATTGGGCAGCGCACAAACTAGAACAACTGACAAATTATAGTTTGCGTCATGGAGAAGCGGTGGCGATCGGTATTGCCTTAGATACAACTTATTCCTATTTGTTAGGAAAGATTTCGCGCTTAGAATGGCAGTGCATTCTAAATACACTGGTAACATTAGGCTTTGTCTTGTACGTTCCGGAACTCGAAGAAAAACTATCACAACCAGAACATTCGCGCAGTTTATTTCGTGGGTTGCAAGAGTTTCGCGAACACTTGGGTGGAGAATTAACTTTAACCCTGCTGCAACGAATTGGTCAAGGAATTGAAGTTCATCAAGCTGATTTATCTTTGTACAAACAAGCTATTTCCTTATTGCAAGAGTTTGTAGAAGATAGACACAGAAAAAGCATTTCCTCCTTCCTCAGTTCATCTGTATCTGAAAGTTTAACTTAACCCGTAGTAACGACTGAAGTCGTTTCCTCCAAGCGTGAAACGCTCACACAAAATGAAAATACAAAACAACATTCACTTAACCTATTGCACCAACATTCACCCAGGTGAAGAATGGACTAAAGTATTTAGTAACTTACAGCAATACATTCCAGAACTAAAAGCAAAAATAGCACCAAGAAAACCGTTTGGTATTGGCTTGCGTTTAGCAGCAATAGCAGCCAAAGAACTATTACAAGGAAACACCTTAAAAGAATTTAAATCATGGTTAGCCGAACATGATTTATACGTGTTTACCTTAAATGGATTTCCTTATGGTGGATTTCATCAGCAAGTAGTAAAAGACCAAGTTTATGCACCAGATTGGTCAAAACAAGAACGGTTAGATTACACATTACAACTAACCAATATTCTCGCTGAATTGTTACCTGCCGAAATGGAAGGTAGCATTTCTACACTACCGTTATCTTACAAACCTTGGTTTAAAGGAAATCAAATTTCTCAAACATCCGTCATCAACAGCGCTAGTTTGCACATAGCTTTATTGGTAGCGGAAATGGTACGCATCCGCGCTGATACTGGAAAGCTGCTGCACTTGAATTTAGAACCAGAACCAGATGGATTAATTGAAAATGCTGCCGAGGTAATTGATTATTTCCAAAAGCATTTATTACCTCTTGGTGGTGCTTATTTAGCACAACAATTGGAGATACCCCAAGAAGCAGCCGAAGCGCTTTTATTAGAACATGTGCGTGTATGTTACGACACATGCCATTTTGCGATCGCCTTTGAAAATCCAGTTTCCGTCTTCAAGCAATTTCAAGCTGTAGGAATTCAAATTGGCAAAATTCAGATTAGTGCAGCTTTACAAGTAGATGTGCCAGAAAATGCCGAACAACGCCGCCAAGTGAAAGAACGGTTGCTTCCTTTTGCAGAATCTACGTATTTACACCAAGTAGTTACCAGCGACTTCAATCAATATTCCGACTTAGAAGCCGCTTTACCAGATTTGGAAAATACCACCGCATCTCAATGGCGAATTCACTTTCATGTGCCAATTTTTATCCACGATTATAAACTATTGCAATCTACCCAAGACGACATTACCACTGTCTTGGAACTGCTGCAAAATAATCAGGTTTGCAACCATCTAGAAATTGAAACTTACACTTGGGATGTATTACCTGGTGAAATGAAGCTAGATTTATCAGCATCGATTCAACGTGAGTATGAGTGGGTTTTAAATAAGATGTTGGCTGTTAGTTGTTAGATGAAGGGCAAAAGGTAAGATATTTTGGGGGGTATGTAGTAAGCGTTTCAACGCTTATTTTAAGCATTTTAAGCACTGAAGTGCTTACTACTTAATTAATTTTATATTATGCAAAAAACAGTAGTTCTTAACGTAGTAGGATTGACACCCAGCTTATTATGTCAGCATACGCCGTTTTTATCGCGTTGGGCGGCTAGTGGGAAAGTCGCTTCGGTGGAATCGGTGTTACCTGCTGTCACTTGTTCGGCACAGGCTACTTATCTTACAGGGAAATTACCGAACGAACACGGAATTGTCGCCAATGGTTGGTATTTTCGCGATGAGTGTGAAATTAAGTTCTGGCGACAGTCTAACAAATTAATTCAGGCTCCGAAAGTGTGGGATATGGCGAAAGCGCTAAATCCTGACTTTACCTGCGCGAATTTATTTTGGTGGTACAATATGTACTCCTCGGTAGATTACGCAGTTACTCCTCGACCGATGTATCCTGCTGATGGTAGGAAAATTCCCGATATTTACACTCAACCGGCAAAATGGCGATCGCAACTGCAAATTGATTTAGGACAGTTTCCTTTATTCAATTTCTGGGGTCCCAACACATCGATTAAGTCTACTCAATGGATAGCTAATTCAGCAAAGTGGTCTGAAGAAGACTCTAACCCAACGCTGACACTAATTTATTTACCGCATCTCGATTACTGCTTGCAAAAATTTGGAACTGACGTAAACAAAATAGCCAAGGATTTACAAGAAATTGATGCAGTTTGTGCCGATTTGATTGAGTTTTATGAAAATCGCGGCGCTCAAGTCATCGTTTTGTCAGAATATGGAATTACTGATGTATCTCAACCCGTCCACTTGAATCGGATTCTGCGAGAAAAAGGCTTGCTAGCAGTGAAAGAAGAATTAGGACGAGAATTGTTAGATCCAGGTGCAAGTAAAGCATTTGCGGTTGCAGATCATCAAATTGCTCATGTTTACGTTAACGATCCGTTTTATATTCCCAAAGTGCGATCGCTTTTAGAAGAAACACCAGGAGTAGCTTACGTTTTAGATGATAGCCAAAAGTCAGCATATCATCTAGATCACTCTAGATCCGGAGAATTGGTAGCGATCGCCAATCCAAATTCATGGTTTACTTACTATTATTGGCTTGACGATAATCGCGCTCCCGATTTCGCCAGAACCGTAGACATCCATCGCAAACCCGGTTACGACCCTGTAGAATTATTTGTTGACCCGCAAATTAAGCTTCCCAAACTGAAAATTGCTGCAAAACTGCTGAAAAAACAACTTGGGTTTCGCTACTTAATGGATGTCATTCCCTTAGATGCTTCATTGGTAAAAGGTTCTCACGGTTGTATTCCCACGAATCCAGAGAATGGTCCATTATTTATTACCAAACAAAATCACCTGCTTTCTTCATCAATACAAGCGATCGATGTTTGTCAATTAATCCTCAATCATTTAACTGTCGGGACACCCTCGTTGCAAGTGTCACAGAAATAATATCATGTCCGTTTGATTACTTATGATCGCCCAAAGAACCCCACCCCGCCAAAGCGTAGCTTTGTCTCCCCTCCCCGCTTGCGGGGAGGGGATT
>NZ_JTCM02000043.1:39545-52929 GCF_000817785.2 Hassallia byssoidea VB512170 | reverse complement strand
ACTGAGGAGCCGTGTGATGGGAAAGCATCAAGCACGGTTTTGGAGAGCAGCGGCTCTCGTGAGGGAGTCGCTGACTTTAATTACTTCGGAATGGTTATCTGGCATAGGACTTGAATTAAAACCCGAAAAAACTCGGTTAACCCATACATTCAATCCTGAATTAAGTGAGGATGGTTTTGCAGGATTTGATTTTCTTGGTCATCATGTGCAACAACACCGCGCCGGGAAGTACCGCAGCAACAAAGGCAACTGCGGTGCAATATTAGGTTTTAATTCCCTCATCACTCCATCCGCGAAGGCGAGTAAGGTTCACATTGAGGAAATCAGAAGAATCATCACAAAACATAGGTCTTCGCCCCAAGCGGCATTAATCAATGACCTCAACCCTGTTATAAGGGGATGGTCTTCCTACTATTCAAACTCCGACGCTAAAACCGTTGGGGAAATGTCAAAACAAGATAACCTTACATACCTGAAACTTCGACGATGGGCAAAACGCCGATGTGGAAATGTCAAAGATGCTCATGACAAATACTGGACTTCCATAGAAGGCGACAACTGGGTATTCGCAACCAGGGAAGGGAGAGCGAACCCCCTCCGGTTACTATCACATAATGAGGTTGAATGCAGTAGCACTGACTATGTGAAAGTTAAAGGCGATAAAAGCCCCTACGACGGCGACCTGGTTTACTGGAGTTCAAGACTAGGGACACATCCTGAAATACCTAATCGTAAGGCTAAGTTGCTTAAGCAACACTCATGGTAAATGTCCCTGGTGTGGATTAAGCTTTCAAGAATGGGATGTTTTAGAAGTAGACCACATCATTCCCAGAGCCATTGGCGGCAAGGATGAATACAAAAACCTACAACTATTACATCGACACTGCCATGACGAAAAGACCGCGATTGACCTTAAGGAAATAAGGAAAAAAGACCACTCAAAGTTCCTAGAAAAACTTTCTCAATTTTGGGAAAAACTTGACTGGGAATGGGTCAATGATATTCCGTTCTTTAAAGGGTTCAAGGTCAGGAAGTCCGTAGTGACAAATGGATAACACACGCTCGTAGCCGTGTGCGGTGAAAGTCGCACGCACGGTTTCGGATGGGAGGGGTGGAACAGTAATGTTCCCCTCGACCCTAACTAAATCTGCTACTGGTAAATTGATTAATGCAGATGTAAATGGATCGTTAAATATCCTCAGAAAAGCAATCCCTGAAGCTTTCGCCCAAGGGATAGAGGGGATTGTAGTTTCCCCAGTGAAGGTTAAACTTCCAAACTAACAACCTGGACATTTGTCTATATTGTTAGCAACTATAACTCTTTTTTGAAAGTAAGCTCTATACCCACATAACCAACGCTCATAGACGTTACGAAAGGAACGTCTCTACAATATGTATGATTTGCAAAGGATATCACTTATAAAATTCCGAAAATCCAGTCCTTGTCACCAAGCTTTTAACATTTTTGTTATTGGGACGTGCTTTTTTTCGGAATCGGCTCTATTTTTTAATTCAACAGTGGCTTGGGAGTAGTGCGATCGCGTGCAGCTTTTTCTTCTGTGCTTGTACATCCCTCGATCGGTTACTTTCACACCTACGGCGATCGCTCGATCCTACAATGCTGATAAAGCACCGTCGCAAGATGAGGCAGTTTCAAAAAGCGTAAAACTTCGATACTCTCCGCTCTTGGCTGTTATCGCAATCGAAACCTCTATGCGTGAAAGTAACCGCTTGTGAGGAGTTATCCTTAATTACTACGAAAACGTCTTTTACTTTGTTTGTGTCTCGCAACTGCTTTACGCTTATGTTTTTGCAGAGGTGTTTCAAAGTGGCGATGCTTTTTCATGTCTGGAAAAATCCCAGCTTTGGAAACTTCTCGTTTAAATCGGCGTAAGGCTGACTCTATTCCTTCATTTTCTCCGGGAATTATTTGGGTCATTGTATCTCCAATTAAATTGATGTTTTGGGGTTTCACACTCATGTAGACAAAAATGGACAGCCAACATCTGTAAAATGTCGTGGGGGATCGAGGATCTAGTAAACGAACGCTTGTGCCATTTTTGTCCAGCATCGGACCTAGGGGTGTTGAGCAAAAAAGGGCAGACAACGAGTCTACCCTTAAGACCAACGAGTTAAACTCTTGCTCTTAAAGCTTAGTAGCGACGAGAGTTGTATCCTCCACCACCACCTCGTCTGTCAGAGGAACCTCTGTCTTCACGGGGTTTAGCTTTATTAACTTTTAAGCTACGACCCATCCAATCAGCGCCATCAAGCGCGTCAATTGCCGCTGTTTCTTCGTCCTCTTTTGCCATTTCTACAAAGGCAAAGCCTCTCGGACGACCTGTTTCGCGATCGCTAGGTAGCTGAACGCGATTTACTGTGCCGTATTCACCAAAAGCTCGCTCTAGGTCTTCTTTTGTAACTTCATAAGATAGATTACCGACATAAATGGACATAAAACATCTCCAAGAAATCTTAAATGTAGAGATTTAGATTCAGTAGAGACTATATTAAAAGGAGTCATATCACCGAAAATAATACTCAATTAAACACAACTATAACACAAAAAGCGTGGTTCTTAGTTGCTCGATCGCGCATTATGTCGTTTACTTTCAAAGCAAGCGAAAGTTTTTCCTTGTATGTTATGCGAAAAGCACACAGGGCAGTGCGCGGCTACCCCATCGTACCAAAGAATTTGTTAATAACTTAAGTTAAGACTTCCACATAAGCGCGATCGCCCAACTTCAAGCACCAAATACATTCGACTCTGGGCTGCAAAGTTTGAGTATATCAGCACTTAGAGCAACAGAAAACGCCCGCTCAGGTATGATATCAAAAATATTCATACAATAAATTTATTACTTTATCATAAATCGTTATGAAAATTTACTTTTACACCACTCGTGAAAAATACGGTTGTTTCTCAAACTTTTCCGCACACGGCTTTGAATTAGATGGGTTATATTGGTCTACCAGCGAACACTATTTTCAAGCGCAAAAATTTCCCAAAACAGCTGATGCTGAACAAATTCGCTTAGTGAAAACACCGAAAGAAGCAGCGAAAATGGGACGCGAAAGAACTCGTCCCCTGCGTCCAGATTGGGAACAAGTTAAAGATGATATTATGCAAAAAGCAGTGTTACGAAAATTTGAAACTCATGCGGATATCCGAGAAATTTTACTTGACACAAAAGATGCAGAAATAGTCGAAAATTCCCCGATTGATTATTACTGGGGTTGTGGTGCTAATGGCAGCGGTAAAAATAAGTTGGGAATAATTTTAATGGAAGTGCGAGATATCTTGCGTCATACTTATCATACAAACGCTAATAAAAGCTTAAGTGAATAATATTATTTATATTGATAATGCAATCTTTGTTCTTGCACTCATTGATAAGTCTTTGCGTCTGGAGTGTCTGTTGCGTGAAACAAAAAATCCGCTAAGAGGAGGATTGAGACTTTGTATAATTTAGCTTTTAATGGCGATGCAGCACAGTAAGTAAGATTGTATTTCTCTATAGAGCGAAAGCTATGAAATACTGTAAATGGTTTTGGGATGAATCCCTTGGTGGTGCTTTTGATGAGTGGGGTACTAGTACTTACTTTATGGAAATTAATGATAATTCACGCGTCGTCAGACAAATAGAAGTTTACGAAAACGGAAACGTTCTATTTTATGATGCTACTCACTTCGGAGATGATTACGGCATGTTAAGTGATAAACGCATGTCTAAGGAGGATATACAAGAATTTGAAATTACAAAAGCGGAATTTGAATTAATGTGGAATACAAAAAGACCAATCAATAGATGAAAGTTTCAAATATAGTGTAAAGTATGACTCAAAATGACGACGAACGTTTACGCCGTTGGCGACTTTTGTTAGGAAGTCAAGAAGCTGATGGTACAGGGTGTCGATTAAGCGGTGCTGATTTGGCAATGGACAACGCCTTGAGTGCATTGTACGATCCGGATCGCTCTGGTGGTTTAGGCTCTTCATCCCCAAAAGTTGCTCGTTGGCTTTCTGACATCCGCACTTATTTCCCTTCATCGGTAGTTAAGGTGATGCAACTCGACGCGCTAGAACGTCTTAATTTGCGTCAAATGTTGTTAGAACCAGAAATGCTGGAAGCTGTTGAGCCAGATGTGCATTTAGTGGCGAATTTGCTTTCTTTAAGCAATATTATGCCAAGCAAGACTAAAGATACTGCACGCATGGTTGTGCGTCGCGTCGTTGAGGAATTGCAACGCAAACTCGCTAACCCGATGCGTCAAGCTGTTATCGGCAGCTTGAACCGCAGCATCCGCAACCGTCGTCCCCGACACAACGAAATTGATTGGAATCGCACCATCCGCGCTAATCTCAAGCATTATCAACCTAAATATCGTACTATTATTCCAGAAGTTAGAATCGGTTATGGACGCAAGCGAAGTAATTTACGCAACATCATACTTTGCATTGACCAAAGTGGCTCGATGGCAACTTCTGTTGTTTATGCAGGTATTTTTGGATGTGTATTGGCATCTTTATCAGCAGTGCAGACGCGCATAGTTGCGTTTGATACCGAAGTTGTAGATTTGACTGATGAAGCGCAAGACCCAGTAGATTTACTATTTGGCACTCAATTGGGTGGTGGAACTGATATTAATAGAGCCTTAGCATATTGTCAAGGTTTTGTGCAACAGCCCCAAGATACAATTGTAGTGTTAATAAGTGATTTGTATGAAGGTGGCGATAAGAAAGAAATGCTCAAGCGAGTTGCAGCAATGGTGAATGCTGGGGTGCAATTTATCGCCTTATTAGCGTTGAATGATGATGGGGCACCGATGTACGATCGCTCTATTGCTTTATCATTAACAGAATTTGGTATTGCCGCGTTTGCCTGCACTCCTGATAAATTTCCCGATTTAATGGCAGCTGCGATCGCTCGTCAAGATATTAGACAATGGGCAGCTAATAATGATATAGTGACCACACGAAGCAAAGGCGCTTATTAGCACGCCTAAATTTCTTGAATAACTTGACAGATGCCCTTTATACGCTGTTCCAACAAAGAATTTAAAGCTGCTTCTTGATTCTTCACGTTAATAACAGGTGGAGCCTGGTCTGTAAATCTCGTCCTTGTTTTAACTAACTCAATCTGCACCTTTTCTAACTCAGCTAACACATCCTTTACACCAGGTATCAAACCCGCAGAAGCAACATCTACAGCTTTAAACTTACCGCGATTGAATTTACGGCACGCTTGTTGTTGCTGAACACGAGGCACATTGGCTTTTCCCAGCGTGTAGGCAATAAAACCAGTTAATCCTATAGAAAAAAGAAAAACTCCTGCTATAACCAGCCAGCGCAGCTTCTGAACTTGCGAATAATTTTGCATATTTATCTCTTCTGGCATCACGCTTTTGTCCTACAAGTAATATCGAGGAACGCAACTTTGTATTACCAGCCATTAGTTACACCAACCTCGTTCAGCTGTCCAATGGCGGTCGGAACTTTGATAGACTTTTACATTAAGTAAACCCGACAGGGAAATTAGCTGGTTTACTTCATCTAGCGTCAGTGCAGCGTGAAGAGAATCGCGGAATAACTTTTTTTGATACTCATCGTATTCTTCACCGATGCTATCAACTAAAGCATTCATAATTTGGGCATTCGCTGGTCGAATTAAATCGCGCATGAAAATACCACCATTAGATTTTACCACACGCTTGAGTTCTTTAAAGAACGGCAACGGATCGGGTAAATGATGGACAAGGCTATTAGAGATAATCATATCAAAATGCCCGTCCTCGTAAGGCAAAGATTTCGCATCCACTAATTCCAGACGAATTGAAGATTGCTTTCTTAGCCTCTTGAACGTGTTGTGCGGCAACTTCCAGCATACTTTTCGCAGTGTCAATAGCGATAATTTGCCATTTTGAGCGCATTTGAGAGATTAAAAGGGGAATGCGACCAGTACCAGTGCCAGCATCCAAGATTATACCTTGTGGGGGTCCAAGAGCGATTCTCCTTCTCCTATCGGAGACGCTTCGCGAACAAAGACGCTACGCGATCGCACTTTTGGCAAAAGCCGTATTTACCTCAGTGAAATCCATTGCATCATATTCAATAGCTTCAGTGAGACTATCCATCACCTCAGGTTCCAAAACTCTTTCCATCATGAAAGATACATCCGATTTCTGGGAACACTAAACATATCATTACAAATATCAGGGATTGGTTGATGTGGAAAGGCGAATCGAATCTTAACTCAAAAAACACAGTTCCCTTGCCAGTAACTACAATACATACGAATGCAAGGAAACGCGGCACAATTAGCCATGACTTTGATAAAAATTTACAACGTGAAATGCTACTTCCACAAGATAGTGACGACCACTCATCCGATGCTTCTAAGCTACTGCGACAAGGAGTTCAACAACAACAAGCAGGAGATTTAACTGCTGCGATGAAGTCCTTACAAGAATCCTTAGCACTGTCTCAAGCTTTTGGGGACTTAGAAAGACAGGCGCAGGCGCTTTCTTATTTAGCGCTAGTGGCTTATACTTCAGGAGATTACAAAAGCGCAATTTCTTACTCTGGGCAGTGTCTATCTTTAACTAAAGATTCTTCTAATTTGCGGGTGAGAGTGCAAGCGTTTTCTCATTTAGGTAATTCTTATCGTCACCTAAACGAGCATCAAAAAGCAATTGAGTTTTTGCAAGAGTGCTTGAAAATATCGCAGCAGTTGCAAGATAAGCGAACTCAAGTAGCAGCACTGAATAACCTAGGATTAGTTTATAAAGCTTTGGGCGAAATGGCAAAGGCGATTGAGTATCAGCAGCAAAGCTTAGAATTTGTTCGCGAACTTCAAGACCACTGGGGTGAGGAACAAGTGCTAAAAAATATCGGCAATGCTTGGTATGCTTTGAGCGATTATCCGAAAGCGATCGCCTACTATCAACAGTGTGTCACAATATCGCGTTCTCTCAACAACCACCGCAATGCGTCTCAGGTGCTGAAAAACCTCGGTAATGCTTGTTATGCGATCGGCGATTATGCGTCATCTATTATATATTATGAAGAACGCTTGCATATAGCCAGAAAACTTAATGATAAACGTAGCGAAGAACAGTCTCTCGGCAGTTTAGGAGTTGCTTGTGAAGCTTTGGGCGATTATACCAAAGCGATTACATTCTATGAAGAACGTTTAAATTTAGCTAGGTCACTTAAAGACCCTCGCAGCGAACAACTAGCTCTTACCAGTTTAAGAGTAGCTTGCTATGCTTTAGGCGATTATGCCAAAGCAATGCAATATCACCAATCATCTAGGGAGTAGGGAATGGGGAAGATTTGTGAAAGTTCGTAGTAAGGGCTTTAGCCCTTGAATTTAGCGATAATATGAATTAGTTTGATAAGTTGTGAAAGTTCGTAGTAAAAGCTTTAGCTCTTGAATTGAGCGATAAATCGCTCACTACGAACTTCTAATTTTCTGTTCGCCTATTTACCATAGTGACGCTGGCTTGGTCAACTGGCATTAATATAACTTCGTTAATATTGACGTGAGTTGGTCGGGTGACGCAGAAAAATATCACGTCAGCGACATCATCTGGTGTCAGGGGAGTTACTCCTTGGTAAACTTGTTGAGCGCGATCGCTATCCCCATGAAAGCGCACTTGACTAAATTCTGTTTCTACCATACCCGGATCAACGGAAGTTACACGTATCGGGGTTCCTAAAAGGTCTTGTTTTAAACCTTCAGAAATTGCTTTCACTGCGGCTTTCGTGCCACAATAAACGTTACCTTTGGGATAGATTTGATGTCCGGCAATCGAACCAATATTTACCACATGACCGCGATTCCGCTTCACCATTCCTGGGACAACATAACGGGTGAGGTAAAGTAAACCTTTGATATTGGTATCAATCATTTCATCCCAGTCTTGAGTGTCACCTTCGTGGAGTTTGTCTAAACCGCGACTCAAACCAGCATTGTTAATTAAAATGTCGATATCTGACCACTCTGGGGGTAGGTTAGAGATAGCCGATTCTACAGCCAAGCGATCGCGCACATCTAACTGTAGTAAATGAATATCAGCACTCTTATTATCTAGTTCCGCAGCTAGCTGCTGCAAACGTTCTTGCCGACGCGCTGCTAAAATCAATTTTGCACCCGCATCTGCTAAAATTCTCGCACAAGCTGCACCAATACCACTGCTTGCACCCGTAATTAAAACAATTTGATTTTGAATTGAAATCATGTTTAGTCAATAGTCAATCGTCAAGGGTCAAGAGTCAAGAGTCAATAGTCAATCGTCAATAGTCAATCGTCAATAGACTTTGGACTTTGGACTTTTGACTTTTGACTTTGGACTTTTGACTTTTGACTCCTAACTACTTATTTCACAACCTGCAACCTTTGAGTTACCATTGTCATACCTTCTCCCCGTAAAATTACCGCAGAAAGCCATTGATTACCAGGGGTAGAAGGTGCTTTTCCAACTTTAAAAAGTCCACCTGTTGTCAGCAATTCTAAATCAACCGATGTGGGAGAAAGATATTTTTCTGGTTGAATCGGTTCTTCTAAAGCGGCACCTAAAATAAAATCTTCACCAAGCGGTTCAGTAACGATCGCATCAAAATTATATTGCTGTCCGACTCGCACTTGCTGTGGTAAATTAATGTTAATTTGCGGTGGTTTAGCACCAGAGCTAAGTTGAGTGCGTTCGGTCAAAATGTCTTGACGGACAATTTGCGTACCAGAAATGCGCTGACGAGATGTAATTGTCGCATTTAGAGCTAAGTTATTACTATTGGCAGAGGGTGAGCCGGTTATATTAGTCACCGTTTCGGCGATAATGGCATTACCTTCTGATTTCCAAGATCGCAGTTGGGTAGTGTATTTTAATTGTGGATACCGCTGCCACAGTCCAACCAAGGCTTTTTGCATATTGGCGTGAGTTAAGCCATCCCCAGTAGTAAAATTGGGACTGTAAAACTGCATTACTTTTGTCACATTGCCTTGACTTGCTGCTGTATCAATTTGCGTCAATAAATTTTTCAGTGCTGGAGGTGCGGTGTCTGGGGTACTCGCTTGAGCGCATTTCCAACCGGATAATAAACCAAGTGTCAGTAAAAACAAAATTAGCCAGTTTGAGGCTAAAAATTTTCTTTGGCGTTTAAGTAGTAAGACAATTAGGTTAGGCATTGTTGATAGGTTCAGGATTTAGCGAAAGAAGGGTCGTAAATTGTTTTATCTTAGTTAAGCTTGAAAGCACAACGGTAGAGGGTTGATGGTTAACGCACCGATACGATTATTAATAGCTGCTAGTGGAACTGGTGGACACTTATTTCCGGCGATCGCACTTGCTGAACAATTGCCAGATTATCAAATTGAGTGGCTTGGTGTCCCGAATCGGCTAGAACGATCGCTTGTTCCCAAGCAGTACCCCTTGAATACTATTGCAGTTGAAGGATTTCAGCAAGGGTTGGGATTTTCATCTTTACGAATTTTTGGTAAACTCGTCGGTTCGATTCTCCAAGTTAGAAAACTTCTGAAAAAAGGTAATTTTCAAGGTGTCTTTACTACGGGTGGTTATATCGCAGGTCCTGCTGTAATTGCCGCGCGATCGCTTGGTTTACCTGTGATTCTCCACGAGTCTAACGCCTTACCTGGTAAAGTAACACGCTTTTTTGGTCCCTGGTGTAATGCTGTAGCGGTGGGATTTGAAGTTGCGGCTAAATATCTACCTCGTGCCAAAACTATTTATACAAATACTCCGGTGCGATCGCCATTTTTGAATTCGGGAATTGTCCCCCTAGATTTACCGATTCCGGAGAATGTTCCTTTAATTGTCGTCTTTGGTGGTAGCCAAGGTGCAGTCGCTATTAATAAGTTGGTGCGTGAATGCGTTACAGCTTGGTTTGATGCTGGTGCTTGGGTTGTCCATTTGACCGGAGATAATGACCCAGAAGCCGATAAGTTACAGCATCCGCAATATATTGTGTTACCGTTTTATGACAATATGGCGGGATTGTTAAAACGCGCTGATTTAGCAATTAGTCGTTCTGGTGCGGGAAGCTTGACAGAATTGGCAGTATGTGGTGTACCGTCAATTTTGATTCCTTATCCATTTGCGGCAGAAGATCATCAAACTTACAATGCGGAAGTATTTACCTCAGTCGGTGCAGCGATCGCATTCAAGCAATCAGAGTTAAGCGCTGAAGTATTGCAAAGTAAAGTTTTGTATTTATTGCAATCACCGGAATTGGCTGATATGGCTTCAAAAAGTAAAGCGATCGCAGTTCCCGACAGTGCGGAAAAATTAGCGCAATTAGTGCGTGAAGTTGTAGAAATGTAATGAAACTACGTAGTAAGCACTTCAGTGCTTTATAAAGCGCTGAAGCGCTTACTACCTAGAAGTGCCAATTGGTATGATTATCTTCTGCGCTTTGTAGTCTGCTTTAAGATTGTTGTGCTGCCTGCCGAACAGCTTCAATATCAATATCTAGCTGTTCGGCTATTTGTTCGACAGTCACACCTGCTTTCAACAGTAGTGGAACAGCAGCTAGCTTACCTTCTTCGCGACCTTCTTCTAGTGCTTCTTGGTAAACTCTAGTTTGTTTTAGTGCGCTTAATTTTAGCATATTTTCTACCTCTTGGCGACTTAACAGGGGAAATTTGTAAACTATAATCGTCTCAATTAAATCTATTATTGCTTGGCTGGTAATGGTGTCTGTTATTTCTTGCCTTGTTTGGTCGATGAGTGAAACAGCGCGATTCACAGCGGTTTGTTCTGGTTCTACTACTAATTTAACAACGTTAACGCCTAAAGATTGGTTTGCGGTATCGAGTTCATCGAGGTAAACGCGCTGTACTTTGTGACTTTCGAGCAAAACCTGATAAAGTCTGGTTTCATCAGGTTCTAAACTGCGTCTGGGGTAGATGATAACAGCGTACCAGTCAACGGTAGCTGGATTCTGGTCTAAAAACAGGAAAAGTTCCGCAAATAGCCGATGATAGAGAAATTCATCTTTTTGAAACTGTACTTCACAGAAATATATAGTTTTGTCAGCACTATTTTCAGGTGGTAGAAAAACTCCATCAATTCGGAAAGCGGTTTGTTTGATTTCGACCGAGCGGAACTGATAACCTTGAGTATTGGTAGGCGATCGCCCAATCAAATCAAAGAAGATACTGGGAAACTCGGCAAATAATTCATAAAAAATACTGTCAGTCTTCACTAGACCTCTTGCACTCCTTCCCTAATACCCCACCCCCAACCCCTCCCCGCTTGCGGGGAGGGGAGCGTTTGCGTCAGCAAATGCGGGGTGGGGTTCTTTATTTTTGATTTATGCAAGAGGTCTACTCTTACAAAAACTCCGCGTCCCTTTGCGTTTAAATCATCTAGACCGCAACAACTGCACAAACGTATCACTCACAGTATGATCCTTCGTATTGGCAGCGTATTGAATCAACTCTTCTCGCAGTGCTTTAGCCTTATCTAACTGTAGCAAAGTTGCTAACAAAAAGTATACACCCCGAAAGCGCGGATCGCTCATGTGGTCAATCAGGCGTTGTTCTGCTGCGTCACCATCGCCGAGAAAAGTTTGTACTAGAAAGAAGTCCATAATCTTATCATGGCGGAAGTAGCATTCTTTCTTAGGTTCTCCTTTTTCATCTTGCCACTGACGGCTGACAACCATTTTATATTTCTCATCTTCCATCGAGTGTAATTCTTGATAGAAAAGCTCACCTGATAAAGCTTTCTCATCATTTAACCGCATTTGGTAGACAGCTTCGGAGAATTTTTTCAAGGGAAATTCATGCTTCCATTCTTGCAAGTATTCTGCTGCCATTTCTTTATATTGTTGTTCTTGCAAGCGAAACAAATCTGGTTGCTTGCCTTGTGATAACATTTGAGCAACCAAAGTTAAATCCATCGGATTGGAAAGAGTTCGTTGTGCTGCTTCTAACTCTTCACGAGATTGGTGTTGGTTGAAAGCTTCTGTTAAATAGTTTTTGCAAGCTTGATTGTAAGCAGTACCTTGAATTTTCGCATCTTTGGGTAGTCGCGGCTGTCGAGTAATCAAAAATTCCTCAATTTGCTGAGGTTCTAAAGGTTGCAAGTAATACATCTTTGCCGTTGAGGGTGGTATCCACTCTAACGGTTGGGTAGTCATAATGATGTTACCGCGAAAGTAGCTCTCGACAAACTGCGTAATTTTCGCTCGTGTGTCTGCTGTAACTTCGTTCAGTCCATCGATGCAAATATCTATCGCACCGCTGTAAATCAGGTTTTTCAGAAATTCTGCATCTTGTGCTTGTCCGTGCAGCTTTGCTTGAATTGCCTCAATTACACCTTTATCGCACTTGTGCGCCGGCAGATAAACGACAATAGCTTGAGAAGATTTTACCAGATAACGGAGAAACATCGACTTGCCTAAACCAGAATCGCCTTCTAAAACGATTTGCCCTTTGATGCTGGGAATCTCTTGCGTAATCAATCGGATTTGTTTTTGTTCGGATGAAGACGTGAAATTTTGGGATGAAGAAGACGCGATTAATCGCGTCTCTACAACACCGGATTGGGGAAAATATGCTTGGGAATTAAAATTGCTTAATCCTGCATCTGCTAAAAGAGAAGGCTGAAACGGTTCAAATAATTTGCGACGCAAAAAGGGAACCCAAGCGAGGAGAAAGCCGACGTAACCGACACCGAGAATGCGACGTACCCACGGGTTCCAGAAGAAGATAGCTTGAACTTGGGGAAATTTGGGGTAAGCAAAGATAAGCGCAAGCCAAAAGGTAATATGAATAATAAAGGTGTTTTTGGCAGCGAAGAACCACTTCCAACCTTCGAGATTATTAATCACCGACTGCACTGTATCCGCTTCGTTATGTTTGCCTTTCAGGTTGTTGTAGTGGTCTGACAGTAACTTAATATCTTGTGCTTTCCATGAGACTTTTTTGCTAGCAACAACATAGCCTATTTGCTTTGCTAAGTCGTCTTGCAATCGCTTCAGCTTCTGAGTCTTACTGGCTTCCCAGGCTTTTTTAAAGACTTCCAGGGTTTTTTTGCCTTCATCGTGTGTAAGTTTCTCAGGCAATGATTTAGGATTGCCAAGCCATATCAGCAGCGTTTTCACTTCATTAGTACCACCACCAAGGAAATAGGTTAAGAAACGCCACTGTTCAAATTCTGATTGACCTGCATAATAGACGGAATCTAGAATTACGACAATGTTATCCAGATTCAGTTGTTCTATATTTCCCAATGCGGATGCTGCTGTTGCACGAACATCTGAGTCAACAGTTTTATCTTTGAGGAAGTCAGCGATATCTTTAACGTAGGGTTTTGCCGCATCCCCCAAATTTCCCAATGCGGATGCTGCTGTTGCA
>NZ_JTCM02000043.1:0-38675 GCF_000817785.2 Hassallia byssoidea VB512170 | reverse complement strand
CATTGTTAATGCAACCCGATGCATTGTTAATGCAACCCGATGCATTGTTAATGCAACCCGATGCATTGTTAATGCAACCCGATGCATTGTTAATGCATCTCGATACAATGCGATCGCACCCCGATGCAATGCGATCGCCTTTTTGCTAAAATCCATAAGTCTGATAAATTGTCAAGCATAATTATGGATTCTCTCAAACAACAGATTGTCCAAAAACTAGAACGCATACCAGAAGAAGCAGGTGAATAATTGGAGCCAACGGCAGAGCAAAAGACGGTGATGTACAGAATTTGTCAGCAATTAACCAAGATGTACAGACCTATATATTTAATCACCACTGATAGCAGGACAGGCGATTTAATAATTATTGCGGGCGAAGAAACAGAGATATCAATTAGCCCCGAAGGGAAGGTGAACTATGAGTCAACCGAAGCCGAATTTTGAGCAAATGACCATCAAGCAGCTAAGGACTTATGTTTTAGCTCACAGAGATGATGAAGACGCAATACACGCCCTTGCTATACGTCTACGGAATGAAGGAAGGACAGGTACAGTAGATGAATTTTTGGCACATCTTCAACAGCAAACCGAATGACTTGGGCGGATGATTAGTCGTTGATTTTCCGGTCGTGCGTAGACGCGTAGCCTGCGGCAAGCCGCAGGCTAGCGGCTTGTCTGTGACATCGCTTGTTTTGTTTGTTGATGGCACGGTAAACTGAGTGTGGCGATCGCACTTGGGCATTTTCTGTTGCAAGATAAATTGTGGTTATTTCTTGTAATTCTTATGTGCGCTCAAAAAGTAAGTTAATGAGGCAATTACCAAGGCAACACTACCACCAAAAGTTAAAAAATTAGCATCACCTGACCAGGTTACAGCTTGCCCTAAAAACAATACACTTAAAACTACTATAATCACGCTGATTAATTTGCCTTTTAAGTCGTCTATATTGTGAATTTCTAACCATTCTGGTACATTGATGTTATCGTCAATAAACAATTCGTACAGCCCTAATGCTGTAATATAAAATACAGTTGACAGTAAAAACAAATCAATTACTTCAACTAGCGATACAACTAGTTTTTTTCCTCCTTTACTAGATACTGCACCATCATGTAATACCTGCAAAATCGCATTACCTGTTTGAATCACACCATAAAGTAAAACTGTAACCGAAGCGATAAACGAACAAATAACCGCTAAGAGAATCAATTGACGACTGCTAGCCAGAATCCGATGAATCATAGATAGACCTCAATGGACAAGTGTAAATTCAGTCAATGTGACTGGATTTGTCCACTCTGACTTTACTTGATTAGTGTCCCGGAAATATTTCCGGTCGGGAGCGCAAAATTATGGAAAAACGAACCGCAGAGTACGCTGAAAACACAGAGGAATAAGAGTTTGGGAGGTCTAACAGCGCTTATTCCTGTATTTAATAAATAAACTTACCTCAACGCGATCGCAACCAAACAAGTCGTTTTGCTCTTGCGCTGTCACCAAAAGTACTAAAGTAAACTTCAAAAGTCAGTTGATACCAATTCTCCAGGCATCGAATACAGCGCGATCGCCTGCATCGCAAGGTAAACTGTTGAAATTAGTGCGTTTATGATCACAGAATGACTAATTTTTTATTAGAAGTTGGTACAGAAGAATTACCCGCAAGCTTTCTCAGTAGCGCTGTTAAGCAGTGGAAACAGCGCATTCCCCAAAGTTTGCAAGCACACAATTTAACTAGCGATGCGGTGGAAGTTTACGGTACTCCCCGACGTTTGGCTGTGTTAATTACAAATTTACCAGCGCAGCAACCAGACAAAGAAGAAGAAATTAAAGGTCCCCCCGCACAAGCTGCGTTTAAAGATGGTAAACCGACACCGGCAGCAGCAGGGTTTGCGAAAAAGCAAGGTGTGGATGTTGCTGATTTTGAAATTCGTCCGACTGAGAAGGGTGAATTTATCTTTGTTAGAAAAAAAACTCCCGGTCGTCCGGTAGCAGAAATTTTGACGTTGTCTGTCAAAGAGTGGATTTTCAGCTTAGAAGGTAAGCGGTTGATGCGCTGGGGTGATGGTGATGTGAGATTTTCGCGTCCGATTCGTTGGTTGGTGGCTTTGTTGGATGATGCGGTGCTGCCGATTGAGTTGGATAATGGTTCGGAAGTTATAAAGAGCGATCGCCTAACTCACGCTCATCGTGTCTTACATCCACAACCAGTCACTATTCCCCACGCTAGTGATTATCTTACCACGTTACGTTCTGCTTTTGTCATTGTTGATGCGGATGAACGCGCAAATACAATTAAACAGCAAGTTCTCTCATCTGTGCAAAATCTCGACGGACACGTAGAAATCTACCCCGACTTGTTAGAAGAAGTCACAAATCTCGTAGAATTCCCCTCAGCGGTTGTGGGTAAATTTGAAGCTGATTTTTTAGAACTTCCCACGGAAGTGATTACCACTGTGATGGTAAGTCATCAACGTTATTTTCCCGTATTCAAATCGGCTAACAGCAAAGAACTACTTTCTTATTTCGTGACAATTTCCAACGGCGACCCCGCGAAATCAGATATCATTGCTGTGGGAAACGAAAGAGTTATCCGCGCTCGTTTAGCTGACGGTAAATTCTTCTACGACAGCGATTTAAAGAAGCCTTTAGAAAGCTTTTTACCGCAGTTAGAAAAAGTCACTTTTCAAGAAGATTTAGGTTCAGTGCGTGCGAAAGTTGAGCGAATCTGCAAAAATGCCGAAATCATTACAGCACAACTGCAATTAAGTCAATCAGAAACTAGCAACATTCAAAGAGCAGCTTTGCTTTGTAAAGCTGATTTAGTCAGCCAAATGGTGTATGAATTCCCAGAATTGCAGGGAATTATGGGAGAAAAATACGCGGCTAAAAGTGGAGAATCGCCGGAAGTTGCAACAGCAATTTTTGAACATTATTTACCACGAAACGCAGGTGATGATTTACCGCAAAGTCTCACAGGTCAGATTGTCGGCTTGGCAGACAGGCTGGATACTTTGGTAAGTATCTTCGGCTTGGGAATGATACCCACAAGTTCATCTGACCCGTTTGCTTTGCGAAGAGCGGCAAATGCGATAGTTAATATTACTTGGTTTGGGAATTTGGCGATTAATTTGCAAGAATTAATTGAGTCAATAGCCAGGAATTTTGCTACAGCTTATAACAAAGATGGTGAGAAGTTAATTACAGCACTAAAAGACTTTTTCTTACAACGCATTCGCACGCTGTTGCAAGAAGAGAAATCGATAGATTATGACTTAGTGAATGCAGTGTTGGGAGAAAACGATGCAGAATATGCGGAACGCGCTTTAAAAGATTTATTGGATGTACGCGATCGCGCTTTATTCTTGCAAGAAATTCGCAACGACGGCACGTTAGATAAAATCTACGAAACCGTCAACCGTTCAACTCGGTTAGCAGCGCAAGGTGATTTGGACTTCATCCAGCTTAATCCCACGGTTGCAGTCAATCCCGAATTATTTCAAAAAGCCTCAGAAAAAGCGTTTTATGATGGTTTAATCGAGTTAGTGCCAGAAACAGAATCCGCAAAGCGATCGCGAAACTATAGGCAGTTAGTAACAGCACTCGAAAAAATTGCTCCTGCCGTCGGCAACTTTTTTGATGGTGCAGAAAGCGTCTTAGTAATGGATTCAAATCCAGAAGTCAAGCGCAACCGATTACATTTACTCGGATTACTTCGCAATCATGCCCGTGTTTTAGCTGATTTTGGTGCCGTGGTAAAAAATTTGTAGCCTAAGCGAACAAAAAATGGTGTAAATTATGCCAAGAAACGCTACGATAGTGACACTTAACCAGGGATAACAGAAGACAGTCTATGTCCAAAGCTCATGTAATTGGATTCGGAAAGTCCGGTGTTGCTGCGGCGAGATTGTTGAAAAAGGAAGGTTGGGAGGTGGTGCTTAGTGATTCTGCTAACGCGGATATCCTTGCTTCACGCAACACCTCCGAAAACTTCCTTCACCAGCAACAAGAACTTACCACCTTGGGAATAACTGTTAAATTGGGATATTCCCTGGATTTGAATGATGCCGATTTACCACAGTTAATTGTCGTCAGCCCAGGTGTACCTTGGGATATTCCCTTATTAGTCAAAGCGCGAGAATTGGGGATTGAAACTATCGGGGAAATGGAACTCGCTTGGCGTCATTTACAAACTATACCTTGGGTGGGAATCACCGGCACCAACGGGAAAACTACCACCACAGCCTTAACAGCCGCAATTTTTCAAGCCGCCGGATTTAACGCCCCCGCTTGCGGTAACATCGGCTTGGCAGCTTGCGAAGTCGCACTTTCTCAGGATGGGGGAGTGGGGGAGTGGGGAGTAGGGGGACAAGGGGGACAAGGAAGACAAGGGGGACAAGGGGGACAAGGAGAACTCGCAACTCCTAACTCCCCACTCTTAACTCCTAACTCCTCACTCGCAACTCCTAACTCCCCACTCCCAACTCCCCACTTTCAACTCCCCACTCCCCACTCCCCACTCCCCACTCCCCACTCCCCAATTGACTGGGTAATTGCTGAATTTAGCAGTTATCAAATAGAATCTTCTAATACTGTTGCTCCCCGCATCGGTGTTTGGACGACTTTTACACCAGATCATCTTGCTCGTCATAAAACTTTAGAGAACTATTACAATATCAAAGCGAAATTATTGCGACAGTCTCAGCTACAAGTTTTCAATGGGGATGACGCATATTTAAGCAAGGTGGGTGCAAGTCAATGGAGTGACGCTTATTGGACAAGTGTTAAAGGTAAAGATTATCTGATTGGTGAAAAAGGCTTTTATATAGAGGATGGCTGGGTTGTCGAATTAAACAACTCAGCACCCGAAAGAATAGTTGAAGTGTCAGCTTTGCGGATGGTAGGCGAACACAATCAGCAAAATCTGCTAATGTCGGTAGCAGCAGCGCGGTTGGCGGGAATAGAGAAAGATGCTATATCTGGTGCTATTCGTGAATTCCCCGGCGTTCCCCATCGCCTTGAGCATATCTGCACTTGGGAAAATATCGATTTTATCAACGACAGCAAAGCGACTAACTACGACGCTGCGGAAGTTGGTTTAGCATCGGTGCAAAGTCCGGTGATTTTGATTGCTGGTGGGGAAGCCAAAGCTGGGGATGATACAGCGTGGCTGGCAAAAATTAAGGTGAAAGCCGCTGTGGTATTACTTATAGGTAGTGCGGCTGAAAGTTTTGCCAAACGCTTAGAACAGGTGGGGTATACTAACTACGAAATTGTGGAAACAATGGAAAATGCGGTTAAGCGATCGCCATCCTTAGCACTCACATATCAAGCGTCTGTAGTGCTGCTGTCTCCAGCTTGTGCAAGTTTTGATCAGTATCCTAATTTTGAAGCGCGTGGTGATGATTTTCGGGCTTTGTGTTTTAAGTGGGTAGGGAGTGGGGAGTGGGGAGTGGGGAGTGGGGAGTAGGGACTGGGAAAGAGATTTTTATATTTCTTTGTTCTGTCCTTTGCCTTTTTTTGCGTAAATATAAAGTTGGATTCTTTACTGGTGACTGGGGATTGGGAATATATAGCACTCATGACTCGCACTTATCCTAATCCCTAGTCCCTAGTCCCTAGTCCCTAATCCCTAGTCCCCAATTCAATTTTATGCATAGCGATCGCCTAAACAACACAAATAATTTAAGTCCTAAGTTTGAAGGCTTTTTTATTGAGATGGTAATGCCGGGACAAAAGCAAAGAGTCCAGGAAATTGTTACTAAAGTCTTCGGTTTAGATTGGCAGGTGAAATCTGTTGGTGACAATCGCACTGAGTTTCAAGTCACCCTCAACAAAAAAGTTTATAGTGTGAAGGATGCTTGGGATAAATCTTATAATCTGCGATCGCAACCGGGAGTGGTGGATGCACAACCATTGTTTGCGGTTCCTTTAGCTGATAATTCGCAATCAGAACCTATAGGTGACACTCAGGGTCAAATAGAAGAACAAAGTAATGATGTTGAATGGGGTCTTAAGCAAGTGCGAGTTTTTGAAGCATGGTCGCGCTTTTTCCCTGACCCGAAGCGACCACCAGGACATGATATTATTATTGGGTTGCCGGATACAGGTTATTCAGAACATCCAGAAATTATTCGTAATTTGCTTTTGGCGAAAGGCTACGATTTTCTTAAGAAAGATAAAGACCCAAAAGATGAACTAGAAAGGTCTTTTGGTGAAGTTATAAATAATCCCGGTCACGGTACATCAACAGCAAGTATAGCCATCAGTCCCAGAGGAAGGCAAGGCGATTATCTCAGTGGGAAAGCTGTTACGGGAGTTGCACCCGGAGCCAAAGTAGTACCTCTGCGAGTTTCGTATTCAGTGGTATTACTGAGCGTGCAAAATCTGGCTGAGGCGATCGAATATGCGGCAGATAATAATATCCATGTTTTGTCAATCAGCCTAGGGACTGGTTTTTTTAATCAGCGTCTGCGGAGTGCGATAATTTATGCTCAAAAACGAGGCGTAATTATAGTAGCAGCATCTGGCACTTTTGTTCCCTACGTAGTTTGGCCCGCTGCCTATGATGAGGTGATTGCTGTAACTGGTAGCAATGTACTGCGTCAGATTTGGTCGGGTGCATCGCGAGGACCTCAAGTTGATGTTACCGCACCTGCTGAGAAAGTTTGGTATGCGAAAGTCGAGAAGATAGATAATGAACTTAGATATAATATACTTCAAGGCTCCGGGACTTCATTTTCTGCGCCACTAGTTGCGGGTGTAGCGGCTTTATGGCTGTCGTATCATGGAAGAGAGCAATTAATTAAGCGCTACGGAGCCGAAAAGATTCCTTTTATCTTTAATCAGATTCTGCGCGATAGTTGCGAAAAGTTCCCGACATGGAAGCCGAATAAATTTGGTGCAGGAATTGTCAATGCAGAGAAAGTTCTTGCTGCACCATTACCTGATAATCTTAGTCGCACTAATTTTGCACCAGCGATCGCCTTACAACAACATCCAGCTATAGACAACGGAAGGCTAGAAACTTTCGCCCATCTGTTTGAAAACCAACTATCCGACAGTCAACCAAAAGCTAATTTTATCGCACCTGCAAAAGATAACACGAAACTGCAAGCAAGTCTGGCGGAACTGTTACAAACAACAGAAACTCAGTTACCACAACGATTGAAAGAGGTAGGGCAAGAGTTAGCTTTTCATATTACTACAAATCCAAAGCTTTATCAGCAATTAGCAAAAACTCTATCTACTGAAAAGTCCGATCCGAATCAGTTGAAAACAAAATCTTTAACTGAATCATCAAACAATTTAGATTCAGTGCGCGAGATATTGTTGCAAAATGTATCTGAAGTTTTGAAAACAAAATTGAGATGAAATAATAGTCTCTAATGTCACCTCATACCAATTCTATGTGAGGTTGCGCTTCCCATCTGTGTAGGGGCAATTCATGAATTGCCCCTACTGAATGCGTTCGTGCGTGCATAATTCCGCGCTTACGCATCTTTATACAGAATTGGTCTTGTGAACTTTGTACCCTTAGCTCGTAGTGAGCGGTTTACCGCTCAATTGCAAAGCTTTCAAGAGGTAGAGCCGCTTATTGCACTAGTGTAAATACATAGAAATGAGTACATAAGCAATCCAGATAAATGCTCATGACATTCAGTGTGCTACCAAATACATTGGACTCTGGAAACACAAGATAGACTATTTCATGAGCTTTTTTCCCTTTTTGACCAGGCGGTTGCAGCTATCTACTTTACTGATATTCATAGCTAGTGTAATTGTCACTCTTGTTCTCGGCTGTATGCCAACTCCCAGCCAAACTCCTACACGAGACAAGTTTCTCCAACCCTTTTCATCCACATCGATTTGGAATATGCCCATAGGCTCAAATGCCCAATACATACCTGCTGGAATCGACAAGGCAGCTTATGGTGGGGTAGACCAAGAGTATTTCTACAAACTCAAAGCAGACGATCCCTACCGTCCAGTTTATGTTCCTGGTGCTTGGGGTGAAGGACGCTGTACAGGCACTAAACCTGTGGAATTGTGGCTGCCCATTCCAGACGATTTAATTGTTCCAGATGCCACGACTAAGCCCTACAGCACACCGAACAATGGGAGTGCCTTTCTCATGCCAGATGGTAAAACCTTAGTGCAGCTTGAACCCCTGGCTCGTTGTCAACATGGAGGTTCAATTTATGGTTGGCGTTATCCCAACATTGATATTTACGGAGAGGGAATAGGGGGAGCGCATTTTGGTTCTGGTCTTTCTGCTATTGGTGGTTCTGTTCGCAAAGGTGAACTCACCAGCAATCAGCCTATTCGTCATGCATTAAAAGTTCTTCTTTGGGGAGAAAAATATCTTTATTACTCAAAGGAAAATCCTGGGCATCGCTGGCCCGCAGATCGTGCAGATGCCAATGCTGCCAAACAGTATCATGGTAAAAACCCCGCGCTTGTGCAAGGAGCGCTTTTAGCAATTCTTCCCAGCCAAACCGAAGAAAGTCTTAACTTGCAAACACCTGCTGCGAAAAAAATATTTCATGCCTTGCAAGATTACGGTGCTTATGTTGTTGATGATGCCGGTTGGGACGCTCATTACCTCGCAGTGGAAAGAGGAGTTTTGGATGAGTTTCGCAAAACCTTCGGCTATGATTTCGAGGGTACAAGCGGACAGTTTCACGACGACTTTATGAAGCTATTTCAAGCATTGCAAATTGTCGATAACAATACAGCAAACAGTCTTGGTGGTGGTGGAATTCCGCGTGCTGCTCTTGCTCCACCGATTGGAAACTGAAGAATAAGCGAGGGGCAACCGTCGTAGAGACGTTCCGATGGAACGTCTCTACAATATGTATGATTTGCCAGATATCAAGAACCAAAAGTGAATAATTTTCTCATTTTGGCATTTATGTATGGTCGCCGAATTTTCGCATCTTTCAAAAGAGAGATAAAATCCGGAAGTGAGATTTTTTCTTTTTTAACAAACTCCATTGGTTTAAATTGAAAAAACGATTTTTGACTATACCAAGTCATTAGCATTTTATTTTGCAAAAATAAAAAAGGTGTCTGATTAACAAATTTTAAGTTTGATTTTAAATGAGTAGGAAAATTCTCATAAACAGCAGAAAATGCTTCTGTAATTATTGCGATGCCGGAAGTTTTCAGCATTAAGTTAATATCTCTAATGGCGGCAACGGGGTCAGTCAAATGTTCTAAAACTTCAAAAGAAAGTACAACATCATACTGAGATGTCAGACAAGAGTTATAATCAGAGATAAGATTTACGCGATCGCCTATCAAATCGTAATGGGCAAACCGCTTTGTAGCAAATTCATATGTTTTACTTCCAGGAATGTCGAAATAGTTAATTTTAAAGTTGTTTCTCACAAGTTCTAAAGAATCATTGCCGGTGCCGTCACCTAACATGAGAATTGCTAAATCATCAAGTGGGCGATTATTTTTTTGGGCATATAAGCGAATCCTTTCAATCGCTTGTTGAATCCAAAGCTGTCTTTCTTGTGATGCCCAAAAAACCATAGTCTCAATTATTAATCCATATCCTTCTTTGTAGAGTTGTTCCATCTTGTCGTCATATTGATGCGGAGTTACTCCAAAATGCTTTGCTTCTTGAACCACAGTCCCTTCACCTAAAGCCTGCATCCACACTCTATGTTCTACTTCCGGTCTGGGTAAATCGGTAAAATTAACTAGTTCATCAACAATTTCCTGATAACTCAAAGGAAGTTTAATGTTCATAGTCTTGTACCGCTAACTTTAATTACATTGTAGCTAGGACGCTTAGGCTAATCTAAGCGTCTTTCTTGTCAAGACCTCAAGATTTGTAAATAGCCAACAAGGGTATTTCTTTCTTTAGTTGATGTTAGTGGAAGCAGTAGTAACAAACAAGACAGGTAACGAGCTGAACCAGGTAATGTACTTAAAACCAAAACAGCAACGGTGATGCCGTACCAAATAAGAGCTTTAGTGTAATTTAAATTGCCCAATTCTTTGACTATATATATATGGAGCAGTAGGTAACTAGCTAATGCACATATTTCAGCCCAGCCATAACCAACTATTCCCAGCTGCGGTACTAGCAAAAATGCAGCGCCGGCAAAAAGTGCGACATGAGCTGCATGAAACCAACCAACTAATAAATTTCTACCCAGTAGATAAAGTACTGAGCAATGTAAATTGAAGATGGAATTGGAAAGATAGCTAACGGCAATAAATGGAAAGACGTGCAGCACTGGAGTCCAATTTTTCCCAAAAATCAGTAATAATACTATCGGACCAAACAGCGCAAAACCTGCCATTGGTACACCAACTGCTAGCGCTTGCAAGCGCATTCCTTCTTCAATACTGTGACGCAAACGAGTTTTGTCATTTTCGAGTTTAGCAAGCGCTGCCATAGCCAAACGCCAAGTTACTGACTTCGCAAAGGAAAGCATTTCGACTAAGCGAATGGCAAGAGAAACAAAACCCACAGCTTCAGCGCCGGCGAAACGTCCAACAATGATTGGATTGACAAGCGATCGCAATTGCCATAACCAAGTCGAACTAGAATAGCTTAAGCCATACTTCAGCATCTCCCGAATTAAACTTGGCTTCCAGCACAAGCGCGGACGAAGTTTAGTACTTGAATAAGTCAGCGCAACCATAGTGATTTGCTGAAGCCACAAACCAGCAGTAGGCGCCCAAGCACCAGCTTGTTGATGCGCTAGTGGCAGCGCTATCACGTAGTAGCTAATTTGACTGATTAACTCAATATATGCCACGCGCTTAAAATTTAAGTCGCGGTCGAGTTTAATTGTTAAAGGTATATTTAACAATGATAAAGGTAAAGTCAAACCCAAAGCCGCCAAAAACGGTGCTGCTTCTGGAAGGTTAAGCATTTGGGCGATAATATGTTGCCCTAATACCAAACTAAGGGCAAAGGTTCCACCAAAACATAGCAACAGAGTAAAAGCTTGGTCATAATCTTCTTGCTCTGGGTTGCTGGTTTTGCGTAATAAATAAACATCCAAACCCCATATACCCAAACCGCCCAAAAAGCCGACAATTCCATAACCCACTCCATACAATCCGTACTGGGCAGGTCCAATAACTCTTGTGATAAATATTACTCCTATTAGGCTGAGTAATATTCCCAGAGCTTGTCTTACAACCAGTAAGGCTCCACCCTTTATGACTTGATTACGCAGTCCCACAGTTACTCCAAAAAGCGATTAGGTATTGGGCAATTTGAGGAGGGGAAAAGGGTAAAGGGTAAAGGGAAAAGGGTAAGAAAAAAGAAATATTTCTCCCCCTTGTCCCCTACTCCCCCTTGTCCACGCCAGACGCCTCAACGGAGGACGCCTCCGCACAGCGCTGGCTCCCCTTGTCTCCTTGTCCCCTTGTCTCCCTGTCTCCCCACTCCCCATTCCCCATTCCCTTAAATTGCGCGAAATGACAAACGACGACGTAAAGCACGATTAAACGATCGCACTTTTTCATAACCCTCAAATCCCAGCAACTGTAGTACGGCGATCGCTACACTCAAGCGGATAACCCAAGGTTTTAAAAGCAGTTGCGGATAGTTGGCGATCGCTAAGTTGCGATAATGTGCCGCTTGTTGAAAATCTTTGTTATCTATAGACCTCCAAGCAAGATAAATATACAATCTTCCATAGCTTTGCGGTCTAAGATACAATACTTCTGTTGGCAAAGCTCGATATGTTTTCTCAATCAATCGCCGGAAACCTTCTAACATCGACTGGCAATCTTTTGATTTATTATTAGGATGCTGTCGATATTTCACTAAAGGTTCTTTTACCACTGCATAGTGATAACGAGAGGCGATTCTAATCCACATATCTACATCTTCGATGTAGCTACTTTCATCAAATAAGCCGAGAGTTTCAAAACAAGAACGGCGAATCATCGGTGAACTTCCACAACAAACCGAGCTATCACACGATTCAAAAACCTTTTTGTAGACATCACCTTCTTCAGTATGTCTCATAACTATGCCTGTAAGCTTACCACTTTCATCCATGTAAGCTGTCCAAGCATCAACTAGACCAACTAAAGGATTATTATCTAAACAATTTGCTTGTTTTTCTAATTTAGTCGGTTCCCAAATATCATCAGCATCTAAAAAGGCAATATATTCGCCTTGAGATTCGGTAATTCCTTTATTTCGTGCTGCTGCCGTTCCTTGATTTGCTTGGGAAATAACTTTGATTCTGGGGTCAGTTATTTGAGAACCCCATTCGACAATTTCATCAGAACTACCATCATTAACAATCAATACTTCAAAATCAGTCAAAGTTTGCTGCAAGACGCTCTCCACGGTTTCCGGGAGATATTTCATTGCATTATATGCGGGAACAACAACGGATACTTTTGGCATGTTTTTACTTCGGGAAAATAATCAGGTTTTTTTAATTAATTGAGCGCTAAAGCGCTCACTACGAATTAAGTTACAGGAGTTGATATACTGCGACGCATTGTTTGTACAAGCGATCGCACTTTGTCATAAGTTTGCGAACCCAGCCGTTTTAGCAGCGCTAAAGCAATACTTTGACGGAGAAAATCCCAAGATAAAATTAGTTGCGGATGATGAGCGATCGCTTGATGATTATAATGAATTGCTTGTTCAAAGTCCTTATTATTAATCGCTCTCCAAGCTAAATAAAGATTAACGCGAGCATATCCTTTATCTCTTAAAGGTAGTAATTCAGCGGGTACAGTTTCAAAAGCTTGTTCTATAATTGTCCGAAATGCTTCTAAAGTTCCTTTACAGTTAGTAGATTTACTTTGAGGATGCTGTCGATAGCGAACCAAAGGTTCTTTTACTACTCCAAATTCATAACTAGCAGCAAGACGAATCCACATATCTAAATCTTCGAGAAAAGGTAAATCTGGATTAAATAATCCAACATTGTCAAAACAACTGCGACGAATCAAAGGTGTACTGTCACAGCAACAAACTGGTTTAAATTGCACAAGTTGTTTCCAGACATCACCTTCAGCAGAAGAAACAATTATTCTTCCTGTAGATTTACCTTGTTGGTTAATTAAAATCGTCCAGGTATCTACTAAACCAATTGAGGGATTTTCTTCAAGAAAACGTACTTGCTTTTCTAATTTGGTTGGTTCCCATAAATCATCAGCATCCAAAAGCGCGATATACTCACCTTTCGCGGCAGTAATACCTGTATTTCTCGCAACAGATGAACCTTGATTTTTTTGGCAAATTACTCTCACTCGCGGATCTGTGATTTGCGTTGCCCATGCCGCAGTTCCATCGGAACTACCATCATCAACTATTAACACTTCAAAATCAGAAAATGTTTGTTTTAAAACGCTCTCTATTGTTTCTGGAAGATAAGCAAGAGCGTTGTAAGCCGGGATAATTACAGAAACTTTAGGCATAGAATCCCCCTGAATTTAATAAGTTTATTTAGATACAATCGTTTCTAAAATCGCGTTGCGGTAGCTTAATGTTACCGCATCCCAGCTGAAGCGCATGGCGTTCAGTCGTGGTTGTATTTCTCTTTTTGAATAGAGAACTTTTGCCAGTGCAGCCGCGTAAGTATCTGGGTTAGTTACGTCACACAATACACCAGCGTCAGCGACAATGTAACGCCGCATTTCGTCGTCAGTCGCGACGACAGGTAAGCCACTTGCCATTGCTTCTATGTAAGCCAGTCCGAATGGCTCATCAATAGAAGGAAGAGTGAATACATCTGCACTGCGATAGATTTCTGGCATTCGCTCATAGGGATATGTGCAGATTAAGAAGCGTTGGGAACCGAGTAACTCGTCACCGAGAGATTGAAAGTAAGCGCGATCGCATCCATCACCGCACAATAAAAGGCTAGCGTGGGGTAGTCGCGCTACTGCTTGCATCGTCAGTTCAATGCGTTTGTGACTGTTGCGCTTTAAAGAAGCTACACATAATACGATTGGTTTTGCCAAATTAAAATCGATAGTAGTTCCTAACGGTGTAAATTGATCGAGGTCTACACCGTTAGGAATAACGTTAACAAGTTGCTTCGGTTGTTCGCTATGAACAAAATCTGCCATTGCTTGCGAAAAAACCACCAAGCGATCGGGTTGAAAACGCAGGTTGCGTTTTAAAGAACGTCCATCCCCCATTAATCCTACATGTTCGGTAAAAATAATCGGTGTACCAATTAAAGCTCTGACAAAAGCCGCCATCGCTAATCCACCATAATCATTACAGGGAAATATCACATCTGCGCGGCGACGTAATAAGTGAAAAGCACAAGGTAGAAAATTGGTAAGATGTTCGATAACGATTTCCGGATGAGTCGCAAACCGATGCACTAACGGCGCAATCAGCGGATGACGCACCGCATGATAAGCTTGAACGCGAGAAATACCACCAGTCGGATGACAAAAAGAACCGCAGTCAGCTCCACTTAACAGTTCAACATCAAAGTAAGCACTCAATCGCTTGGCTACTTCTATCGCAAAAATCTCCGATCCACCACTCCAGTTAATTCCCGCACTCGGATGAACCAATACAACTCGATAACGCCGTTCATGTGGCGTTGTCAGTGCGGCGTTATTAGTATCAAGTATTTGCTGGTTCATCATTTTTATATATTTAAAAAGTTTAATTCGTAGTGAGCGCTTCAGCGCTCTCTTTGCCCCTAATACAAATCCAGTAATAATTCAACGAAACATTTTTTTAAAGCGCTAAAGCGCTTACTACAATAATTCAACTAAATATATTTTTAAAGCGCTGAAGCGCTTACTACGTTGTCGCTAACTTAGGTTTAAAAATTGAAAGCAATGGCTTCTCAATATAAGAATAAACAGCACATCCAAATAAAAGAGCTATGAAAGCAATTATCAATCCCAGCATATTTAAAATCAGAATATTTTCAGTAATATCAGGAGCAACTTTGAGAATCAACTTGGTAATATTATTGATAAAAAATCCGTGCATTAAGTAAATAGAATATGATGCATTTCCTATATATATCAAAATTTTATTTACATGTACATGTTTCCTCATTTCTAGAGATGTAGAGCCAATTACTAAAAGCATCGAAGGAATACCAAAGGAAATTACAGGCGATATATCTACAACTTTGTAGTAATAATTGATTGCTCCTAAAGTATATAAAAAAGCCCCCAGACAAATTAAAGTCATTTCTTGAGGAATTTTATGTTTAGATACAATGTAAGCTGCTACGCAACCGAGAAAAAACTCTAAATTATGTTCGTTAAAAATAAAATTAAGCATAAAGCTGTCTTTCGGCAAATCGAAAATACCAATAAAATGTGTAAATGTCAATAACAGCCAGGTGGAAATTATGGGAAAACATAGCTTGGGTTTTAAGCCAATTAATAAACCAAATATGATATAAAAGAAAACTTCATAGCTCAATGTCCAGCTAACACCGAGAAAGCTGCTGGCGAGAATTTCTTGTCTTTGAGGAAATAAGATAAAAGCTTTGAATATTTCTAAAACATTTCTCTGACTGGTGTCAGGATCGTAAGCAAAGAATAAAGAAGCGGATAACTTGAGCGTCAAAACTACCCAATAAATCGGGTAAATTCGGGTAACTCGTTTAATAAAAAATGACTTCAGCTTGCTTCTATTGCCAATATCTGATTGGTGAATATATAAGATAATAAATCCGCTTAATACAAAGAAGAAATCTACACCTGAGCCACCAAAATTAAATATTTTACCGAAAAAGTCTTTTTGGAAATTTTGATTAAATATCAGGTCACAGTGAGCAAATATTACCATGACGGCGGCGATTCCTCGAAACACCTGGAGGAGATTTAGTTTTTGATGATTTGCAGATTTAGCCATAAAAATCTCCTTTGATTACTTAACTCCGCCAATTGAATACATAAATATTTTGCTTTTACTTAGCAAGAATTTATAAAGTATAATCGGTCCCAAAATTCCCATAAAACTTACGACGGTAAAATATAAAATTGGATTTGGTAAACCCAAAAATTTAGTTATAAAAATTATTGTTCCACGGGTAAAATATCCATGAAAGAGGTAAATTATCATACTGGCAACTCCTAAAGACACAAAAGAGGTTGCAATTGCATGACGTAAATGTTCAAGTTGCTTAGGTAAAAGTATTTTTTCTCGTGAATTTGTGACCGCGTACATAGATAAAAAAGCTATTGGTCCATTAATAATTCTAGAGTTTTCAATATTACTAACTGCTATAAAATACTTGGTCAAAACCATTGTAGTTATACCACAAATAAATATGAAAAATATCAAAAATGGTAACTTCTCTAAATATAAACGAATTTTATCTAAGTAAGAGGCTATAAATACACCAAATGCGTAGAAGAGATTCCAATAACCAAAACCCAGAATAAATAAAAGAATCGATACTGAAAAGTATACTAAATTGGATTTGAAATATTTAAAACAAATAAAAGATAACAAAGTAGCGAAAATTAAAGCGTGAAGAAACCAAAAAATTTCATATGGAAATACTGTTGCTTTGATGATATCCAAAAAATTAAACTGCTTACCTTTGGACAAAGATTGAAAAACAAAATAAATGGGTGCCCAGCAAATTAAGGGAATTATTAATTTTTCAAACTTAGAGGTGACAAATTTTTTGAAAGTGGTATTTTTATTACTAAACGCAGCAAAAGCTACACCAGAAGCAATAAAGAATATTGGCATGTGAAAAGTATTAATCAAATCACATAACCATCCGAGAGGGGAGAGGTCTGAATTGTATATTTGCCGCATACCGTAGTCGCGGTTATAGCCAATGACATGACCGATGACAACGAGAGCGATCGCAACTCCTCTAATTAAATATAAACTTTCAGATAAATTCTTCTTAAAATTAGCATTGACATTCATGTAAATCTCCTATCTAAACGCGAAATAAAAGTTTTGAAATCGGTTTTACTCTCATAGACATAGATGTTATTAACCAACTGGTAATGAAGGTTATACTCGTGAGTGTCAACATAATAGTTATCGGTGATATCTTCAAAAGCTCATCGGTAATTTTGCCCATCAAGCTGACATAAATCATCAATACTAAATAATGGATGAGATATATACCGAAAGAGCAGACACCTAAATTTTCGATGTAGCGATTATTTGAAAATCTAGTTGAAACACCAATACCACTTAGTAGTAAACAAAAAGCAGTTCCTATTTCATATATAGATTGAGGAAAATATATTATCTTCTCTATACTCATTAAATTCAGAGCAGATATACCAGCCATGAAAATTAAGAAAATCACTGCTTGATTTATATCAAGTTTTTCTACTTGTTTTCTCATATATGGATGATTGATAATCATCGCGAGTAAAATGTATGGCAAACATTTTAACAGCCACGCTATTACTACTAAACCAATTCTGAGTATTTGATTGTTGTTACCGCTGGGGAATATTAACTTGGTGAATTGTTGAAAGGCAACTGAGCAAGAATTAGTAACTTCTAAGCAGTTGACACCAAATTTGGCAAAAAATTCAAAGTTGTTTCCCGACACTATCTGAAGTTCGTATATAACAATACTGACAATAAATAACACAATTAGCGTTGTCAGACTAATGCGCTTTTTGACTAAAAACTCTGCAAATACGATTAAAAAACTACCCGTGAATAAAAGTGGCAAAAAATAAAGATGAATTGATGCACCACCGAGAAAAATTAGCAGTACCGGGTCTTGAAATAATTTACTTAAATTTTCCGATGCACTTAGAGATTTAACTAATCGTATAGAAAGGTAGATAAGACTCCAGTAAAAATATGGTACTAGCAGTCGCTCAGACCTTGATTTAAAAATGGAAACTAAAGAATGTTGTTGATTGCTTGTATATAGCTTTTTTGTCATTAAATAGAAAGATAAAGCTAAAAAAAAGGGGACGGCAAATCTGCTCATCTCCACGAGTGCTGCTGTGACGTTATTTGTAGGTATACCTGAATAAAGCATCAATGAACCTGCGTGAATTAACGCCACAGCATAAGCGGAAATGCCTCGAAATAAGTCAATCCCAACTAATCTTTTTTTAACTTTACTTTCTGACATATGCGTTGTCATGATTAACCTAAATGGTGGATTGATTAACTTGCCATTTTTCCTTTTCCCAGCCAGCGATCGCTACAAGAACCCACCAATAAACAAAAAATGTAGTAGCATCCATAATATTGTTGGAAAGCATACTCACACTGTTAGAAATCAATAGCGCTATCAAAATTAAACATAAACTTCGTTGAGAACTTTTTTCTGGTGCTTTTTGCAGTAGTCGCACAAGATGTAACCCTTGAACGAGTAGAAAGAATACAAAGATAACTAAACCGACAATTCCCTGTTCAACAAGAACTCGGATATAGTCGTTATGTGCCGCATAACCCCCTCCTGTTTGTAAGTTACGGATACCAAGTTCCGGACTTGTGCCTAAACCGTAGCCAAGTATGGGGAATTTTGCCCAAGCTTGCAGTAAATAATACCAATGAGCAACTCGCCAATTAAAGCTATTGCTATCGCCGTAGGACAATATAATTGCTCGTGATACATCAATATCTGGATTTAATAGGGGAGTTTGATAAATTTCTGTGAGACGTTGTTGACCAAATTCTGTACTACCAAATAAATACAAGATAATAAAACAGAAAATTGCGACGCCAATTAATCGAACTGGAGTGATTTTGTCAGCATTGATACATAAGATTAGTATGAATACTGCAACCAATCCGGTAAAATAGCCAGTACTCACGAAAATAAAAGAAATCAAACCTAACAGTAATAACCAAGGCAAACGTTGTTTAGAGATGCTTACTTTCCACCAAACTAAAGCAATAAACATGCTCAAAAAAATGCCCAAACCATTAGGGAAACCTAGAGTTCCTGAGACATTACTTCCTGCTTTTCCTTGCGCTGTTAGCAAAGCTGGTAGAATTGAAGCTGGTAGAAATATCTGCATGAGTGCAACAGTAATTGGTGCAACTAGAGCCAGCAGCAATGTAGAAATTAATTTTTCTGGGTGGATACGGTCTTTTAGCTGCATTACCAACAAGTAAATTATTACCCAAGAAAAGTAACGCAGCCAATCCCGGATTGCATTTGGTAGAAATGATGCGTTCATTCCCAAAGCACCCAGTAGCAAAAGTACAATCCACAAACTCTGAAGCATCATCCAGCTAGCAAATAACCACCAAAATTTATCTGTACGTACATGTTGCCCTGTCAAGAGCATTACAGCTACGTAGAGCAAGGTAAGAATATCTAGACCAATAGCAAAAGCCGCTGGTAACTGTATGCCTGAGAAAATATCCAGAGAACTACGCAGTATCAATAGAGCTAGTACTGCTTGCTCAAATTTGGCAAAGAAGTAGATAAGTACGGCAACAGCGAACAAGGCTACACCCAGAAAAAAGGGTTGAGCTCCTGCCGCGAAGCCTGCAACTATACCAACTGTTGCACCTGCGAAGCTAATCAATAGCATCAGACGCAAACCACGTCTTGAACCTTGATTATTCAGCATTCTCACTACCTCTAACCGTTGTCATAATTCTTACGACCACTATCGACTGCGGTTAAACGCCTTGGCAATCGCCCCCCTAGCGGTCGGTCATTATCAACTGGATAGCGGAAATACTTTTCTGTCTGCTCTGTCATGCCATTGACGACTACTCCCAGTACTGGTATCTGGTTGTTGTTTAATTCTGATACGGCTCTTTGCAGTACTTCTTTGATGGTGATGCTAGGACGTGTTACCAGCATGATTCCATCACTTTGTCTGGCTAATGTGGCTGCATCTGCACAAGCACTGATTGGCGCCGTATCTATAATTACCATATCGTAATTTTCCGCCGCTTCTGCTACCAAAGACTTCATCGCTGGTGACTCTAATAACTGCGAGGGACGCCCGTGGAATTCGCCACCAGTTAACACATGCAAATTGTCAACATCTGTGAGCTGCACCGCTTGATTTAGGCTTCTGCGCTTCTCAATTACATCTGTAATTCCCGGCTTTGGCGCTAAGTTAAATAGTGTATGCTGCATCGGGCGACGCAAATCTGCATCTATAATTAATGTCCGCCGAGATAACATGGCGGAAATGGCGGCTAGGTGCGATGCGACTATTGACTTACCTTCCCCAGAAAGTGTGCTGCTGACAACTATAACCTGCACCTTATCGGTACTGCGAAACTCTAAGGTCTTCAGGAGCATTCGGTAAGGCTCAACTAAACCTATATCATCTAAAAAGCGATCGGCTGGCTCTAGAACGAGAGTTTTAGCAGGTAGACGCGGCAACACTCCGAGTAATGGTAAGCTCAGTAGTTCCTCGGCTTCGGAGGCATCTTTTAAGGTGTTATCCAACACTTCTAAAAGCAACATCACACCAGTACCTAAAACTGTTCCAAACACCGTTGCCAGCGCCAGCACTGCTGAACGTTTGGGTGAAGAAGCGATTGTTGGTGGTTTCGCGGCTTCGATCAAGCGGAGATTGCTAACCTTTTGAGCTTCGGTGATGCGTGCTTCTTCTAGTTTGCTTTGTAGCGATTTTAACGATGCGGTAGCGTCTTCGCGTTCGCGGGTTAATGCAATCAGGGGTTGCTGTTGAAGCGGTAGCTTGGCGAGGCGACTTTGCAGTTGAGTTCTTTGAGCTTGTACTGTCTTAAGTTTATTTTCAATTGCCGATCGCTCTGTCTCATTCGCCAAAAGTTTGGAAGTCAAATCTTGACTAATTTGATCGCCGGCGACACTGTTTGTCGCAACCGATGAATTTGCCGACGACACGCGACCAAGTTGCTCTGTGTACAATTTATTCAGATTATCTCGTTGCTCAACCAGCGATATGACACTTGGGTGGTTTTCTGTTAAACGCAAACGCGCTTCAATTAACTTTGTATTTAATTCTGTTAACTTAGCGCGTAAAGTTTTCAGTTGTTCATCTTGTCCACCGCGTACAGATGCGTAAGCTTTATCTAGGCTTTTAGCGTCGGTGATTTGCCGCAAAGATGCATCCCGCCCTTTTGCTTCTTGCAGTTGAGCCGTGAGACTGCGCTCTTGGTCTTCTAAAGTGGCTAAACTCTCAACTGTACTTTTAGTTTGCTCTTCAAAAGAGATAATGCCGCTGATATGTCTATACTGGCTTTCTTTGTTTTCGGCTTCTCGTAGACGTTTATACGCGTTAGGTATTTCGCTAGTTTCTAAAAATTCCCGTACTTTCGTCGCTTCCGAACTGATTGTTTTCGTATTTTCCTCAATCATTGCTTGGCTTACGGCATTTAGCAGTTGCGCTGCAAGTTCGGGGTCTTTCGATTTGTAGCTCAGTTCTAGAATGTTGGTAGCGGGAACAATTTTCACATCCAATCCTTGATTAAGTTCTCCGGATGTGATTTGGCTTCCGGGTGAACCATTGTAGGATTTGAGAGAAGCCAGGGCGATCGCTCGTTCCAAAACACGTTCCGATTTGACTAATTCCGCTTGGTTAGCTAAAGGACTCGGACCACCAGGGGCGCCCGAAGATACAGAAGTCAAGTCGCGACCCAATTCAGAAACGCTCACCCTTCTATCATCCTGCATCAGTCGCGCTGATGCTTCATACAAACGCGGGGTAACGGTGAGGTAAGCAAAAGCCCCACCAATTACCGCCGTAAATGTCACTAATGCGGGGAATGCACGCCGCTTTAAAACTGCTAATAATGAGGATATACCCTTCTCCATCGCACAAAACCTTGTTTCATTGGTGATTGATCATTTGTCAGAATTGGTAGAGCACCTAACAATTTAACAAATGTTATTTTTTGCCGATTACCTCAGCTAACTCGCTTTCACGCTGCGAAATACCCACTGCTTTAACTGGTGCAGGCGATTTCAACAGTGTGGTGTATAGTTTTAAGGTTTCAGAGGTAATGCGATCCCAACTATAGTTGCTTTCTATGTGCTTTTGGGCATTTTTAGCCATTACTACCAGTTCTTGCGGGTGATTAACTGCCCAATCTAAAGATTTAATGCAAGATTTAACGTTTCCAGCTTCAAAAAGCATTCCCCGTCCGTTATTAATTAACTGTTGGTGCGGTGGAATGTCGCTTGCTAGTACGGGAATACCTTCGCGCATTGCTTCTAGCATTGCTAAAGGTAGTCCTTCTAAGTCAGAAGGCAGAACAAATAATCCAGCACCCCGGACTATTTCTGCGAGTCGAGAACCTCTGAGTTCTCCAGCAAAAACGATATTGCGCGAGCTTGCTACTTTTTCTAATAAATTGGCGGTAAAGGTTTTGGTATCGCTGACACCACCTGCTAATACTAATTTCCACCCTTTCGGTTTGAGGGTAGAAAAGGCTTCAACCAACAAGTCGGGACACTTTTCGGGTACAAGTCTGCCCAAAAATACAATATAGCGTCCCCGTTCCAAACCCAAATCAGTGCCGTATTTAAAATTGGGGTCAGAATCGGCGTAACTGGCAGGGGCGTTGGGGATGTATATTGTTTCGCGATTGTAAGTTTGCCAAAAGTACTTTTTCAGTGCGTCTGATACAACTATAAAGCCGTCGGCGAAACGGACTGCGGCTTTTTCACCTAATTGAATCAGCCGAGTTGAAAAACTACCCCATTTGGCACGTTGCCAATCTAACCCCTGACAGGTGACAACTACTTTTGCAGATGTAGCGATGTTGGGTAAGCAAGTAAATAAAGATGGACCTAAAGCATGGAAATGAACGATATCATATTTTTTGCCAGTGGCGGCGATCGCTCCCAGTCCTGAGGTAATAAATGCATCTACTCCTCTTAAGTGTCCACCTGGTAGAGAAATAACTCGCACCCCTTTGTAGTCATAATTCTCAACCCAGGAACAGTCAGTGTAAGAAGAGCGGGCAAATAAATCGACACTGTGTCCTTGTGCAACCATGCGGGGATACACTTCTGCACAGTAATGCTCTATACCACCTTGTTTCGGAGGCAGACCTTTTGCACCAATTACAGCTATTTTCATATTCATCACTTGTTTTCTGGAGGTAGTGTACTACCTGATACACAGGCATTATAAAGGTCTGAAATATTGCACCAGGAATGCGCGATTAGGCGCTATTTTTTGTGTTCTCCAATGTTTGCATCGCCGATCAAAAAAGTTGCTAAAACGAATTTTGGGTTAACCGCATTCGTGTTTAGGTAACAGCCACAGTTACTCGCTGTTCCCAGCGATTTAACATTTGGGCGTAGATATCTCGAACAACCGTGCGAGCTGCATAGGGTTGTGCAGTACGGATACACGATTCAATCGGATAATCTTCTGGATGCTGTAGTACCTTGCGTAAGGCATCGGCGATGCACTCGCTTGTGCGTTGCTTGCAAACAACTCCACTGTTAGGAGTTAGCAATTTCGGGGTTTCCCCACATTCAGTTGTGACTACTGGCGTTCCGCTAGCCAGCGCTTCTAGGACGACCAAAGGTAGACCTTCATAAGCGCTACTCAGCACAAAGGCGTTACAGATACGATGCAACTGTGCCAGTTCTGCAATTGGAACAGCACCAAGCATTGTTACTCGACCTGTTAAACCTAAGGTATCAATTTCTGCGCGAACTTGAGCTGCTAACTCTCCATCACCGGCTATAAGTAGGTGAACGCAAGGATCGTTTAAAGCTGCAATTGCACGCACTAACAATGTTGGATCTTTCTGCGGATGCAGGCGACCCGCAAACAGCACAAAACGTGTATCATCCGATAAACCTAGCTTTTGCGCTAGTTCGCGTTTTTTTACTTGTTTCTCTTGCTGACTCAAGGGATAAAAAAGCTCGTTATCAAACGAGTTTTTAATGTATGCAACGCGATCGCTAACACTCTTATAACGCTGTTTATAATGCTTTACTGCATCAGTGTTGCATGAAAGAATTTGGCTAAACTGAGGCACTAATAAACTCTCGACAGCGAAATATGCTGCGGGAAATCTTCGCCAAAGAATCGCCTTCTTATCACCCACACTTTGCATTTGCGTGTGAATATCATTGTGTATGAATAAAGTTTTTTCTCCTTGCCAATTAAGGGCTGCTAAAGTTGGCTCTAGCCGATGAAAATGCATGAAATCTGACTCAAAGCATTGCCCTACAAGCGCTGCTGTATACTTTACCGTCGTCGGTATCAAGCTTCTTACATTATCATTTTCCAGATAAAATAGAGGTAGGAAACTAATTTCTCTCCCTGCAAATTCGGCTGATTGCCATTTGTTTACAGGCTGGCTTTTATCGTTTGCTGTTCCTACTAGTCGCACCGCAAATTCTGGAGGTGCGTACTTGATAAATATGTTTATTAGGGTCTGAATGCCCCCGATAGTAGTGTTCCAAGGATTGAACTGGTAAAAAATTGTGAGAACTGGTTTACGCATTACTACAACCCTGGACAACTTGTGTAAACACTAATATAAGTTTTAACACAAAATTTTAAACTAAGTGTAATTTTTACTATATCCATAGATGTATTTAGTTTCATCTCCACTTCGTACTATCTCTTAGGTAATATTTTTTCTTTTCAGTGAATAAAATGCCAGCAGAGTAATTTTTCGCTTTACTTGTCTAATTTATTTAACTTGGGAAAATAGTATGGAAGAACACAAAACTTTGCAAAGTTTTATACGTAAATAGCAAAATGCTTGACATGAATTTAGTCATGGCTTGCCCAACTCTAAATTTTAGAAAAATTCACGCTCAAAAGTTGCAATGAATTCCTATCTGCGGAGCGTGAATTCTGAAGATGCACTTCAACGAGTGCTTACTTTTAGGTGGTGAAAAGATGCTTGACTACGATCTGCCGACAAGCTGCAAGGCTTTTAACTTAAGGGATTGAGCTACGGTGTGAATGTAAATCTAGACTAAAAAATCAAAAAACAGTCTCATGCATATTAGCTGATAATTTGGTGCCTTTGAGAAGTAAGTAGCAACTAACAGCATCAAGCGCCAAAACCAGAATTGAAGATATTAAAACACAATCAAACACTATCAAAGGAAAGTTCTCATATTTCAAAGATATTGTACTTTGCAAATATGCACACCGATGTTAGGTCTATAGAAATCTTGTCTGCGTCTGTAAATGAATTAACAAAAACTTAACTTTGGCAAAAAGTCTAATTAACTCAAATCGCTTGAAAAAGTTATGAATGTAACGCAAACAACAATATTAACGGCTTTTGAGCAATAACTTTTGAATCTGGAAAAATAGCGGTAAGTTCGCGCATAGAATGATAACTGTTCTCATGAGAAGAGGTATTCCTAAATGACATATAGCACCCAATTAAAAACGGCAAGAAGTCGAAAATTGTCTGCGTGTTGGATGAATGTCTGGGTGCATTAGGTAATAATACCTAACACACCACCAATCATAGCAGATGGCGCATCTATTACAGCTTGGATTTGGCTTCTAAATTTTCCAAGCGGCTTTTGAGTTCTTGATTTTGTTGTTTTACTTGGTCGAGTTCTTCGCGTAATTGACGCAGAGTTCCTTCTGTACCAACATGAAGACTTACTTTGGTGATTTCTTCTTCAGCAAAACGACGCACCCGTCCATCAGCTGTTTGGTCAGCAAGCGATCGCAAAATCGAGATCGCTTTCGGGGTTTCCATTTGTCCGAGTGCAACAACTACTGCAACTTGCGTTAAAAAGAAGCTTTCTTTGGCAAGCGTTGCCAATCTATTTAAAATCGCTTCTAAGTTGGCAGCACTTTGACCAACAGAAATTTTACCCAAAGCACGAATTGCCGATAAACGCAAGGGTTGCGGTATACCGATTTTGGTGTATTCGAGAATTAAATTTAAAGCGGCTTCAGAAGTTTTAAGTTCTGCTAAACCAGCGATCGCACCACTGCGAACAACTTCATTCCAACCAGCTTTTTCTGTCAAAACTGATTTTAGCAGCTTTAGTACCTTTTCTTCCCTTGGTTTGTCATCCAAGTTAGCAGAAGCGATCGCCCCAATTGAGCGAGCTGCCATTGCCTCTACATAATAACTAGGATCAGAATCTTGTAAAAGCGGTTTTAAAGCCTTATAGCTTTCATTCGTCTTGATTGTACCAAGCGCTTCCGCCACAGATCGCCGCACGAAAGAACTTGTATCTTTTAATCCAACAACTAACTGATCAAAAGCCTGATCTAACTTGATATTTGCTAGTTGTTTGGCTACTTCCACACGTACACCCCAGAAGGTGTCATTTTGTAACGCCGCAGACAACGCATTTACCGCTTCTAAACCTCCTTTTTTCGCCAAAGCTTCGGCTGCATATATACGGGAGATAGGATTCGGGTCAAATTCCATCTGTGCTTTTAACTCCGCTACCGGATATTCTAAAGACACAGTTTTCAGATAATTGTTCCCGACATCAAAACTAATAAAGTTCGGTTTCTCCGTAAGTGGAAAGTAAAAGCTTTGTTCGCGTTCATTCACACGGACTGTAAAAGTGGGGAGTGGGGAGTGGGGAGTGGGGAGTGGGGAGTGGGGAGTGGGTTGTTGAGTGTAACCGAAACCGATGGGGATTTTCAAATCAAATAAATTATTAGCGTTATCTGTGGTAACTTGATTCTGGGTAACTGTAACTTTCGCCAACTTTGCATCTTGATCCCAAGAGTAAGCGACTTTAAAATCAGGATGACCACCGCGATAAACATACTGGTCGAACAAAAACGTCAGATTGCGTCCGGTAGCTTTTTCAATCGCCCTGAGTAAATCGATTGTTTCGACAGTTTTGTGGGCATTATCCCGGACAAATGTCTGAATTGCTTGCCAAAATAGTTCTTCGCCTAATTCTGCGCGAATCATGTGATATACACAAGAACCTTTTTCGTAAATGTGGCGATCGTAAAGTTCGATCGCTTCTCGGTAAACGTGTGTCACCATCGGACGCCGGTAACGAGATGCATCTTCAGCTAAATAACTACGCGCTTCCAGTAACCGATAATATGCAGCTTCTTGATCGCCATATTCATGTTCTGTCCACATCACCTCAGAATAGGAAGCCATTCCCTCCTTCACCCAAGCGTGTGACCAATGTTTTATCACCACCAAATCGCCAAACCATTGATGCGCGAGTTCGTGGACAACTAAACTTTCGCTATTGCGGTTATCTAATGCAGCGCGTTCATCCAGCAAACATCTATCAGTTAACAGCGTGGTGGATGTGTTTTCCATCCCACCAAAGATGAAATCATCAACGCATACTTGATCGTAGTTGGGGAAAGCATAAGGATAACCATATTTTTCGCTTAAAAACTCGATCATGCGCGGAGTTTTGCCCATGCTGCGTTTAGCATCTTCCTCGCGTCCCTTTTCTACATAGTAGGTGACGGGTTTGCCTTGCCATTCATCGCGAATTGCCGCAAAGTTGCCTACAGCCAAAGTCATTAAATAGGTAGGATGAACTTGTTGCTGTAACCAGTGGTATATTTTATCATCGCCGTCTTCTGTGCTGTCAATTAGTTCGCCATTGGAAATGGCTACAAACTGTTTGGGTACTCGGACTTTGATTTCACTCGAAGATAATTGTCCTGGATAGTCAAAGCAGGGAAACCAGAAACGCGAGTCTTCGTCTTCTCCTTGAGTCCAGACTTGAATAGGTTTGTTGGGGTAATGTTTGTCAGGTTGAATAAAGTAAATACCGCGTTGGGGTTTTTCGACAGAGTAGGCGATCGCCATCAGCAATCTTACCCCTACTTGCGTCGGTTGAGGAAGTTGGATGAAAAGCTGTTCTCCATCGCAGTCAAACTTGGATGACACCTCGTTGACTTCGACAGACTTAATGTTCAAATTCACCGCATCCAAAGTCAAGCGATCGACACCATTGCGGATTGGTAATAAGCGAATGCGACAAGTACCGTGGTAACTTTGGTTAGGAATATCCAAGCTGAGGTCTAGATAAATATGCTCTACCTGTCCTGGGCGATCGGGGTTATAGTGTGGTTTTGCACCTGGTAACTCAAAAGATCTGTGGTGATTATTCTCGGCTTCAAAAGAAAACTGCGACATTGATACTTACTAACCTTATAGGGAAAGAAAACTCTTACTGAATCTAGATAAGACAAATAGCGAAAGAAATGTTTTTTGCCCAAGTCAACACAGCAATGAATGGTCGTTAGTTAAAGAGGACAGGTCTACAAGAAGGTTTCCCTCTGGTATCTGTCTTCAATAAATGCACCTGGTGTGCGATCGCACCCCTTTGACACTTGATTAACAGCGTTTTACGCGCGCGATCGCACCAAAAGAAGTGTCAATACTGTTAAGCGTTTCTATAGCTTAGAATAGCTGACCAGAGCGCGATCGCTAAATCGAGTGGGAATTAACAACATACCATTTACGGATTCATTCCTCACCCCATTGAAGTAATTTTTGGAGGAATTTCCTTTGAATGAGTTCTTTGTATTACTAAAGTCCCTAGTAAATAACGCTACATTTGTGCAAAAGAACAATAAATCAGCAAACTCCACCATGACGCTTGTACAAGCCTCAGTAACAATTTGAGGAAAATAGGATAACATCAATGCCCGAAACTAAATCAAAATTTTTAATTCCTGCTATTGGCGCTGCTGTAATTGTCACAGGAAGTATAGCGGCTTATATGTATCTAAAAGGACCGTTTGGCGATAGTTCAGGCGCTTTGGCAAGTGCTAAAATAGTCCCTTCTACAGCATTTATCGCAACTTATGTATCTACTGACCCTCAAGCTTGGGCGAAGCTACAGCAGTTTGGTACACCAGAAGCACAAAAAATAGTCGCAAAAGGTCTGGATAGCTTAAATAAAGATTTGCTTACAGAAAGTAATATTTCTTATGAAAAAGATTTAAAGCCTTGGGTAGGCGGTGTGATGATTGCTGTGCTACCATCAACTCCAGCAAACCCAACTCCAAATACGGGAACAGCGACACGAGAACCGAATATTTTGATGGTGGTGGGAATTAAGGACAAACTCGCTGCGTTAAATTTTGCTAAAAAATTAAAGCAAGAAAAAGGCGTAACTACAAAGGAAATTGACTACAAAGGCGAAAAAATTACCGAAACTACAGGTAAGGGGAAACCTTCATACAGTGCGGTTTTAAATAATACTTATGTGGTACTTGCTCCATCCAGACAACCTGTAGAAAATTCAATCGATACGTATAAAGGACAACCATCTTTTGCGAGTAAAGAAGGCGCAAACAGGGTTTTTGCGAAGAAATTAGATGTAAAAAATAGTTTAGCGCAAATTTACGTACCAGACTATGGCGGGATGGTACAGCAATTAATAGCGACAAATTCCCAAACTACGATACCTCCAGAAACTCTCAAGCAGTTGAAGCAGGTGAAATCGATGGTAGCGGATATTGGTATTGATGATGCGGGAGTGCGGATGAAAGCGATCGCCAACTTAGATCCGCAACTCAGCAAATTTCAGTATCAAAATAGTGGCGCGAAAATAGTAGCAAACTTTCCCGGTGATACATTAGCGCTAATTAACGGACAGGGGATCAGCAGTTGGTGGTCAGCAGTAGTCGAAGAATCAAAAGATTATCCGCAATTTAAGCAAGTAATCGAACAAGCACGCGGACAGCTCAAAGCAGTAAATTTTGACTTAGATAAAGATATTTTCGGCTGGATGAACGGGGAATTTGGTTTTGCGGCGATTCCTTCCAATCAAGGTATTTTAGCACAACTTGGTGTAGGCGGAGCATTTGTATTTGACACAAGCGATCGCAAAACCGCTGAATCCACCTTCGCCAAACTAGATAACCTCGCCAAAAGCCAAAAAATCAACGTTGCCCAAAGAAATATCGGCGGTAAAGATGTAACTGAATGGCAAATTCCCCAGCAAGGTGCATTGTTAGCACATGGTTGGTTAGATCAAGATACCGTATTTTTGGCGTTGGGTGGTCCAATAGGTGAGGCGATCGCCCAACCCAAAACTCAATCTCTCGACAACAGCGACAACTTTAAAGCCGTTACCAGTTCTTTACAAAAACCTAACGGTGGCTTCGTTTACCTAGATATGGATAAAACCGTTTCTCTTGCAAATCGTTATGCCGTCCAAGGTCAAGCCATCCCCCCAGAAGCCGCTGCCATCCTCAGTTCCATTCGTGGACTCGGTGTAACCGCTACCAGTCTCGACAAATCCACCTCTCAAGTAGAAATGTTGTTAGCACTCAAACCAAAAACTGCTAAATAGGGCAATCTGAGGAGGGGTAAAGGGGAAAGGGTAAAGGGTAAAGGTGTGGAAATAAAGAGTTATTTAAATCACTCCGGGACTATTTTTCTTCCCCTTTCCCCTTTCCCCCTTCCCCTTTCCCCTTTCCCCCTCTTATCCCCTTTCCCATTACGGATTGTCATTTTGATCAACAGACTTTTATGATGCCTACAGTAGAAAAATAGTTAAACCAAATTTACTAATGACTGCTGTAAAAACTTCTCCTGACTTAACTTCCCGTTTGGTGAATCGCATCTTAGCAATTAAGCCGCTATACAACCTAGCCAAACACCAAGCCAGACAAATGATGATCAAACGCGCCGAAAAAATAGGCGTACCTTGGAACAAAGAAGTAGAGGCACTAAAAGCGCGTGATTGGGAAAGCGATTTAGCTGAAGTGCAAAATCCCCAGCTTTCTTACCCAGAATATTACTTCCGCCCATTCCACGCTTACGAAGCCGGAAATCTTGACTGGGAACCAGCTTTAGAGTTAGAAGTTGCTGCTTGCACAGTCCACGCAGGAATTTGGCGAGATGCTGGGGCGCAAGGTGATGCTAAACTACGTCAAAGTTACCACGATATCCTTAAAGCACAAATTCCCCATCAACCGCAAGATATTTTAGACATGGGGTGCAGCGTGGGTTTGAGTACCTTTGCTTTGCAAAAGATTTATCCCCAAGCCAAAATTACAGGCTTAGACTTATCTCCTTACTTTTTAGCCGTTGCTCACTACCGAGAACAGCAACACAATTGTAAAATTAACTGGGTTCATGCCCCTGCCGAATCAACTGGGCTATCAGATGCATCATTTGATTTAGTCTCAATTTTCCTGATGTGCCACGAATTGCCCCAATCAGCAACCAAAGAGATTTTTACAGAAGCGCGGCGTCTGTTACGTCCGGGTGGACATTTGGCAATCATGGATATGAATCCCAAATCGGAAATTTATACCCAGATGCCGCCTTACATTTTGACACTGCTCAAAAGTACTGAACCGTATTTAGACGAATATTTTGCCTTAGACATTGAACAAACTCTGATCGAGGCAGGTTTTAATCCACCTACCATTACTCGTAACACTCCCCGTCACCGTACTGTAATTGCTCAGATGAGTGGCTGATTTATCTCTACTGCTGTGTGCCGTTATACCACCGCTGCTGCTTCTTGGTTACTACTATTACCGTGTTTCTACTGCCCCATCTTTGCTAAGGCTACTATTCTTCTTCATCGTCGGGGCAATATCTGGTTTCGTCGCTCTGAGCCTAGAATGGGTTTTTGAAACTGTAGCCAACTCGATTGTAGACTGGCAGCAGATGAATAAATCCCTTCCTGGTATCGCCCTGCGGCAGCTTGTGGAGATTGGTCCAATAGAAGAAGGCTGCAAGTTAGCAGCGGTTATTGCCCCAACTTGCTATTTTCAACGCAGGTATCAATTACGACCCGGTAGCGTTTATCTCTTCACCATAGCTGTTGCCCTTGGATTCACCGCTCAAGAAAACTGGATTTACCTTTACAATGGCACGGCAACAATTTTTGAGCGTAGCATTGGTACGCCAGTCCACGCTTTGTTCTCAGCACCTTGGGGTTATGCGCTGGGAATATTTATTGGCTCATACATTCGTTTATCTCGATACAAAAAAGTTATTCCCAGCGCTTGGCTAAATTCAGTAATTTGTCATGCTTTAGTGAATTTTCTCTCTAGTGCTTGGCGTTACCCAGCACCGTTAAGCTTCCTCAGCTATGGTTTGTTTCCGTTTCTATTGTGGATGTTTTGGCGATTGGAGCAATTATTGCGAAAAGTGCAAAATAAAGCGCCGATTACTCTGATTTCTGGCTATACACCCAAGCTTCGTAACTGGCAACGGGGTTTAGTGCTGTTTGCCCTGATGATAGGTGGAAATGCAATTTTTGGGCTTTTTTTGATGGGAAGAATTATCAGTCCCTTAAGTCTGTCGCAACTTTTTTCCCCTGATATTTTCTGGTTTATATTTACCCGCTTCCTACTAAGTCTAATTTTCGCAATTATAGCGTGGCTAATTTATCGCTATTTAAGACGTTCAGCGCGACGGCAATATTTTTAGGTGTTACATATTATCGGGATGATTTGACAAACAACGTTGATAAATTCAACATAATTGTAGAGACGTGACGATGGAACGTCTCTACGATTTATCCCACAATCGGTGCGACGGCAATATTTTTAATTAGCTAACAATCTACGTGCTAATGGTTGAGTCCTTCGTTGTCTGCCCTGATTGTTATATTTATATGTAATCTGAGCTACACACGCATTAAAACTCGCTGATTTTCTACAGCACTGGCTGAGTTTGATTCTGACTCGGTGCAGTAGATTTCGCAGGAGTTATTGGGACTTTCGATCAGTTTAACTTTGTAAAGCTTTGCTCCCAATTCTTGAATAGGCGATCGCAGCAAATTACTGATGTAAAGTGCGATATTCTCAGCAGTGGGGACTACTTCGCCAAAGTATGCAATATCTTTGTTTAAAAAAGTGTGGTCAAATGGCTCGACAACATAATCTTCTATCGCTTGATTCAAAGCACCTAAATCTACAATCATCCCGGTGCGCGGGTCAATTTCTCCTTTCACGGTGACTTCTAAATGGTAGTTGTGTCCGTGACCATGAGTCCGAGCGCACTTGCCGTAAATCTCCGCGTTCTCTTGATCGCTGAGGTTAGGGTGAGCCAATCTGTGAGCAGCGCTAAAATGTGTGCTGATAGTCAGATAAGCTTCCATTGAGTTTCCCATATAATCTGCCCAAAGTTCAGGATTTTCAAACAACTGCACGCGGACTACAGGCAAGTGGGGTGCTAACCGCTGCCAGATAACTCGTGCAATATTCTCTGTAGTGGGCAGAGTTTGTTGAAATTCTGTCCACACATCGTTGAGATAAGAAAAGTCTAGTTGGCTTGTAACTTCTTGCTTAATTACGTGTTTCACATCAGACAAATTCAGCACCATGCCATACTTATCTAATTCCCCAGCTAGAGAGACAAACAAAACATAGTTATGTCCATGTCCGGGAAATCGCGAACAAGCGCCAAATTTATCAATATTCTCTGCTTCACTTAGTTCTGGTAACCAATACCGATGACTTGCGGAAAACTGAGCGCGGCGATTAACAATGCATTGCATGAGTATCCTGTCAGCAGAATTTAAAATTTCTTAAACTTTTACTATTTCCAGGATAAACTAATTTTTTTGTTAGTGGTTAGGTAGAGACGTGCGCGTGTGGAACGTCTGTACAAAAGTTAGTGGGAGCGTTGGAGCGTTGATGGTTGTTGGTTATAACGACTAACTAGTAACAAAAAACTACTAACATATAACTAACCCTATACATATATATCTATAGATTCTTGCGCTTCGCGGTGCAATCTCGTGGCGATGCGGAACATTTCGTGTCCGGTGTGCAGATAATGTTCGTCGTAGTTCAAAGGGAAAAATTCTAATTCGTCAAGTCCATCGGCGATCCGATTCAGGCTGTAGTAAAGGTGAGCCGCAGCTCTTGCTAAACTTGGGGGATTTGGTAGAGAACGAAAACTAATTTGCGCTTGCTTGAGGTCATTTCGACAGGTGTTTAAGTAATCTTGAAATTCTTCTAATAGTTCATCATCAAAGGGATCGGCGGCTAGTTGATCGATTTGGTCTTCTAGAGAATCGAGAATGCCACTAACTAAGCGATTGACTGGTTGATAAACTAGGTGCAGCCATGCCTCAATTTGGTCATCAATATCGCGTCCGGTTCGCCTTGCGGCTTTGTAACGTTGTTGAGCTGCTGCTGTCCGCTGTTGGCGATCGCTTTGAGATTTTTGGGACTTATCGCGCAGTTTTTGGTCATAATTTAGGCGACTTTGTGCGTCGCCTAAAACTTCATATGCTGCATTAATGTGTATAATCTGCTCGCGGTCTGCTGTTTGTTGATTAGTATCCGGATGAAATAATTTCACCAAGCGGCGATAAGCCTGCTTAATTTCCGCTTGGCTTGCATTCGGACTTACTTTAAGAGTTTCGTAGTAATTAGATGCCATTACTCCAATTTATTGTTAGCTAATGTTAGCTGTTAATGCACTTTCTTTAAGTCTTGGAACAACGGCGTACTCAGATACCTCTCTCCAAAACTGGGTTGAATCATGACAATTAAGCGCCCTTGATTTTATGATCGTGGGGCGACAGGAATTGCTGGATATAATGCGCCACTGGAAATGCCAGATAATAGCTTTTGTTATCTTGCCAAACGGCGATGGTAGGCGATCGCTTCGTCGGCTACGGTAATCACTTCATTTATTAATTTTACAATGTTGAAAGCAGAAAGAACACACTTGATGTTCCGCTGTCCTTCGCGACTTCGCACTCCGAAGTCACCGAATCTAACCACCGTAACCGCGCAATATTAAATTGGTCGAGTACTATTGACTATTGACCATTGACTAAATGTAGTACATGATATCTAACTGCCGCCGTGCATCTCGTTTCTCACGGAGATCCTGAAGCGTGTAATTTTGTAAAACTGCGTTTGCTGCTTGACGTGCTTCTTGCCAGACTTCTTCTATAACACCACTGTCTACAGTTTTGGGCTGGACATCTTCATCACACGTCCGTACATCTAACCCTTCCAAACATCCCATAACCTCAAAAATTGTTATTTTCCAAGGTTCTCGCGATAGGATATAGCCACCCTTTGATCCGCGTTGGCTTTTGACTATACCTCCACGTCTCAAAGTTGCCAGCAGTTGTTCCAAATAGCGATCGGGTATATTTTGTTGCGCCGCAATGGTGCGAATTTGCTGCGGTTCGCCGCTTTGGTAATGAGTTGCTAATTCTAGCAACGCAAGAATTGCGTATTCTGATTTACACGATATTTCCACAGGCTGTAATAAGTTAAGAGTTAGGAATTAGGAGTTAGGAGTTTAAGAGGAGGCAAAAAGTTGTGCTAGAAGTCTTGATCCCCGAAATCTCTTTAAAAAGCTTGTTCAGAAATCGTTGCTCCCCTAATAAGTTATAAGTTAACAATTCAAAACTCCTAACTTTTTCTAGTATACTCCGGTTCTCCACTAGGGTTTGATACTTTGTAGTAAGCGCTTCAGCGCTTTAGCGCTTACTACGAATAGAAGCATAAAAAACCCCGCTTGAGGGCGGGGAGCAATAGGGTTTTAAATTGTAGTCAGATTGTCAATGTTCTAGAAGGTGAATGTTGTTCTGAGCGTACCAATAAACGCATCGTCGTTATCGCTATTTTGACCGGGAGAGGTCAACCAAATTACACCAGGGGTAATGGAGACGTTATCAGACACGCGATACTTGTAGAAACCTTCAACCTGATAAGGAATATCTCTAGAACCACGACCGGTACGACCTAAGGCGTAAGGTTGTGCGCCACCGAAGATACCCAAAACGTTACCTTTCTTACCAAAGTCAGGTAGAGCTATGCCAGCTCCGTAGCTGAAAGCTTCAAAATCATCATTGGAACCGAAGCCGACAACATCGTGGTAAGACACAAAGCCGCTGATAGACAGTTTGTCGCTTGGTCTAATAGCTGCTGACAGACCGTAGGAGTTACTTGAAGATGCGTTTGTAGCGCTCAGAGCGTTGGATTGTGAAGTACCTACTAAAGCAACGTTTTGTCCTTGGAATCCACCTGCATCAAATAAAGCACTGCCAGCGCCGTGGTAGCCGTGGACGTAGGTTGCAGCTAAGGCGATGCGATCGCCTAAGTTAAAGTTCAATTGTCCTAGAGCAGCATAGTTGCCCTCGAATATACCCGTACCACGGCTAGGATTAGCAGCATTAGCCTCACTAGGACTATTCGCTTCAGATGCCAAGTAACCTATAGTTAATGCACTTGGTTTCAGCAGACCGCCGCCTCTACCAAAGTTGAAGTTGAGCGCTGCACCTGCACCACCACCAATCCGGAAGATCGGGTTTTCCGAAGCAAATGCAGTTAGAGCGCCATTACCGCCGTCATAGTCCTCAAAGTAAGGGTTGACAGTGGCTGCATAGTCGCTATGAATACCTCCGGTAGCTGCAACGTAAAGTCTAGCAGGTCCTACGGGGACGTAATACGCTAACCAGTCTAATACGACACCATTGTTGTTGGCATTATTTCCCGTTATGTTAAAGGTTTGAAGACCTTCAGCACTACGCTCTGAAACATCTATCTGTCCGTTTCCGTTAGCGTCTCTATCAAGACCTAAGTTCAATCTTCCAGCATTACCAGTGGCAAGACGGGTGTGTAAAATGTCTCTGCCCGTGAAGCTGGTTTGCAAGTCTAAACGTACTCTTTCTTGGAAGACAGTATTATTGTTGTCGCCTGCTGTATCGCCGAAAGCATCAGTCAGGGCGAATATTGCTTCACCCACTAACTTGGTAGTAGTAGAGAATTGATTTGACTCTAATTCAGCAGTCCGCGCTTCTAACGCATCTACACGTCCGCGTAGGGTTGCTAGTTCTGCGGAAAATTCTTCTTGCAAACGCTGTAAGGTTGCCAAATCCTCTTTTGTCACCAAGTCAGCGGTGGCTGTGGCGATCAATTCGTTAACGCGATCCAAACAAGCATTTAAACCAGCGGCAAATTCATAACGGGTTAAAGCACGGTTTCCGCGATAGGTTCCATTTGGATAACCTGCGATACAACCGTAACGCTCAACCAAGGACTGTAACGCTTGGAATGCCCAGTCTGTCGGTTGTACGTCGGAAAACTGAGAAACCGATGTTACTTGCGCTTGAGAATTACCGCTCTTACCTTCGTTGCTGTACTTGTTAACTTGATCTAAAGTGTTAACTTGAGTTTGTTCTTGTACTTGTTGTACTTGAGCCAATACTTGTGGCTTTTTACCAACTGTAGTGGCGCTAGATGTTGAAAATACTGTACTCTTTTGTACTTGAGCTACATCTGCCTTTTGAGCAACTTCTGTAGCGGCAGTTGGGAATACTATACCTTTAGAAGTATTTTTTGAAGCTTCTAGTTTATCTACTGTTGGTAGAACTTCTAGTTTGTCAGCAAGGAATGCTTCTGTTGAAGCTACTTCTGATTTTTCAGTTTGTAATGCTTCTGTCTGAATAGCCTTCTGGGTGGTTGTAGTTGGAGCTGCGATCGCTGTTGCTGAAACTAACAACGTTGCTCCTAATACCGCTGGACTAACCACCAAGGATTTCCACAATATATTAGACATCTTTCCTCTTTTCCTCACACCTTGTATAGATAACCTTGTTTGTTGCACTTATTCCGGAAAATGCCACATCCTTATTTAAACCTTTTATATGAGGCTTAATTGTCACCACTACAATTCTAGTTTTTGCCAAGCTAATAACTAATTAATTTTGTTAAAAATTGATGTGATTAACTTAATGCAAAAACATACCCTTATACTTTGGTATTATAAAACATTTGAGTCATCTGACAACATAGCAGCGATCGCCTCATAAACTGTCACACATCCCAGGCGATAAGAAATTTCTCATTATTGGTCGGTAGAGGAGCCAGCCACGTGTGGTGAGTCAAGGCAGCGCGGTTGCCTGTACCGTCTATTCGTAGTGGCTCTCTTTGTTGGGGGGTGGAGGAGTGAGTGGACTAGCGTGCGCTCTTTCCCCTTTGTGGGCGCGTAAACCCGACCCCTACGGAATTTGGGAAATTACTTCCGCCAATTCAAAGTATTTCTGTGTCAACCCACCTGCATCATGTGTTGTCAGGGCTATCTTGACTTTGTTGTAAGAAATCTCTATATATGGATGATGTCCCGCCGACTCAGCAGGCGAGGCTCGAGCTGATTTACAAATTCAATTGCCTGAATAAAATCCTTAAACTTGCGGCTACACTCCAATTTGGAACCTTCTACTGTCCAACCATTAAGAACGCTTGCCCGTTGTTGAATTTCGGCTTCAGTAAGTAGTTGCACCATTGCTACATAAAACCTGATTCTTCTAGATTTTTCCGAGCCAGAGTTTCTGAAAAAACTTAAAAAACACCCTTAAAAAACTATCCGCCCTGAATTAGATCGGATGACCTAATTCAGGGCGGTCTAGCGGGTCTTCAGGTTGCAACCAGACTGCCGGAAGGAACTCCGAGCGAGCCTTGCTACTTGAGCTAACTTAGTCTCTCAAGAGAACTAAGGCTAACTTTTAGAGAACAGCCCCGGCACACAGCCGGCTAACTGCAACCTGATGACCCATGCGTATACTACTTTCTATCATGGGCATCACCTCCTTGTTGCCTAAGTGGTCTAAGTTTCAAAAAGGCAGAGCATTTCGCTCTGGGTTTTTACACCTTCAATCAATATAACACATGGATTATGGATATTGACGAGAAATAAAAAAACCCCCACCAAAAAAGGCGGGGGATAAATGATGAATGCTAAATGCAGATTAATGCATCATTGATCCTTACAGAGCGTTACCACGCGGTAGTACCTCTTCAGGGAATACAAATTGTTCGTGAGGTTGATCTTGAGGAGCCATCCAAGCGCGGATACCCTCGTTCAGCA
>NZ_JTCM02000193.1 GCF_000817785.2 Hassallia byssoidea VB512170 | reverse complement strand
TCCCGTTAGCGCGAATTAATCCATCAATGTTGGAAATTGAATTACCCGTTACCCTGCTGATAATGTTACTAATGTCAAGAGCATTATTAAAAAAAGCGGTGCCACCTGTGGGAACGGAGAATTGTTGAAAACTGTGGAATAAGTTGTTTCCGATTTGGCTTCCGCCGGTGATATTTAAGATATTACCCTGTGGTGTGATGATGGAGTTATTCGGTAAAGTGGCATCCGGGCTAATTTGCGCTGATGCACTATTTGCCCAAAAATACTCGCAAAGCGCGTAGCCCGTCGTAGACATCGCTATCCCTAATAACCAGCCCCAATGATTGCTCATTACGTATATATACCCGCTATTATTTTTTTTTAGCTAACAAAAATTACCTGCATAATCATAAATAAACCATATAGTGCTAAGTAATTCTAGTAGTTTCCAAAAATACCCGACGAATAAAGTCGCGGACTAGGAAACTGTCAAGCTAAAAATGAGGCGTTTTTGATAAGCTGTGATTAGTGTTATATTGACGTGAATTCGACGGATCATATGTCCATAGTGTTCGCCTAATTAGCACAAATCATTCATACCTCTCCCTGGTTTTACTACGTAAAACCGTCCCTCTCCGAATCGGAGAGGGACAGACTTGAACTTTAGTTCAAGGCAGGGAGAGGTTCGTCGAACTCACGTTATACTAAGCCGAAACTATGTCTAAGATGCAAAATTTGAGCATAGACATAAATTTGCTGAGAGAAAAATTTCCTCACTTTCAGCAGGCTAAAGATTATGTTTATCAAAGCGTTGATTCTTTAACTAAATCAGCGCAGCAAGTGGGAGAATCTTGGAAACAAACAGCAACAACCGCAACTGATAAGGCAATTGATTCTGTCAGCACAACTGTTGAACAAGCTAAAAGTTCATTAGAACAGTCTTGGCAAAATGCTGACCAAATTAAGAATACAACATCGAGAGCAGTTGAAGTAGCGATCGCTTCTTCGATGAATGATTGGCTAACTCAACATCCAGCTATTTTCCGGATAGTGCAAATCCTTGCTTGGGCAAGTAATCACCCAATTATCAGCTTAGTAATTCTGCTTTTGGTGATTGCGATCGCCTCAAGTATCATCAAAGCTATTGTACGCTTGATTGAAACCGCTAGTTGGTCGATTCTCCAAGTTCCTTTTAAATTACTTTTTGCCTTAATTAAAGTTAGCTTTTTCTCATTTACCAAAGTTAGCAACATCGCTCTTAAAAAACTAACATCTCCTCAACCAGTTAAAAACCTGCCAGCTTTGCCACCTGCAACTTCTCCAGAGATTTACAAAGATAAACAGCAAAGACTTACAGAAATTAGTGTGCGGTTAGAGGCAATTCAAATAGAACAAAAGCAACTTTTGCAAGAAGCTACAGAACTTTTGGCTACAGATGCGATCGAGATGAAAAAGCAAGACGTAAATCTAGGATAAGATAATATCAGATTATGTTAAAAAATTTAAATTGTAGGGGAGCCAGTGCGTTGCGGAGGTTCCCTCCGTTGTAGCATCTGGCGTTGCGTTAGCCTTCGGCATAACGCACCATTGATAATTCAGGGTGTCGTACACGGGCGCGATAACACACCCTACTTGAAGTTTATATTTCTTCATATAAACAAACGATAGCAACTGTGACCTGTGCTTTTATTTACTTAATTATCTCTTTTAACTTTTCAATCATTAGCTTTTCAACTATTCTTCTGTTTCCAATACAACAGCTTCATACAGCAGTTCGATAGGAAACTCAAATTCAATGCTTGATAAAGTAATCATGTCTCCTGCGGTGTAGCGATAGTAAAGCCACATTCTTCCCTCTCCCCGACAGTAACGTTCGACGGAGATTTTTTCCGAGTCAATCAAGATATACTCTTGCAAAGTGGGGATTGTCAGGTAGTAAGTGAATTTTTCACCTCTATCTTTACCGCTTGTACCAGGGGAGAGAACTTCCGCAATTAGTTTAGGATTTTGAATAAATTTGCGGGCGTTGAGGTCTTGAGGGTCACAACTGACGATAACATCAGGATAGTAGTATGGACTTTTAGGACTAACTTGCACCTTCACGTCTGACACATTTACTCGACAACCTCTGGAACGTAGATGAGGGCGTAAGGCAGTGTAAAGATTTAGAGCAATATCATTATGGGGAATTGTACCACCAGTCATGGCAAAGACTTCGCCGTTGACATATTCGTAGCGAATCTCTTGCTGAGGTTCCCATTCGAGATATTCCTCGATGGTCATTTTTTGCGGTTGTTGGGGGATGGCTATCATACTAAGATTTTTCAAGCTTGGTTTGATTGTAGCAACAGGAGCATAACGAGTGATTGATTAGCCGAATCAAAGGTTATTTCGCTCTAAAATTAAGTCTATCGCCGTTTTAATAATCTCTTCACAGTCTACCATTTCGCTAATTTCTTCAGCTTCATAGCTTCCTTCAAATGCTTCTATAGCTGCTTCTCTCAACGCAGATTCATAGGCATCATGTATAGTTTCTAATAATTCTTCTTCAGTTAAATAAGTACCCTTCGCTTTGCGACGTTGATTGCTGCGTTGAATTTGCTTAACAGAGTTGAAAATAGAAGTCTCCCAAGATTTAGTTGTTCGCTTTTCAGCGCTTTTTTTTATTAGATGTAACAATAAAATGATGGCATAGCTAAATATTTTATTGAGTTTATCAATTTTACTTATCTCCTCTAATTCTTCGACAATGATGAGAGCTTCCGCTACTTTTCCTTGGTGCAATAGTTCCTTTAGTTCTAGCAGTTCTTCCATTAGCTATTAATCCTCCTTTTCTCAATCTCAGTAATAGTGAAAGTCGTCATGTTTCATTGTTAAGAGTTTCAGTTATATTTACGTTTTCTCACATAATTATGTTTATTTACGCCTACTTACTTATTGTTATAAGTACAATATTCCATAAGTTCATGACGAAAATTTATCACAAAAACTCTGCGTCACTCTGCGCTTACCTCCGTGTTCCTCTGCGTTTAAAAACGCTACATTTTACGCAAATCGGAGACGCTACGCGAACGCGGTTCGTTAAATAGGTATTCTACCCTGCACCGAACGCCTAGCGGCGAACGAGCGGGAAGAAAGTAGTTTCCAAGTTTTTTGTAACTATACAACATTTAAATTTGATACCATGCCGTCAACGCTACCGCCAAGGCATCTGAAGCATCATCCGGTTTAGGAATATAATCTAAATCTAACTCTCGCGCTACCGCATCTTGTACTTCTGACTTCTCGGCATTGCCATATCCCGTTAAAGCTAGTTTAATTTGGGCAGGCGTAAATTCCACATACGGTAAGCGACGCTGCCCTAACACCAACATCATCACACCCCGTGCCTGTGCAACTAAGATAGTACTTGACATACGATAGAAGAACAATTTCTCGATCGCTACCAAATCGGGTTTCAATTCCTCCATCAGGGTGTGCAAATCGTCGAACAAGGTAGACAGTCGCTGTCCCATTTCCGCATCTGCCGGCGTACTGATTACCCCAAAATCCAGCATATTTACCGTTGTGCTTTGTACCTTGGCTTGACTTTGTTTGCAGGTTATGGCACCAAATCCTAAAATTGCCAGTCCTGGATCTAATCCTAAAATTCGCTTTTCCATTAGTTTTGTGTTTTACCAAACCAGGGTATTGTTTTACTGGGATGCTGGCAAGTTTAACTACTAGCTCTTAATGTAATGGAATCAAAAAATTTAACAATTCCACATTTGGCGTTAAAGCCAGGTGGTGTACATTTTCTCTTATTCACTGTTCTAAACACATTGCTTATTTTCAGGTATGTCAATTGGTTTTCTCAGACAAGCTTTAAACACGTTGCAAGCGCAGTCGCGTCGTCGCACTTCCCATAGAGTTAATCAGTGGTTCAAATGGTTATCCCCAGGTATATCGGTAAAACGCTGGTTGCTGATCTCGGTTGCGGGTGTAGTGCTAGCAAGTCTGGGATTGGCTATTTGGATTAAGCTGACACCAATTTTTTGGGTGCTTGAGTTTCTCCGGGGTTTTTTGGGAGTAATCACCGAGATATTACCCAATTATATTAGTGGACCTTTAGTTATATTATTTGGCTTGCTGTTGCTTCTCTGGGGGCAAACCCGCACCGTAGGCTCAATTACTAAGGTTCTCAGACCACAAGGACAAAGTGAAGAAGAATTAATTGATGTACTATTGGCGCATCGTCGATTGTACCGGGGACCGAAAATTGTTGTGATTGGCGGTGGTACGGGACTTTCCACATTGCTGAGAGGACTAAAAACCTACAGTGCCAATATTACTGCGATTGTCACCGTTGCGGATGATGGCGGTTCTTCTGGACGGTTGCGGCAAGAATTTGGCGTGTTACCACCAGGAGATATTCGTAACTGTTTAGCAGCACTAGCAGATGAAGAAAAGCTGTTAACAGAACTGTTTCAATACCGCTTCAAAGCTGGAGATGGCTTGACGGGTCACAGTTTTGGTAACTTGTTTTTGACGGCGATGAGTGATATAACCGGAGATTTAGAACGAGCCGTTGCTGCTAGTTCCAAAGTGCTAGCGGTGCGAGGACAAGTATTACCCGCAACTTTGAGCGATGTTCGCCTTTGGGCTGAGTTAGCCGATGGTCGCCGAATTGAGGGCGAATCGAGCATTCCCGAAGCTGGGGGTAGTATTGTAAAAATTGGCTGCATTCCGGCTAATCCGCCAGCTTTGCCAGCAGCTATCAAGGCAATTAAAGAAGCAGATTATATCATAATTGGTCCGGGTAGCCTATATACTAGTTTGATTCCTAATTTGTTGGTTCCACAAATTGCCGATGCGATCGCCGCATCCCTTGCCCCCCGTATTTATGTCTGCAATATCATGACTCAACCGGGTGAAACTCAAGGATACACTGTTTCTGACCACATTAGAGCCATTGATGCCGCTTGCGGACGACAGCTTTTTGATGCTGTATTAGTACACAAAAAATCCCCTAGCCCTCGTTCACTAATCCGCTACGCTCAACAAAACTCTCATCCCGTCTTCCTCGATCGCGAAGCTGTATTGGATCTGGGGCGAAGAATTGTCTTAGCGAATATTTTATTTGAAGATGATATCGGCTGCGTGCGTCACAATCCCCAAAGACTAGCGCGAGTTTTGTTCCGGTGGTACAGTGGCGCCCATTTGGGGATGGGGAGGTAGGAGACAAGGAGACAAGGGGGACAAGGGGAGCCAGCGCTGTGCGGAGGTGTCCTCCGTTGAGGCGTCTGGCGTGGACAAGGGGAGCCAGCGCTGTGCGGAGGTGTCCTCCGTTG
>NZ_JTCM02000192.1 GCF_000817785.2 Hassallia byssoidea VB512170 | reverse complement strand
AGTTAGTGAGTTTTTGAAAAGAGCTAAGATTTGCATGCATGTTTTCCCCATCAGATTATTTGAGATTGACAAAGCATCGCAACACAAAGAGAATCGAGAATATGTGGAGTCGATCGAAAACGAAGTCATTGCCCAGATTTCATCTCGTTACGGCGTGCAAGCTATACTAAATTCGAGATGGCCGAAGGCCGGGCGAAGTTTATCTTCGGACGTTGCTGAATATGTGAGTCAAATCGTAACCACCGCCTGCCCATAACATGATATTGGCAAAACCGGCCGCCAGTCCTTGTGGTTCACAGTTCCTGTCGGCCCGCTTCGCCAATACCTGAACCTTTGGCTTTAATGTTTCCTTTAGCTGTTTGAAGCATTCGTTTGTGGAAAACTCCTTTTTTGGAATCTCATTAAATTATATCTCTGCCAAATGCTTAAAACTTACGGCCTTATTATCGTTGCCATCTCCTTTACACAGTTATTAAAAGCCCAAAAAAAGCCTTTGCCAGTAATTGACATGCACCTGCATGCACTTGGAGCAAACGATCAGGGGCCAGCACCACAGAGTGTGGGAGCACCTTTTACTGACTTGGGATTGAACGATCCAAAAGATGATTTTCGCAAGGTATTTATGAAGGCAGTCAAAACAGGAATGTGGGCTGACCATCATATAACATCGCCTACAACTGATGATTCGCTACGACAAATGACCCTGTCCGTACTTCGGAAAAACAATATTTATGCAGCTACAAGTGGCGAAATTGAGAAGGTAAGAAGATGGAAAGCCGAAGCTCCTGATCGTATTATGAGCAGTATTCAATGGACGTTTGGTCTGGAGAAAGCAGAAGGACTAACCCTTGATTCATTGGAAAAGCTTTTTCGATCAGGAGAGTTTAAAGTGTTTGGTGAAATCAGCATACAATATGAGGGCTACACAGCAAGCGATTCTGCTTTTGAACCCTACTTGGCAATGGCTGAACGTTTAGATATTCCGGTTGGCATCCATGTAGGTCCAGGACAACCCGGAGCACCCTATGTCTTTGCCACAAATTATAGAGCAAGATTACACAGTCCTCTAGTTCTAGAAGAAGCATTACTACGCCATCCAAAATTAAGGGTCTATGCGATGCATGCTGGTTGGCCAATGCTGGATGATATGCTGGCGACCTTGTATACGCATCCTCAGCTTTATGTCGATTTAGGTGTCATTTGCTACATGATTCCAACAAAAGAGTTTTACTATTATTTAGAACGTTTGGTGAATGCAGGATTTGGCAAACGAATTATGTTTGGGTCAGACAATATGATTTGGCCGCAGTCGATAGAACTCGGCATTCAAACTATTAATAAAGCACCTTTTCTTTCTCCTACTCAAAAGAGAGACATTTTATTTAATAATGCAGCCCGCTTTCTTCGCTTGACAGAAAAAGAAATAAAAGCGATGCACGAATGAACCCTACGGCCAACATGCGCTTTGTAAAAGTGGGGCTGAATTGTTGAAGTGAAGCGACATATTTACAAATATCCCACCTTCACAACGCGCTGCACCGTTAGCTGGTATGCTACTCTACATCATATGCTAATTAAAATTAATCGACAAGAAGCAATTTCAAAATATCCAAAACTTCCCTTGCGTGCATACAATTCGGAGAAGGAAGATTACGACTTTTTTTATCCGGAGACTTTTACTGGTTATGTTTTGACACTTCCTTCTAAATCATTTAAAGGACACATTAAATTATTAGGAAAAGAAATTGCCGATTTAACAACACACTTAGGTTTCAACAAACTAATATTCCTTGGTGACCTAACTATCCCTTGGTTATATCTTGACCATAACTTCAAACAAGCCAAAGAGGCCTTGCAATTTTTGGCAGACAATAAAATTGGGAGAAGATTTACCGGAGCACTACAGGTTGACACTGATCAACTACCAACTTTTGTAAAACATTTATCCTGGCTGGTACGCACAAATGCAATTCTTCCTTATGTTCATTTCATCGACCCTGGCCAAAACGTTATTGGTACCATTTGCCAATACGGAAATTTACACATTTATACAGTGAACAAAAAAGCCAATAAGCTTTTAGAGAAATTAATTGACCAAAGTAAATTTGAGTGTTTAACTGAGCTCACTTGCGACAATAAATTTTCAAAAATCAGTGCTATTAAAGGAAGACAACTTAATGTGTGACGGGGAACCACCAGCAGTTAACATTGGTTTTTATTCAAGTCGGGCATAACAGCAAACATCAGCTTACTGCAAATCCAGGCTGTATTTCGGGCTGGACAACCAACTGTCAACTTAGTTCTTAAATTCAATTTTATATTTTCAATCAGCAGCGGCTATGTGCAGACGGAATTCTAATTCCTAACCTGCATAAAGCCCTGTTCGCGGTAAACAATATGGCTAAGATCTTCAATATACTGGGTCTGATCGTATTTCTTGCAAGTTGCGGGACGACAATTAGCACATTTCCAACCAGTGACGCCGACAAAATGGGCGTGAAATCGAATAGGTTCAGGGGCACAGCATTTTCACGATCCTATCGGACCCATAATCTCCTCGTCGACACTTTGAACAGATTTACCCCTACACAAGAGGATATTGCACTTGCTGAGTGGATTTTGCGACATGAGATCGGGAAGGCTAATAAGGCCCGGATTAATCAATTTGGGCAGTATCCTTTCATCGACCGAAGTCTCCATAAATACTTCCGACAGTATATTGGTGTTTTTGCTCCAAACGGTGACCTAATTATTGAAGTTAATTTGCATTGGGATCGAGTCACGCTTTTTGATCGGGTGAGGGGTCATTGGGACGGCCGGCTTGACTATTCATCCGATTACAGTGTAACACTGGATGGTGGTAGCCGCTACTGGCAGGTAGGGGTGAATCTTACCACCCGGACGCTTTCTGGACTTTCGATTAATGGTGTTGCTGCACGTAAGACTGCCTACAACATTGGTTATCCGTCATTGCGGGCGACGAATAGGAACTGATCAAGAGTAATTCTGTTCAACTTTATAACCAGGGCTGGGCGACGGGATCACAGAATGCCGGCTACGAACCCATCAAACGTTTTTATTAATTTGTAACCTTCTTATAGCAACATGCTTGGCCTAACCGGGCGGCAAGATTTCAAGTTCCCGGCCTGCGCAACCACTTTAACGTTAGCAGCCATTATATTTGAACACATCATGCGAATTTTTCCAGCAGCTTTTATTTTGACACTTTTCTTTTTGACTTCTTGCAAGAATTTAAAAGAGCATGAATGGAGTGCATTGCCAGAAGTGACCAAGATAAGCGAACTACAACAAACGGAGTTTGTTCCGACATTAGAAAGTCCTATTAATGGCAACAAAAATGTTGTTTACGCAACAGCCTTTCTTTTTGCATGGGACAAAGTTAAACAGGAATTGAAACTGCCAATAGCATTGACGGACAGAAACTCAGATGAATTCAAATTAGTTAACCAGTCAGCTTCTTATAAAAACACGATGACAGATAATGAGTACTCTGCGGAAGTGGAAACTGTGGACGATGTAATCATAGCCAGGGCATTTTTCAATAAGACATTACCCTTTCCTTCAAGACTTCAGAAAATTGAGAAACCTATACTTTTTAATAATACAAACGTTTTAGCTTTCGGCATTCAATCCTATGACGAAGAAGCGGCAAAGTTTACAGAAATTGTTTATTACAAAAATGACGATAACTTTATTCTTAAGCTGACACCAAAGGATAAGGAACATCAAATATTACTTGCAAAAGGCTTAGACAAAGTGGCAAATCTTATGGCTGCTGTTGAACAAACGAAGAAATTGACTAACGCAGGCAGCAAAGAAAGGACATCACCTAAAGTAGCGTGGAAGTATGTGCTTAATGACATTGATATATTCTCCATTCCGACCATCAAATTCAACATCGAGGCAAACTATAGTGACATTGAAGGACAGACTTTTACAACAAAGGGTAATCTGCACCATGTTGAAGTAGCATATCAAAGGACTGGTTTCATTCTCAATGAAAATGGAGCAGTGGTAGAAAGTGAAGCTAGCTTCGCTTTGGACAGTGCTTCAGCGGAACCAGTAAAAATTGTGCCAAAGAAAATGTTGTTTGACAAACCATTCTTTGTAATCATTAAACGGGCAAATAGTAACAATCCGTATTTTGTCATGTATGTTCAAAATACTGAATTGTTGACGAAAGAATAACAGCTGCTGACATTGGTTTTGCAATTTGGCGGCTAATGAATAAGTTCTGAAGGATTGTACTGCTATTGAACTTTAGTAATGAATTTAAACTGACGAACCACAGAACGCCTCCACATCGCAAAGCCGTGAAACCCAGCAGCGGTTCGGCCTGACGAATCAGCGAATATCTGCACGGCAGAAAGCCCTGAACGTTGTGTGCAATTCTAAAAGGCAGTACCTTGTGTTCTGACAAAACAAAAAATGAAGTACCGTTACTTGTTTATACCATTATTCCTTCCCACATTATGTTTTGGACAAGACGCAAATATTGCTCAAACAGAGCAGGCAAAAACTGCATTGCACCAAGCCAATACTGGTAAAATATTTTTTACAGAAAAGCATATTAACAACGAAATTCTTGCCCCAGAGGATTTCCTTAGAAATTATAAACTTACCCATAAAAGCAACCTTTTTTTTGTTGCGTTTTTCAATAATTCGCTAACAAATTATAAGCATCAGCTCTTGCCAGAGTTCTCAAAAGACACACTCTTTAAACTTGGCAATTATCAGTTTACCATATTTATAGACAACAAATTAACTTATCAAAGCAACCTTATTCCAGGTGCTCCACAAGAAAAGAATCAGGATGTTGACACCTATTTGAACCGTCCTTTTATTGACAATGAAAACGGGCAGGGGACCTGGAGCGAATCTTTCTGGAATCGTTTTATGAACAATGGAGGCGACAAACTTTTGACAGACGGAAATCATTTACTGAGAATGGAAATTCGCCCCTATGTAAAGACAGATAGCATAAAGATTGGTGAACTAATGGCAGCAGGCGAACTTAGGATACAAGTTTCAAGACACTCAAAAATTGATATAAAGAATGTTAGGCTAAATAAAATTGCACCATACAAGGGAATCGGGGTTTCTAACGCCTATTTTGATGAAAAGAAAATCAGGCAACTAAAGGCAGCAATCAACGAGGGAATATTTAAAAAGATAAATAGTGTCGTTGTTTTAAAGGAAGGTAAAATTTTATTAGAAGAATATTTTAATGGCGAAGACAGAAATTCGTTGCACGACCCACGTTCTGTGGGAAAGTCTTTTGTGTCAACGTTAATAGGAATTTCAATTAAGGAGA
>NZ_JTCM02000042.1 GCF_000817785.2 Hassallia byssoidea VB512170 | reverse complement strand
ATGCAGAGCGATGTTATGCCAATGCAGAGCGATGTTATGTTAATGCAGAGCGATGTTATGCCAATGCAGAGCGATGTTATGTTAATGCAGAGCGATGCATTTAAAAACGCTACGCATTTACGCAAAACTATGTGATTTATTTACCCTCACCCAAGAAGGGTGGGGCTATACGAACAAAGCCTGCCTCCGCAGGCTATTAGACGTTGCGATCGCTTCTTGATCGCTTTTGGGCTATCTTTTTTCTGACGGAACGTCAAATCTGAAAATGTAATCTATTACCATGTAGATGACGCGACTTTCAAGGTTAAAATGACAGGCGAACCGATTATTAAATTCACCTTTGCCGTTTCAGATCCAGAGTTAGATGATGAGAGACGACAAAAAATAGCAAACAAGCTGCTACAGGAAATCCGGGATTTGGATGAGGTTGAGAAGGCAGACCGTGCGGAAGATTTGAACCCGGAAGCGGGAAGTAAAGGGTTTGCCACTTTAATCGGAGTGCTGACGGCTGAAGTAAGCATGAAGAATGTCAAAAGCTTTTTAGGTTTTTTGGGCGATCGCTTGGCAGACAAGCCGATGAAAATTAGTGTCAAAGTTGGAGATAAAGAAGTCAACATTGAAGCAAAAAGCCGAAAAGAGCTATTAGAGAGTGAGAGAATAGCAAAAGACCTTTTGGCTGCAATGGGTGATGGCAAAAATGCCTAAGAAGATAGCGCTGCTGATTGGAGTCAGTGAATATGGTGAAGGTATCCCTCCCCTATCATCTGCTCTCAATGATGTGGAAGCTATGCAGCGAGTTTTGCTTAACCCAAGTCTGGGAGGTTTTGAGCAAGTCGAACGGCTGCTTAATCCCACTGATAGCGAAATGCGAAAGGCAATTCAAAAGCTATTTAAAGAAGCTCTTAAAGATGACTTAGTATTACTGTTTTTCTCTGGTCATGGTATTACTAATGATGATGGTCATCTCTATTTAACAACTCGGATTACAGCTAAAGACGACTTTGAAGCTACTGCTGTAGACGCAAATTTTATCCAAGGGCAATCAAACAATTGCTATGCTAAACGGCAAGTATTGATTTTGGATGCTTGCTATAGTGGTGCGATCGCTCAAGGTTGGAGGACAAAAAGTGTCGGTGTCGATATCAAAAAGCAGCTAGGTGCTGAGGGACGAGTTGTTCTCACATCTAGTAGTGCAACTCAAACTTCATTTGAGCAGGAAGGTTTACCGCTTTCGCTCTACACTCAATATTTAGTTGAGGGAATTGAGACAGGTGCAGCAGACACAGACAACGATGGGAATATTCATGTACAGGAACTGCACGCTTACGCTAAAGCAAAAGTTCAAGCGGTAAAGCCGAAGATGACACCAGAGATCATTCTGGATAAAGAAGGCTTTAATATTCTACTAGCACATGCCCCCAAGAATGCAGAGGCAGAGTATCGCAAGCTTGTAGAACAATATGCCCAAAATGGTGAACTTAGTAAACTTGCTTACTTAATCTTAAAGCCGAAACGGAAAACATTTGGAATTACAGATAAAAAAGCCGAGGAAATAGAAAGCGAAGTATTAGAACCTTTCCGCAGACGGTTTGCAAACTTGGAAAGTTACAAACAAGCTTTTGTTGAGGTAGTTGAGCAAAAATATCCCCTGGATGAACATACTCGTAAGATACTGAAGGATTATCAGCAGGATATTTTAGGTCTTAGGGATGAGGATGTCGCAGCAATTGAGTTAGAGATTGCATCTTCAGTAGAAGCGGAATATCAAAAATCAGCGGAGTTACAGAAGCAACAAGCAGAAGAAGCTACTAAGACAACCACGACAAAACCAACGCAGGAGAATGATCATCTCAGTTCTGACAAGGGTGTAGACTACACGCACTTGCGCGATTTACTCAAAGCTGAAAAGTGGAAACAAGCAGATCAAGAAACTCGGACAGTGATGCTCAAAGCCGCTGGCAGGGAACAAGAACTCTGGCTTAGTGTTGAATCTATTGAAAACTTTCCTTGCACTGACCTACGCACTATTGAGCAACTGTGGGTAAAATACGGCAATGGGCACTTTGGGTTTAGTGTGCAAAAGCGCATTTGGGAAAGTGTAGGAAAAGACTTGGAAAAGTTTGGCGATCGCGTCGGCTGGCAAAGAGGGGGCGAATGGCTGCAATACACAGACCTCACTTTTGAGACTTATGCTCCCGTTGGACACCTTCCCGTTGCTCCCTTTTATATGCTGGTTAAAAGTTATAAGAAGCGTTTCGTTTTGTGGGAGGGCGACGTGGTTTTCTCTTCTCTCGCGTCGAGACTTGCAAACTGTAACATATAAGGCTTACAGTAAATTGTAAAGATTCACAAATAAGTCATTCCCCACGAAGTATTGCGGTTTATACGTTGACCTTACCTGGCACTGGGTTAACAAATCTTCCCCGCTTGCGAATCAATTCCCAAGCTAACAGCAGAAGTCTACTAAAGTAGACTGAAAAGCATACCTAGTCTACTAAAGTAGACTTGAGCTATGAGCAATCAATTTATTGCAGGGTAAGTTAGACTGCAACACACAAGATTTGTCAGTCAAGCAAATTGTTACTTCTAGAACAAAAACTATGAAAATAAAAGGCATCAAGCGCAGAAATAGTATAGAAATATTTCAGGAAATAAACATTCCTGATGGGCAAGAAATAGTTATTGAGATTCTAGACGAATCTACAATAATCGTGAGTGGTGAGTCTCAATTCTGGAAATCCCTAGAAAAATTTTGCCAAGAACAAGAATTAGAAGCAGTAAGTATTGAACCCGAAGTTTTTGCAGATGTGCGAGATTCTTCACCCGGACGTGAGGTAATATGATGTCCGGCAAATCACCCACAATATGTCATTACGAGCGCAACGAAGTGAAGCGAAGTAATCGCAAAGTCTATGCGATTGCTTCTTTTCGAGACGCTACGCGAACACTAGGCGATCGCTCCCGCAATGACAAGTAGAATCGCATCAATCTTTAGTGCGTCGTAACCCAAGATTTTAACCACGATTACTTAACTGCTTGTATTTCGCTCAAGCCAAGTAACTAAATCAGATAAAGCTGAAAAATCTAGTAATGCTTCTGCCAAAGTATCTAGTTTTTCAATAGGTAACAGTTTAATCTGATCAATTAATGACGAATTTATTTCACCAAAACGTCGATTAAGCTGGCGTATGATTGTACGTTCCTCACCTTTCTGCAAAATATCCTGATAAATAACCGATTCCTGCATAATATCCTCACTTAATAACTGACCAATCAAACCCTTCTCAAACCGCAAACCTGCTAAAATCTCAGTATAAGCTGCTGTATTCTGCCTTGTCTCCCTATCTGAAATTTTAGCGACTTCCTGAGCAACCTGCGATAATAAATCTCGCGGGGAATCAGTTCGACACAAAGGTGCTAACGGTAACAATGCCGAATTGCTCAAAAATAAGCTTGAATCTTGCTCCCACATTCTTACTGCACGATAGCGATGTATGGTTGTATCATCCACATATTCTTCAGTAAAAGCAATTTCATCATCCGTCTCCTGCAAAAATATTACTACCTGTACAACTGGACACTTGTATTGACGTTTTAACCTCACAGAATAATCCAGCATTCGGAAAGTAATTGCCGGATTTGACTGTGTTAAAGTCTGAAATTCAATATGCAAAATCTGATTAGCAGTTTGTAGAAAAGTCACAGAATCTGCACGAATTGGATCTAAACTTAACTCAGTTTTTAACACCTTAACATTGGTAGATTCTTCAGCAATTAACCACCTAACAAAATCTGCTGAATATTTCTCTGCCAGCACTTTACAGACATTATCAAAACTCACAATAATAGCCCAATTAATATCATGATTATATTATTAAATGGGGATAAATCGATTTGTAGTTACAGGTGGAGACGCACAATAAATATTTGCAGCAATACCATAAATCTACATTTGCGCCGTAACCCAGCATTAAATTCTAATTTTTTTATAAAAAATATTCAAATTGCTTGTCTGCGACACGCTGCGCGAACACTTCGCTTCGCTCCGTTCGCAATGACAAGCAATTATCCTCACATAATATAACTTGGTGAACTTGCGCTTTTTATTAAATACTAAGTTTGCAAAGCCGCTGCTGTGATATTGACATCTAATACAATCCTCATGCTTTAGAACGTCTTTCCCGTCGTACTTCCTTGACAATTTCACTAATTTATTCTAAAGAAAGTTGATTAGGGTCTGGTTCCAATTCATCAAGGCGTTGGAGAAATTCATCTAGGTTTACAGTCGGCTTGCGGATTTTTTTCAGAACAATTTCTGCTTCTGTAATTGTCACCATATATTCATCACCAGGACTCAGTTTTGCTTTAATTTCTGCTGGAAGTTCTAATTGACCTTCTGCTGTGACTTTCACTCTTATATCTGTATGTGTTTCCATAATGGAATTCTTCCTCAGAAGTTATATTTTATTGCTATAACATGCCGTATGCGACTTTCTCTCAAACCTAACCCCCAACCCCTTCCCTACGAGGGAAGGGGACTAAGAATTAAAGCCTCTCTCCCTGCGGAGGAGAGGTTTGGAGAGAAGTTCTGAGAATAAGTTGCACATCACGCTATAACTGACAAATTGCTTTCAGAACTTGTAGCAAATCAATTGCACGTTGAGATTCCATAAAATTTAACACTGGCATTAGCTGATAAATTAGGGCATCGCTTTGTTTGATATACACAAACTGATAATATTGTCCGTTTGTCACTAATCCCCAAACCGAAGTTTGATACTGTAAACTTTTATAGGCGTATGTCAGCAATTGCGGCAAACCCTCTATTGGGGCAACGCTACTATTTTTAGATTCAATTACCAATATCCAAAAAGATGTATTAGCTGTTATGCGTTTCGCTTTAGTAACAGCTAAAATATCCATCCTACCAGTAATTTTTGTATCTTCATCTTCTATATTGATATCTGCTATATCTTCTTCCAAAGTAATCTGGATAGGATAGCGATAAAAGCCGGCTAAACGCATTAAAGGTGCAACTACAAGAAACTTTACTTGCCCTTCGGAAACTTTACCAGCTGTTAAATATCTATCAAAGTCATCCCGTATTTGTACAAGTTCTTGCTGTTCTAATTCTGTTAGCGGTTCTAGCGATAACAACGGGGTGAATGAATCAGCGTACTGTTTTTGAAAGCCGAAAAGACGTTGAACATCTTCTAGGGACAAATTACGAGCGTTAAGAGTTGTCATTTTCTAATTTGATTTTTGCTGCTTTAATTCATATTTAACACCAAGTTTGCACGACACGACCTGTTAACTGTTGTCCTAACCAAGGTGTATTACAAGATAAAGTGTAGAGATTTTCGCTGTTGACTTTCCAGCTTTCTTGGGGATTAAATAAAGTTAATTCTGCCTTTTCATTTTTGACGATCGCACTCATTTTCTGTCCTAAACACTCCGCAGGACGATTACTCAAAGCTTTCCATAATTCCAAAGCTGTAAATTCACCGCTTTCTACTAAATATTGCCACAACAGGGGTAATGCTAACTCTAAACCAATTGCCCCAGGTAAAGCTTCTGCAAACGCTTGCACTTTTTCTTCGTAAGTATGCGGTGTATGGTCAATAGCGATCGCATCTATAATTCCCATCCGCACACCTGCACGCAAAGCCCTTAAATCGCTCGGTGTTCCTAAAGGTGGTTCTAAACGCAGGCTGGTATTATAACTCTTAATTACTTTTGTGTCAAGTAAAAGGTGCATCCAAGTAGTGCTGGCGGTGACGGGTAAACCCTGAGATTTTGCATTGGCGATGAGTTCGACACTGCGAGCGGTGGAAACGCGCATAATATGAACAGGAGTACCGATGGCGGCGACTAATTCCAACAAAGAAGCGATCGCGGCAGTTTCAGAGATAGCGGGATTTCCTGGTAAACCTAGGCGAATAGAATCTTGTCCTTCACGCATGACTCCATTGGACATAATCAGGCGATCGCAACACCAAAAGGCGATCGGTTTCCCTAAAGGCTGGAGATATTCCAACACTCGACGCACCAGCCCCAAATTTTCAATAGTTACGCCATCAGCAAAACCAACCACCCCAGAAGCCGCCAAATCCGCCAATTCGGTCATCTGCTTCCCCGCAACATCTTGAGTGATAGCACCCCAGAGGTGGAGGAGGGGGAGAGGGGGGGATGGGGGGATGGGGGGATGGGGAGAAAGAATTGTCTCCTTGTCTCCTTGTCTCCTTGTCTCCTTGTCCCCTTGTCCCCCTTGTCCCCTTCTCTCCCTCTGCAACAAGTGCGCTACCGCACCTGGGTTATCAATCGGTGGAGATGTATCGGGTAAGATGTTAATTCTTGTAAAGCCGCCAGCAGCAGCAGCTTGCAACAAAGAGGAAATAGTTTCCCGTTCTTCAAACCCAGGTTCGCCGGAGTGACTATATAAATCTACCAACCCAGATCCTAAAATTAATCCCCGACAATCTCTGATTTGAGTATCGGCACTAATATCAGAAATACTTTCTGCGACGGTTCTGATATAACCATCAGCAATCAACACATCAGCTATTTGGTCAGTTTCAGAAACTGGGTCGATAATTCGTACTTGTTGCAGCAGTTCAGTCATAAAAATTTTCAGTTAGGAGTTAGGAGTTAGGAGTTAGGTAGAGACGTTCCGACGGAACGTCTGTACGAGGAGTAGGAGTTAGGAGTTAAGAAAAGCGAAGTTATTTACTTTTTGCTTCTTCGTCCTAACTTTATTCCTCACTCATAACTCCTCACTCCTCACTTTTTTTACAGTGCGCCGGCTGCGGTTTTATCGAGTACGCCTCCACCTAAGTGAGTGGTAATATTCATTGCTTGCAGTACTGGTAAACCATGCAGTCCGGAAGGGTAATCGATAACGCTGATTGCGCCATTTCCTTGACGGAAGTTCCAGAAATTTTCTGATGGTAAACCGAGAATCTGACAAAGCAAGGTTTTATTTGTAGCGTCGTGAGCGACTACTAAGCCGGTTTGAAGTTGATTTGAGATTGCTGTTTCAACTATAGATTGCCAAGCAACAATACTGCGATCGCATACCTGTTGCAGATTTTCCCCTTCAGGCATTTGTACTTCTGCGGGAATTGTTCGCCAACGTTCCAATTCTCCGGGATATTCTTGCTCTATTTCTTTTTCAAATTTTCCTTCCCAAAGTCCGTGACTAATTTCTCTTAAACCATCAACTAAATCCAACTTTACACTTTTGTGATGCTCTAAAATAATCTCCGCTGTTTCTTTAGGACGCAGCATTGAACTACTAACGGCAAAATCAATTGCTACAAGTTTAAGAAATTCGCCGGCTTTTTGTGCCTGAAGCCTACCATTATCGTTTAGGGGGATATCAATTTGTCCTTGAAATCTACCTTGACGATTCCATTCAGTTTCACCGTGACGCACTAGCAACAATCTTACTCCTTGATGATTCGGTCGCAACGAAGGCAGAGTTTCTCCCAAATGTTGCGTCTGATTCATCGATTCTAGTTGAACTGGTTCTCCTAATCCCCCAGAAAAATTTAGTACGCTGATGCCACAGTTAGATTGCTGTATGGAATGATAGCGAGATGGAGAAATCGACAATGCGGTGCTGATTAACGCTCGATTAATACCGTTATGCCCGACAATCAAAATAGTTTGCCCTTGATGGCGAGACAAAATTTCTTGCCAAAACTGCCGCGCTTGTTCGTATAAAGCCAAAACCGGGAAATGTTCTCTTGTTCCCTCAGTTTCTGGAACTAGCATCCGCAGTTCGTGAGGACGTTCTTTCCAGGTGCGGTAGTCGTCGGCAAATTTCTGCTTGACATCAGCAGTGAGCATTTTCTCCCATAAAGGAAGGTCAATTTCCAGCAATTTATGAGAAGTTTGCCCAACAAGAGATTCTCTAGAATGAATTGTCAATTCACTTTGGATGATATCTGCTGTCTCTTTCGCTCGTTGTAAAGGACTGCTGTAAATCGCATTAAATTGAATATTACTCAGGGCTTTGCCTACTAAACTGGCATCATTACGACCTTTTTCGGTTATGGTGGACGCATCTATGCGACCTTGGACACGCTTTTCTGTGTTATATGTGCTTTGACCGTGGCGCACGATGATCACACGAGTCATCTTTTTTGCCCTCCTCTATCTAAAGGAATAATTTTACTGCAAAGTGTTTACAAATTGGCAAAAATGCCAATTTATATTTGCTTGGCTACTTTGAGGCGATCGCGGAGCAACTCCTTTCCTGCGGAACGCACATGCGTTCGGAGTATCGCCTAAAAATAAAGTCCCCTCTGTCTTTGAGTTGCTTTTCAACTACGCAAGGCAGAGGGGCTATTTGATTCTACACCGACTAAATCCGCAGCGATTGAGAAAAAGCCGTAGTAAGCACGCTTTGTGCTTAAAATCAATGCTATTGACCAACAAGCTGCACTTGCACCCCATCATTAATGTCATTATCAGACTCAGCCGGTTGCAGAATAATCGGAGTGTCTGGCAGTGTTAGAGGTTCGTCAGATCTCCTTAGTTGGACACCATCGCCGATTTGCAAAACACCTGTAGGTACAATTGTTTCTCTACTATTATTGCCACGAGCGTTTGCAGAATTGCTTGGTGCAAAAAACTTGGCGTAGTCGTCCTGTGCTGTTCTATTATTAATTCCGCTGAGAGAATTACCAGTTAACGTATATTGTGGTGTGTTTGGTGATGATTGGGCGTAAACTGAATTTCCCAAGCTTGTAACACTTGCGATGATTGCCAAAGCTGCAATAATTTTGCTGTTCATTTGTTTTATCCAAATTCTTTTTTATTACTTGTCTTTAGTCTACAAACAAGTTCTTTTTCTTTGCTGTAATTATAAGCTGTGTGTTAGCTAATAACTGTATTTTAATATACTGGCTTTGTCAAGATGTTCTCTTCTGATGTTAAGTAAAACAAATAGATAAGATATTATTATTTTTCTGTATAATTTATAATTGTTGCCAATAATGCAAAAAAGCAACAAAACATTGAGAAATATTAAGATGAAGTTAGTGTACATATACCTCTTGCAGTTATTTAGGAAAAGGGCAAGAACGCACAAGAACAAGAAAAAGTGATTTCGTTTACAACTTTAGTTAACATGGGTGAATATTACCTCTGGTATTAGAGGTAAGCCTTAAGGCATAAAAAAGCAATTTCTTCTCAAAATCAAATTCAACTGATGCCATTTGATACCGAACTACTACCCCGTATAAATGCCAAATCCGTCCGGGAAAATGGTAAACAATATTATGTAGATGCTAAAGGAAGTCGCTTTCCGAGTGTGACAACTATACTTAATGCCACGAAACCAAAAGAAGAACGTGACAGACTATTCAACTGGAAAGCGCGTGTAGGTACAGAAGAAGCTACCCGTATTTCTACAACCGCAAGTCGTCGGGGAACTCAAACCCACAAACAAATTGAGCGCTATTTACTTGGTGAAAATCCGATTTGTCCAGAAGCAAGTCTTCCTTATTGGGAGAGTATCAAACCGATTTTGAAAGAAATTGACACAGTGAAGCTGATTGAAGGCTCAGTTTTTCACTACGATTTGAGCTATTCAGGAAAAGTTGATTGTGTTGCTAATTATAAAGGCATTCCCTGCATTTGCGAATGGAAAACAGCAGACAAACCGAAAAATTCAATTGAGCGTTTATATGAGTATCCACTGCAACTTGTAGCGTATATGGGAGCCGTAAACGATTATTATCGAGATTATGATATTAAGTTAAATCATGCTTTATTAGTGGTAGCGATTCCAGAAATGCCGGCTGAGGTATTTTGGTTTGATTCTGAAGCAATGAATAATTACTGGGAACAGTGGCAAAAGCGAGTTGCTGAATATTGGAAAAAGAAATATTAAATGTGCTTTGTTCTAGATAATCTTTAATCGTTTTACTTTTTACTTTTATCTTTTTACTTTTTACTTTTATCTTTATGGAGTTTGCTTGCGAACAACCGGAAAAATTAGCCAGACATAATGGTTTTAACCTAGCACTTGCAAATAATGTGAAAATGGTAATTACAGGAATGCGATCGCAAAGTGACTCTGTAAGAGTATCGCATTTTCAAATACAAGCAAATATGGTGGCAGAAGTTAGAGGACTATAGGTGTGAATATGAATGTAGGGACAATTCATGAATTGTCCCTACACGGATTTCAGGTAACGCACCATTAAATTCGGTCGATGTCTAATATTTTCTACTGAAATAATATCTGGAACCAACTTCTAGGTCTCATTCTGGAGTAAGTTTGATCAACAGCACCAGCTCTAAATTTATCTTTAATTGTCTTTTCATCTAGCTCAATTATATTAGGAGGAACGACGATTGCAGATAAAGCCTTGTAGAAGTCTTGTGCTGTCTTAACATTTTTGACACGAAAGAACTCCTCACCACTAAGATTGCAGCTTTTACCTCGTTGATTAATCAAGCAAATAACAGCAGTTTGATTGTTTGAATTAAGCTCTAATCCCCATAAACCCAGTTCTTCTTTGTCGTAGCGGTTCTTTAATATCTTAGCTGCGCGTTGACAATGTGAGACAAGATCCTGTGACTCGATATACTCCTTTTCCCATTTAATCAGCGGTTTGTATTCTTCCTGATTTTTGGGATTGTAAGCGACAGTGGTTGGTGTATCCTTAATTATCTCACAGCCAAATAAAGTATTGCTGTTAGAACTTGACTGGCTGAAAGTTGGGGTAGCAGTGAAAGCGATCGCGACCGTAGTCAAACCAAACAACAATGATTTTTGGACTTTCATACAGCTTGACGAATAAAACTGTTTAAGATTTTAACTGATTGTTTGACTTTTGCTGATGATTTGTAGTATTTATCAATACTAGTCATAGTTTCACCATTGCCCAGCCACCGTGTATCCAATAATACGATATGCTCTTTCTGACTGGCTCGCTTGCAGTCTTCCCCTGTGCTTGCTGATTGCAACAAATCCCGCATTCGCGCAAATAGTTCCAGATAACACCCTGAGTGTCAATTCAGTTGTCACACCCCAAGGAAATATCAAACTCATTAATGGGGGAACTGTGGCTGGAAGTAACTTATTTCACAGTTTTCAAGAATTTTCCGTCCTGACTGGTGAGACAGCATCTTTTAATAATTCCCTAAATATTCAAAATATTCTCACAAGGGTTACAGGCAATTCGGCTTCTAATATTAATGGTTTACTCAAAGCTACAGGTAATGCCAACTTATTTCTAATTAATCCCAACGGAATTATTTTTGGACGCAATGCAACGTTGGATATTGGGGGTTCATTTGTCGCTAGTACAGCAAGTAGCATCAAATTTCCTGATGGCAATGAATTCAGTGCTATTAATCCTCAAAGTACATCTTTATTGAGTATCACTGTTCCTCTGGGTTTGCAATTTCCCGGAATGCCTGCAAACATTATCAATCGCACTGCTAATCTTCAAGTATTGCCGGAAAAAACTATCGCTTTAGTGGGTGGAAATGTCACCCTAGAAAATAGTCAGTTAACAGCACCACAAGGACGAATTGAACTCGGTAGTGTTGCCGGGAACAGTTTGGTAAACTTGAATTCCACAGCTAACGGCTGGACTTTAGGATATAGCGGTATAAATAATTTTGGCAACATTAAACTATCTCAGTCTACGGTAAGTGCGAATAGTGGTAATATCCAAGTGCAAGGCGATATTCAACTATCCCAGTCTACGGTAAGTGCGAATAGTGGTAATATCCAAGTGCAAGGCGATCGCGTAACGCTGACTGATGGATCGAGAATTGTCTCTGATAATTCTGGAAGTCAAAACGGTGGGGAAATTTTTGTCCGAGCTAAAGATTTGACTGTCACAAATGGCTCTAGAATTACTGTACAAGCTTTGAATCAAGGGAACGCAGGTAGAATCAACGTGCAAGCTGATGCGGTAGAAGTCAGCGGTGCATCACCGGACAATCAAGTGTTCAGCACAATTGCAGCTACCTCAAGAGGAACTGGTGATTCTGGAAGCATAAATATTACAACCAATCGGTTGACTGCCAGAGATGGTGGTGATGTGTCGGTGACAAGTTTTAACTCTGGGAACGGAGGAAACCTGACTGTCAATGCCTCTGAGTTTGTAGAATTAATTGGCGATCGCATCAGTTCGGATAATCAAAACTTCAGTCGTAGTGGTTTGTTTGCCGCTACTGAGGGAACTGGAAATGGCGGAGATATAACAATTAATACCCCTAACTTGCAAGTACGAGATGGGGCAAGAGTGTCCGTGTCTACACGCGGTAGAGGGGAGGGCGCTAAACTAGGTGGTCAAGGTGGTAATCTGCTTGTCAATGCGAAAGTGATAGAACTAAGCGGTACTGGTTCAAATGGTAGATTTGCCAGTGGTTTGTTTGCTTTGTCTGGAGAAACAAGACCAACTATCCCAGAAAATGCAGCTACAGGTGATGGGGGAGATATCAGAATTGAAACTGGGCAGTTAATTATTCAAAATGGGGCACAAGTATCAGCAGGCACTGCGGGTAGCGGTCAGGGAGGAAATATTACCGTCCAAGCTGATGTTATAGATATAACTGGAGCATCAATTCTTAATCGAGGATTCAGTACTTTAGCTGCTACCTCCCGTGGTACGGGAGACTCTGGTAATATCAGCATTGATACTCGGCAGTTGAGAGTCAGCGATGGTGCAGACGTTTCGGTTACAGCTTTTGGAACCGGGAGTTCGGGAGAGCTTAATGTCCGTGCTTCCGATTTAGTAGAACTGATTGGGGCAAGTGCTATTCCCAACAGTGCAATCTTCAGCCGCAGCGGTTTGTTTGCTGCTACTGAAGGAACGAAAGACGGAGGGTCTATAACGGTTAATGCACCTCGGTTGGTGATTAAAGATGGTGCAAGAATTTCAGTCTCTACTCGTGGTAGGGGTGAAAACGGCATCCCTGGTGGTAGGGGTGGTAACTTGATTGTTAATGCCTCAGATAATATAGATTTGAGTGGGATAGGGCAGGTGCAACTAGTCCGCGACGGACAAATTGAGACATCTAGATTTGCCAGTGGTTTGTTTGCTTTGTCTGGAGAACCAAGACCAAATATCGGAGAAAATGAAGCTACAGGAATCGGTGGTAACTTAGAAATTAACACTGGCTTGTTGAGTATTCGAGATGGGGCTGAAGTGTCGGTGAGTGCTAGAGGTTCAGGACCAGCTGGCAACCTGCAAGCACGAGCTAACTCTATCAAGCTGGATAATGGCTCGATTATCGGGTTAACGGTCTTGGGTAACGGCGCTAACATTAATCTACAAGTTCAAGATTCTTTGCAACTGCGCGGTAACTCTCAAATATCTACTACTGCTGGTGAAAGTGGCAATGGTGGTAACATCACAATTACCGCAGATACCCTCGCCATCTTAGAGAATAGCAGCATTAGCGCAAATGCTGGCAGACTAGGGGGAAATGTGCAAATTACCACCCAAGGACTGTTTGCCCTTGGGGATGCGATCGCTGCCACTTCTGCCTTGGGACCTCAATTCGACGGGATTGTAACTATAAATACTCCAGATGTGACACCGAGTCAAGGATTAGTTGAAGTCCCAGTTCTCGCTCCGGAAAACCAGGTAACGCAAGCTTGTGCAGCAGAGGTAGGAAAAGACCGCAGTCAATTTATTATTACCGGACGTGGTGGACTACCGCCTAGCCCTACGGAACCACTTAGCAGTGAAGCAGTCAGGGTAAGTGCGACAACAGAGCGATCGCCATTGCCATTAAATAATTATCCGCGACCAGCTACAGGATGGGGAGTTAACAGCTTTGGTGAAGTAGTTCTTACAGCTAATGCGGCTAACACTCAAACTTTCAGGCTACCCACAGTTGACTGCCATGTGCGTTAAAAATTCTTACAGGATGAGGTTTTTTTGGCAGTTGTTAGTGCTGAATCTGGGATTATTGGCTGTGAGTGGGATATATTTGTCAGCGCGATCGCAGAATATTCCCCCAGTTCAAATTCCCAATCGGGAGCAACCCCAGACACCTGAACTGCTACTTCCTCAAGAAGAACTTCTGCAAATTTTGCCCTCAGCACCGAACTTACCCGAACAAAATCTCGATATTCCTAGACCCATTAATGTTAAACGTTTTGATTTTGTCGGCAACACAAAAGAAGTATTTAGTCAAGAGAGGTTGCGTAAAGAACTACTAGAAGAATTTACCAACACAGATATTAGTTTTGCCCAATTGCTCCAAGCTGCTTCTAAAATAACCGCTCTCTACATCAAAGAGGGATATTATACTTCTGGTGCATATATCCCAGAACAAACCCTAACAGGTGATGTTGTCAAAATCCAGATTGTTGAAGGTAGTTTGCAAGAGATTCGGATTGCTAGAGAGCAGACAAGTTCCAGACGGTTGAATGATAATTATGTGCGATCGCGTTTAAATTTAGCCACTGCAAAACCCCTGAATGTCAGACATTTAGAAGAAGCTTTGCAACTATTACAACAAGATCCCCTGATTTCAAAGATATCAGCAGAACTATCTGCTGGCACAATTCCTGGGACGAATTTACTCAAAATCACAATCGAGGAAGCAGATTCTTTTAGCACCCAAATTATTGCTGATAATAGCAGAAACCCCAGTATTGGCAGTTTTCGACGGGGATTAGAAATAGAACAGGCTAATTTAACTGGATTAGGAGATAGCCTGAATATAGCCTATAACAATACCGATGGCAGCAACGCCATAGATGCAAGTTACACCATACCGATTAATCCTCACAATGGTACTATTAATTTTAGCTATAGCACCACCTTAAGCAATATCATTGAACCGCCATTTGACGACTTAGATATTGAGTCAAATTATCGCAACTATGAACTCACTGTGCGTCAGCCAATAGTGCAAAATGCTAACAAGAAATTCACCCAAGAATTGGCACTTGGCTTGACATTAACTCGGCGAGAAAGCGATACTTCTATTTTAGGGGTAAACTTTCCCATTTCCGTAGGAGCAGACGCACAAGGAAACACCCGGATTTCCGCATTGCGTTTCTTTCAAGAGTACGAGCGAAGTAGTTTTCAACAAGTTTTAATTGCCCGCTCTCAGTTTAGTTTGGGTGTGGGTGCATTTGATGCCACAATTAATGATAAGGCTCCCGATGGTCGTTTTTTTGCATGGCGAGGACAATTACAGTGGTTGCGCTTACTTAATTTGGAAACTGACAATCCACGGGTTGCACCGAAACTTTTACTGCGTTCTGATGTGCAACTAGCTAGCAGAGCGATCGTGCCTTTAGAACAGTTTACATTAGGCGGTATTTACAGCGTGCGAGGTTATCGTCAAGATGCTGTTTTTAGTGATAATGGTGTTTTTGTTTCCGCAGATTTGCAATTACCTATTTACAATACAGATAACGGAAAAAATGTTTTACAGTTAATTCCATTTGTTGATATTGGTACTGCTTGGAATAGTTCCGGCAGAAATACTCCAAATCCTAACACTTTAGCTAGTGTTGGTTTGGGTTTGCAGTGGGAAATGGGTGAACGTTTCAAAGCTCGTTTAGATTATGGCATTCCTTTAGTTGATGTTAATTCGAGGGATAGAACATGGCAAGAAAAAGGTCTATATTTTTCCGTGCAGTACAATCCATTTTAAAAAATAGGTTTAGATATCAGCATCGTCAGAAGTTAGTAGCGTTATTTTTAGCATTATTAACATTAATTTTTAGCTTAATTGTTCCTGCAATTAAAGTTGTAGCATTTGAAAGTAAATTACAACCAACTTTTATAACATCCAATGCCTTAGAGTTGGAACAGCAAGGAAAAGACTACTATGACGCTGGACGTTTTGCCGAAGCTGCCGAAACTTGGCAACAAGCAGCAGATGCTTATGGTAAAAATGAGGATGATAAAAACAAAAATCTAATTAATAAAGCCAAAGCTTTGCAATCTCTAGGGCTTTATCCAGAAGCATGTAGTCAACTTCTGCAAGCTTTTGGTAAATTTAATTTAACTTGCCAGGAATTAATTAATAAAGATAAAGATAAAGATGAAGAGAAAAATCAAAATTTTATTAAAGATATAAGCTCAAAATCAAATGTCCTTAATCAGATAATTGGTTTGCGTCTTCTCGGTGAGATTTTACAAAGATTTGGCGAACTAGATTTATCCCAACAAGTTTTAGAAATAAGTTTGCAAGCATCTAAAGAATATCCCCAACAAAAGAGTGCATCTCAACTCGCATTAGGCAATTTAGAACGTGCTATAGGTAATAAAAACCGAGATGAGTTAGATTACAAGAAAATTTTATATACTATTGAAGAAAAGTGTGAACCAGAATCTAATAAATGTGAGGAACAAAAAGAAGAAGTTTTGGGGCTATATAACCAAGCATTCCAGCATTATGAAGCAGCAAAACCCCAGGCTTTACTAATAACACAGATTCAGGCTGAACTGAATCAACTCAGCCTAAGAATCGAAATGCAAGCATGGTGGGATGAACAGATTGAAAAACACCAAGATTTGCTTCACAGACAAATTAAACAGCTTGATACTTCTGAACAATCAAAACAGCGATTGGGTGATATACAAAAAATATTGGTAAACTTACCGGAAAACAAGAATTATATACAAGAAAAATTGAATACTATAGTAAAAGTAGAAGATTTGTTGCCTAAAATCAAGTCTCATTTGGGTAACTTATCGCAGAGTCGTGAAAAAGTATACGCGCAGATTAATTTTACTCATAATCTGATTAATCTTAAAAATAATACTAACAAAGACTACTTTTCACAACAAAAAATTGCTAAATTTCTATTCGACGCTATTCAAGAAGCTCGCAACTTGAAAGACAAGCAAGCAGAAGCAGCAGCTTTAAGTAATCTTGCTAGGCTATACGAACTGCAAGTACCAGATAGAGAAAAACTAACAAAACAAGAGCAACTCTACCTTGCTCAGGCAAAAAGCTTTACTCAAGAAGCTATAAAATTATATGCTGATATTAATGTTGATAACCGTCAAATTTTATATCGTCAGAGAAGCCAATTAGGACGCATTCTTAAAGCTCAAGGAGATATTAAAGCAGCACTTGCATCTTACGCTGAAGCATGGAATATACTCCAGTCGCTCCGTGGAGATTTAGTTACTAATGCTGATAACCAGTTTGCTTTTCGTCAAGATGTGGAACCTGTATATCGAGAGTTTATCGATTTACTAGTACAAGCTGAAATCAATAAAATTGATGTAGAAAAATTGGTATTGTTAAATAACATTCCAGGAGCAAACAAATCTGCGAAGGATGAAACACCAAAAAATCCCTTAGATATAGCTCGTCTTGTCATGGAATCTTTGCAATTGGCAGAGCTAGATAATTTCTTTCAAGAACCTTGTTCACCAGCAATAGCTAAACCAGTCCAAATTGACAAGATTGATAAGAGTACAGCAGTTATCTATCCAATTATTTTGGAAAATAGCTTAGAAGTCATTGTCTCTCGGTCTGGACAATCCCATAATTATCCAAAGAAAATAAGTAAGAAAGAAGTTAGGAATACTTTAGAGGATTTTGCTAATCTTATATACAACGACAAAGTAGAACCAAACTCGGCGATAAATATAGTAAGAACTGGAAATCCCAAATCAGAACTAAATTCAAATAAAGCAAAAATTTTACAACTATCCCAAAAAATATATAATTGGTTAATACCTTTGAAGTTAAAGCAACAGTTAATCAAAGAAAATATAAAAACTTTAGTTTTTGTGCTCGATCGCCCTTTCCAGAAAATTCCAATAGCTGCTCTTTACGATGGCAAAAATTATCTTGTGGAAAAGTATAATATAGTTCTAAATTTAGGTCAGCAACTGATACAGCCAAAACCACTTGAACAAAAAAATTTCAGAATTTTAGCAGCGGGAGTTAGTGAAGAACTCGAAAAAGTAGGTACAGAATTGGATATGATTGAAGAGATTAGTAATAGTTTACGAGTGCCTTATAAAGAACTTCGCAATGGAAATTTTAATAAAAAGAATTTAAAAGAAAAAATTCAATCTTATCCTAATGTAGTACACTTAGCAACTCACGGTGTTTTTAGTTCTAATCGCAAGCAAACATTTATTATGACTGGGGATAATGATAGAATTTATATAGATGAGTTCCGGAATTTGCTCAACCCTAAAGATACAATTAGGAACAGAAACATTGAATTACTTGTTTTAAGTGCCTGTCAGACAGCTTCAGGAGACGAGAGAGCTGCTTTAGGTATCGCTGGGGTAGTGTTGCGCTCTGGAGCGAATAGTACAATTGCCACTTTATGGAATGTATCAGATGCTGCTACAGCAGTGCTGATGGAAGAATTCTACAAAAATTTAACTAACCGTGACAAAAAAATGAATAGAGCGGAAGCACTTCGCAGTGCCCAAATATCTCTTTTAAAAGGTGATGAGTACAATCATCCTTTATACTGGGCACCTTTTATTCTAGCGGGTAATTGGATTTAGTCGGTATTGTCGTTTCGTATTTTTTCTTAACCTTAATGAATAGTCCAGTAGGGAGTGTTATCGCTCCGAGAGTACGGCATCAAAACCTTCCAGTGGTGCGCTCTTGCGTTTGGTCTATAACACACACTACATTTTACTGTAGAAGCAATTCATGAATTGCTTCTACGCTCATTCATACCTTGATTGGTGCAACGCCTATTTTACCCTCCCAAATCTCTTATACCGTTTTGCGCTGGTTCATAATCTGACTTAATACGAAGGGCTTCTTCGTAGGCTTTACGAGCTTCTTGGGGAGAATTTTTAGTCAACAAGTCACCTTTATTAGTCCAAGCAACATGATTTTTGGAATTCTTTTCAATTGCTGTGTTAAATGCGATGAGCGCTTTATCTGGTTGTTTCAATCGCATCAATGTTAGACCTTGACTATTCCAAGCATTGGAACAATCATTAACATAATTTTTCTTAGTCAATTTACAACTTAAATCCTTAGCCATCTCCACAGATTCCATTGATTCTGGGTATTGCCCCAAATCAGATTCAGCATTTGCTTTACAAAGCCAAGCTTCAAAGGAATTCTTATCCCTCTGAGTCGCTTCTGTACAAGCATTTAATTTCTCTTCATTTCTGTTGAGTTTGCCTAAGGCATAGCCCTTATTTACCAAAGCTTCTATGAAATTTGGATCAAGTGCTATTGCTTGTTCGTAGGCTTTGATCGCTTCCTCATACTTTTCCTTATTTTCTAGCGACTTACCTGTGTTAAAAAACTCTTCTATCCGATCATTTCGTAATTTTTTGTAGAAAATCAAACCTATGCTAACTACACCGACCAGAACAAAGATGGGCAAGAGTCGGAAAGATTGCCTCGATTGCAAAAAATTTAGAAGATTTGGAGGATTTAGAGCTTTTAAAACTTCCTGTGCTGATTGGTAACGTTGTCCAAATTGGAAGCGCACCATCTTAGTTAAGATTCTTGCTAATTTAGGGCTAACTTTGGCTCGATTTCGCCATACAAACTCTCCCTGAGAATCTGTCCGTAATTGTTCAGGAGATACTCCTGTTAAAGCTTGGATTGCTGTCAGACCCAAAGCATAAATATCACTGCAAGGGTTCAGTTTATTTTGAAGTTGTTCGGCAGGCATATATCCATGTGTTCCCCCTGGTTTGACAACAACTATTCTCTGAGGATTAATCTCTAAAGTTGTAATTTGCTTACATTTAGAAAAATCAATGAGAACAATTTTGTTATCCCGCTGTCGTCGAATTAAGTTAGAAGGCTTAATATCTCCATGAATGATACCTGAGTGATGGATAAATGCTAATATTTCTAAAACATCCTTCAATAAAGCAATAACTTCTGGTTCGCTTAAGCGATTACCTGGTGTAATCTTTCTACTTAAAGCCTCACCTTCTATAAATTCATAAACCAAATAGAATTCTTGATTTTTTTGGAAGTGATCCAAAAGTCGTGGAATTTGTTGGTGAGGAAAATTTTGGGATTCTGTGATTGCGGTTGCAAAGAGACTTTGTGCTGACTGCAAAATTTGCTGGTTCTTGCCTGGCAGCTGAAGTTGTTTAATGATACAATCAGTTTGGTAGGGACGTTGTGAATCTTCTGCTAAATATGTATAACTAAGCCCTCCTCCGCCCAAGTAGCTTTTAATGTAGTAGCGCTGGTTCAGTGTTTGATCCAACAGAGTGAGGGGTTTTAAATCTGCGAGAACTTCAGCTGCTGTTTCGTAGCGCTGTTGATAATCAAAGCGCACCATTTTGTCTAAAATTGTTGCTAAGTACGGGCTAATCTGTACTCCATTCCAGATAATTTCGTCTTTTTGATTCTTCACAGGAATTCGTCCTGTTAAAAGTACGAATCCGGTTACACCCAAAGCATGTATGTCACTTGCAAATTTTGGTTTTCCTATAAGTTGTTCTTGTGGCATATAGCCCCGTGTACCAATAACCATTGTTAATACTGTTTGTCCTTCAGGATTAACTGATAAAACACTAACTTCTTTAACTGCCCCAAAGTCAATCAGAAAAATTTTATTATCGCTCGTCCTCCGGATTAAGTTATCAGGTTTAATATCGCGGTGGATAACATTATTACCAGAGAGATAATCTAATACTTTTAAAACATCATACAAAACATCAATAACTTGTTTTTCACTTAAAAGCTGATTTTTGATTTCTTCCTTTAAATTCTGACCTTCAATATATTCCTGAACCAAATAGAATTTTTGATTTTCTTGGAAGTAATTATAAAGTTGTGGAATTTGCTGGTTGTAAGTCCCTAAGCGACGCAGAATATCTGCCTCTTGACGGAACTTTTCTTCTGCAATCTGCAACTTTAATGGCTCGTTGTCTAGGGGCTTTAGGTATTTAACAACACAAACAAGTCCTGGTGATTGTGTATCTTCCGCTTGATATGTCTCGCCAAATCCGCCCTTACCGATAGAGCAGATAATTCTATAGCGCTGATGTATAATATCTCCAGGTTGGTGATCCATATAGGGTTGGGAAAATTAGTATTTATCGAATTTAAAATCAGTCTAATGGAAAAAATGCGATCGCGTACTCGCAGCTCTGTTTGGCAGCATCGCCCGCGCATCAGCAGGTAAATAGCCGGATGGTTGGGCAGTGCCGCAGCGATCGCAACTGCGGTACTGAGGATAAGTTGCCAATAGGTATTAATCCCCACCCAATCCACTCTACCAGTCCTTTTATACCTGTCGGTGTAAGTGCTAAGTTAACTCGCGTCTTTAGTTCGTCATGTAATTCTGGGATGCCTGTGTCCTTTCATAAATCTTTTATATAATTTCATAGCGGAGTTATCTACATAATTTCTCATAGATTGGTCTTTTTTGGTCTTGAAACCAAGGGATTTTATTACATTTCACTGTTAGGGGTAATGTAAAGGTGCGCTATCACCAAGGGCAAACTAGCCCCAAAGTATTTCCTGGGCTAGCTTTTGTTAAGTTTATCCAGCTTTGAATTGTTGACAAGTCTCTCCATGTTTTTTGAATAAGATCGATAATTTCTTTAAGATTGACTTGATAAATTAGATATGAAAGCGATCGCCTCAATTTTACTTACCAATAACTTTCAACAAAAACCCTACCACAAAGCCAATAATTACCCCGGAAGTATGTCCAACAAAGCTGATTTGTGGGGTTGTTAAGTCGAAGATTGCTTGTAGCATAATTAGTGATAAAATACCCCGCAAACTCTTAGATGCAATCCGCGTTTTATGTCTTAGCCAGTCGTAAAACAAGATAGCGGCAAAAGCACCAACTAAACCCATCACACATCCAGATGCACCAACCACAAATTCAGTTTTAGAATATCCCATTACCGACATAAAAGTAACGGCTAGCATTGAGCCTAAACCAGTGGTGAGGTACAATATTAAATATCGTGCTATTCCTAAATTAAATTCCACCAAACGACCAAATACATAAAGACCAAACATATTCATTAATAAATGCAAAAAACCAAAGTGCAAAAAGGCAGCAGTAAATAAACGCCACCAATCTCCCTTGAGAACTTCTGTTGGGACTAATGCACCTAACCGGTACAAAGTCAAGAAATTAGTGCTACCACCAAATTGAATTTCTAAGGCAAAAGCAAATAAATTCAACCCGATAATAAAGTAAGTCGCATTTGGTTTAGGTTGCGTTAAGTCAGCTTTGCCGCTGTATTTAGCTTCTTGCAATAATTCAGCAGCAATTCGAGATAAAATCTGTTTGGATTTATCAGTTAATATTGTTTCAGCTTCAACTACAGGCTGAGATAAACGTCTTTCAATCGGACCATGATAGCGAATATCATTGCTGTTGCGGATACTTAATAACTGTTCTCTACCTAATAACTCATTTCCTGCTGCTAGATTAGCTGTTGCTAGCCAAAATACTTGAATTGTTGGCGAATAAATTCTGAGTGAACCATTAATTAATGTTTTTACCTGTTCTATTTGACCGCAAAACGCTAACACAAACATACGTGCTAGATTGCGTGTAATCAAGTTAGGTATTTGCTCAATGCTGCGTTCATAATACTCCCATGCGTGCAGTAAACTATTTAAATCGCCAGTTTCGCCAAGCGATCGCAAATAATAAAGCAGCATTTCACTATCTTTCTGCAATCTTGCTTCAGATAGATTTTCTTGTATCCATACCAGCATTTCTTCCCAACGAGCATCGATTTGGTAAAGTGTAACAATGGCTAATCGACCAGTCGGTGTATCCGTCGTTTTGTAACGGTTTAAAATGGCTAAAGCTTCTGCGATCGCTCCCTGCTGACCTAAATCCAAAGCGCGTAACATTTCCGGTTTTTCCCGCAAACCATCCGCAGGATGCAACCAAGACACAAATTGAGCTAATTTGCTGGCTTGATGGTAACGTTGTTGAGCAACGAGTTGATTAACTTTTCTGTTAGCAAAATTGGGTATGAGTATGAAAATCACCCAAAAGCATCCCCCAACCAAACCACCTAAATTGGGAATTAGATAAGATGTGACTGCTGTCACAACAAAGATAAATGTAGAAACAAAAATCCAGCCACGATTGTGATGAAAAGAATTACGAACAGCAGAAATCGTGGTAGTAACGCATGATAAACAAACTATCCAAATCAATAAATTATTAATATCCATAATCGGATTTGCACCACATTAGAGAGGAACTTCTATCATAGTTCCCTTTTCGGTATGCGTTTATATAGCAATCCTAAATGATTCATAAGATTCTCTCTTTTTTTTCTTGGTGTCCTTGGCGTCTTGGCGGTTCGTTTTTTGGTCTTAAAAGCGTAAGTCCTAAAGTTGTTAATTAGGTCATGCTGCCACAGTTATATCTTAGTTGTGAAAAATAAATTTTGAATAACGAACCGCCAAGACGCCAAGGACGCCAAGTTATAACAGGAGCGAGAGAGTTTTTGCGCTCATTCCTGAACTTAAATTATGCAAGTATCCCCAGCATTTACTCATTCACTAACATTTCTGGTGATTTTTCCTTATTATCTGAATAATCAGATATAGAAACAAAATTCTCGGCTGCATCTTTAATAAAACCAGCTACAGGTACAGCAATCAGCAATCCCAACAATCCACCAATATAAGTTCCTACCAGCAAAGAAACTAACACCCAGATTGGTCTAAGTCCTGTGAAACTACCTAAAAGACGGGGAGCGATCGCCTGGTCAATTAACTGGTCAACTACAACAGATGCAGCTAAAACCTTCGCTGCTAACCAAAAATCATGTGACGCTATTATTAAAGTTATCACTGCAAGACTTACTACATCACCAAAAGGAATTAAACTCAAAATCCCCACTCCCAAACCAAAGAGTAAAGCAAAGGGAACTTTGAGAAGCAAAAACACTATTGTCAGTGAAACTCCCATCAACAAAGCCAAAGCTACCTGACCAATCAAATAATTTTGAAAATTTTTATGAATCGACTGCCTTACCTTCTGACCAAAACTCCAAGGTAACTTTTTAAATATCCCATCCCATATTCTCTTGCCATCAGCTAAAAGATAAAAAGTTAGCACTATTGTAATTAATGCTTCAGAAATACTATCAATAGTATCTAAAATAACGCTAAAAATTTTGTCTCCGAGAAACTCCAACTCGTTAGGCAATCGGTCTGTTATTTGCGTAAATATTTGACTAAAATTTACTTTTAATCTGTGATTGATAGCCCAATCATTTAAAATATAAAGTTTTTGCTTATTAGAATCAATCCATTGTGGAAGCTGTTTAACCATTTCATGAAACTGCTCTAATACAATGGGAACCAAAATAAGACCCAAAGCAGCTAAAATTATAATAGTAGAGAAAAAAACTAATCCGATGGCATAGCTACGTTTAACTCCACGTTCCTCAAGAATTGAAACGGGGTAATTCAAAATGAATGCTAGCAAAGTTGCCAAAACAAAAGTTGTCACCAAAGGTTGAAAATATTGAAAAAATCGAAATACTAGCCAACCATTGAGAAAAACTGAAGGAAATATCAGCGTTATAACTAACCATTTAAGTAATTGATTGAGTGAAACAGTCATAATTAATTCAAAATTAAAACTTCAAAATTAGCAGATTTAGGGTGAGCAATGCCCACCCTACAAATTTTAGGATATAAAAGCACAGATAATTATTGAGTTTGCTCACATTTTGAAGAATGCACGTTTTCGCCCTCAGGCTGGAAGCCGCAGGCTCAAATACAAAGCCAGACGAGCGCAGGCTTCAAAACCCTAGATTTTTATAGTCCGCGCAGGCGGACTTTGTTTGTGTAGCCGCGACTTCTAGTCGCTAGGGCTTTGTACTTCTTTCAAAGCTGAAAATTGCTCATCATTTATCCGTCCAGCTTGATACAGCGTTTGTGTAATTTCGGAAATAGTTAAAACCGCATGACCTTGATAACCATTTTCTCGTAATCTGTCTTTTACGCCATGTTCATGGTCGATAAAAACTACAATATCATTCACATTTAATCCTGCCGATTTCAACTTTTCTGCCCCTTCCATAACACTTTTACCGCTGATGAGAATATCATCAACTACCGCAACTGTTTCCCCAGGATGAAAATCACCCTCAATTACTCTGCGGGTTCCGTGTGCTTTCACTTCTTTACGAGGAAAAATCATCGGACATTGAAGACGCAAAGATAAACCAGTAGCTGTAGGCAAAGAACCGTAGGGAATACCTGCTAATCTATCAAAATTGAGGTTGACCAAAATTTCTTCATAAGCGATGATAACTTGATTAAAAACTTGCGGATTAGAAATTATTTTGCGTAAATCGACGTAATAAGGAAATGTGGCTCCCGATGCTTGGACATAGTTGCCAAATATAATGCAGCCGATATCATAAAGTTGCAAAATTAAATCTTGTTGCGGATGTTGATCCAAAAAACAAACATCTGGCAACCATAGAGAACAGCTAGAAATATCTTGGATAATTTCAGTTTTTGCTTGATTAATTTGGGCATTTAAAGACTGAACTTCTTGAGATAATTCTGTTGAACTCAACATATCTTGAGGAACAGGAATCAGCAAACCTTCACCATTAGTATTCAAACCAGCCGCTAAAACTTGATTAAGGTTGCCACCTTCTGCCCAGATACTACGAGCCATGATAATTCGTTCCGGCGCATCTGCTCGAATGCGGGCGAAAATATCAGGCTTTGTTGTTCCCACTTCTAAACCTAATTGTTCTGGAGTACCCCAATTTTTTGATTCTTTTACTACTTGCAAATAAAAGGGTGTTTCCGTTGTTGGAAATTGCTGTAAAGGTTCTGCGGCTGAATTAGAAGTACAACATAAAACAAACACCGCTTTCCCAGGATAAACCAAAAACGGTGCGACATTATCTTGTCCGGCATAAGGACTGAGAGTAATTGCATCCACATTCCATTTACTAAACACAGTGCGGGCGAAAATTGTGCTGGTATTTAAATCACTGTGTTTGGCATCTAAAATAACTGGAATGTGAGCGGGGATAGATGCTAAAGTTTTTTGCAGCAGTTCTAAACCAGGAATACCCAAAGCTTGATAAAAGCCGAGTGTCGGTTTATAAACGCAAACTTGTTCGGCTGTTTCGGCAATAATGAATTGCAACCAATCCCACAAACTAGAGATGATATCACTAGAAGTGTAGCGAGCGGGCATCATCTCTGGATTGGGATCAAGCCCGACAAATAGTAAGCTTTGATTTTGGGCGATCGCCTGACTCAATTTATCAAAAAAGTTCATATTAAATATTTAAAACATCACAAACAAAACTAAGTTATGAGTTATAAATTCATAACTCATAACTCATAACTCATAACTCTAACTTTCTACAACCCTCCATACCATTCATAACCCTGGTCTTCCCAGTAACCTTTCATCGGCGACAAATAACTAACCAAAGTAACTTTAGTCACCCACTTACTCTGCTTATAACCAAGTTTAATTGGCGAAGCTAAACGCAAGGGGGCACCATTTTCAACTGGCAAAGGTTCGCCATTTTTCTGATAAGCTAATAAAGTCTGGGGATGCAATACTGAAGCAATATCCCAACTTTCGTAATAACCATCAGCAGATTTAAAGTAAGCAAATTTGGCATTCGCTTTAGGTTGGGCAAGGGCGACAATTTCCCGCAGACGTATACCACCCCATTGCACAATCGCTGCCCAACCTTCAACACAAACATGACGAATAATCATGGAAGTTAGCGGCAAAGCCTGAATATCTGCCATACTCAAGCTAAGAGGATTGTTGACATCGCCATCAACAATTAAGCGATATTTTGCTTGGTCAATAATTGGATTACCTTTGAAACTATTAACTAGCAACTCTTTCGGTTTAATATCACTCTTGGAAAATTCAGGTACAGGCTTTTGGGGATTAAATATTAATGTTTCAACCTTCTGATTTAACGGTTCAGAAAGGTTGTTCACAACATCACTAAATAGCGGTGCGCCGCAACCACTAAGAAGAAAACCCATACCAGAAATGCCCGAAAATTGTAAAAATCTCCGGCGTGTTAATTCAGAACGAGGTACGCGAATTAAATTCATAAAATTAGTCCTTTGTTATTTGTCGTCAAATAGTCTATTTATCTTCTCACCACTACCAAAACATCGATTCCGTCAACTGTTCCCCTCCAGCTTTGCGCCCTAACTGCCAGTGAACTAATACAAACAGGATAACGCTTGGTACTGAAGAAAAGTGAACAATTCGTAATGCTTCCCAACTACCAAACATATCAACAATCCAGGGAAATTGAGCAGGTTTATACATGCCTATTCCTGTGAATAAAGCCAGCAGTAGAATGGGAATAATAGCTGTATAAACGATGCGATGCCAAGCATAACTTAAACGCTTCGAGTTTTGAGTTTTTTGTAATGCTTTGATATCATTTATATTTACAAACCGATGTCGCCAACGTCGGGTAATTAAAACATAAATTCCATACCACAATAGATTCAGCGAAAATAACCACATTCCCGCAAAATGCCAATGTCTGCCTCCCGCAAGCCAACCTCCTAAAGTAAATAGAGGGGGAATATGTAAACCTGCACGTCCCCCAAAAACAGGGTTAGCGTTGTAAATTTGTAGCCCACTACTGAGCATGATAAACAAACTAATGATATTACAAAAGTGGAAAATCTTCGCACCTATTGCTTGGGTTGGCAACTTGCGACTTTTAGGGGGAACTGTCGAATCCATAGATATTTCTTGTTAAATATTATTTTGTGTGTATTAAGCATTACTCAGCAAATTTGCGGCAGGGTAAACATTACCCTGCTTTTTCCATCCTACCGTTGAGGGGAGTAGTGTGCGACTAATTTTTAACTATTACAATCAGTAAATCGCAAAGTTTTTCTCAAGGGCGATGCCTAGGTTGGGCTACGCCGGAGCCAATTCAATTCACCGTACATATTAGTTCTAAATAATACCTAAATTCTTAATAAAAGTTATATTAGTGAAAGAGTTTCAAAAAATGAAATTATAAGGAATGTACGCCCATCCTAATAATTACCATTACCTTGACAAAACAACTAGCACTAACCGATTCAGAAACCCTAGCAAACAAAAACGAAATATTTATGAAAGTTATAGTAACTGGTTCTTTAGGAAACATCGGCAAGCCACTGGCTAAGGAGTTAGTAGAAAAAGGTCATACGGTTACGGTTATCAGCAGCAAGCCGGAAAAGCAAAAAGACATTGAAGCCTTGGGCGCCACCGCCGCCATCGGCTCATTGTCAGACGTTGATTTCCTGGTTTCCACCTTTACCGGTGCCGATGCCGTGTTTGCTATGGTGCCGCCAAACTTTACCGTGCCCGATCACAGAGAGTATTACCGGAGAATTGGCAGCAACTATGCACAAGCCATTCAACAGTCGGGCGTAAAGCGTGTGGTTCATCTCAGCAGTTGGGGCGCGCATTTAGATAAGGGCACCGGATTCATCGTCGGTTCTCACGATGTAGAAGGCATTCTGAATGAGCTAAGAGACGTAGCCATTACGCATCTGCGCGCTGGTTACATCTACTACAATTTGTATAACTATGTAGACATGATAAAAGGGCTGGGCTTTATTGGCGCAAACTATGGTGGCGACGGCAAGATTGCAATGGTTGCCCCAATCGATATTGCCGCCGTCGCCACCGAAGAGCTAGCAACACCGGCTACCGGCAAGCAAGTGCGATATGTGGCAAGCGACGAGCATACAGCTAACGAAACCGCTCACATCTTAGGCACCGCCATTGGCAAGCCTGATTTAAAATGGGTAATCTTTACCGATGAGCAAATGCAGGACGGTATGGAAAACAAAGGAGTGTCAGCACATATTGTAGCCAACTTTGTTGAACTGGGTGCCAGCATTCACAGCGGTGCATTGCGGCAGGATTATGACCTGCATAAGCCAATTGCTATGGGCAAAGTAAAGTTGGAAGATTTTGCTTCAGAATTTGCTGCTGCTTTTAAAAAAGGGTAAGAAACTGTGATTGTCTTTGTACAAAGAGGCTGTCTCTAAAGGGGCAGCCTAAGATAATTTTTTCATTACAGGCTCACTATATGGGTAGTTTTGCCGAATCGTAAATAATTCGTCACGAAGACCTTGACATTTGAGTTGACGCCTTTTCGATTTGCTTTCGATACCGCTTCACACTGGACATACTGATCCCCGTCAGGCTTACCGTTTCGCTGATAAGCCGCGTTCAACGGCTTTCTTTGAAATTGAGCGATAAATCGCTCACTACGAATCAATCTTCAGGTTGCCAGAGATACTCACGCAAATTGATTTTCCCTTCTGGGCTAAATTTTATTCCTTCTTCTTCCAGAAGCGATCGCTGTTTGTAATCTGTGCCGTTTCGCTGCATTGAGTGGGATATCTCGCCTTTGGCATTAATCACTCGATGCCAAGGTATATCTGATAAACTGATATCAACTTGATAAAGAGCATATCCGACTAAACGCGCTTTTCCGTACAAGTGAGCCAAATCTGCTATTTGTCCGTAAGTTGCCACTCTACCTTTTGGTATTTGGCGGACAATTGCATATATGTTGTCATACTTAGACATTTATCTTCTACTTTATTTTTGCATTTCCTGCTGACGCATCGGCATTGCATCTATCTCGTTAAAAATTACCTTTGCCTCAACGGGTTTGGAGTCGCTGCGCTTTTCCGTACCATCTTTACCTACTAAGATGACTCGGAAATCTTCGGGGGAAACTTGAAAACGCGATCGCACTTTCGTAACATCTGCTTCATCAATCGCCTTACCCGATGCACGACTTGTCCCTTCTGTCAATATCTCCACCAATAGTAAATCTCGCTCAGAAAAATCAGCTTGTTGCCCTTGAAATAACTGCATTTGTTTTTGATAAGCGGGATTATTTTCGTTATCTGCAAACACTAGCAAAAGGCGGTTTTTCCATTGGTAGGATTTTAAGTCAAAAGCCATATTTTTGTTTTTTACAGTTTTTGGGTTGGAGGCGATCGGCACGAGTCTATTTGACTTATTCTGAATGTATAAACTCGATACATCGGCTCTGTACAAGCTTGAGCAGCCGACATTGGTTAGGAGTAGCAGTGCCATCAAGCAACGAGTTAACATTATTAGTGCGAATAAGTAAAAATAATCAGCCTCAATTCCAGTTTACATCATCACTCAAAAAATTAGGCATTGCTAAAGAGGATGAATTGTTCTTCGCTACGAGTGCGCGAAACATTCATCCCGTCAATTAGCAACGCCTAAATTATAAATCCTTATACTCAATTAATCACAAAGCAAACTTGGGGAAGTTAAAACAAAAACATCTCTTGTTCCCTGAGCATCAGTTTGAGGTTTAATCGGAGTAGTAAAATGATAAAATTCATGGTCATTAACCAAGAGTAATTCTCCAGAATTCAGAACTTTATTAAAAACGGGCTTTTCTTTTTTGGCAGCGTAAAGATGCGTTTCTCCACCTTGAATATTTTCTCTATCAACAGAAAATATCCCGATAAAATCAGTACCATCCTGATGAATACCTTCAGGTGCGGGATTTCCTAAATTATTTGGTGAACAAGTCGTTCTAATTTGATGTACTCCTATTTCTGCTTCTGGGTGAAGTTTACAAGAATCACTAAATGCCAAAACCATATATTTAAAAATATCAAGTTCTATAAGTGCATCATCTAATTCTGCAAACTCTCTTTTAACATCACCCACTAATGGATTGTATTCTTTGCTTTGAAAAAGGTAGCCATGAGGTAATTTGCTTAACTTATTTTCCGAAACTATAAAACGAGATAATCTTCTAAAGCGATAGCTACCTTTAATATAAGGGTCTAGAGGCAAATCATTAAAAAACTGTTTAAAGCCTTTTGGATTGATGGAATTTACCTTTCGCAATGTAAACATAAAGGCATATTCCAATTGCATCGATTCCGATACTTTTTGCATAATACTTTCCGGGTTGCAGATTGATACTTTCCCAATTTTTTTATTGGGATTATATATTAAGTATAAATTATTTTTTTAGTAAATGTCGTTAAATAGACTACAGAAATTTCCCTTTTATGATATAGCACGTGATTCGATTCCCCCAAGTAGAGACGTTCGGTCCGGAACGTCTCTACAATATGTGTCCCAACTAGGGACAAGTTGATTAATTCCTCCTGACGGCGTTGACTAAATTCTCACAGCCTTTTAAGAAGATGCTTACATCCACCCCCAGCCCAATGTATTGAATTCCTGCGTCAATCCACTGCTTGGCAATTTCGGGATTGTCGGCAAAAGTGCCGACTGCTTTGCCGGAGTCGCGAATAATAGTGACGCATTGCTGCATCAACTCAATAACACGCGGATCTCTTACCTGACCGGGAATACCCAGCGACTGCGATAAGTCGTAGGGACCGAGAAAGATAACGTCAATGTGGGGTACACTAACAATCTCTGCAATGTTCTCCACACCGCGCTGACCTTCGACATGAACCACAACCAAAGACTCTTCGTTTAACTTGTCTGTGATTTGCGTTCCCGCTGCTGTGTACATACCTGCCCGCGTCGCAAATGACAGTCCGCGCAAACCGAGAGGACTGTACTTGGCTCCCTTAACGCAAGCTTCAGCATCAGATTTCGTTTCAATTTGCGGCACTTGCACCCCAGCACTACCGATGTCAAGCGCTCTTTGAATTTGCGGTGCGTCATTCTTCCTGACGCGGATCACTGGGGCAATTCCTACGCAATCTGCCGCACGGCAGAGGTCTTCCGCAGCCAGTGTATGCAAAGGTCCATGCTCCATGTCAATCACCGCAAAATCAAATCCTGCGTGTCCGCAGATTTCGATAAACGCCGGATAAGCGCAATTCATAAATGTACCGAGGACAACCTCGCCCCGCTTGAGTTTTCGTTTAAGTTGATTTTCACGCATGGTTATCGCCTAGTATTGATTTTTAGCTACCTTAAGCAAAATTACTGCAAAATCAATGGATTTGGGTAATGGGTAATGGGGAATGGGTAATGGGTAATGGAGAATGGGTAATGGAGAATGGGTAATGGAGAATGGGTAATGGGTAATGGGAATAAAGCCAAATCTATTACCCATTCCCAATTCGCAATTCCCTATTACCAATTTTCAATTCCCAATTCCCAATTCTCTATTACCAATTCCCAATTCCCAATTCTCTATTACCAATTACCAATTACCAATTCCCAATTCCCAATTCCCAAAATGATGAATGATTGGCTTTACCGCTACCCGCTTTTATATCCTGGTATCTTGCTGAAGCGTTACAAGCGCTTTTTTGCAGATATTCAACTTGCTTCTGGGGAAATAGTAACAGCGCACTGTCCGAATACAGGACCGATGACTGGGGTTTCAACTCCTGGGAGTGCGGTGCAGTTATCTTTAAGCGATAATCTAAAGCGTAAACTACCTTATACTTTGGAACTGATTCAGGTACATGATAACGAGCCAACTTGGGTAGGTGTTAATACTGCTTTGCCAAATCGGGTGGTGAAGCTAGCTTTGGCAACATACCTTTTTCCTGAATTGGGTAGATATAGCCAAATTCGCGGTGAGGTGGTTTATGGACAAGATAAAAAAAGTCGAGTTGATTTTTTCTTGACAGGAAGTGATGACGATCGCCCGATTTTTTTAGAAGTGAAAAACACAACTTTGGCGCAAAAAAGATTGGCGTTATTTCCCGATACGGAGACGACAAGGGGACAAAAGCACCTGCGGGAACTGATGGCACTGTTGCCCCAAAGTCGTGCGGTGATGCTTTACTTTATTAATCGGGGTGATTGTACGCATTTTGCCCCAGGTGATATTACTGACCCTATATATGGTCAGTTGTTGCGGAGTGCGATCGCTCTCGGTTTAGAAGTTTTACCCTGTCGTTTTCAAGTCACTCCAGAAGGCATTCAATATTTGGGTTTGGCAGAATGCAAATTTTAATAATCAAAAGCGGATGATAGAACTCATATTTAAAAAATATTAATCAAACTCAAAAAATATATTGGACATAATTAACAAGTTTTTCTATTGTGATTAAAGGAATTAAAAATAAATATCCCTTTGCCAACGGTTTGGCTTGTTGCCAAGGGTAGTTCACTTTTTTGATAACATCATAGATCCGACAGATCCAGGGACAAATTGAGTATGAGCAAGGGCACGCTGTTTGATAAAGTTTGGGATTCGCACACAGTTGGGACACTGCCATCAGGACAGACGCAACTGTTTATAGGACTGCATCTGATTCATGAAGTCACCAGTCCCCAAGCCTTTGCGATGTTACGAGAGCGCAATTTAAAGGTATTATTTCCTATAAGGACTGTCGCTACAGTGGATCATATTGTGCCAACAGAAAATCAGGCACGTCCATTTGTGGATACCCTGGCAGAAGAAATGATGCAAGCGCTTGAGCAAAACTGTAAAGAAAATAACATTACATTTTATAACATCGGTTGCGGAAGTCAAGGAATTGTGCATGTAATAGCGCCAGAACAAGGACTGACACAGCCAGGAATGACGATCGCCTGTGGTGATAGCCATACATCAACTCATGGTGCATTTGGTGCGATCGCTTTTGGTATCGGTACCAGTCAAGTCCGTGATGTCCTCGCTTCTCAAACCCTCGCTCTTTCCAAACTGAAAGTCCGCAAAATTGAAGTTAACGGCACACTCAAACCCGGTGTTTACGCCAAAGATGTGATTTTGCACGTCATCCGCACCCTCGGTGTCAAAGGTGGTGTCGGATACGCTTACGAATTTGCAGGCAGCACCTTTGAGCAAATGAGCATGGAAGAACGAATGACAGTCTGCAATATGTCCATCGAAGGTGGTGCGCGTTGCGGCTACATCAATCCCGACCAAGTTACTTACGAATACCTCAAGGGTAGAGACTTTGCCCCGAAAGACGCAGATTGGGATAAAGCCGTTGCTTGGTGGGAATCGATCAAGAGTGATGCTGATGCCGAATATGATGATGTCGTAACTTTCGATGCCGCCGAAATTCCGCCTACCGTTACTTGGGGCATCACCCCCGGTCAAGGTATTGGAGTTAACCAAGCCGTACCCACTCCCGACGAATTACCCGCAGACGATCGCACTCTTGCTGAAGAAGCTTACCGATACATGGATTTGGCTCCCGGTCAACTCATCCAAGGTACGAAAGTTGATGTTTGCTTCATTGGTAGCTGCACCAACGGACGAATCAGCGATTTGCGCGAAGCTGCGAAAATTGCCCAAGGTCATCACGTTGCTGAGGGAATTAAAGCTTTCGTCGTCCCAGGTTCGGAACGAGTGAAAAAGCAAGCGGAAGCAGAAGGACTAGATAAAATCTTTGTCGAAGCCGGCTTTGAATGGCGCGAAGCAGGCTGTTCAATGTGTCTGGCGATGAATCCCGACAAACTTGAAGGAAGGCAAATTAGCGCTTCTTCCTCTAACCGCAACTTCAAAGGACGCCAAGGTTCGTCCTCCGGTCGCACTTTATTAATGAGTCCGGCAATGGTTGCGGCAGCAGCGTTGAAAGGCGAAGTATTCGACGTGCGCGAGTTGTTGTAAATGGGGAGTAGGGAGTGGGGAGTGGGGAGTGGGGAATGAAATAAGATGTTTCCCCTAATCCCTAACCCCTAACCCCTAACCCCTACTCCCTACTCCCTACTCCCTACTCCCTAATAGAATTTTATGGTAAGTGAAGTTAAAGCAGTTTCCGGACGCGGTATTCCTTTGGTGGGTGATGATATTGATACCGATCGCATTATTCCGGCGAGGTATTTGCGTTGTGTAACTTTTGATGGTTTGGGCGAACATGCGTTTGCTGATGATAGAACAGGATTGAAAGGTGAGCATCCTTTTGACCAAAAGCAATATCAAGGTGCTTCGATATTAATAGTTAACCGCAACTTTGGCTGTGGTTCTTCGCGGGAACATGCACCGCAAGCGATCGCAAAATGGGGTATTCAAGCGCTGATAGGCGAAAGCTTTGCCGAAATCTTCTTCGGTAACTGTGTCGCAATGGGAATTCCCTGCGTTACGGCTGATGCTGCCACTGTCAAGCAATTGCAAGAAATTGTTACAAACAATCCCCAAGCATCAATGACAGTGAATCTGGAAACAATGCAAGTGCAATGTGGCGATTTTACTGGCACAGTTTCAATGGGTGAAGGTGCGAAAAACATGTTTGTTGCCGGCACTTGGGATGCTTGCGGTCAGTTGGTCGCTTCTTCTGAACAAGTTCGAGCTACTGCGGCAAAGTTACCTTATATAAGTTGGAGCAAAGTAGCCTAAGTTTAGGTTAATGCTAAATCTGCTTTTTAGACTTGCCTGTAGAAACCAATAACCTTTGTAGAGACGTTCCGTTGGAACGTCTCGCTCGATAAATTAGCGATTTGAGATGTTAATTTAGCAACGCCTGAAAATCGATATGCACACAGAGGTAATATATGAAAGGAAGTTGTGCTTGCGGTGGCATTGAATACGAACTATCTGACAATCTGTTTGCTGCAAATCATTGTCACTGCTCAATTTGTCGAAAGCTTCATGGTTCAGCATTTGCAACATTCAGTCATGCAAAGGCAGAAAATTTCCGCTGGCTGCGCGGTGAAGATTTAATTACAAGCTACAAATCATCAGAAAAAAACTTACGCAATTTCTGTAGAGTTTGCGGATCGAACATTCCATCAGTGTTTCCACAGACGAATCATGTGCGTATCCCGATGGGAACTTTAGACGATGATGCTGGTATTAAACCCTCTGTTCATATCTTTGTTGCTGACAAAGCACCCTGGTTTGAAATCAGCGATCGCTTACCTCAATATACTGAAATGCCCGATAATTAGGTGACAAATATCATAGACAATATTTTTCTTGAAACCTGTCTCAAATAGCCTTGTATGATAATTATCGTGATGGGTGTCTCTGGCTCCGGTAAAACTACCATCGGGCAACTGCTGGCGGAATCTTTGCATTGGGAATTTAGAGATGCCGATTCTTTTCACTCCCTAGAAAATATTGAGAAAATGCGCCACGGTATTCCCCTCAACGATTTAGATAGAATGCCGTGGTTGCTAGCAATGCAACAAGCAATACAACATTGGCTGCAAGAAAATAAAAATGTAGTTTTGGCGTGTTCGGCACTGAAAGCTAGCTATCGTCAGTATCTTTTAATTGGTAATGAAGGTGTTAAGTTAGTTTATCTGAAGGGTTCGTTTGAGTTGATTCAAAAACGCTTGCAAAAGCGTCACAATCATTTTATGAGTGAAAAACTTCTCAAAAGCCAGTTTGATACCCTTGAGGAGCCAACAGAGGCGATTTCGGTTAATGTTTCCCAGTCGCCAGAGGAAATTGTGCAAAATATTAGAGTATCTTTAGGAATTTCAGATTAGCGATTTATTTATTTCAGCAAGTGGTACTTTCGGTTCATCAATTCTAATACTAGTAATTAAATTATAATAAATACTTTTACAAAGGTTATGTAAAAGCATAAGCTTAAAATCTTTCTCATAATTCAAGATTTTTGAGACAATCAGCACCAGCAAAAAGGTAGTGTCTCAGTTTGGATTTCTGCGTTGGGTGGAAATACGACATTCGCTCTGATTGCAACATGGCGAGATGCCAAGAACGGGGGCGAAGATTGAGTTTGTCTTAAGTTGCAGTCTTGGATGCAGGTTTCGACGCTTGTTGAGCGTATTCTTCTACCAGCCCTGGATATTCTTCGTAAGCGGGCAAAGTCTCAAAGCTATGAACCGCAGGGGTCGTCGCCCATGACAGCCTTTCTGTAGTCCAAGTTTCGATGAATGGCATGAACCATGACGCATCGTCTAGCATCGTCGCCCGAAGGTTGACAAACTCGTCTATTCCTTCCGGTCGAGTAAATATCCAACTCATGCAGTGCGGGCAGAAGTAATGGCGGGCTGCACCGTGCAAGCCACCGATAACCGGCTGACCTTTCAGTACCGAGAACCCAACGCTTGGGATCGCGACGCTTAAAGAAAAAGCGCTGGCGGTCATTCGCTGGCAACCCGTGCAGTGGCAAGCCATCGTCAGCAGAGGCGCGGCACTCACCTTAAGCCGCAGCTGTCCGCAACGGCATCCGCCTTCCCAAGGCAAATTCCAGTCGTTCATGATACGGCTGTCTCCATTCTTTATTGATGATGTTGTGCGGATGGTTATTCCATCTGGTCTGATAATTCTACCATCAATCGTCCTGATACCAATTCTTTATGAAGCTGCGCTAAATAAGGCTTCAAGGATAAAGTCGCTTATATGTGAGAGATGCAATCATTTTAGGTGTAATTGCTTTGAGGACATCAGGGACTTCCAAAAAACAAAACATTTCCACCAAAGATAATAATTATTATTATGAAATATCTGTTGCCTCTTGTTTTTTTGGAATAATTTATTCTTTGGAAGTCCCTTAGTCTAAACTCCAGTAATATTTACTAGTTGGGAATATCAGCCGACGACGCAACTGATATCCCAATTTATGCTACATTCTAAAGTTGATGCGAAGCAAGAAAAGCTTCAACTTCATTTGCGGTGGGTTGAGAAGCGATCGCTCCTGGTTTCATTGTCGTCAGCGCCCCTACCGCGCTAGCATAAGTAACAATTGCGCGTGCTGTTTCCGGGTTGCTCAAGTTTTGGATACCATGAATGAGTAATTGATGAATTAACCCTGCTAAAAAGCTATCCCCCGCACCAGTTGTATCAACCACAGGAATGGAAAAAGCAGGTAATTTGCCTTCATTTTCTCCAAGACAATAAGCACTACCTTTATCTCCATCTGTTACTAATACACCTTCAATCGAATCAAGACGATGAGCGATCGCCCCCGCATCTGTGGTATCAAATAACCATTCGGCTTCTTCTAATGCTAATTTGAGAAAATCCACCCGCTTAAATAACGAGCGAATTTTTGCCGGTGCAATATCAGGATTAGTCCAAAATACCTCACGCCAATTGACATCTAGCATAATTTTCAAGTCAAATTGTTCTGCTAAATCAAGAGCGCGGTGAATTGACGAAGCACTTTCCGGATATGCTAATTCTAAAGTACCCAAAACCAGAAAATCTGCTTCTTGAAATAGCGATTGTGATAATTCTTCAGCTTTGAGGCGAGCATCAGCAAATTCAGAAGTATCATATTCGCCAAAGCCGGCAAAAGTGCGATCGCCCTCTAAAGAGCGTGTAACATAAACTTGCCGCGTTGGTGCTGTAGGATGTCTTTGCACCCCCGTTGTATCTACACCTACTTCTTCTAACAACTTTACCAGAGAATTCCCAGGTTCATCTTCACCCACACAACCGATAAAGCCTGCTGGCGTTCCCAGCTTCATTAAAGCACAGGCTACGTTAGCTGGTGCCCCTCCTGGATAAGGAGTCCACGATTTAACTTCTTCTAGCTTTAGCCCTAATTGATCGGCTAAAAGATCAAACAAAACTTCACCCAAGCACAAAACACGGGGATTGCTCATTTCATTATAGATTTTCGATTTTTCACTAGGAATTTCCAGTATAAAATCTACAACAATCTGGTTCTTCTGTCGCCAGTTGTTCACAGAATTAAATAGCCATTTTTGCTACTTATATAAGCTGTAAATGCTCCTATTTGGGAAAAACTTCTAAGTAATACTTCGCTAAATTCTTTAATTTAATGTATAAAAATAAGAGCAAATTATTTGCATTTGGTTTGAGTGCCATAAATTTTAATTATAAAGAGAATATTGACAATCGTATTACTGCTAAGACTTGAAATCCCTAGCTAGCAAAGAATCTTCTAGAATTAGAGAGAGCGATTGAGTACATATACCAAGGGAGGATTGAAAAAGTCATGGCTGGTGGCGAATCTCAGACCCCTGTTAGTCTGTCAGATAGAGAACTGCAAATAATCGATTTAGTAGCCGCTGGCTTAACTAACCAAGAAATTGCAGGGAAACTGGAAATAAGCAAACGTACAGTTGATAACCATATCAGCAACATCCTCACCAAAACGCAGACAGAAAACCGAGTAGCGCTTGTGCGCTGGGCTTTGCAGTGGGGCAAAGTCTGTTTAAATGATGTAAATTGCTGTGCTCTGCCTAATCCGAACGATTAAACGCCTAGTAGTGACGCGATTTATCGCGTCTGTCATCATAATAAAGGGCATAGGGCTTTTTTAATTTGGGTCAAAGGGTAAAGGAAAAAAGGGGAAAGGGGATTTAAGAGGGGGAAAGGTTAAAGGGGAAAGGGGAAAGGGGATTTAAGAGGGGGAAAGGTTAAAGGGGAAAAGTCAGAAGTACTTTTAAACATTCGTACTAATTTTAAATAACTCCTTTCCTTTCACGGCAGGTGCTCCACGCAGGTGAACCCCAAGACCCTTCGGGTTCGCCAGTCCCCCATCGATCAGGGAGACCGCGCCCGTCGGGGGCTGGTCTCACCGCACTGCCTCCCCTTTTTTCCTTTCCCCTTTCCCCTTTCCCCCTTCCCCTTTCCCCTTTCTCCCTTCCCCTTTCCCCTTTCCCCTTTCCCCCTCTTAAAAAAGCCCCATTCCCCATTCCCTAACAAAAATTAGCAACAATCTACGGGCTGAAACGCTACATTTGAAACAAATCTATGTTGCTCCATTTTTTCGTAGGGAGCAGTGTTGCTATGAATACCTCTGCTTCTGCCAAACAAACCTCATCTTTCTTTGATTTTTTTAACTTTGATTTAACGGCATCAATGTCTGAAAAAGTTGCTAATGTCGGTTTTATTGACTCAGACTTTGGGCAACCCACACAAGATGCCGATTTACTTAAACAGCTATCCTTTGTACCAGGGTTAAAAGAAATTCTCATGCTGCGGCAGGTTCACGCCTTAGAACATGCTACTGTATGGGTTCTGGGTCAATCAACTTCATACTCAAGCAATTTTCAAGTTGATAACGAACTATTAAGCGGTTTATCTACCGAGCAAGGATTTTACCTTTATGGTGAAGTGAATATTAGTAACTTGCGACGTGCGGTAACATTGGCTTTACATCGCCTCACCAATGGAGAAGTTGATTTAGCCGTGCATCCGAGGTGTGGTACAAATGCATCAGTCGCTATGCTGCTGACAGCTGGGTTAGCGGTGGGGATGCATCTGCTGCTTCCATTTCGTCCAATTGAGCAATTAGTCGGTTTGGGTTTGGCAGCAACGACAGCGGCTGAAATAGCACCAGATATCGGTGCTTTAGCGCAGCGATATGTGACAACTGCGATACCGTTTAACTTGGCAATTGAAAATATTACCGTCACTCGCGATATGTGGGGACGCGAAGCGCATTTTGTCAAGGTGCGCTGGCAAGAATAAGGCAGGGGGCAGGGGGCAGGGGGCAGGGGGCAGGGGGCAGGGGAGAATTACTTTTATTAGGCTTTTCGTAAAATCAAATAAGCTGTTATCCTGAACTGTGCGTGATTTGATTAAGTATTAAAACCAGCGTATGGAAACGGAATACATTCACGGATACAGCACCACCGAACAAAAGCGTTTATTAGGACAAAGCCGAATATTATCAGAATACATTTTCCGAAATATTGACTTGACAAATTGCCAACACCTGTTAGAAATTGGTGTGGGTGTAGGCGCACAGACTATCTTACTGTTAGAAAAATTTCCGCATCTGCACATTACTGGGGTGGAATTGTCAGAAGTACAACTTGCTCAAGCAAAGGAAAATCTGGCGATGTTTCCGCAGTTTGCCAAGCGATACGAGATAATTCAGGCTGATGCGAAAAAGCTGGATAATTTGGATACTGCGGGTATAGATGCTGTTTTATTTATCTGGGTGTTAGAACATATACCCCAACCAAAAGAAGTATTAGCAGAAGTACGCCGCGTTATACCAACAAATTCTTTAATAAGTATTACCGAAGTTTTTAATGATAGCTTATTTTTGTACCCGCCATGTCCAGCAGTGATGAATTATTGGCGTAACAGCATCGATTTTCAATATTCTATTCAGGGAGATCCTAACGTCGGCGCTCGTCTTGGTGTACTGTTGAGCGATACTGGCTATCGGGATATCGAAGTTACACCCTGCATCATACACTTAGATAAGCGATCGCCTCACCAAAGATTAACTTTTCTACAGTATTGGAAAGATTTGATGTACAGTCATCTCGACAGCATGATTCAAGCTGGATACACCACATTTTCTGAATGGGAAAAAGTCGCTGCTGAAATGGATATCCTGATGGAGAACCCGGAAGCTGTATTTTATTACAATCCCATGCAAGCGACAGCAAAAATATAAAATCCTTTTCCCAGGATTAATATTGTCAAGGAATTTTTATCATGAGAAAACTTTATTTTTTACTACCTGGGACAGATGGCAAATTTGCCTGCGGTGGTCTTTGGGTAGAGTTAAATACAATTAAACTCGCTCAACAATTTTGTCATGCTGATGTTGTGACTTATCGACAAAGAGAATCAGGTAAGCTTTTTTTAGATGATGTGTTGAAAGAGAAAAATTTAGATGATGTTATTTTTGTTATCAGTTGGGGATTTGATGTAGCTAAACTTGCTCGCAAATTACAGCCACATAATATAGTTTATCATGCCCACAGTGCAGGTTATAAATTTAAGCTGCCGGCGAATATTCCCATCATCGCTGTCAGCCGAAATACAATCGGATATTGGGGACAACATTCTCCGCACTCTCTTATCTATTATTTGCCCAATCAAATTGGTAATCAATTTCAAAACTTAAATATTCAGCGCGATATTGATGTTTTAATTCAGGCTCGAAAATCTTCGGAATATTTAATTAAAGAATTAATTCCCGCTTTGCAGCAGCAATGTAAAGTATTAGTTGTTGATTCGTATGTCGAAGATTTAGCAAAGCTGTTTAATCAAGCTAAAGTATACCTCTACGACTCCGCAGAGTATTGGGCACAACAAGCTGTCAGTGAAGGCTTTGGAATGCAACCGCTAGAGGCTTTAGCTTGTGGGTGTCAAGTTTTTTCTAGCATTAACGGCGGACTTTCTGATTATTTAGATCCGGGATTTAATTGCTATAAAATTGCTGGATATTCAAAAGAATATGATGTAAAACGTATTTTAAAAGCACTTGAACATCCATCATATTCAATCCCAGAACATATTTTAGCAGAATATAGAATAGAAAATATTAATCAGCGGTTGCAAGTAATTATAGATGAACTCAATGATTTTTTTGATCACAAAATGCATTACCCTGGCAATATCAAAAGTTTAACGAAAATGCGGATCGCAAAATTACGAACAAAAAGCATTTTTGATAAATTAAGAAAGAAATATTTTTCTAAGTAGTAAGCGCTTTAGCGCTTTCAAGTACTAAAGTACTTACTACTTTACAAAACTTAAACACAAGAGGTGTGATGAGTCGTAAGTTATTGGTGACGGGTGGTGCTGGATTTATTGGCTCGAATTTTGTCCATCACTGGTGTAAAACTTATCCAGATGACCGAGTGGTGGTGCTAGATGCTTTAACTTACGCGGGAAATCGTGGTAATTTAGCTTCTTTGGAGGGGAAAGAGAATTTTCGCTTTGTGAGGGGGGATATTTGCGATCGCACTCTCGTTGACAAATTACTCCAAACAGAAAATATCGACATAATAGCCCATTTTGCCGCCGAATCTCACGTTGACCGCTCAATTCTCGGTCCTGGTGCTTTTGTGCAAACCAATGTAGTCGGAACTTTCACTTTATTAGAAGCTTTTCGTCAACATTGGCAAACAAACAATCAACCTTTAAATTATCGATTCTTACACGTTTCTACAGATGAGGTTTATGGTAGTTTAGCACCAAATGACCCAGCTTTTTGCGAAACTACACCTTATGCTCCCAATAGTCCTTATTCAGCTTCTAAAGCTGGCAGCGATCACTTAGTTCGTGCATATTACCATACTTATGGACTTCCAGCAATTATTACGAATTGTTCCAATAATTACGGTTCCTATCAGTTTCCAGAAAAGCTAATTCCTCTGATGTGCATCAACATTTTGATGGGTAAACCTTTACCGATTTACGGTGATGGTAAAAACGTGCGAGATTGGCTTTATGTCAACGACCATTGTAGTGCAATAGAAGTAGTGATTCAGCGCGGCACACCAGGAGAAACTTATAATATCGGTGGCAATAATGAAGTGGAAAATATCAACCTTGTGCAGATGTTGTGTCAGTTAATGGATGAATTAGCACTCGATTTGCCGGTGCGTCCTTCCCAAAATTTGATTACTTTTGTTAAAGATAGATTGGGACATGACCGAAGATATGCAATTAATAGTAATAAACTGCAAACTCAGTTAGGCTGGACACCTTCGGTAACAGTAGAAGAAGGTTTACGTCTCACCGTTGAATGGTATCTCACTCACCGCGATTGGTGGGAACCACTTTTATCTGAAGAATATCAGGCTTATTATCGCAAAAATTATCTTCAATCTGCGAGTTAGCTTAAACCGTAGTAAGCGCTTCAGCGCTTTCTTAAGCACTAAAGTGCTTACTACGGAGCTTTACATCACGGTTTCGTAACAATTAGTAACTGAAAGTAGCTTTCTTACTATCAAAGTTGTCAGTACTGGGTAACTTCTCGCTAAATTAGAGAAACTAGGCTGGTAAGTCGCGCAGGTGTCGAATGCTGCAAGCAGAACAGATATTACAAAATCGTTACCAAATTCAACGTCAACTCGGCAATAATGGAGTTCGTCAAACTTGGCTAGCAACAGATTTACAAGCTACTGATGTTGATAATTCTCTTGTTGTAGTTAAACTCCTTGCTTTTGGCGGTACTGTACAATGGGATGACCTGAAACTTTTTGAACGAGAAGCACAAATTCTCAAACAGCTAAATCATCCCCGCATTCCCCAGTATCTCGATTATTTTTGTGTCGATGACCGAACACTTTGGTTTGGCTTGGTGCAAGAATATATTCCTGGTGAATCGCTCAAAGAACAACTTAATGCCGGGAAAAGGTTTAGCCAAAAAGAAGTTAGAAAAATTGCTGTAGAGATTTTAAATATTCTCATACATTTGCATGAGTTGAATCCTACAGTATTGCATCGCGATATTAAACCGAGTAATTTAATTTGGGGTGAAGATAATCATATTTATTTAGTTGATTTCGGCGCAGTTCAAGATAAAGCCGCAAAAGAGGGTGTAACTTTCACTGTGGTGGGAACTTATGGCTATGCACCGATGGAACAATTTGGAGGTAGAGCGGTTCCAGCATCGGATTTGTATGCGCTGGGAGCGTCTTTAATACACTTGTTAACAGGTACTGCTCCATCTGATTTACCAGTGCGCGAATTGCGGATTCAATTCGCTGACCGAGTTAATCTTAATTCGGGTTTTGTGAGTTGGCTGGAAAAGATACTAGAACCTGCGCCAGAACAACGATTTGCAAGCGCTCGTCAAGCTTTGGAGGTGCTTAAAAATGGTCTTGCTCTCAAACCGGCTAAACACAATCGAGAGTTACCGCGCAAAGAAGTAATAAATAACTCTGGGTGCGGGATAAATAATACTGCCGAAGAAGTTCCTGATGAGATTAAGGGGTGGAACTGGGGTGCATTTCTATTACCTTGGTTTTGGTTGTGGACTAATCAAGTTTGGGTAGGATTGTTATGTTTTGTACCGCAAACTGGTTTTGTCGTCACCCTCGCTCTCGGTGCAAAAGGTAATGAATGGGCTTGGAAAAGTAGAAGGTGGCGCAGTATCGAACAATTTAAAGAACATCAAAGAGGCTGGGCGATCGCCGGACTGATGATTGGCGTACCAATTAGTTTGCTGATGTGGTGGGGTGCGATCGCTTTTGTTGCCTCGATGCTATGAGAAAGAGGGGAAAGGGGAAAGGGTAAAGGGCACTTCGTGCCGGGAAAAGGGTAAAGGGTAAAGGGAAAAGGAAGAAGTAGTTTTAAACATTTGTACTAATTTTAAATCAAGGACGCCCCTTTCCCCTTTTTTCCTTTTCCCTTTACCCCTCTTCAAAAACCCTTTACCCTTTAACCTTTTCCCCTCTGAAAAAATGCCCTATGCCCCTTGCCCTATACCTACAGGACAAGCAACATTTGTTCCACCTAAGCCGCAATAACCGCCGGGATTTTTGGCAAGATACTGTTGATGGTAGTCTTCTGCGTAATAAAACTCAGAAGCATCTAAAATTTCTGTAGTAATCTTGCCATAACCTGCGGCATTGAGGGCTTCTTGATAAGCATTTCTTGATGCTTCGGCTTCTTGCTTTTGAGTGTCAGAATACACGTAAATTCCGGAACGATATTGAGTGCCGGTGTCATTTCCCTGACGCATTCCTTGGGTGGGGTTGTGGCTTTCCCAGAAGGTTTTGAGCAAGTCTGAGTAACTTATTACCTTGGGGTCAAACACAACCAGCACTACTTCGTTGTGACCGGTCATGCCGCTGCATACTTCTTTATAGGTGGGGTTGGGAGTTGAACCCGCAGCGTAACCTACAGCAGTGGTGAATACTCCGTCAAGTTGCCAAAATTTGCGTTCTGCACCCCAAAAGCAGCCCATACCAAACACTGCCATTTCCATACCTTGGGGGAATGGTGGCTTGAGGGGATTACCGTTGACATAGTGACGGTTGGTTAGTGGCATTTCTTCTGCCCGTCCTGGCAAAGCTTCTTCAGGAGTGGGCACGGTTAGTTTTTTACCAAATCCAAATATCGCCATTGTTTTTGCTTTAATTTTTGAATAACATCTTTACCTTAGTTAATATTGTAAAGATTTTGGGTATGTGATGGTGTTCGGCGATCGCGCTAACTTCCAGCTTAAAACCCGTCCAAAGCGAGATTTAACTTCAAGACGTTGACTCCAGGTTCACCAAAGATGCCGAGAAAGCGATTATCGGTGTTTTGGGCAATTAGGGTTTCGAGTTGGTTGGGCTGAATTCCTCGCGCTTTTGCTACTCTGGCAATTTGCGTTTTTGCGGCTTCGGGGGTGATGTGGGGGTCAAGGCTAGAACCAGAGGTGTAAACTAAATCTGCTGTCGGTTGCACGCCGGCATTTTTCAAGCGATTGAAGTCACCTTCGTCGTTTTTTCCAGCGATGCGATCGCGCAATGCAGGATTACTCGGCGCCAAGTTGCTAGCACCGGATACTCCAGTTTTCAACACTCCTGCTTCATCTTTTTTCGGGTCTGCTGTACTATAGCTGGTGGTGCTGGGACGACTGTTAAAGTAGCGGTCTGAAGTAAAAGGCTGACCAATTAAGGCAGAACCGATAACTTGATTTTGGGCATTCTTAATTAGACTACCATTTGCTTGAAAGGGAAATACAATTTGTCCCAAGGCAATCATCAGCAAAGGATAAATAATAGCTGTAATCACCCACAGTAATAAGGTAGAACGAACGGCTCTGCCGGCATCGCGTGCAAAACTCATTAGAATTTCTCCGGTACAAACATGACGAAAAAGAGATATATTGAAAGACTTAGAACGACTAATCCTAATAGTCCTAATGCCCAAGATTGAGGGCGGGAGAGTGTTTCACCAGTAGCGGCGTAGACTATAGGCGCTACTATTAAGTTGAAACACATTGCTAAGAACAGATACAACGGCAGCTTTTGTCTACGCCATTGTGACCAAATTTCGGTTGCTGTTTCTAATGTTTGTTCCGAGATTTGTTGTGATGGTATAAGATGTTTTTTCATATGTATTGTTTTGTAGTCGGCGCTTTAGCGCTCTTTGAGTTTATTTTGATAACATTGTGTTGCTTTGTAGTCGGCGCTTTAGCGCTGAAGCGCTTACTACGAAAAAGAAAAATTAAGACAAAGGTAGGATAATATCGATTAGTTTGATGGCGATAAAAGGTGCAATTACGCCGCCAACACCATAAAGTAGGATGTTGCGTTGTAGCAGTTGATCTGCTGTGAGGGGACGGAATTTTACTCCTTTGAGTGCTAGGGGAATGAGTGCGGGGATAATCAGAGCATTATAAATTAGTGCTGAGATGATTGCAGATTGAGCGCTTTTGAGTCCCATAATGTTAAGTGCGCCAATTCCCGATGCTGCGAAGATTGTGGGAATGATCGCAAAATATTTGGCGATGTCGTTGGCAATAGAAAATGTCGTCAATGCGCCACGGGTAATTAGTAACTGTTTACCAATTGTTACTAAGTCAATTAACTTTGTCGGGTCGGAGTCTAAGTCTACCATGTTCGCAGCTTCTTTGGCAGCTTGCGTCCCTGAGTTCATTGCTACCCCGACGTTTGCTTGAGCTAGTGCGGGTGCATCGTTGGTGCCATCTCCGGTCATGGCTACTAGTTTACCTTCTGATTGTTCCAAGCGAATTACCTCTATTTTGTCTTCTGGAGTGGCTTCGGCAATGAAATCATCAACTCCCGCTTCAGTAGCAATTACCTCAGCAGTAATACGGTTATCGCCTGTGAGCATGATGGTTTTTACACCCATGCGGCGGAGTTGGTCAAAGCGATGCCTTCGGCGAGCTTCGCTAACGCGCAAACCTGATTTGACTATATCTTTGAGATAAATAACGCCGTAAATATCATTCTCCTGACACACGGCTAAGGGTGTACCTCCTAAGCGGGAAACTCGCTCATAGGCTGCGTCTAAGTCGTTGGGAATTTGACCTCCACGAGAACGGACAAAGCCTTTAATCGCTTCCACCGCTCCCTTACGGACTTCTTTACCATTGGGTAAATTAGTGCCACTCATTTTTGTTTTGGCGGAAAACTCCACAGCCTCTGCATTGTTGCTGTTGAAGTCTACCTTAGCCCCGTACTTTTCTGCTAGTCCGACGATGGACTTACCTTCTGGTGTATCGTCAAAAACACTACCATTCAAGGATATTTGAGCTACATCTTCTACTGAGTGATTGTTGACGGGAATAAACTCATCAGCCATCCGGTTGCCTAGGGTGATGGTGCCGGTTTTATCTAGTACTAAGGTGTTGATGTCACCGCAAGCTTCTACTGCTCGTCCGGATGTGGCAATAACGTTGAATTGGGCAACTCTGTCCATCCCGGCAATACCGATCGCACTCAGCAATCCACCGATAGTAGTGGGAATCAAAGCGACTAACAGCGAGATTAAAATGGCAACGCTGACACCAGCACGCAAACTGTTACCCGCTTCTGCACCATACAATGTGCTGACAAAGTTAGCGATGTAGCCGGCGAAAGGGGGAACTGTGGAAACGACGATTAAAAATACTTGCGTCAGCACCGAAAGCAGCACTGTCAGCGCGATTTCGTTGGGTGTTTTGCTGCGTTCGGCGCCTTCGACCAGAGAAATCATGCGATCGATAAAGCCTTGACCGGGATCGGCAGTAATCCGAATGATTAATTCGTCTGACAAAAGCCGCGTACCACCAGTAACCGAACTCGCAATATCTGTGCCCGGTTGCTTCAGTACAGGGGCAGATTCTCCAGTGATCGCCGACTCATCGACTGAGCCGATACCTTGTATAACTTCGCCATCAGCGGGCATCATATCATTAGCAATTACTTTTACTCGATCGCCCCGGCGCAAGTCGGTAGAATTAACTTCTTGAATTGTACCATCTGGTAGCATTTTCCGGGCGGTGGTATGCGATCGCGTAGATTTAAGTGCATCTGCTTGAGCTTTCCCGCGTCCTTCCGCAACGGCTTCGGCAAAGTTGGCAAATACAACTGTAAAAAATAAAATCAAGGTAATCAAGCCGTTTAACAAGCGTTGCTGGTTGATGTTTGCGTTAATTGTGCCGAATAAGTTGGGGTTCAAAGTGACTAAAAAAACGATAATTGTCCCAATCCAGACTATGAACATTACCGGATTTCTCACAGCAGTTCGCGGATTTAGCTTGACAAATGACTCACGAATTGCTTTTTGGTAAAGTCCGCGCATATCTGCTTTGGGTGCGCGTTTGTGTGATTCACGGGTTTGCTGGGGGGAAGTGGTGGTTTGCATACATTATGGGGAATTGGGAATGGAAAATGGGGAATGGGGAATGGGTAATGGGTAATGGGTAATTGGGGATTGGGCATTCTTGAAGGGGAAAAGCGAAAAACATTTCTTCTTTCTCACCGATTACCCATTACCTATTACCCATTACCTATTCCCTATTACCCAATACCTTTTGCTATTTGAAAGGCTTCACCAATTGGTCCCAATGCCAAGACTGGGAAGAAGGTGAGGGCGCCGAGGATGAGAATTACACCGGCAGTTACACCTGTAAATAGTCCGGTGTCGGTTCGCAATGTCCCAACTGTGAGGGGAACCGGTTGTTTGCGCGATATACTATCAGCAAGAAATAATAAACCGACGATGGGGATATAACGTCCAGCTAGCAAGCTGAAGCAAGTACTCAGGTTCCACCATAAAGCGGTTGCGGTTGGTGCTGTACCTGTGGCGATCGCACTAGGGGAGGGTTGAGAATCGCCTAAGCCTTCAAATCCAGATCCGTTATTAGCTGCGGCTGAGGCGTATTCGTAAATAACTTGCGAAAAGCCGTGGAAACCAGGATTGCTAATTCCGGCTAATTGATCGGGAAATGCTAAAGTTATCCCCGCAGGTATTAAAATCGCAATGGGGTGGACTAACAAAATTAGGAAACTGGCAAGCACTACTTCCCGCTTTTCTATTTTGCGTCCGAGAAATTCCGGGGTGCGCCCCACCATCAAACCGGTGACAAACACTGCCAAAATTAGATAAGCAAATAAATAAGCTGTTCCTGTACCCTGTCCCCCAAAGACAATTTGAAAGAACATATTTGATAGGGTGACGAAACCACCATTGGGCATAAAGGAATCGTGCAAACTATTAACCGCACCGCACATGGTTGCGGTGGTGAAAACGGCGTACAATGCAGATTGCGCCCAGCCAAATCTAACTTCTTTACCTTCTAAGTTTGGCTGCTGTGAACCTAAAAGTGCGTTGATGGCAGGATTACCGTTGTATTCACCAATCGCTGTAATAATGATAAACACTACCAAGATGGCAAAGGGAATGCTGTAAACTAACCACGCTTGTTTGAGGTTGTTAGCAAACACTCCATAGGTGTATATCAATGAGGTAGGCACTGACAAAATTGCGACAAGCTGAATTAAGTTAACTAAGGGATTTGGATTTTCAAATGGATGTGCTGAGTTAATCGCAAAAAATCCACCGCCATTTTCCCCTAGTTCTTTGATAATTTCAAAGTGAGCAACTGGACCGATCGCGATCGCCTGACTAATGCTAGGATTTTCTAAGGTGGGAACTACTACAGTCCCCGCCAAAGTTTCTGGAACTCCAGCTGCTATCAGCACAATTGCCCCGACAATACTAATGGGTAGCAAAATCCGCATAATTATACGAATTAAGTCTACATAGAAGTTGCCTAAAGGTCTACCTGTTAAACCGCGAATAAAAGCGATCGCTACTGCTATTCCCGTAGCTGCTGAGGTGAACATATGATACCCCAATCCCAACATTTGGCTGGCGTAACTCATGTAAGTTTCACCTTCTTGGTTGAAGGATAAAGCAACGTTGCACGCAACATGCGTAGCAATGTTTTTAACGATGTTGAATGTGTGGGTACCTGGGGGTGAGGTGATTATTGCTTCGACAGTAGCTAATCGAGCGATCGCTGTTATGGCTTTGATGGTAACGGGACTTTTAAGTTTACGTCTGCGACGAACGCAAGAAGCGATCGCACTCACCCAAGCGAAGTTACAAGCACAAGAACAATTAGTTAAACTAAGAGAAGATTTTGCTTCTACACTCACTCACGATTTAAAAACACCTCTTTTGGGAGCAATTGAAACTCTCAAAGCTTTCCAAAAAGAAAAATTTGGCAGCGTTTCCTCGCAACAGCAGAAAGTCTTAGCAACGATGATTCACAGTCATGATAGTTCTCTGCAATTTGTGGAAACTTTATTAGATGTTTATCGTAATGATACTGAAGGTTTAAAGCTGCATTTAGAACCTGTAGATTTAACTGTATTGGCTGAAGAGGTAGCTACTACTCTTATGGAAGTCGCTGCAACCCGACGAGTTAATTTATCGTTTCGTTATGGTGACTCGGATTTTCGCTCGTCGTTGTGGGTAAAAGGTGATGCTTGGCAATTGCAACGAGTATTGACAAATCTGCTGATTAATGCAATAAATCATTCCAGAAGAGGCGATCGCGTGGAAGTAATATTAGAATCTCAAGCTGATTATCAAGTTGTGAAAATTTTAGATACTGGTGCAGGTATTCAACCAGAACAGTTCCCCCACTTATTTGAACGATTTTATCAGGGAAATAGCGATCGCCAAGCTAAAGGTTCAGGATTAGGGCTTTATTTATCTCGGCAAATTATTGAAGCGCATAACGGTATAATTTGGGCAGAGAACAGAACTGATTCTAAAGATATCTCCGCAACTGCTAAAAGTGGAGCTATCTTTGGGTTCAAGCTCTCAGTTTACCCATATCAGCCATCTTAAGCTGTGCTGTGATGCCATCTACTGAACTAAAAATTCTCTTGGTTGAGGATGATGAACTTTTCCGCTTGGGATTGCAAGTACGATTGCAACAAGAAACTAACTTAGAAATTGTAGCCGAAGCTGAAGATGGAGAAACTGCGATCGAGTTAGTAAATCACCAAGCTGTTGATATTGTTCTCTTGGATGTAGGATTACCAGGAATTGGGGGAATTGAAGCTTGTCGGCAAATAAAGCAGCGATTTCCCAATTTACCGATATTAGTTTTGACTTCCCATTCCCAGAAATCACTGATTGCGCGGTTGATAGAAGCCGGCGCTCAAGGCTATTGTTTGAAAGGAATTGCCGCAGAAAAGTTAGTTTTAGCACTGCGTTCTGTAGCTGCTGGGGCTTCCTGGTGGGATGAAAATGCTACTAAAGAAATACGTTCTACCTTTGCGTCTCAACCCATCCAGCTTGATTCTAAGTTATCTACAGTTGCAAATCCTCTCACGCAGCGCGAACAAGAAATCTTATCATTGTTAGCAAACCGGAAAACTAATCAAGAAATAGCCGAAGCACTTTACATAACACCGGGAACTGTCAGAGTCCACGTTCATGCGATTTTACATAAACTGGGAGTAAGCGATCGCCACGCTGCTGTTATGATTGCTATACAAAAACAGTTAATTCAAATCAAGGACTAAAGTCCTTACTACAAACTTATAATTAAAAGCGATTCGTAGTGAGCGCTTCAGCGCTCAAATCAAGGACTAAAGTCCTTACTACAAACTTATTCACCATTTAACAGAACATTGGAAAAAACTATTACCCAAGACTTTATCACCTTATTAACACAGACCCAAGAAGCTTATCGCGGGCAAAAAATAGAACGTCCTCCTGCTTTATCGGTTGTCAATGCCTTGTTACAAGCAGAAAAAGCTGCCAAACAACAACGACTCCTCTACCCATTTGAATCAATACTTGGTAAATGGCGCCTGTGCTTTACAACTGGAACCAAGAAAGTTAAGCATCGTAGGGGAATTAAGTTAGGCAACGGCTTTTATCTCCCCAAATTTGCAGCAGCACATATTTGTTTTAGTGCCACCGAAGATGCTGACAAAGGGGAAATTAGTAATTCCGTTGAATTTGCTTCACTGAAACTGAAACTAACTGGACCAGCTAAATACGTGGGTAAGAAAAATTTACTAGCGTTTGAATTTATTCAAATGCAAATCAGTTTATTTAATCGGACTATATATAACGGTGAGATTCGCGGGGGTAAGACTAAGCTTGAAGATTTTGACAATAGACCTGTTTCTGTTCTGCCTTTTTTCGCTTTCTTTTTAGTGACACCAGACTTGATTGCAGCACGTGGTCGTGGAGGTGGGTTAGCGCTTTGGATTCGAGATTGAAGATATTTTACAGAAGAAAGGCAACAAGCATACTGCGGGGTACATGCTGCCTGTAACAGTTATATTGCGGTGCGATCGCTCTGATATCATGTCCGGGTAATTACTTATGATTCCCATAGTCATTGCACCCCAAGAAGAGCGCATCCCCTCCCCGCAAGCGGGGAGGGGAGACAAAGCTACGCTTTGAAAGGGGTGGGGTTCTCCTTTGTTTAGTAAGTAATTAAGCGGACATAATATGACTCGGCAGCAAATCATTCTCCTAACTCCCACAACAGAGTAATATCCCCAAGCTGTCACCCAAATTAAAATAGAGGAATAAAGCTGAAACGAGGTCAACCCTATGACACTCCGACAACCCCGCTACAGCAAAGAAGAATTTGCTAGACGTGGTGACGAAATCTACCAAACTCAGATTTGTCAACAAGTCGAAGCTGGCAATTACGGCAAGATTGTGGCGATTGACATTGAAACGGGTGACTGGGAAATTGATAAGTGCGAAGTAGCTGCTTGCAATCGTCTCGAAGCTCATCATCCAGACGCTCAAATCTGGATTGTTCGTGTTGGCGATCGCCATGTGCGTGGATTTGGGGGACGCTTGAAGAAGACTGTATGATCGCTGGAATCGTCAATGGGCGAGTCCTTCCCTAGACAAATGTGGACAGCCTTGTTTAATAGATCCTCGATGCCCCACGACAACCTCGGATGAAGGCTGTCCACATTTGTCGT
>NZ_JTCM02000041.1 GCF_000817785.2 Hassallia byssoidea VB512170 | reverse complement strand
GCGATGCTTTGTCTCCCCTCCCCGCAAGCGGGGAGGGGATTAAGGGGTGGGGTTCTTTTGACTTTGGGAATCATAACTAATTACCCGGACATGATATAACTACTAACTACTAACTACTAACTACTAACTACTAACAACGCTTCTACTAACTACTAACTACTAACTACTAACTAAAAACCATGAGTGAAACTATTTCCCCACCACCTCACAAAATCATTGGTGTTGCCGTAATATCAAACGATCAAGGGCAAATATTAATCGATCGCCGTCGTCCTGAAGGCGCAATGGGCGGTTTGTGGGAATTTCCTGGAGGTAAAATCGAGAAAGGTGAAACCGTCGAAGAGTGTATCAAACGGGAAATTAACGAAGAATTGGGAATACTTATTGAAGTAGGAAAACATCTGATCACTATCGATCATACGTATACCCACTTGCGCGTCACCCTGACTGTACATCATTGCCGCCATCTTACGGGTATTCCTCAACCGCTGGAGTGCGATGAAATTCGCTGGGTGAATTTGGATGAACTCGATCGCTTTGCTTTTCCTCAGGCTAATATTCAAATTATTGCAGCTTTACGTGAAAGCGATCGCTCTCATCCTTAAAGCTTAATTAATTGTGGGTTTTGTTCGTACCAGTGCTTTCTAGTCTAAAGCTGAGGTGCGATCGCAAACAAAATAGTTCCTACTGTTGATATTGCGTGAGTAAGATAACTTATCCTAACCCCACTTACGTTTAGTAAACAACCACAACTGCGCCAGCAAAAAACAAGCAGCTGTAGCTAGAAAACTCCACAGCAAAGATAATACTAGGGGATGAATTGGGTACTTGAAATTTATCTCTGTGAAGGGTTTATCTATGTGTTGGGTGACGACACCGGAAACTATTGCACCGCCACCAAAGGCTATACCTATTTCTTGGATTTTGTTTTCTAAAGAGCGATCGCTCTCAGTTTGTTTTATTTCTACTATACCGCGAATTGTATCAACAAATTGTCCAAACAATTCTTGACCTGGAGTCAGATAGTTAATATCTGTTTGTATTTGTTCTTGCCATTTTTTACAGTCTTTATTAATAAAATCTTGCCAGGATTGGGGACTTTTTCCACTACCAATAGTTTGAATCTTCTCTAAACATATTCTGTAATTAGTAATATTAGTAGTAATTGCTGTGTGGTGTGTTTGTAAATCTTGCAAGCATCTGATGTAATCAAAGTTTTTTTGGGGTATTTCTCTCATTAAGCTTTTTAAGCCAGATAATTGTGTTTGATTTTCAAATATCAGGCTGTTAAATTTTTGGATTTTCTTTTCTAAATTACTATAAATTGTTCTCGCGTCTCGGTAGCGTTGACGCGCTAGTTGATAAATGTAAAGTATTTTATGGTAGCTACATAGTAAATTTAGCAACCAGTTATATGCTTCTGCTGCAAGTGTTGCTGTTGCAGCTTGACTATTATTAATGACTATTAAAATATGGCATTGTTTGGCAGGATTATCTGGTTCATCGGGGTCAAGTGCTTGGTATTCAAATAAAAGACTACCAAACAGTTCTCCTTGTTGCGATCGTATAGGATTTAAATTTGTGCCAGCTACTAAGGCTATGGCTAATTTTTTAGCTAGTGTATCACAATCTTCATTTGGATCGACTTCTCCATAAATCGATAATGTTTGTCCTAAAGATGCTTGAATATTAGATGGTAGTAGGGAACTTAATTTAAAATGTTGCAGTTGTGGTATGTCTATGGAAATGTTTGGTGATTCTGGAAACAGAGTTAAATCAACTGCGTAGGTGTCGTTAAGCAAAAAAGGCTGAAGATTAGCATTAATTTTAAAGCCTTCTGTTGTGGGGAGACTACCCAAATCTAAATCTTGAGCATCAATTAACCGTTCTGGTATTCTTCCTATTTCCCGCTTGGGTTCGTATTTACCATTTTGATAACAAATTAATTTTGAGCGTAAATCTTTCAACCCAACAAAAGTTAGCGAACTTTCACCCACTTTCACCAGATTTTCCCACAAGAGATTAGCATCTGTCACAACTTCACCGGGAAGTTCAGTTAGGGTGTGGCAAAGATGAAAAGCATAGAGGCTGAGGCTGAAATTCTTCACTATTTTGGCTAAGATTTTTATTGTAAATTGTAGCTTGGGTTAAGAGGATGTTTGAAAAGTCATGATTGATGTATAAAATTTTTTTTACCCCACCCTTGGAATGAAGGTGGACAAAAATGGACAGCCTTCTACCTAGATTGTCTGTGATGCCCCATGAATATTTCAAAACAAGGAACCGTCTCATTTTTGTCTATTCTTTGTGAATCCCTAACCCTCCCCTTATAAAGGCTACCGTGTACACACAAATCTTGGCGCATTGTATATGTCGTCCTGCCTCGGAATAAATTCCGAGTCTCATAGCGCAAGTCCTCTAAAGAGGACTCAACAAAAAATTCAATCTAGTCCACTTGAGTGGACTTTCGCTATTAGCCTGGAACTTTAGTTCTAGGCGGGAATAGGTTCAGCATGAAAATTTTCGACTTGTGTGTACACCGTAGCCTTATAAAGGGGAGGGAACTGGATTTTATTGTTTCCCCTCAATATATTGGAGGGATTAATTTTATTGTTTCCCCCCTTTATAAGGGGAGCCACTGCGTTGCGGTGAGTCCACTCGGCGGTGTCGGTTTCCGTCCCGTCGAAGTGGCGAACCCGAAGGGAGGTTCCCTCCGTTGTAGCAAGTGGCGTGGGATTAAGGGGGGTAATAATTTTTTCATGGTTTTGGTTGTGGTTTTTTATCGTCAGACAAAGGAGAGTTGTTTTTTATGGCGTTATCTACAAGTTCCTTTGATGATTCACTAGGTTGATTGACTGGAGTCTGTGATTTACTATTAGCGATTCCTATGTTTGCACTGACATTAATAGGTAATTTATCAGTGATTGATTCTAGGTTTTGCTTGTAAGCTTCTAGAACTTGATTACGGGATTCTGATTGCAACCAATTTTCTAAGATTTCTACAATTTCCTCATTGTCTTCTGGTAACTGACTCGATAGTTGCTGCAATTCATTCCAGTCTTGAGTCGGAATCAAATTTGATTGAGAGTCAAGCACTTGAATAAAAGCTTCGATGCTATTTCTAGAAATTGACATTTTCTAAACTCCTTTACCTATATTACAAAAAGCAGCCCAATAAAAAGGTGATTCAAATGGTTTGGTTAAGGCATTTTCATGATTAGCAGCAAAGTATTTATTTAAATATATTTTGCAACCCCAACTTAATGAGGAGTTAATCAGCCAATTTTGAAAGCCTTTGACTGTGGTATCCCTTAACCAACGTTGTGCTGTATTTAAAGCTAATACAATATTACTTTGCTGCTGTAGTTCTTCGTAAAATTTCATCATCAATAATGCTGTAGCTGTAGCACTGACAGTCCAAAGGCTACTGACTACATTGGTGCTACCAGCTAACAAAAATCCACTGGGTAAACCAATGTATTCATCACTCGTGCTTGTGGAATCTGTAACACCAGTTTCGCAAGCAGAGAGAGTGACTAGGCGACAGTTTTCTAGTTTGAAGTGAGTAATGATATCTGCTAAAGTCAGGTTTCCATCAGCTAACTGTAAACCAGAATCTTGGGGAGAAGCAAAGTTAAAGTATCCATGACAGAAGAAAAAAGCACAGTTAGCTTTCAGCAATTTTTCATGTAATGTGACATTGTGAATATTTTCATTAATGCCGAGCAGAATTGCTGACTTGTTAGCTTGGTCTTGCTTCAAAATCTCACGTTCAGTAAACTGTTTCTTGATGGCTGCAACTGCTCCTAAATCTTTTTCGTATAAATCTTCAGTGGGGTTTTGGATGGCAAATAAAGATTCAAAATTAGGACGTTGACGCAGTTGGACTTTTTGCAGAAGTTGACAACTGGGTGCATAGCCTACGCCGTTGGAGAATAAGTCAATTAAGTATGATTCCTTGACAGGTAAAGCATGGAGAGGAAACAGGTGTAGGTAGCGATGAGGAATGAGGATTAATCTCTCGTATTGTTTGGGTATTTGGTCTAATATTTCCTCAATATGCAGAATTTCTGCTAACTTTTTCAGGCGTTCTTCTAGCTGATTCTGCCATTGGATTTTATTTTCGTCTTCCGGGTTGTAGTAGTCATCTAGATATTCCTTTTTCCAATCGATTAAAGCATCTAAGTCTTGTTGACTAGAATGCCAGATAGCTGGCTTGTTGTTGCTGGTGATAATGAAAGCGCGAAAACAATCATAAAAAAGATACCATTCGATGATTGCAGTTTTGTTGTCTAAGAGGTTTTGAATTTCTCCAAATTGGATACTGCTACCAACCAAAGGCAAATTTTCTGGAGTTGTTAATGCTGCTTTGGTTAACAGTTCTACTAAATTTTGGGTTTTGCTACGTTCAATATATTCTATTGCTTCGGTGTCTCTTGCCAATGCTAGGCAAACTTCCACCATACATCTATAAAGTTGATTCCATTCTTCTGCTTGTTTACGCTTGGCTTCTTCGCCGGAAATAATATCTCCGCGCAAAGCTTCGACTGTAGCAATGGCAGAAACAAAGGTATTGTAAGCTAAATCAAATTGTTTTTCGTCTTGGTATAATCTGCCGAGATTTAACAAAGTTACTGCATTGTTTTGGGGAAAGGCACTGCGGGTTAATACAGACAGTGCTTCAGTATAAGCCTCGATCGCACTTTCAATATTCTCGGCTCGTTCTCCTAATATTCTGTCACCGTAAGCAATCCCCAGATTATTTTGCGTCGTTGCCCAATCAACAGGAAAGGCACTGCGGGTGTAAACAGTTAGGGCGATTTCGTAGCCAGCGATCGCAATTTCCATGTTGTTGGCTTTGCTACCCAAGGGGAACTGCTGAATCCGATTACTAAAAGTAACAATCACTGCGGCGATGGATGTTGCTGTATCTGCTTCTGCCTCTGCTAAGATATTTGTTGCCCAACGACGCAATAATTCAGCAAAAATATCATTAAGTTTATCGGTATTTGCTACCAGCAATGGGTAAATTACTTCAGCATCGCCGTTGCTTTCTGCTGTTGCTTGCAGTATTTCTAGTAAAAGTTGCCCGTAAGTGTCTATATCTTCTTGAGTGATGGGGGTAGTTTTTGGGGTAGTGAGATATGTTGCTAAGTTTCTCAACCACTCGGCAGTATTTTCCTCTCCCTGCTGGGCAAAATACTCTGCTGCTGCTACTACAACCTGCACAAAGTCAGCATCTAGCAATTCTGTATTCGCTGCTAATATCTCTGATTCTTCCCCGCTAGGGCAACTTAGCAGGGTTTGAATTAGCTGATTATAAGCCTGTAAACGCTGTTCGTTCATGAGCAGGTGTGAGTTAGACGCATCTTGATGAAGCTTCAACGATATTATCCTCAATTTCTGAAAAATGAGGTGTAAAAAGTTTTAGATCCTCTTTGTTGATTTGGGGTTCGCATTTATTGATTTGGGGTTCGCATTTATTGATTTGGGGTTCGCCTGAATCGATTTGGCGATCGCAAAAGCTATTTCAGCGAACGCAATTGTGATTTCGGCGATTGCAATTGTGATTTTGGCGATCGCCTGAATCGATTTGGCGAACGCAAAAGCTATTTCAGCGAACGCAATTGTGATTTTGGCGATTGCAATTGTGATTTTGGCGATTGCAATTGTGATTTCGGCGATCGCAATTGTGATTTTGGCGATCGCAATTGTGATTTTGGCGATCGCAATTATAGATTTTGCGAACGCAATTGTGATTTCGGCGTTTGCATTTATCGATATTGAATTTTGAATTATTATACTGCTGTCTGTTCGTCGCAGTTTTCGATGTAACGACGTAAAACAGTGTTGATTAAGGCTTTATATTCTCCGCTTTGAGCTTGAAACCACTTTAATATATCTGGTTCAATCTGTACCAATTGCTGTGCTTGAGGTGCGGGAATTCTGAGAGTAGCCTTCTCAAAAAACTCTTGTGTCAATGGTGGAATGTCAGAGTAATCAATTTCTTCATCGTTCATAGACTCCAGTGCTGTCCAGTTAGTACCAGAGGTATTGCTCAAGTCTTTGTCGTTCATACCGATTTGCCCTTCGTGCTGAAATGATCCGAATCAGATTATTTTTGCGTTCTGTCCAAACTACAACCACTACACCGTTACCGAGGAAACCTATACCGAACCAACGGTCTTCACCGTAATCAAAACGATCATCTAACTCAATTAGCATTGGACTTGCAAACATCTCAGGAATATCGGCGAAATCAATCTCATGTTTGCGAATATTCTCTAAATTTTTCGCCTCATCCCACTCAAACTGCATGAAAATTTAGACACGGTAATTAAACTGTCTCTATTATCCCGCATTATATCCCAATACGCTTGGTGTTAGAGATAAGAACCTGATAAGGTTTCATCTTGGATACATCCATAAAATTGAGGCAGGGGATATTCTGTTATTTCGGTTGGAGTTGCTGGTTGTAGGGACTCAATGAGGGTTTTTAGTAATCGAGTAAAGTCAAATTTTTCGGGTAATTCAGCCACGGTGGATTGACGGAATAATTCTGAGATTTTGCTTGTTTGCACAGGCTGGGTGTTGTTATTGTGTGTAGTCAGGCTTTGTGCCAGGAGTTGGATAATATACAATTTATCGTCAGGTGAAAGCTGAAGGAGTTGTTGTTCGAGTTCTGGGACAACCATGATGTAGCTCAGGTGAAGGATAATTTCATTTTACTTTCATAGTCAAGCGATTTTGTGACTGCAATTATTATTTCGGCGATCGCAATTGTTATTTCAGTGAACGCAATTGTGATTTCGGCAGTCGCCTGAATCGATTTGGCGATCGCAATTGTGATTTCGGTAGTCGCCTGAATCGATTTGGCGATCGCAATTGTGATTTCGGCAGTCGCCTGAATCGATTTGGCGATCGCAATTGTGATTTCGGCAGTCGCCTGAATCGATTTGGCGATCGCAATTGTGATTTTGGCGATCGCCTGAATCGATTTGGCGATCGCAATTGTGATTTCGGCAGTTGCATTTATCGATTTGGCGATCGCAATTGTGATTTCGGCAGTCGCCTGAATCGATTTGGCGACTGCATTTGTGATTTCGGTAGTCGCATTTATCGATTTGGCGATCGCAATTGTGATTTCGGCAGTTGCATTTATCGATTTGGCGATCGCAATTGTGATTTCGGCAGTCGCATTTATCGATTTGACGTTTGCAATTGTCATTTCGGCGATTACTGTTGCTGATTGCACTTATTCTAAAACAACAAATCGATATGAAAAATGAGTAAAAACACAGGCAACCTCGTAATTATTTCGTTGAACTTTTAATGAAATAAATCCACAAAACTACCCATCTCAGGCAAAAGGATATTCCACTATGTTGAAAAAGGAATTATTAAAAAAAAGGATATCTCATGTCTTTAAGAACTCGTGGTTCTGCTGCTGTTGACAAAGCCCAACTTCGTCTCGCCTTGCTTAAATCCATTGATGAAAGTCTGGATTTAGGACATGGGTTAACCATTGAAGCCTACAACCACCTAATCAACACTACCCGTGCTGTACTAGAAGCTCATAATACGCTGGTGTCCAATCTTGAAGAATCGCGTAAAACAATAATCCAGATGGATAAAGCCCTCTCCGAAATGTCTGAACGAATGCTAAGTGGAGTTGCAACTGTCTACGGCAGAAACAGTATAGAGTATTCCAAGGCTGGCGGCTCTAATCGAAAACGAAGTAAACAATCTAGTTCAAAAGTTACTCCAGTTGTAGCGGTTCTTACTACTCAACCTACTCAAGCTGCAATTGCCAATGCGTCAACTAACGGTAATGGCACAACTCCTTTGCTGCAATAATCCACCTGACTTGAAAATGGGAGTAGGGGTGTTAAATCAGTAGACCTCTTGCACTCATTCCCCCAAAACCCCACCACGCCACTTGCTACAACGCGACGCCAGTCCGCTCAACGGAGGGAACCTCCCTTCGGGTTCGCCACTTCGACGGGACGGAAACCGACACCGCCGAGTGGACTCACCGCACGCGGCTGGCTTGGGAACCCGCGCAACGCAGTGGCTCCCCAACCCCTCCCCGCCTGCGGGGAGGGGAGACGTTGACGTAAGTCAACGGCGGGGTGGGGTTCTTCTTTTTGATTAACGAAAAAGCAAACTCCAGTTTGCTTGCTGAATCTACTGAAATGAGAAAGCAATCAAGCATTTTGAGAAAGCAATATGGCTTTTTGCTTACAGAAAACGCCAAGAGGATGTTTAAAAAGTATTATATGAAGCACCCAAAGCCTCAGAACTTAACTAATCAGGTAAAAACTCTTCATCTAAACATTCATCCGCAGTAAACGGATCTACCCCAAAAGTATCAAGCGATAAACCAGTTTCATCACTAGCTTGCTTTCTTGCATCTTGATAACACTGTGGCAAAACTTCCTGGAAATATAATTTTAAACTAGGACTATCTACAAAAGCTTCTTTGAGCCTCCGACGATGTTCTCTAATACTTCCTTTCCAACTTAAGAAGCGTTTTTCTGGCTGATATTTATATTTTAACAAATGAATTAAGACAACTATCAAATTACTTTTTATTGCCTTTTTTTCACTTCTCCCCATGCATTCAATCTCTTCGATAAGATTTTCTAAATCAACTTCAGAAAATCTGCCTTCTTTTAATTGTTTAGCCGTCGTCTCTATCCACAGATAAAAATCTTGCTCGTAAAGATGAGATGTAAAGACTGTTGGTTGAGGCGCTGTCATCTGATTTTTCAACCTCCCAAAATCCAAGCAGTAAACTTAATTTAATCCCGCTCTGACTATGCTTGTTACTTATCTAAATAGATTGCGTTTGGGCGTATTCCAAGTGAAACTTGAGATGCGAGCAAGTAACAGGGTAACTATATAATAACAATTTAGACCAGGGCGAAAGCGCTATTAATATAATAGCTACCTGTATCACAACTATATTAATCTGTCACTGTACAACAAGAATATGTAAAACTTTAACTATTCAACAATACTTTGATTAAAGCCGATGACGGGATTTGAACCCGTGACCGCTCGATTACGAATCGAGTGCTCTACCACTGAGCCACATCGGCAAAAGCGATTCTAAATCATAGCATTAATAAGGTCATGGTACAACAAAATCCTAAAAATCGCGTTAACCCAGAACAATACGCCCGTCTAAAAGCAGAAATGGCAGCCCCCTATCGCGGCTTGCGGCAATTTATATATATTGCTTGCGGTGCTTCTGGTTTCATCGGCGCGATCGTCTTTTTTTCCCAACTGCTTGCTGGACGCGATGTTGATAGCGCTTTGCCTAACTTAGCACTTCAGGTAGGAGTCGTTACCTTAATGGTATTGCTTTGGCGATGGGAACAGCGTAGGCAAAAGCGCTCATAAATAAGTAGAACGAATAGCGGAATTACGGGAGAAATTCTCCCTTTTTGCAAGATTTACCTTTTATATCTGGTGACAGATGTCTTATTTAGTTAACTAACTTAACATAATTCTATAATCAGAAACATATATACAGAAAAAATTAAGAAATTATTAGGAAATCTGAAAACTTGAGATTTTCAGTAGAAACTAATAATACTTCAAACGGGGTCAGCCAATATAAAGACCCTGAATATCAAACCATAAATTTCAGTGGGGTCAACCAAATTTTAAAGACCCCAAAGTTAAAAAACTCAAAATATTTAAAGCGCCAAGACCTAACAATTGTTAAGCCTTGGCGCTTTGATTTATGCAAGGGGGATGGGGAGAGGGGGGAGACAAGGAAGACAAGGGAGAGGGGGGAGACAAGGAAGCCGAGGAGACAAACTCCCCCTTGTCCCCCTTGTCCCCCTTGTCCCCCTTGTCCCCTTGTCCCCTTGTCTCCTGATTACGGAGTTTGCACCAAATAAGGTGAGGGAATAGCTTGAGCACGTCCAGCACTAACTAGCGCTTGGTAAACAAAAGCAGCAACTTCTGCCCTAGTTGCCTCACGATTTGGATTTAGTTGCTTAACGGTAGGATAATTAATTACCAATTTCCTGGAAGTTGCCGCAGCAACAGAACCTGTAGCATATTTGGGAATCTGTGCCGCATCAGTATAGAAACCCAGAGCATTTTGAGTCTCAGCATTTAAACCCAGACCGTTGGCTAAGGATACTAACACCTGCACTCTAGGAATTTGCTGCTGTGGTTTAAACGTACCGTCGGGATAGCCAGAGACATATTGACCCTGGTAAGCAGATTGAATTGCTGCGTAAGCCCAGAAATTGCTTTGCAGATCCTTAAAGTCAATACCTGGGCGTTTGCTTGCTGGCGATAAAGCTTTATTGACGATAGTAGCAAATTGAGCGCGTGTTACAGGTTCATTCGGTCTAAAACTGCCATCGGGGAAGCCCGCAATAATATTCGCAGAGGCTAAAGCTTCAATGTATCCTTTTGCCCAATAACCCGCAGGTACATCTTTGAAAGCAGTTTGACCACCTGCGGGGGGTTCAACGCTGGCAGCAACAAAATCTACCTTGCCAGAAATTCGGGTAGGGTCAATATCATTACCAACAGCGACTATTGTATTTTGAGTGGTTGCATTTAATACGTCAAAAAGCTTTTTAGGGTCTTTTTTACCGTTATTGCGAATCAGATTTTTACCAGGATTTTCCTGAGTTCCCAAGTCTGGTGAAGATTTCTGAAGCGCAACTAATCCGTGATCTCGGTTATCCTGAATTACGTTGTTACGCAGCATCGGTTTGGCGCTACCAGTGACAACAATGCCGCCATAGTTTTGGATAATTTGATTATCAGTAATTAAAGGAGTTGCCAAATCGCTAACTGCAATACCAAAACCAGTTGATTGAAACAAGTTATTGCGAATTTCACCTGTGGCAGATTTAGCGACGGAAACCCCATTGCCCTTGTTTTCAGTAAAGACGTTATTTTCAATTTTAGGATTACCTGTACCCGTAACGAAAATACCTTCTCTTCCACTGTTGACAAATGTACTGTTTGTAATTGTGGGATTAGTCGATTCAACCCACACACCAGTACCGCGTTGATTGGGGTTGGTGACTGTAACGCCAGTGATGGTAGAATCTTTGTCAGCACGAATTGTCATGTTTTGCGCGGCAAAGGTGCGACTAGTATATGAACCACTACCTGTAATTAATATCGCCTGACCTTTGCTGGCATCATCACCGCGCAGTGTCACACCTTGTTGAATGAATAGTGGGAATTTTTCGCCACTTTCACTGTTATAAGTACCACCAGCAAGTTGAATGACGGTACCTGGTTGAGCCTTGCTGAGGGCGAAGGTGATAGTTTTATAGGGTGTTGCTTCAGAATTGCTAGCAGCGCTGTCTGTCCCGGTCGCTGGGTTAACGTAAATTGCTGTTGCTGTTGCTGTTGCAGGAACTTGCGCGGTTAGAGTTGGAGTAATACCTTCAGAGAGGGTAGCACCAGCATTTACTTGACCAAGCGATCGCATTGACCCAGCACAAACCAGTATCAAGGCGCTTAGTCCTGCTCGCAAGGGTAGAGTATATCTAGGGTGACTGCTAGAAAGAAGGCGAAAAGTTTTCGATTGAGGCTTGTGAAAACCCTGACGTTTCATCTTTTTTATATCTGTGATTTGAGTGAATTAAGGTAAGTTGAAAGAGGTGTCGATAGCAGCCATGTAGCTGTAAAACCCATGCAAAACTATACCGGAATAACAGCACCTTATCAGCCAAATTCTTGAATAAAAATCAACGCTAATGCTGTTGTATGTTACACTTTTAAAACTGTCAAGCTGAATTTAAGTTTGACCAAAAAGCCTCTTAAAGTAGTGTTTTTGGGCTGTGATTAAAAGCTATTGTACTTTCTAATACTTTTTATTGAGGTTTTAATGTTTAAGTTTATTATCTAAAAAACTAATAATTTAATATTTTTGTAATAAAAATATACGTTTGCTGTCGATTTGTTGCAAATCTCAAGTCAAATGGTATGACGTGAGGAAGATGTTGCAACTAATAAAAAGCAATTATCGTTAAAAGCACAGCCAAGCTTGGGGAAATGTGGGGAAATGCGTTGCCAGTTTTTGTCTGTGTATCGTGGGTTAGTTTTAGTAATAAGTATTTATTTTATACTTTCCGGTGTTCCTGCTTTTGCTGCGGAATCGGTGGTGTTGAAGTATCGCATCTTCCGAGAATCAGTTTCGGTAGAGGAGTTGTCTACTTTTGCCCAAACTGGTAAACTGTCAACTTCCTTAAGAGTGAATTTAGCTTTGGCTAGACAAAACCCTCAAGCAATTCGTCAGTACTTAACTGAACCTGTGAAAATTAACCCGGTGATTTTAGATAAGGTACTAAATAGCCGGATTGGTAATGTGATTTTAGATCAACTTACTCAGGTTATTCATACGCGATCGCGTAAAGCAGACAAACAAGCTTTACGTGCGGCTTTGGTAGTTTCTGCCAGTAAAGATAGGCAAATTACACTGATAGAAGTTATTCAAAATTATCCCACTCCGGAGATAGAAGTTGAAGGCGATCGCTTAGAAAGTGCCTACCGTCAACTTCGTCGCTTGCAGGGAAATCTACAAGATATTTTCGGTTTTTAAGTACTTTTTTGGTAATAAAACCAACTTATATTTATCCTAGCGCCAAATAGCCAATTGCCTTTGTGATATTAGCAATCAGCTATTCGGATTATTTTTTCTCGTCATTTATACTTAGCTACTTAGTAAGCTAAAGTTTCTAAAGTTTCCCGCAAATAGCGCTGTACTTGTTGCTCGAGCCTAAGCTTTTGTAATTGAGCATCGTGTTCTAGTTGCCAGCTTTGGAAGCCGGAACTTGCGGCGATCGCCGATATAAGATTATTCCAAATTTCCGCATCACTCTTATTTTCAATTCGAGCCATAATTACTCATTCCTCAGTTTTAACTTTGCCAGTCAACTGGGGCAAGATTTGATTAACCCGCACCCCTAAAATTGTAAAATCCTGCTTAATCTTTTCTAAAGATAACGGTTCTAAAGCTGCAAATTCTGTTTCCTTCGTCACCAAAACTCCTGCGACACTCAGGGGAATTTGCAAAAATAAATTACTCGCTAAAAAAAATAAACCAGCAAGCAGCAATGCTAAACCTCTCCATTGAGGTAAAAGCCGAGCAATGTTTGCTACCAGCGGAGTTGCTTGGTAAAGCAGCAGCAATATCAAAACTGATAATACAGCTCCTGCAACTGCTAGCAGGCGATTTAATTTTGTATTAACTAAACAGAGAATTTTACGCTGGGGTTCTGAGAGGATTTCTGGCTTGAGGGCTACTCCCAGAAGGGCAAATGTATAAAAAGGGCGGCGTAACTGCATCCACAACAGCGGTAGAATGCCAATTGCCGCAACTATAAGTAGTTCTAGCCAGGTTGGTAGTGAGCGATCGCCTACTGCCAAAAACAATAAACACAGCGGCAAAAAAATCGGCAGCGTTGCCAATCCAGCGATGTGAATCCACAAAATAGGTTCAGAGCGAAATGAGGACATAGTAAAAGAGTTAGGAGTTATGAGTTGAGAGTTAGGAGTTGAAAACCCATAACTCATAACTCCTAACTCATAGCTATTTTGCACTAGTGCCTTATCTTGTCGGAGTCAAAGTGCGGCGTTTCGTCACCATTTGGTAGGATTCGATGCTGTCACTTTCAGCCCAGTCGTTGAATTTATCAACGCCGATACCGCATTCATAGCCAGCATTCACTTCCTTAACGTCATCTTTCATCCGTTTCAGGGAGTCAAGAACACCTTCATAAATGACTTTGTTATTACGACGCACTCGGATTTTGCAGTTGCGAACTAGCTTGCCAGATTGCACGTAACAACCAGCAACCGCACCGCGTCCCACTGGGAAGACGGCACGCACTTCGGTGATCCCCAAGTGTTCTTCCACCAATTCTGGCTCTAATAGACCTTCCAGGGCTGCCTGGATGTCTTCTAGAAGTTTGTAGATGATGTTGTATTCTCTTACATCCACACCAGCTTCATCGGCGGCTTGTCTGGCACCACTGGCGAAGGTGGTATTGAAGCCAATGATTACGGCGTTACTGGCGGCAGCCAAGTCAATATCTGTCTCGGTGATTTCCCCAGCAGTAGCCAATAACATGCGAATTTGCACTTCGTTTTGCGGGATTTGTTTGAGCGATCCCACAATCGCTTCTACAGAACCTTGTACGTCTCCTTTGAGAATCAAGTTGAGTTCTTTCAACTCGCCTTCTTGTGCCTGAGCGGAAAGGGTTGTCAGGGTGACGCGTCCCTGTAATAGACGGGAGGCGCGTTGTTTGTCTGCCCGGTCTGAGGCGAGTGCGCGTGCTTGTTTTTCGTTCTCGAAAACCTCGAACTCGTCGCCTGCTGCTGGCACATCACTTAGACCCAACACCTCGACGGCAAAACTTGGACTTGCAACTTCAACTCTGGCTCCTCTGTCATCGACCATTGCTCTAACTTTACCAAAGGCAGAGCCAGCTACGAGCATATCGCCGACGTGGAGAGTACCATTCTGAATTAACAAAGTCGCAACTGCTCCCTTTGCTTTATCCAGATGAGCTTCAATCACAGTTCCTTTTGCAGTCCGATTTGGATTGGCAGAGAGTTCGCCTACCTCATCGACAATCAAAATCATTTCTAAGAGCGTATCTAGGTTTTCGCCCTTAATGGCGCTGACGGGAACCATGATTGTGTCACCGCCCCAATCTTCTGCGGTTAAACCATACTGGGTGAGTTCTTGTTTCACCCGCTCTGGCTGTGCCCCTTCTTTGTCAATTTTGTTAATTGCTACGACAATTGGCACTTCAGCGGCTTGGGCATGTCTAATAGCTTCAATGGTTTGGGGACGAACGCCATCATCCGCAGCTACTACTAACACAGCAATGTCTGTCACCCGCGCTCCCCGCGCCCGCATAGCTGTAAAAGCTTCGTGACCGGGGGTGTCAAGGAAGACGATTTGCTGCATCTTGCCTTCATGTTCCACATCGACGTGGTAAGCACCGATGTGTTGGGTAATACCACCAGCTTCCCCGGCTGCCACTTTGGTTTTGCGAATCGAGTCGAGCAGGGTAGTTTTGCCGTGGTCTACGTGACCCATAATTGTCACGACTGGCGGACGGCGCACGAGGTTTTCCAAGTCTTCGGCATCGATCATTTCCGTGACTTTGATTGCCTCGGATTCTAGTTCGGCGGTTTCGACTGGTACTTCTAGCTCGGTTGCGATTAGGGTAATGGTGGGAATATCCAGGTTTTGGGTGATGCTTACCGCCATGCCTTTCATGAACAGGATTTTCACAATCTCTGTATCGGCAATTGCTAAGGCTTCAGACAGTTCTTGCACGGTCATGGGACCTGTTACTACCAGTTTTTCTGGACGTTCGCGCTTTTGCTCTTGCTGCCGTCCGCCTTTTTGATCGCGATCGCGATCGCGATCGCGGCTGCTGGATTTTTTACTACCTTTAGCAGTTGGGATGCTAGTTGTTGGAGCTACTGTAGGTGAGGAAGGTCGGCTTGCCTTGGGTTTGGGAGGACGAGCGATCGAAAGGCTGACCTGAACGGTTGCTAGTGAATCTGAATCTTCATCATCAAGCAAGTCTTCTTCAAATTCATCATCCAGGATCGGCTTAACTCGCTTGCCTTTGGTGACTTGCTTGCCTGCTTTTTCTTTAACTTCGTCAATAATTTCCTCTTCTTGCCACTTTTTACCACCTTTGAGTAGGCGAGGTGGTGTGGGGCGTTTGAGGCCGAGCAAATCGGGTGCTACGGGATCGTCATCCGGAAGGTCTTGTTTTGCGGAAACGCCCGCAAGCCCTCTTGGTGGAGTTGCCACTGGCAGTGAGGCTGCGACTGGCTTTTCACTTGGACGTACCGGTCTTGTGGGTCGTTGCGGATCTCCTGAGGGTGTTGGCGTGCCTTGTCTATTACCTTTTTGCTCGGGTCTGGCTGGTGCGGGAGTGGGTCGTCCTGCTGGACGGGGTGCATCTGGTGCGGGCTGGTCGCTTGTTGGTCTGGCGATTTTCGGTTTTACCTGATCGCGATCGCGCTTCAGGATCGGTTTTTGTGTTTGAGTCAGCGATCGCGCTTCAATCGGCTCTCCCACTTCCACCAGAGGCTGTCCATCTGTAGAAGTCGCTGTTTCCGCAAGTGGTCTTGCGGGTGGCGCTGCTAGTTGCGGTCTCGGCGGTTTTTCCGGTTTTGGTCTCGGCGGTTTTTCCGGTTTTTCTGCGGCTGTTTTTTCTGGTGTTGGAGTACGATCGAGCGTTTGCTCGCCTTCAGTCACAAAAGGTTTTTGTGGGGTCTCAGACTGATTTTTGGGTATTGGTCGAGTTGGTGCCGTCGGCTTCATTGATGATGAGACTGGTGTGGCGAAGGGTCGTGGAGGTGAAGGAGGATTAGCCTCAGAAGAAGCAAATTCTGTACTAATAGCAACTGACGCCTCTTGGGCGTTGGAGGTAGTGTTTCTCAATATTTTGGGTTTGCGAATTTCCAAAATTTGTTGTTTGTGGGGTGCGGTTGGTCGGGAAGGTCCACCAATTTGTGGTGAATTTGCTTTATGACTGGTTGTAAGTTCTTTTTTTGGCATTACATTCGTCGCTGCGAGTTTTTCCGCTGCTGTCCGGATTTGTTCTGCCTCTGTTTCCGAAATTGTACTGCTATGGCTTTTGACCGCAATATCGAGCTGGTCGCAAATTGCTAGTAGCTCTTTGTTATCCAAATTCAATTCCTTTGATAATTCGTAAATTCTCACTTTGCCGTTGTTCATCCACTCTTCCCCAATAAGATTACAGTTTTAGCGGATGGCTGCCTGAAAGTGCGACATCTCCATCCTTTGACTGCTGTGTTTAGGTTGCCCAGATACGATTTTGCCGGTGCCTCCAATCAGGAAAGAGAGATGTTTCGGTTTACTGTTGGCATCTTTCCACCCAAGGATGGTTGATGCCACGCGATCGCGCTACCAGGTTGCCATATTGTTTTTTTTTGTTTTGCTGATTCTGATTCCACAACACAATCGAGTAAAACTTTTGGGAATGTTGCTTAGCCGCTCTGCAATAAAGTTGAGAAGCGAGCAAGCTGCCCTGCCTACACCCATTTACTATTTTGGCATTAACCCAAGCAATCAAGTCAGAATGTGATGATAGCGTATTAGTACGGCTGTCAGTACAATTGTCTGAGTGATTACCCCCAAACCCCGAATATTAGTAGGTATGGCTTTAGGCTAAACGTTGCCACAATGTTTGATACAGTGCTTCTGGCACTGATGCATGTAGCGATCGCCCTAATCTATTTTTTTTTTGAGCAGCACAAAGGCAGCTCGCTTGCGGACAAATGTAGGCAGAACGCCCCATGCCCTCATTTAATTGTACCTGTCTAGATGGAAAGACGCGGACAATCCGCCAAAACTCTTCTTTTAATTTGACTTGGCGGCAACTGATACAACGTCGGTAATTCTTTTTCATCTTGTTTCTCTTTCTTTCAAGGCAGTATTTTTTCTGAAATAACTCCTCAGTACTAATTTTTACATTTTGTTACGTTCTTCATTAAACCTTTATCAACTGGCTTCATGATAAATTAAGGTTTATTAAGTTATTTGTATTTTTACCCGGTTTGTTGCTGTTTTGCAACATTTAAGAATATTTATAGCTTGCGGATGCCAAGGTCAACCGATGCAACGATTTAGGATCGTAGGGCGATCGCGTAGCCGCGTGCCTCTAAAAGAGCGCAGCGTCTCCCTTTGGGAGAAGAGAAGCGTTGCCGTACTCGGCATCGCTTTTTTATTTTTCAAAAAGCTCGTTTGTTGGGTTTGGCTATTGCTCAAGCCAACAAACGATTAAAAAGTGAGCGGATATATGAAGGAATACTCAAACTACCAATAAAGACAAGATGCTTTGAAATGTAGCACCTTTTATTCCTAAAGCGTTAGTAAGTTTGGTTATAGCAAAAGGTGTATCAGAAGCCACAGCTAAATCGGCTAGGCGTTCTAAAAGCTGTTTTAGTGAACTTAAAGAACTTTTCAGCAACAATTGTCTAAAATCGTCTGCTAATTGCGATCTTTCTTCTATGAAATTTTGCAAAGCTACTTTTAAGTCAGATGGAAAATTCTCAACTGACTTCATAACTGTTTCTAACTTGTTTTGACATGCTTCTATTTCTTCATCTTGCTCATCTTGCTCATCTTGCTCATCTTGCTCATCTTGATACTCGTCGTATGTTTCTAATTCCTCGTACTCATCTGCTTGGTCTAGCTGTAGTTGCTCTATTTTTTCGAGTTCCTCAAACTCCCTTTCATCTTCTTCTTGTTGATGTTTTGCTCGGACAGCGACAAATTTTGCATCTTCTGCTGCGGGGTCATACTTCGCTTTGTCTTTGATGTCAATTTTCCAGCCAGTCAGACGAGCAGCTAAACGGACGTTTTGTCCTTCTTTACCAATAGCTAAACTAAGTTGATCTTCAGCTACTAAAACGTGAGTTTGGCGACTTTCGGGATCCATGAGGCGTACTTCATCGACTCGTGCGGGACTCAAGCCGTTAGCAATGTAAGTTGCGGGATCTGGCGACCAACGAATCACATCGATTTTTTCCCCGCGCAATTCATTGACCACCACTTGAATTCGCGATCCTCGCGCTCCAATACAAGCACCAACTGGATCGACATCGCGATCTAAAGTATCAACAGCAATTTTAGTTCGCGGTCCGACGTAACGCGAAGGCGGATTAGCTTCTCTGGCTACAGCAACAATTCGCACAACTTCATCTTCAATTTCCGGCACTTCGTTAGCAAACAAATATACTACTAAACCAGCATCTGCTCTGGAAACTAGTAACTGCGGTCCGCGTTGCTGTCCTTGAGAAACCTTTTTCAGATATACCTTAAATGTAGCATTTGCTCGGTAATTATCGTTGGGCAATTGTTCGCGCTTGGGTAATTCAGCTTCTACCTCTGGTTGACCGAAGCCACTGACAACTGCCATAATCACTGACTGTCTTTCAAAGCGCAGTACTCTTGCTTGCAGCACAGTTCCTTCTAAGTCTTGAAATTCTTCTTGCACCAACTGGCGCTGCTGATCTCGCAGTTTTTGCGCTAAAACTTGCTTGGTTTGCATCGCCGCCATGCGACCAAATTCTTCTTTATCAGGGGTAACATCTAGCACCACAGAGTCACCTAATTGTGCTTCCGGAGCTACTTCTTGAACTTCTTTTAAAGAAATTTGATGATCGGAATTGCTAACTTGTTCAACAATGCTTTTAGTGGAAAGAACGCGAAATCCTTGTTCGTCAACATCAAGTTCTACTTCAAAATTATTAAAGTACTCTTCATCAAATTGTCTTCGCTCTAAATTTTGGGCACGGCGATAACGTTCGTAACCTTTTAGTAGTGCTTCTCTGATAGCTGATTGAACTGCCAGACGCGGTAAATTCCGTTCGCGACTGATATTTTCGATTAAATCTTTTAATCCCGTTAATTTAACTGTAGACATAAATTTATCTCCTTTAATTATTATGCAGACACCCAGCATAAATTAGGAGAACGGAGTTAGGAGTTGTAAGTTATGAGTTAGGAGTTTTAAAAGAACTCAAAACTTAACTCTTAACTTTTAACTCCTAACTCCTAACTCCTAACTCCTAACTCCTAACTCCTAACTCCTAACTTTTATCTGCTCTCATTCAACTGCACCCTACTTATGAGAGTGCGAGGAATTTCGATTACACGACCTTTTTGGTTTAAGTAAACTGATATTTCATCCCGGCGAATCAACTGACCAATCCACTCTTGCTGTCCGTCGTAGGGTTGGGAAGTAAAGACAATTACAGGAAATCCTTTGAACGACAGGTATTCCCTGTCGGTTGTCAGTTGCCGCGAAATACCAGGACTTGACACCTCTAAAACGTAAGCATCTGGAATGATATCCGATCCATCTAAGGAGGCTTCTAAAGCACGGCTCATCCGCTCACAATCATTCAATCCAGTGTCCTGTTGGGGATTGCGGATATCTACCCGCAACACTGGCGGACGTTGGTTAGTATGAAAAACTACCCCAACGACTTCCAATCCCAGTTCTTCTGCTACTGGTGTCGCCAAATCAATAATTTGTGGGACTAAGGGATGAGTCATGCAATAATTCAATAAAAAAAGTGGGCATTGACCCACTTCCTGCGATAAGGATATCTTCCAAGAAGTATTGTGCCGAACCAAAAATGGTTCGACCTAAATTGAGTTTAGCGCATTTCTTTTGGGGGGAGAAGTGAGAAATTAATAATGGGGAGTGGGGAGTGGGGAGTGGGTAATGGGGGAATGGGTAATGGGTAATGGGTAATGGGTAATGGGTAATAGTTATTTTTGTCCTCCTTGTCCTCCTTGTCCTCCTTGTCCTCCTTGTCCCCTTGTCTCCCCATCCCCCCCTCTCCTACTCACCACTTGCCTTATTCCTAGTTTGTAGTAAAGCAGAGCTTTTAGTCACAACTGTGGTGACTGATGTTTGCGATCGCATTTGTCGAGTTTGTTGGATAATTTGCGCTATATCCTCGCGGGATAAGCGTTGGACGTAGTTAATCTTGACTTCTTCCAAAAAGTCAAACACTAAGCTTTGAATTTCTGAAAGTACTTGTTTTTTCTGCATTTCCACTCCCAAGGCTTCGCTAAAGCGTTCCAGTAATTGACTCGAAAGTTTTGCGGCTACTGGATCTTCGACGGCGCTAACTAAAGCGTTGTAAAGGTTTGTGGCGATTTGAGTTGATAATTGTTCGCTCAGTTGAGCCTGCATCTGTGCTACTCCGGGGAGGTTGTGCAGGTTGCGATAGATGGGGGATTGATTGAAGGCACCATCTATATTGTGATGCAATATGGCAACTATCTCTGGTTGGATTTTGGGTAGCACTTCATAAACGATCGCTTTGATAAAGATACCTGCGATCGCTTCCACTTCATTAATATTATTAATATCTACATACTCAGAATGATTCTCTTTTTGCAATAGCCAGCGCGTTAACTCTCCCTGCTTTATCGATCCTTGAATCTGGTTAATTAACCTAACTATGACAATTTCTGTGAGTTCTTCGGCAAAATTGGCGACAACTCCTTGATTAATTTGCTTTCTTACTGGTTGTAGATTCAATAAATGCGCTTTATCGAGGCGAACTAACACAGGTATTATTCGCAACCATCGCCAAAATGGAATCAGCAAAAATAAATCATACCAGCGCCATAAAACTGCATCTAACCAGCTAAAACCTGGATTGCGCCGTCTGATGTAAAAAGTCCGCGCCAGTAATTCTAAAGCAAAAAAAATCACAAATGGTAAATCTATTCGCCAAAAATTATCAGTAAATTCACCGTTTTCGCCAATTGTGCGGTAGTAGTCTGTAGCGATTAAAGGTTGAATTTTCTGGTTGAAAAAAGCAATTTCTTGATTCCACCCATTTTCAGTTAAATAAGCTTGACTCCAAAAAGTGTCAAACGCTTGTTTCGCAGATTTTACAGATGTGCGATCGCGCATTCTATTTTTGATTTTTTCCAGCGTCCCACCCTTATTTACTGCCGCAAAAGGATTACCGTCTATCATCTCAGTGCTAAGACGCCGCAATTCTTCAAGTTGGGTTGCACTTTCTGAGGATTTTAACCCTGTTTGGCTTACCTGTTCTTCTAGTAACTTGACATTTGCTAGATAGTTTTCTGTTTCTCGATGCGGTTCAATACCTTTTACTTTGTCATAAACCTTGGTAATTTGGGGAACTTTTCGCAAGTAGAAATCCCGCCAAGGAATATAACTTAAATCAAACAAACAAATGCATAAATTAATCAAAGCAATAATTGCCATTAAGCGCTCAAACCATAGGTTTCGCCGCTTGTCCAAGTTTATTTGAGCCATTCGCTGATAAGTGGATTTTAGAAATGTTCCTTATGACATAGGACTTACGCACTTCCTTCGTCATCAAAGCTTGAATTTACGTAGGGGCAATTCATGTAGCCGAAGGCTATTGCCTCTACAAAACTTTAGTTTTGCGGCAGTCCTATGACATCTCTAATTTATGTGCTTTATGCTGTTTTCAGTATATATCCACTTTTAATTTAAAATCAGTCTACAGAAAGATGACAAAAATTTATTTATAGTATCCACCTAATTTTATTTAGATATAACTTAATTTAATCAAAAATAATTAATAATGAGGTTAAATAAACTAAAGATCAGCTATTGACCCGAATATATAGCTGATTTAATCAAAAGGAGTTTCAACCATGTGGTGTGGGTTTGGAAAATCAAGCATTCCTGTTGCTGTTGTCTGCCTGATAACAGCTAGTGTAGTAATTTCAGATACAGCTAGTGCTGCTCGCCAACGTAATTATAGTCCACAACAATTCCGTGCAGTATTGCGGGGATTGGGCTATAGCGTTGACTTAACAAATACACCCTTAACGGATGCGAAAACTAAAAAAGCAATTCGTGAATTTCAAACAGGGTACAAATTAACACCAGCTGATGGCATAGCAGGACCAAAAACTCAAGATTTTGCCGCGAATATAATTCAAATTTTACAGGCAAACTTGAATGCAGTATTGAAGCCTAAAAATCCTCTACCCCGCGATCAGTTTTATGGTTCGCGGACGGAAGCAGCGGTTAAAGAAGCTCAAAAAAGATTTCAGTTACAAGAAACTGGAATTGCCGATCTAGCATTTCGCCAGAGATTGAACGAAGAAGCAAAGACAAGCGGAGGTCAGCCGAGTACTCAGCCAAGTCCTGCGCCGACATCTTCACCAACCCCAACAGCGACACCGACAACCAGACCAACTACAAGACCGACAACCAGACCGACAACCAGACCAAGAACAAGAACTACGCCAACACCAACGGCGACACCAACGGCGACACCAACGGCGACACCAACGGCGACACCAACGGCGACACCAACGGCGACACCAACGGCGACACCGACAACTTTACCTGAGGTGGTGCCTTCACCAACAGCTTCACCAACACCTTAGGTACAAGCAAAAAATGATGACATTATTAGCTCATTTCATCTGAGTGGGTTCTTCTAAGGGTCTGCCTTTAGGCACGGGTAGAATTGGGCGGCGATCGCTGTAAGGCATGGGTATGTATTGCACGCTGGGGCGTCCGCCTTGTGGTTGCGGATACATATCCATGAGATCGTAAATTGAACGGGGCAGTCCGACTGTTATGGGCAGCCCCATTTCTGTAGCTTCTTCAACTGTGATCGGATAATCGTGGGTGACGCGTCCTGTAGTCAAGGCATCAATGATAGATTCGATATTTTCTGGCTGAACTTTCTGTGTGGGAATATTGTCTTTCAGTAGAGTCCTGACAAATCGCTGCACTTGCTGGATTGCTTTGCGTGACAAATCCGCCATAATCAGGGTTTGGTCGTCAATTTCACCGATGGGTTTATCTTCCACAACTTTGATGATACTCGCAGCCGGAAAGTTACCTAATTGCGGATCGACTGGTCCCAAAACAGCGTTAGCATCCATGACGATTTCATCAGCAGCCAGAGCAAGCATTGTACCGCCACTCATGGCATAATGAGGTACAAAAACAGTTACTTTTGCCGGATGGCGAATTAAGGCTCTAGCGATTTGTTCGGTTGCTAAAACCAAACCGCCTGGAGTGTGCAAAATTAAGTCAATGGGGACATCTGGGGGGGTGAGACGAATTGCCCGCAGTATCTGTTCTGAGTCTTCGATGGTAATGTAGCGCGAAATAGGAATTCCTAATAAGCTGATAGACTCTTGACGGTGAATCAGCAATATCACTCGGCTTTTGCGTTCTTGCTGGAATTGTTGGAGAGAACTCACCCGACGATATTCAATCTGACGTCTTTGCCAGATAGGTTGCAGGGAAGACAAAAGCAGGAAAATCCAGAATAAATCTCCGATACCAAAGCCCATAATTCAAATTTTCAACTTCAAAATTTACAGCACAATCTTGGCAGACATTCCAGCTGCTTACTTTATGCAAGTAAAAACGTGTCAGCTAAGGATTGACTGCAAAAATAGGCGTTGTCGTCATTATTCTGACAATATTTTGCAAATCGCGAGTCTATCTGAAGGGTTAAAACTGACAGGATTGCAGTTTTGCAACTAGCGCCCGCATTCATCCAAAACGCTGATTGGAGGCAATGCAGGGAAAGTCAGAATTATAAATTATATCAGCTAACAAATTATGAAAAGCGATTATATCTTTATACAAACCGTTGCGTAAGTCCTATTATTTATAAAACTTTCAAAAAATCTGCTATATTTTTATACTACCAGTCTAGTATTATCCCTGAAAAAAGATAAAATATTTTTTCGTGTATCGGCTATGTCTAATAGTAAATCACTACTGCACATGAAGCCGCTGTACGGGCGTTTGTGTGTGGGATAATTTGTGATTTAAATAACATGAAGTTAAAAAAGCGATCGCGCTTCAACAGCACCAGAAAAATTTGGGTGTTTTGAAAAGGCGAATTTGCACAGTATAAGTTCAAAAAGGTAGGCTTAAACTCAGGAGAAGATAATGAGTAATTGGGCACCAGGACATCAACTAAAAGATAGTCGATATATTATTAGAAAAATTCTGGGAAAAGGAGGCTTTGGTATAGCATACTGGGTTTTAGATACAAAATTGAGTCGAGACGTTGTAATCAAAACTCTCAATCCAGAATTAAAAGCTCAAGCATACTTTGAGAAATTACAGCAAGATTTTTATCACGAAGCACGATGTTTAAGTCGATGTTCTCATCCTCATATTGTGCAAATATACGATTTTTTTTCCGAGTCAGGACTAGAATGTATTGTCATGCAATATATTCCCGGTGATAATCTCAACGATAGAGCATTTCGGGGAATAACACAACAGGAAGCATTAAATTATATCCATCAAATTAGTGCAGCCTTACAGGTTGTTCATAAAAATAACCTGGTGCATCGAGATGTGAAGCCAGCAAATATTATTATTCAACCAAGTAACAATGAAGCAGTATTAATTGATTTTGGAATTGCTCGTGAAGTTGATATCAAAATTAAAACTAGAGCCTTAACTGAATGTTTTGCACCTATTGAACAGTATTCTGTAGATGCTCCGCAAGAAGCTTATACAGATATTTATGCGTTGGCTGCAACGCTATATTTTTTGTTAACTAAACAAAAACCAGTAGATTCCCAAACGAGATACTTTCACATTAATCAAAGTGGAAAAGACCCTCTTATATCTCCACAGCAATTAAATCCCCGAATTAGTCCTTACACAAATAATGCCATTCTTCAAGGAATGAAAATCTTTGCTGCTGAACGACCCCAGTCAATTATAGAATGGTTAAATTTGCTTGATAAGGCTCAAAAGAAAGAGGTAAGCCCAATAAATTTAACTTCAGTTCTACAGACAACCTTGCCTCAAACAACAATACGTGAAAATACAACTTTATTTAATAATAGAGACAATCAACAGCAATTTAACTCGACATCCACAAATAGACAAATAACTAATTTGCCGTGGATTATTGCAGGAATTGCTACTTTAGCCCTTGCAGTAATTTTCATTGTACCTGACAAGCCGACAAATTATTGTCAAAAGCGGGGGATTTTAACAATATGTCGTCGCATCGCTGATGTTCCAAATGTTCCCGCACTTACACAAGTTCTCTATGGAGGTTCTACACTTTTTTCATTATTGAATAAGTTAGAAATTGCCCGTCTACAGAAATATCATCCTCAATTTAAATTAGAACATACGGACAAGTTTCCATCTGGAGAAAATCCTGGGTCTAGTACGGGAATAAAATGGTTGATTGAGGGTAAAATTAGTTTTGCCCAGACTGCATTAATGATGACAGAAGAACCAAAATTGTCAGCTAAAAATAAGGGTTTTACACTTCGAGAAGAACCTATTGCTTATGATGCTGAAGCTGTTTGTGTAAATTCGGGATTAACTTCCCAAATGTTGAAAAGTTTAACTTTGGAAGATTTACGGAATATATTTCAGGGTAAAGTCACAAATTGGCAGCAGTTGGGTGGACCCGATCTCAAAATTACTCCTTTTAGACTTAATCGGCAACAAAAACAAAGTTATGTACTAGTAAAATTTCAAGAAACTGTATTAAAGAAACAAGCTTATGGGACAAATGTTCAAGAGTTCGCTAACCCGACAGAACTCATAAAAGCTCTTGCTGAAACTCCTGGCAGTATCACTACGCTGACAGTCTCGCAAACTATCAACAAAAAAGAGATGCGCGTTTTACCTATTGCTAAAGATAAGAATTCTCTTGCGGTGTCTCCTTGCGCTGACGACAAATGTACTGCTGTGAATAAAAACCTGATTCATGAAAATTATTACCCGCAAGAATTAAACGGCAAACTATATGTAGTTATCAAACTTGATTCTGGATTTGATGAGCAGGCAGGTATTGCTTATGCCAACATAATATTAAGCGATGAAGGACAAAAAATGGTAGAAGAAGCGGGATTTGTACCATTTAGAAGAGTGACACGATAGCTTTGAGCGATTTGTATGGCACTTTTCTATTTTTTAATCACGCAAAGGTGTAAAGTGTTTCTTAACGCCTTTGCGCGAAATTTTACTCATCATCTTCATCTGGCATCATGCGATCGCCCAAACTGGCAACAATAGCGATCGCTACTCCCAAATCTATTGACTGCAAAAATAGGCGTTGTCGTCATTATTGTGACAATATTTTGTAAATACCGAGTCTACCTGAAGGTTTAAAAAATTTGTCAGAATAATCGGGAGAGTGTCAAATCTGTGTGTCAATATTATTTTCGTCGCCAAATCTTGATGGTGTCGTCATCACTACCGCTAACTAAGGTTCGCCCATCGGGACTGAAGGCAACGGTTCTGACATAGTTGAGATGACCAGTGAGAGTGCAGATTTCTTTAGCTGTGCTTGCGTGCCAAATTTTGATAGTTTTGTCCCAACTAGCACTAGCAAGAAGTTGCCCATCTGGACTAAAGGCGACTGACCAAACTGAGTCCAAATGCCCAGTGAGAGTGCGAAGTTCTTTACCTGTACTTACTTGCCAGAATTTGATAGTGTTGTCAGCACTACCACTAGCAAGCAATTGTCCATCTGGACTAAAGGCGACAGAGTTAACATAGAAAAAATGACTTGCAAAAGTGCAAATTTCTCTACCTGTGTGTACTTGCCAAAGTTTGATAGTGTAGTCAGCACTGCCACTTGCGAGAATTTCTCCATCTTGGCTAAAGGCGACTGACCCAACTAAGTCCAAATGACCTGTGAGAGTAGAGATTTGTCTGCCTGTCTTTATTTGCCATAATTTGATCGTGTGGTCAGCACTACCACTAGCAAGCATCTGTCCCTCTGGACTAAAGGCGACGGAATTAACCCAGTTAGAATGACCTGTGAAAGTAGAGATTTGTTTGCCTGTATTTACTTGCCATAATTTAATAGTGTCATCCCAACTGCCGCTGGCAAGAAGCTTTCCGTCTGGGCTAAAGGCGAGGGAATCAACCATGCTGGAATGACCGGAAAACCAACGATTAAAATTACGTAATAGTTTGCCGGTTGTTAGTTGCCATAACTTGATATTATTGTCATTACTACCACTGGCAATTAGTTGCCCATCAGGACTAATAGCGATCGCCTGAACCATGCTGGTATGACCTTTGAGGGTATGTACGCATTGCCACTCTAGTGAAGCTACTACAGCAGGTTTTGGGATTTGTGGATTAGGTGTTATCAGTTGGCTCTTAAGTGTTGATGGTACATCTTCTCCAACATCAGCAGCCAATAAATTCAACCACTCCTGCACGGATTGGGGGCGATAATTTGCCTGCAAATCCATAGCCTGCATAATTGCCTGATTTACTCTGTCACTAATATTGCGATTGAAGCGTTGCGGTGGTTGCAGGGGAATATTGTTGCGTCTGTCTTCTGCACTCGTGGGCACAACTCCGGTTAATAAGTTATATAAAGTGGCGGCGAGGGCGTAGATATCAATAAATTCTCCCCGTGGTGCAACTAAATCATACTGTTCTGGAGGGGCAAAACCAGGAGTGCGATATACTGTATGTTTTTGGACAACATTAGGGATAAAATCTCTCGCAATACCAAAGTCAATCAACACTGCTTCTGATTTGCCAGAACGAAGCATAATGTTACGCGGCTTGAGGTCACGATGCAGCAAGCCTTTATTGTGAATTACCATCAACGCATCACCAATTTGTCGAATATATAGTAGGGCTTCTGCTTCTGATAGCAACCTCACCCTTGCCAAACGCTTACCTAAATCTTCTCCTTCGACATACTCCATTACCATGCAAGGAAATTTGCCCTCATCGAAGATAGTTTCTACCTCCACTATATGAGGATGGCGACACACAGCTAAACGAACAGCTTCATCGCGAAAGTCTTGCCGTAATTTGTCGCGGTGCTGTTTCCAAACCGGGTGATTAAGAATTTCTTCTTTGAGGGTTTTAATTACTCGTAGTTCATTGCGTAGGTTTCTGGCAAGATAGGTAATGCCAATTCCACCTTCGCCTAGTTTGCTTTCGATAATGTAGCGCCCTCCAAATAAAGGCTGCCCCGGTTTCCACACCATTGTTAACAATTACCAAATGCTGCTATTTATTTTTGCAATATATCGTAGGGTAGAAAGGTAGATAATTTTTTAATTCTTTGGTATCATTTCACTTTCGGCTTACAATACTTAAATTATTCAATCTCTTTGAGGATAAGGATTTTATAGTCTAAAATCCACACATCCAAAATATCAAATTATATTAACTTTTCCCCCAATCTTAGTTACCGACTTCTCCAGGCATAGTACCGGAATCCTGCATTTCGCTTTTGTAGCTACATAAATTACTAAAAAAGGTAAGATGTAACGGACTGTAACTTCAACCACCTTTGGTAAGAGAAATTTAAATTGCAAGTGAGCCAGAATCATGTTAAAAAATCTCAACTTGAAACAACAATTTACAGCTCTGCTGATTATAATTCTTGCATTAGGTATGAGTTTAAGTGGATTTGCTCTGTCTTCTGTGCTGAAGCAGAATGCGAGGCTTGATATTACTTCAACCGCTCTCATGCTTATGGAAACGATGACTTCTGTACGTGATTACACTAATACTCAAGTTAAGCCACTTTTGGATAATCAACTAGAAGCTGAGTTTTTGCCGCAAAGTGTGCCTGCGTACTCTGCACGGGAGATTTTTGATCATCTGCGAATGAATCCGAAGTACAGGGACTTTTTCTATAAAGAAGCCACGCTTAATCCCACTAATCTTCGAGATAAAGCTGATAATTTTGAAACTACAATTATAAACAATTTCAAAAAGAAACGCGATCTCAAACAATTAAGCGGATTTCGCTCAATGCCAAGTGGGGATATCTTCTATATGGCTCGTCCGCTGACCATTACTGAAGAAAGCTGCCTCAAGTGTCATACCTCACCGGATATGGCACCTAAAAGTATGATTGAGCGTTATGGCACAGCTAATGGATTTGGCTGGCGCATAAATGAAATTATTGGCTCTCAAATTATCTCAATACCAGCAAGTAAAGTAATTAGCAAAGCTAATCAAGCTTCTTTTGTTATTCTCGTAATTATATCAACTGTTTTTCTTACTGTTATCTTTTTAGTCAACCTCTTTTTGAATCAAAAAGTTGTTCGTCCTCTCAAACGGATAACTCGCGTAGCGGAAGAAGTCAGTACGGGGCATATGGATGTAGAATTTGAGCAATTATCTAATGATGAAATCGGTCAACTTGCCAGAGCATTCAGACGGATGCAGTTAAGTTTGGAAATGGCAATGAAAAGAATTAAACGTCGTTCGGAAAATACAGGTAATTAATATAGCAACCCGAAAAAATTTCTGATTTTTAGTGTTTAAACTGTTTTTTCATTGATTATTAATAATCCAAACAAAATGATTGTTTAAATTCAAATGCTGCCTGCAAATCAGGAATTTCTTGAGCTAATAATTTCACAAATTCATCGGGCGAAATATCAGGATTTTCAGCTAATGTCTCTTCTATAATCAAACTTGCTATTGGTCCGATGTGGTAAGCTAGCTGTTGCTGACAACGCCTAATGAATGCAGGTTTGAGTGAGTTTACTGGTCGAATTGGGGAAACTTGTGGAGTAATAGGCATATTAAATTGGCTGACGGTATCTGGGGTTTTTAACTCAGAAGAGTAAAGTTCAGTAACAAATACCTCAGAAGGTAAATTATTCATCGTTCCTTGTAACTCTTCAGGTTTTAAAGACTGCAAATCGGTGAGAACTTCCTTTGCTCTTTGGTATCGCTTCTGAGGCGTATCTGCCAACATCTTATCAAGTACTTGAGCAAAAGCATCGCTGACGTGGCTGTAGAGACGCCATTTCCATTCTAGAGAATACCGATCCATTAGTAGAGATGGATCTCTACCTGTTAGCAGTACAACAGCTGTTACTCCCAAAGCATAAAGGTCGCTACTGGGAGAACACAACCCCAAGCTAATTTGTTCGCGGGGAGCATATCCGACTTTTCCTACAAGAGACATTTTACCAACAAAGGTCGCCTGGTCTGAATTTCTAGTATCGTTCAGTTCCGCAGCAATTTGCTTTCCGACGCCGAAATCAATTAGCACTGGCAGATTTTTCTTGTCAGCTAACATAACGTTGTCAGGAGAAATATCTCGATGGATAATGTTATGTTCGTGAATATATTCCAAAACAAGCAAGAGGTTTTTTAACCAGTTTATAACCTCGTCTTCGGAAAAATTTTGTCCCTGTTTTTGAAGTTTTTGCAACAGGTTTGAATATGTTTGACCCTCAATATATTCTTGTACCAAAAACAGCCGCCCATCTCCTTCAAAACAAGCCAAGAATCGAGGGATTTGAGGGTGTTGTAGCTGATGAAGAATTTTTGCCTCTCTTTTAAATAAATCGCGACATTTTTCTAGCCCATTCTCTCCTGTACCAATGGGTGCAAATTCTTTCAGCACACAAGGTTCGTTAAAGCGACGAGTATCAAACGCTAAGTACGTTCGTCCTAATCCCCCTTGTCCAAGAAGTTTTTGGATGGTATAGCGGTTATCAATTAGAGTTCCAGAACTTATTTCTGGTTTTGTTAAAGGAGATTGTGTCATCTCATCACACTCCTAGCGATTTTTGGGAAAGTAGATATATAAATATTTGTTGTTTAAGTCAGGCAAAAGGAAAGTCCGTAGGGTGTGTTACTGCTGAGGGTACGGCATCTTGAATTGTTGACGGTGCGTTGCGCTGCGCGGCAACACACCCTACTAAATATGTATCAAAATAATTTTGAGGAAAAATGCAAATAAATTGTTAATTTTTATGACGCACTTCTTAGTTGACTTGATTACTGACTAACCTTTGATTTTTCAGATTGTTCTTCAAAGCGTAGAACTGCGGGTGTTTGCTTGACTCGCTCTTCGAGTGGTATAACTTTTTCAACTAATTTAATGAACTGCTGGTAGTTAGGTATTTTAGCAGTAGGAACATAACCAGCATCTGCTGTAATATCTGCTGGTGCTTCACTCATCGCTTTTTGAATTTGCTGTTGTAAATTACGTTCTACAGTTGATCCTAACAGCACAACACCTGAAGGAATCCATCTACTTGTGTGTAAAATTCTAAATTTTATTGTGGGAAATTGATGGCGATAAAGCTCGAAATCGATTTCTGATAAAGCACCAGCATCAACGCTGCCTTCACTAAGCCATTGTAGTATTGTTTTCGGAGTAGGGGCAAAACGGATTTGCGCGAGGGTTAAACCATAAAGGTCATACAAAGGAACGTAGTAACCAGCTGCGGAACCTTTTTGCCCTAAGGCGATGGTCTTATAAGCTAAGTCGCCTATCTTTTGAATTGGTTTATCATCTAAGACTACGAGTAAGGAACGTTGTCGGCTACTGACTCCCCCCATTGAAAATAAAGGAATGTAAAGTTCTTTGTTGATTGCGATCGCTACTAAACCAGGAGGGGCAAATACAATATCCCACTGTTTGCGTTGAATTTGCTCAATTGCCTGCAATTCGTTGTATGCAGGTTCTAGCTCTACAAGTGAATGAGTTTTTTGTGCTATATACTCTTTGAAGCGATTGTACTTGTCTAGAGAAACCGTTCCTTGTTCATAGCTGACCACGCCAATGGTCAGTTTTTTGGGAGTGTCAGTTTCTTGTTCTAAACCACATCCTACCGTAAGTAGCAGAATTAGCACTATCTGTAATAGCAGAAAACGGCGCGAAAGCATAGTTTTTTAACAAAATGAAAACTTCACAGCCACACCGCGCATCGCTGTGTCAATTTCATTATCTCTAGTTTGATGTATTAAATTAACGTGAGTTCGACGAATGTAAAAAACCCCCCTTAATCCCCCCTTAGAAAGGCTACGGTGTACACACAAGTATGACCAGCATAGGTTTCAAGTCTTCTAGTAATTTCTTGGGGTGCGTTATGGACACGCCAAAATAACTTTTGAGTTCGCCAAAATAGCTTTTGAGTTCGCCAAAATAGCTTTTGCGATCGCCAAAATAGCTTTTGAGTTCGCCGAAATAGCTTTTGCGATCGCCAAAATAGCTTTTGAGTTCGCCAAAATAGCTTTTGAGTTCGCCAAAATAGCTTTTGAGTTCGCCAAAATAGCTTTTGCGATCGCCAAAATAGCTTTTGCGATCGCCAAAATAGCTTTTGAGTTCGCCAAAATAACTTTTGCGTTGACGTAGCCCGCCGCAGGTCAATCCTCATCCTCGTCCGGCATCAAATCTTCTTCCGTCAGCCCTTGTTGGGGAATGGCGGCAATAATTGCATCTATTACCTTGGCAACTGGTAAAATTTCAATATCCAGCTCGGGGAATTTTTGCCCTTTGGGAACGATCGCTCTTTTAAACCCCAATTTAGCAGCTTCTTTTAAACGCAGTTCCATTTGTGAAACTGAACGCACTTGTCCCCCTAAACCTACTTCCCCAATCAACACTGTACCTGGATCGACAATGCGATCGCGGAAACTGGCAACAATAGCGATCGCTACTCCCAAATCTACCGCCGGTTCTTCGACATTCAACCCACCGGCAGAAGCGACGTAAGAATCCAACTTCGACATGGGAATCCCCACCCGTTTTTCTAACACCGCAAGTATTTGCACTAAGCGATTGTAATCTACCCCGGTGGTGGAACGACGCGGTGAAGAATAGCTAGTAGGACTTACCAAAGCTTGTAATTCTACCACAATCGGGCGAGTTCCTTCGCAAGCAACGACAATTGCTGTACCCGGTGCGGGATCGTCGCGATTTCCTAAAAATAATTCCGAAGGGTTGGCAACTTCCCGCAACCCTTGTGACACCATTTCAAAGATACCGATTTCGTGAGTTGCACCAAAGCGGTTTTTGACTGTTCTTAATAATCGATGGGAGGCAAAGCGATCGCCTTCAAAGTACAATACTGTATCTACTAAGTGTTCTAATACTTTCGGACCTGCGATCGCTCCTTCTTTGGTGACGTGTCCGACAATTAACATGGTAATATCTTCGTGTTTCGCCACTTTCATCAACGCGGCAGTACATTCCCGTACTTGCGCTACCGAACCCGGTGCTGAAGTTAACGCGGGAACAAATACTGTTTGAATACTATCAATTACTGCCACATTCGGTTTTAGCGAGTCTATCTCGCGTAAAATTTCTTCTAAATCTGTTTCTGGCAATACATATAAATCTGCACCGATACTTTCGGAATTTTTTGGTTGTGGTGCTTCTTCTACTAATACTACTTTGCCATTTTCCTCGCCTAATTCACTTTGGTCTTTTGATACACCTAAGCGAGAAGCTCTCAATTTAATCTGCTGTCCTGATTCTTCCCCAGAAATGTAGAGAATGCGATATCTTTGTGCTAAGGCATTTGATACTTGCAGCAGTAACGTAGATTTACCGATGCCCGGATCGCCGCCAATTAACACCATAGAACCGGGAACTACACCACCACCAAGCACTCGATCTAGTTCTCCGTAGCCAGATTCCCAGCGCATTACTTGGCGATCGCTAATTTGGTTAAAAGTTAAAGATGCTCGTGCTTTTGGTGTTTTAACACCAGACTTACCATTGTTCTGACTGGCTTGCCAACCACTGACTCCCCCACGACTGGGCACATCCACCGAAGATTGTTTAATAATCTCCTCCTCCAAAGAGTTGTAAGTACCGCAAGCTGGACACTTACCAAACCACTGAGGTGATTCTGACCCACATTCGTTACAAACAAAAAAGGTTTTTGGCTTAGGCATTCTTATATATTATTAATTAATCTTAATTATTTATTAATTTTTTACCCGATTAAAGTCCCAGAAAAGTAGTAGTTACAGCTTTTTCCCAATGAATTCATAGAATGATATCTTAATATTATGGTATTAAAAATTAATCTGAAAAATTTTAGTTAAGGAGCGTCGAGAAACTTGGAAAGTCATAAAGAAAAAATTCTAGTAGTAGACGATGAAGCTAGTATTCGCCGAATTTTGGAAACGCGCCTTTCGATGATTGGCTACGATGTGGTGACAGCAGGCGACGGTGAAGAAGCTTTGGATACTTTTCGCAAAGCAGAACCTGACTTGGTTGTTTTGGATGTGATGATGCCAAAGCTGGATGGCTACGGTGTATGTCAAGAATTACGTAAAGAATCTGATGTACCCATTATTATGCTAACAGCTTTGGGTGATGTCGCCGATCGCATCACCGGGTTAGAGTTGGGTGCAGACGACTATGTAGTTAAACCATTTTCCCCCAAAGAACTAGAAGCTCGCATTCGCTCAGTGCTGCGACGAGTAGACAAAACAGGTGCTTCGGGAATTCCCAGTTCTGGGGTGATACATGTTGCCAATATCAGAATCGATACCAACAAGCGACAAGTATACAAGGGTGATGAGCGCATTCGCTTGACAGGTATGGAGTTTAGCTTGCTGGAGTTGTTAGTCAGTCGCTCTGGAGAAGCTTTTTCTCGTTCAGAAATTTTACAGGAAGTGTGGGGATACACACCAGAACGCCATGTAGATACGCGTGTGGTTGATGTGCATATATCCCGTTTGCGGGCAAAATTGGAAGATGACCCCAGTAATCCAGAGTTGATTCTCACCGCACGAGGTACTGGTTATTTGTTTCAACGGATAATTGAACCGGGAGAGGAGTGAGATGGGGGGATGGGGGGATGGGGGGATGGGGGATGGGGGGACAGGGGGACAGGGGGACAAGGGGACAAGGGGACAAGGGGACAAGGGGACAAGGGGACAAGGAAGCTAACTTTTGAATGCGTGACTGTTGACTTTTTGACTTTTTGACCAATGACTACCGATCCGAATCGAGTTCTGCGGCGTCTACCCATCGTTGTTGGTGGATTAGGCGCTGTACTTTTGTTGATTAACCGTTTGTTGACGCCAGAACTAACTCAGTCTCAATCGCGTGGGGATGTGCTGGGTGTGATTTTGAGTGCGGTTTTGATTTTAACGGGTTTAATTTGGCAGCAGGTACAGCCGCGATCGCCTGATACTGTAGAATTAATCGGCGAATCAGGTTTTATACTTGCGCCCGATTTACCTGAAGCTGTCAAAACCGAATTAGCTTGGGCATCTCATTTATTGTTGACTAATACAGTCACGCGATCGCTTATAGTTTTTTATCAAGGTAAAGTTTTGTTGCGTCGCGGCATTCTCGCTACTAAATCGTCAGTTACACTAGGACCAATTTTAAAACGGGTGCTAGAAACGCAAAAAGCAATTTATCTAGTTGCTTTAAAAGTATACCCAGGAAAAATTGAATTTGATTATTTGCCAGAAAACACTCAAGGTGTAATTTGTCAACCAATCGGCAATCAAGGAGTTTTGATTTTAGCAGCAAATGCTCCTCGCAGTTATACCAAACAAGATGAAAAATGGATTGCCGGTATTGCTGACAAATTAGCTGTTACAATAAGCTCTAATTTATAAATTGGAAGTCACCAAGAAGTCAAAAAATTCCACCCTTCGATTTCTTCTGGTGTCTTTAAACTTTTCTGTTGAATTAAATTATCATATTCACCGGAATCTACCCATTTCAATAATTCGCCAGTCCGCATAACTACCCAGGAAAGCCCGTTTTCTGAATAGCTTAATATTTTTGTTACCTGATCCACACTATCAAAGCTAGTGGACGCAAACTCGCGAGCTTGGGCGAGGAACTCTTCGATTACAGTAGCACTCAAGTATTCCGAAGGCAAACCCGCAAGTTTCATCAGTGCAGTGGTTGCCACCTCAATATCCTGACAAGCAAGCAAACCAGCGCGATCGGCAGTAAACTTAGCCATCATTCGCCAATTATACAAAGCCAGTTCCATTCCACTAGCTACCAAGCCCCCAACCCCTAATGTGGTACTGCTTAACAAATTTTTCAAACTTGGCATAACAATTGCCATTTGGTGATAAACCATATGCTGACTTTTGATGCGAGCGACTTCGTGTCCCAAAATGTAAAGCAACTCATCCTCATTAAGCCACTCCATTGCATCTATATTGATACCGATAATCGGTTTTTCCACTCCAACAATGTAGGTTTGAATGTGACCTGTGCCTCGAAACAGATACAGCTCAGGAAGTAGAGCAACATCAATAATTTGGCAAGTTTCTACAAGTGACTGATGCAAATGGGGAAAATTACGGGGTGTGATTCTTATTTCACTGCCAAGACATTGCAGCCTAAGTAAGCGGTCAATGCCGTACTCGTTAATTTTTTTGAGCAGCAGAGAGACACCAGGCATACTTTTTAAAGAAGCCAAGGCTTTGCGATCAAAGGGGTGTTCATAGGTTTGCGATCTCAGTCCAGTTAATATTTTTCTCGTCATGGATTTTGAGCTTTCAGCAAGAGTGTTTGGGAAGTTCAGGCTGTCCATTTTTGTCTATCGTTTGTGAAACCCCCTGCTGCCCATGTATAGCAACCTGAAAATGAAATGGTATTAGTTTTTACAACTGGCAATTAGCAAGATGAGTAAGAGCGATCGCAGTCATATTATACCAGATTGAGGTGGAAAATTCTAATTTGGTTCAATTTAAAAGTCTCGGCGGCTATTATCGTCTTTTTTAAAAAATCAAAAAATGCGGTAAATTTACTTTATAAATCCGCTCGCTAACTCGGAAGTTGAAAACTTTATGCAAATTATTTATTGGCTATTGGTTGCGGTGATGATTTTCGGTGTCATAGGCGCTGTGGTTCCGGCAATTCCCGGAACTAGTTTAATTTTAATTTCGATTATTATTTGGGGATTTGTTAGTGGTTCGTTTGCAGCTATTAAGATACCACTAATTGTCACAGTTTTTGTTTTGATTTTAAGTATTGGAGTAGATTTTTTAGGAGGCTATTTAGGTGCGAAGCAAGCAGGTGCTAGTAAATACGGACAAATTGGCGCGGTAGTTGGTTTATTGCTGGGATTTTTTGGATTATTGCCGACTTTGCCTTTTGGAGGTCCGTTGTTGGGGATATTACTAGGACCGTTGTTAGGTGCAATTATCGGTGAGTATATATACCAACGTAACTTTAAATTAGCAGTGAAAGCTGGTATAGGGATTGTAGCAGGAACGTTAATTGGAAATTTGATTCAGGGAATATTAGCGATCGCTGCGGTTGCCGTTTTTTTATTCACAACTTGGTCGCAGGTCTTTGGTGCGTAGAATTCAACTGGGGACTGGGGACTGGGGACTGATAAAAATTGATTTGCTTATCAAGAAAAAATGAGTATACGAGAGTAATTAATTGCTATAATTACTTCTTATACTCATTTAAAAGACATTGGAAAACGACTTGTTTGAATAAAATAAAAATGCAATACCCTGATAACTTAATTAGAAAATCATGTAACTAATATATTTTAATATTGTCGCCTCACTTGTAGATAAAATGAAAAAGCTAAAACTGGTAATTGAAAGCTGTAAGGCATGATTTATTGCGTTGACGCAAGTCAAACATGCCAGCCACAGCCAAAGCACCCAAACTCACACAATTGGTAATTAAGATTGGATAGCTTTACGACGACGAGTTGCTAGCAGCAATCCACCAACTAAACCTAGACCAGCGATCGCAGTTGGTTCGGGAACTGCTGTTGCATGAGACAGAGCAAAGTCACTGTTAGCACTACTATTGTACGCCACTGAATCATAGGTAACAGGAGTCAGGGTTAGGAAATCAAATCTGGCATTTGCGAAAGGATTTGTAATATCGTAATAACCGCCACCATTACCCTTAGAAGGGCTGAGATTTGTAACTGTACCACCTAGACTCCAGCTAGCAGTGTCTTTACCTGTTACTTTAAGAATGCCCTCAAGCCCAGTATTAGTTGTGATTCTCGCAGCCTCCCACACTTGGTCTGCAAACACACCGGGTCGGTATAAAAAGCTTAAACCAATACTTTTGAGAACATCTCCAGGATTCGGAAGAGTTAATACAATCGACTCACCGTAGTCAATTTCACCACCAACAACATCGCGAACAGGTTTTTTACCGGATACACCTACACCAACGATTCCACCAACTTTTTTACCTTGAAGTTCTTTACCTTCAGGATTAGGTGTGATGGTGAAACCGTCAGCGGTTTTGCAGTTTGGCTTGATAGTGGTGGAACTTAACCCGCTGCTGGTAAAAGGACCTGCCAGAGCAGAACAGCTTCCCAAATCAGTACTTGTGTTGAAATTAAAAGCTTGAGCGGGATTAGAAGAAAGAGCCAGAGCGCTGCTTGTGATTAAACCGATAAAAGCGAAGGATTTTTTGTAATTCATCATTTCTTTGGCGAGGTTGGATACTGTTAGTGAAATAGCTGTCGCGGTAAATTGTTTGTTTAATTTCATGATTGTGTCTCTTAATTAGTGGTGCTTTTTAATGCTTGAGGTAACTGATTTGTTGTGCCTCTTCTGCGTGTATATTCGTATGTTAGTCCGCATTCACCGAGGTGTCATCTGGTAGACTGACACATTCATCTAAACTTTATTAGTCAATTTACTTATGTAAACCCTGATAGAAGAAATACTGTTATCAAACAAAAAACAATTACATTAATATACGGTTGTCGGGTAAAAATTATGCATGATAGTTTTCAGCTTTTTGCAGACTCTTTACAAATAAATCAAAAGCTTTTCATGAAAAATTGGCACTCCAACATTAAGCCTCAAGCAAACATTCCCTGTAAGCTATTACAAAAGCGCATTTGAACTAATTTTCAGTATTTCAGGACTCACACGAACGTAGTGGGCAACAACAGTGCCCTCCCGAATACAAGCGTTAAAACGCTTACTACAAAAAATCCCCATCTATTTAGACGGGGAGTTGAAAGTGCTGTATTAGCAATTGATTATCTAAACGGCAGTCTTAAGCTGACTGCAAAGATTTTTTGGCTTCAATAGCGATCGCCTCTACTTCATCGTCAGCCAAAGTTTCTAATATAGATTTGGCATCCGCACCACCGAGAAGATTCAAAGATTGCACTAGTCTATAGCGCACTTGCCAATCTGGATTGCTTGCATAGGGGGCTAATAAGGGAATCGCTCGTGCGTCTCCCAATTCGCCAAAAGAACTAATGGCAGCAGTTTTTACTAAGTCGTTGTCTGAGGAAAGGGCTTCTTTGAGTAGTTCAAACGCTCGCGGATCGCCTAACTCTCCTAATGTGGCAACGATGCTAAATTTTACCAGCCATTCCGGGGTTGTGCGATAAACTTGCTGCATGTCTTCAAAAGCTGCATGTAATTTTAAAGCACCTAAACAGTCAGCAGCGGCAGCTTGAACATCAGGTTCAGGATCGTTGAGCAAGCGATCGCGCAATATATTCAAAGATGCGTCTAAATTCTGTTTGCCCAAAGTATCAAACAAACTCACCGCACTATAGCGCACGCGGGAATTACTGTCAGTAACCGCACTTTCAGCCAACTCAAAACCAATCGCAGGTTCCAAATCGCGAATTTGATTAACCGCACGCAAGCGATCGCCCAAATCCTCAGAACTAAGCATTTCCTTAACAGACTCAGAATTAACACTCATTTATTTATTTATCCTACTTTTGAATGATGTTTTAAAAACAACGGTAATTAGATATTGGTCTAGTGGATAGTGGATAGTGGATAGTGGATGGTGGATGGTGGATAGTGGATGGTGGATGGTGGATGGTAGATAGTGGATAGTGGATGGTGGATGGTGGATAGTGGATGGTGGATGGTGGATAGTGAATAGTGGTTAATTGTCAATCAATAGCAAACAACCACCAACCACCAACAACCCTTCGGGTTCACCACTTGCTACAACGGGGGGAACCCCCGCAACGCAGTGGTTCACCAACAACCCTTCGGGTTCACCACTTGCTACAACGGGGGGAACCCCCGCAACGCAGTGGTTCACCAACAACTAATCTTGACTTGCAGCCATTGCCCTAACAATATCACCACGAGTAAGGATACCAATTACTTGACCGGATTCGTCAAGCACTGGCAAGCGGTGAACGTTCTTATCGTGCATAACTCTGGCTGCTTCTGTTAAAGTTTTTTCCGGGGAAATAGTGATGGGGTCTTTGCTCATAACTTCCCCAACAGTTTGTCCCAGTGCTTTATGCAGGTCACGTTCGTAGGTGGCAGGATTTTGTAAATAGATGACGCTATCAAGAAACATGATGTATGCCGGTGGAGTTACACCAGTTTCTTGCCACATCAAATCCGTTTCCGAGATAATACCCACCAGCTTACCTGCATCATCTACAACAGGTAATCCACTAATGCGACGTTCTGCCAGAATTTGGATCGCTTCATTTAAGGAAGTTTCTGACCGGACGACAATCGGGTCACGGCTCATCACATCGGCAACGGTTTTCGGCATTTGCGCTTGTTAACCTTTTTTCAACCTCTTTGGTTCATTGTAGAAAATTACGGGTATCAACCGGACGGGGTTCGTAACTCTTCACTCAAATTCTGATTCGCAAAAGGCTTGTAATAAATCGATACAATTAGCGATCGCTCCCAAATGAGCAATTTCATAGCCGTGTGTATTTTGGGTGGGAAACGCCAAACAAGCTGCACGTCCGACATGACCAAATTTCATCGCTATCGAAGCATCACTACCAAACTGACTCAGTGTCGCTAGCTGCACCGACATATCTAGTTGCTTGGCACTATGACGCAATTGCCCATTCAGCGTTTCATCATAGATGCCATACGCATCCTGAGAAAGTATCACAGGACTTTCACCGTCTTCAATTGGGTATTCTTTCGATAGCGGACAAATTTCTAAAGCAATCATTGCATCTAATTGCTGGTTTTGACTAAAAAATAATGCCCCAATTGCCCCGACTTCTTCTTTTGCTGATGCTACCAAATATACATCGACGGCTGGCTGTTTAACTCTTTCTGCCAAAGCTAGCAAAATCGCTACAGAGGCTTTGTTATCTAAAGTATAACTGGCAATGTGATTTTTTAAACGCACTGGATGCTTGCGATGCTTGCCGATAACCATTCTCGTTCCCGGTCGAATACCCGCTGCTTCTAGTTCCTCAGCACTGCATTTCGTTTCAATCCAGGCATTTTCCCATTTTACAGGTGTATCTTCTTGCTGGACTTTTTGTGGCGACTCGTGGGAAACATGGCGAGAACCAAAGCTGAGAATACCGCTGATAGTTTGCGTGTCTCCGAGTAAATCTACAACACCTTCGCCGTAAACCCACGGAAAAGAACCGCCTAACCTGCGGACTTCCACGCGACCTTCATCGCCGATAGTCTTGACAATTGCGCCAATTTCGTCTTTATGTCCGGTGATAGCGATCGCTCGCTCTGGATTTTTCCCCGGAATTTTGGCAATAATATTATCGGCGCGATCGCCCCAAACTTCCACACCCAAGCTTGCAAAGCGCTGCATTAAAAATCGGTTAATTTCTGCTTCTACACCACTAGGGGAATGGTGCATCACCAATTCTTCAATTATTTTAAATAAATTGTCGTAATCCGACATCGATAGTCTGATTTTGATTTGCGTATAATCCTAGCATCAACGCAAACCGAAAGGATAAAGTAAACTAAAAATCCTTAAAAAAGACAATTATTGTGGGATGGGCATCCTTGCCCGTCCCTATGTGCAAGTTAAAACCGCAACAGCTTATTTATCTGATTTTAGACGGTTCTGCCTCAACAACCCGATTTGCTGAAGTTACTTTCTGCTTCAACACTCCCGCTGCACCCAAAGCACCAAGCGCTAACATCCCTAACGCTGCCGAAGGTTCGGGAATGGTTTTACCATTAACTGCTGCCAGTGCAGCTTGTGCGATTAAGTTATGAGTCCGTGAGGAAGGATGGACGCTATCAAAGAACAAGAAATCATCTGGCTTATCACAGATGTTTGTGACTTGCTGAAAGTTACCTGTTACACAAGGATTTGTTACATCCTTGAAACCAAATTTAGCTGGAGTAGCTCTTATTGTATTAAAGAGAGTATTAATGTCAACAGAATAGATATTTAAATCAGGATTGCTGGTGCGAAGACTGTTGATAGCTGATGCTAATTGTCTATTATGGGCTTGTGTCAATTCATTTAATTGATCGGAAAAGCCTGATCTTTTTCCAAAAGGACTTTCGCCCAAATTAGGTAAGTTAAATACTAGGAAATTTTTCGCTCCTCCTTGAGCCAGAGAGCCGATTGAATCAGTTAAATTTTGAACTACTTGATTAACGTTTGTATTACCATTGAAATAATCATTTGCACCACCAAAGACTGAGTAAAGAGCATTTGGGTCAACTGGCAAATTTTGCCTCAGCAAACCAACTTGTCCCAGCACTCCAGGTATATTATCTTGAAAACCAGGAAAATCGCTAACTTCACCTGTTTGAGCACCACCGACAGCGAAATTAACCCCATCTGTAGGAATAGTATTCGGATTGGCTAGGAGAGTAACAAAAGGTGTGGGTGTTAATCCTGGTTGATTTATCTGAGAACCGAAATAATCCACCCAAATTTTACCGTTAGAAAAACGTCCGTCAACATAAGCTGGACGGTTTGAATTATTGACTCTAGGGACGGGTATTGTTCCTCGTGTAGCTGCGAAAGTATTACCCGTATCAGAGAGGCTATCACCGAATACATAAAGCGCATCAAATTTGGCAGCGATCGCTCTTTGCGGTAAGGTGAAACAGAAAACAATAAATCCTGTAGCGACAAGTTCTTTTTTCATATTTATTTAATATTTTGTATTATTTTGTAACTATAAATAACCAGAGAAAAACAACGATGAAATTAAGGCTTGTATTTCTGCAATGTTGAGCGCTCTAACGACACAACTAAGTCTTTTTGCGTAATTTTACGTTCACTATTGCTTTATAGAATACCTCCTAGCAGACCAAATACAATTACTACCCAAGTTGATTTCAAGAGTTTTTTATAATTTAGCGCTATTTTGCAAAGGAATTGTAAAGCCGACAATATACAGTCTCAGGGAAACGCATCTACAAAACAATCAGAAAACATGCATTGAAAAATAATCTGAACATTATAATACATTCAACAACGCCTGCTTAAATTCGACTGCATTCTTAAAGTAAAGTTCTGGCTTCTCCACCAATGCCAAATCAATAACCTTTGCCAAATGTGGGGGAATTAGTGGATTTCGCGCTTTAATTGGCACGGGGTCATTTTGCAACACTGCCAAAAACGGATCGCCGTTTGTAAAGTTGCGGGGAAAAGTTCCCGTGAGCATATAATAGAGACAAGCAGCAGTAGCCCAAATATCTACATCTGGTTGGGCATATTTGAAGTTCAGCACCTGCTGTCGAGGCATAAAAACGGGAGTACCAGCTTTAGTACCAGTGAGAGTTTGACCGCTTAAACCAGCTATGTCAAATGCCTTAGATAAACCATAATCGCCGATTTTGGCAACAAGTTTATCCGAAATCCAAGCAAGAAAGATATTACTAGGTTTGAGGTCGCGGTGAACTAAACCGCTACCTTTACCAAAGCCACCATCACCGAGTTTTACATAGGGAATTTCGGCGTTGTGAGTGTATTGCAAACCGTCGAGAACTTGTAGAACAATCGGCACTGCTATATGAATAGATAATCGTCCACCAGAAAGACGCATTAAATCAGATACAGTGCCACCTTCGCAATACTCCATTGTAAAGAAGAAAACGTTTTCGGAGTATCCATAATCTATTAGTTGCACGACATTGGGATGTTGTAAAACCTTAGTATTTTCTGTCTCTCTGAGAAACATCTGCACAGCGCGATCGCTTTTCACCACTGCTGGTAACATCATCTTTAGTGCTACCATTTTTCCAGATTGATTGTGTTGTACTAAATAAACTTCTCCGAATCCACCTTTTCCTAGCAGTTTAACAATTTGATAACCGCGAATTGCAATTAAATTCTTATCACCACCTTCAGCTAACCCCAACAAGCGTTTAATCATTGCCAAAAAATTTGGCGATTGTGTTGGGTCGTTGTTCACATAAATAGTGCTAGGAAAAAAGCTGGAAATATTTATCTCCTGTGGGTTCAGTTCGATACCAATTTTCAAAACAGTATTATCTAGTTTTATTTCATCTCCATTCTGCAAATCATACTCTGGGAATTGCATTTTTGCGCCTTCTTCTGGGGTTTGGTCGGCTTGGCGCTGTCCGATTTTTTTATCATTGACGTAAGTACCATTTTTACTACCAAAGTCCCGCACACGGATAGCAGGAGGGTTTATATCTAGCAAGCAATGATAGCGGGAGATGGTGCGATGGTCTTGATCATCAGGCAATTGAGGATTGCAATCTGCATTTCTGCCAAGGATACAAGTAGTGCGACAGTCAAAGATAAATTGTTGTCCTTGGAGTTTACCTTGGGTGACAGTGAGGGTGATTTTGGCTGGCATAAGATAATAATAAGTATGCTACGGACAGGCAAGACACCTATCCTACAGTAGGCATTTATTTGTTGGAGTTTTCTAACCTTGAGGCAGTGCTGTTGATGTAGATGAATCTAATCTTTGATTTGCTTGGTGTGTCGTTGATAAACTATTATTTGAATTAATGGTAGTAGTTTTCAGAGTCCTCAATACCTGAGGCATTATTGCATCGATTAATCCAGAACCGCCATCATGAGAATTACTAACCCAGACCTCTGGAAGTTTAAGTTTGACTAATTCCTTGAGTTTTTCGATATCTAGCCAGCCTTCACGACCGATAATATCAATAGTTTTTTCCAAAACTACTATTTCTACTTCACGTAGTAGTTGAACTCGTTCTACTTCAACCTCAATTCCGTATTTCGCTGCGATCGCGTTAAGTTCTGCAATCTTCACATCCTCTTGAGCTTTAACCCTATCTGCTTGCTTGTTCGTCACCGCTTTTTCGTATGCAAGATTTTGGCGTTCTTTTTCTGTTTCTCGTTCAGCTTCTATGGTTTTGCGCTGTTCCTGTGCAATTTTGCGATCGGTTAAAATCTTTTCCAGTTGTTCGGGTAAGTCAATCTCTCCAATTAACGTATCAAGCGCTTCAACAGCAAAATCATTGAGTGCTGATTTGATATAATCTTTTGCTTGTCTTTGTTGGTCGCTGCGTTTGTCGAGAAAGTCTAGCGCTTCCGAATTTTGAGCGGAATTGCAGAAGTAATTGCTAACAGCTGGCTGTAGTACTTTGACGATCAGAGCTTTTATGGAGTTACTAGCAGAGCCACCAATAGTGTTACCAACACGATAAATCATCGTCGGAGCATTTTCTTCAGCTATGCCAATAACTTGTGTTACTTCTATATCAAAACAAAATCCATCCTTAGAGCGTACCTGTAAAGGATGAAGGTTGGCATCGTAGTTTGTAGGCAATTTTATTTTGTTTGACCAATCCAGTGTAATCGGTTGAGTTGGGACTATCTCCACATTCATCACTTTTGTGTTGATTACGTGCTTACCAGGACGCAAAGAAGTATTCCAAACTCCTTTGTATCCAGGTTCAACTACACCCGCTTTATTCTCAGAAGGTTTGCCAACATGAGAGATGACAACCCCAACCGCCCCAACCGGAACATCAGTCAATTCTACTTGCTCAACCTTGACAAACCAGGGATTAAGATTCCAAGATCCAGGAGGTAAAATCTCTTGTTGTAAACCTTTGCATCCGCCTACATCAATAAATTTTTGCCCGTTTTGGAAGTTACCATGACCCGGAACAGGCGAACCAGCAATTTCATCTGGTTTAATTGAAATACCATCGTAAGTGGTAACAATACCAATTTTGCCAGCTTCTACTGTATACACCTGTAAATCTTTGGAATTCATGTTATATCGGGTGGCATTAGCAGCAGTAATTACAGTAAATAAATCAGTATTAATTTGATAAGTTCCAGTAGTAAGAATTGCTAGTTGTCTGCCCTTTTGACCACCATTTGTAATAAACTTACATGAATCTTGAAAATTACTGCAATCGACAACTTTACCTAACAGTTGTTCTGGTGGCATATTAGCACCATCTTTGGCAACTACTAACCCAATTTGTCCTTGGGTAATATTAATTACTAACTTCTTGCTAATCTCAAACAATTCTGTGTTAATTTGGTAAGTACCAGCAGTTAAAATTGCTAGCTGTTGACCCTTCTGACCGCCATTTGTAATAAACGCATCGGCATCTTGAAAGTTGTTACATTCAACAAACTTACCAAAATTTTGTCCTGATGGCATATTAGCACCGTCTTTGGCAACTACTAGTCCAATTTCTTCGGGATAAATATTAATCACTGCTTGCTTGCGAATGATATACATCTGAGGAAAATAACCCCAATGCATACCGGGGGTAAGTATTTTTGCTTGGGAACCAGCTTCTCCTTTTAAGGCTATCAGTTGACCAGCAGGGAGTTTAGGGAAAAAAGGATTAAGGTTATATTTTTTAATTACAATCCCAACTTCATTATTACCAATTACCACAATTCCTTTAAGCGCGATCGCACTCAACCCAATAACTCCCAATCCCAAGAAAATACCACCCACCCAACCTAAAGATATCCCCGCAGTTGTCACCGGTTGATCGATTGGCTTGGTTAAGTTGGTTTGTAGTGATATCGTAGTTGAATGACTAGACAGATGTGGAGGGTTTTCTGCTGAAGCAGTTGTTAATCGAGGATTCAACGAATCAATAGACTGACTAATAATAGCAATGCTACCTAGAGCTACTGAACTCTTCACTAGCTTGCTGATAAATAGCTTCGTTGTCATAATGACGCTATCCTTACGGGTAACAAAAAATTAATGCCAACTACATCTTCTAAATCTACAATTCCAGAATTTTAAACAGGACAAACACATTTAAATTTAATTTGCACATATCATTGACAAAAACGCCAATTTATGTATTTAAAAACAGGAAATTTTTTATTTATAAAATAAAATTAAAAAATTTTGCTATTCAGTATTAGACATGATTACAAATTATGGCGTTGCATAATTTTACGATGAATCGTAGAGACGTTCCGATGGAACGTCTCGCTCAATAGTCAAATCATCCCCACAATCTGCAACGCCTAATCTTCATTTTAAACTTCTTGCTACAGACAATTATTAATGCGAGGGAACAAATGCCAACAACTGCTTTGCCATTCATCCCAACGCTGGACACCATATCCAAATGATGGAAGGTGTCCTTTTTGAGACTCTAAGCTAAAGGTAAAGTTATCATATTTTAACCATTTATCATTTTTACGCCAGCCCACGCAGTTGCCAAACTCACAGAAGGTTGCAATATCCAAATTTACAGAGGAACTGTTAATTTTACGCCAGATTTGCTGTTGAATACTTAAACCAAATTTACCATCGCTGTACACCTTCCAGAGTTGGTCAATTTTGCGAAGAACAGCACAGGGAAAGTTAGATAATTCTTGCGCTTTCATCCAACCTTGCTTGTGACGATCAACTGCTTGCAGCATCACTAAATAGGTTTGACGATCTGCTTGTTTCCACTGTTTAGCTTTCAACAAGTCCTCTAGTTGAGCGAAATCAACGTTTGAAGGTAATATATCTAATTGAGTTGGTTGAATTTTATCTGATAATTCAATAGTGGCAATGCCAAGCAATTCTCTAAACTCGCGTATTGTCTGCGATCGCTCTTGAGGTTCTAATGCCATCCCCTTGACAATCGCATCATTTACGAAGTTGCTAATTTTGTCATTATGCTGCAATGGCTGTGGTAATTGTGCATATTTTCGGAAAGCAGCAGGTATTGGCACAACACCAGTAAGTAAAGTATACAGTGTTGCGGCTAAAGCATAAACATCTGTATAAGTACCATTACCTCGTCTTTCATACTGTTCAATCGGTGCATAACCTTCGGTTCTGGCATTGGTCATGCTTTTTATTTGACCAATGATAAATTCTCGTGCCAAACCGAAATCAATTAATACAGCTTCTTGTGTATCACGGCGTAGTAGAATATTATTCGGCTTGATATCTCGATGTAAAAATCCTTGTTGGTGGACATATTCTAGGGCTTTCCCTACCTGGTCAATGTAGCGTAATGCCTCATTTTCTGGCAACTGCCCGCGCTCATCAACATAAACCTCTAAAGAAAGCCCATCAATATATTCCATCACTATACCCCAGAGTTCATCTTCCTGGATGACTTCATGAACTTTGACAATATGGGGATGACTGCATTGTGCTAACCGCAACGCTTCATTGACAAACTTTACCTGTCGTTGTTGAAAATCAACTTGAGTTTGTTGCTGCTGGTTGAGGGTTTTGATGACAAATATTTTGCCAGTTTGCTTTTCTTGTGCGCTATAGGTGACACCAAAACCTCCACTTGCGAGGACTTGTTTAATTATGAATCTTTTGTTTTGCAGTGGTTGATTTGGTGTCCAAAGTTGCATCACAAATGTATGGGGGCAATTTTTGAGATGAAGTCTCTTAATATTGTCGTATCAGAAGGCGCTGATTCGATGAAATTATTAACTTAGACGCGCACCGCCAAATTTTGTTATTGTTGAGGCGTAGACGCCCAGCGGACCTGAGTCAGACATCGCTTTAACTTCGCTTTAACTTCAAAGCATCAGCAGCCGATACCCCATCGCCCTGAGTACCAAAATACCACAAAGCCGCCGCCGCCTCAGCCCGCGTTACTGGCTTTTTCGGCTGAAACAGCGTTGTATAACCAAATACCCGCCGAATATTCGATTGTTCGCCACTTTGGAAATCTGCCAACACAGCGCGTAAAGCTTTCGGGTCAATTTTCCCCACATCTTGAAAACCCCAAGTTTGCTTCACCGCTTCTAAATTTGCCCCAGGTAAAGCTTGACGGGTATCTAGGGGTAACTTCCACAAAATTAACTGTTCCCGCGTCAAAGGTGCATCAGGACGGAATAAAACTTCTGTAGAATCTCCAGATAAAGGACTCGGAATTAAACCAGCTTCCGCTAAACCTTGAATTTGTCCAAAATCAGGATTAGTTTTCGCCACATCACTAAAAGCTGATTGTCCGCTTTCCGATGCCAAGCGAATCTGTTTTGCCGGATTATTAGCATACATCGCATTGTTCGTCGCTACTAACCAACGAGCATATTCTTTGCGAGTAATGATTTTATTCGGTTCAAACTGATTTGTCGCCGTATTGCTTTTAGCTGCATTTGATTCTAGAGACAAAACGCCTAATGCAGCCAAATCTTGGATGTGTTGTCGCAATTCTGGCGATACTTTATTTAAATCGCTAAATTCCGACGTTGTTTTGCTATCATCCGGCGTAGTTGCTGATGATGCTACATTTGCAGGTGGTATCGGTCCAACAAACTGCGAATCGCCAGGTTGAGGAACGTTATTATTAGTTTCGCTCTTGTTTGTTGTTGGCGTAGGTTGTGCCGTTGCAGTAACATTACCTCCATACTCAATTAACAATTCAGTTGCTGTCTGCGGTTGATTGGGTGCTGGGTTGGTGACAGATTTTGGCTGTATGGAAACTTTAAGCTGTAAATCATTGCGTCGCGCTGCAAAAACATTAGATTGGTCTGTAGGTTGTTGTAAAATCTGCCAGTTATTCGCTTGAAACTGATTGCGATAAAAGTCTTCAATTATATTACTGGGGTCAGAACTCAGCCAACGAGTTGATACACCATTGCTTGAGGGTGTAACTTCTTGTAATTGGGCATTGGTATAAAGCGGAATATCTGAGGGAAAATCAGCAGGTAACTGAACTGTAGATTGGGGAAGTTGTTGCGCTTCGGTTTGCTTGGCTTTGTCAAAAATAACAGAGTTGTTTTCCAGTCTGGGATCTGCTGCCAAAGAGTCCTCAAGATTTTTGGCAACAGGACTGTTAGCACAAGCTGTTAACGACGAGAGTAAAACAGCCAAACTCAGAAATACAGCTGGACGTTTACAAAGCACCACAGGAAATCACAAAACAAGTGTCAATTCCTACCCTAGCGCAGACTGCCGAGAATTTATCAACAAAGCCTCGTAGGGTGCGTTATGCCTTCGGCTAACGCACCCTACTGCTAGTATTATTTATGGATCGGATGTTGTTACCAATGCTTTGGGAGTAAGTTCACGGCAAATTTCCAGCAGTCGAGTAGCAGCGATCGCTGCCGAAAATTTTTCCGCAACGTATTGACTCGACAAAAAACCCCGGTTAATTGCTTCATCCGGATTATCTAAACAATATCGCATACATTTGGCTAATCCTTCGACATCTTCATTTTCAAAAAATATTCCGTGCGGTCCTGCCACTTCTGGCAATCCTCCCATTTTTGAGACAATGGAACAGGTTTGAACGCTAGAGGCTTCTTGCACTACATAAGGTGCTGGATCTTGCCAACGAGAAGGAGCAATTAAAGCTAAAGCATCTTGAACTTGTAGAAGTACTTCTTTTTGAGGAAGTTTACCTAAAAAATTAACTTTGTTGGCAATTTCTAAATCAGACGTTAGCTGTTTTAATTCCTCAAATTGTCCGCCATCGCCAATTATGGTAATTTGAAATTCTTTATTTTCATCTTGTAAAATCCGCGCTGCTTTTAATAAAATATCTACGCCTTTATCTTTAGCTAATCTACCGACAAAAATAAACTTATATGGATTAGATAAATTTTCTTTAGTTTTCAGTTGGTTTTTCAACTTGATTTCAATCGGATTATATATAGTATCAACTGACCAAGGAAAGGCAGAAGATTCTCCCAAAAAATTGCTGCAAGCTGTATGATAATCGGCTAAGAGTGCCGTAGAAAGGCGAGTTAATAGGCGTGCCCATTTGACAAAAGTGTGTAATTTCCACTTCAATGGATAGTTACCTTTGGGTAATGTCTGTTTAAATTCGGTTTTCAACCGTTGTGTCAACTTCATCGGCTCGTAATTAGTATGAGTAGATTGATAAAGACAATAATGGTATTTAATAATTATCTTTTTCTGCAAAGCTTTACATAGCAAGGTAAAAGATAAGTCATTTGAATTCATATGGACTATATCTGCCCAAGCAATATAACTAAACCATTTGGCAATATTGTCTTGTTTTGTAGATATAGTTTTGACTTCGATTCCTCTGGCTTCGAGTTCGGGAATAATTGAATTAATATAAGTTAAAACACCACTGATTTCGTTTTTATAATGACGGTGTTGAATTAATATTTTCATACATCAGGTATTGGAAATTTTGTATTTATGGTAACTGGGGGAGCAGAACTATGAAACAAGTGTTTCACTTTGCTCAAAATCAACTTGGTGTCTATATCCCTCACGATGCCTAGAAACCCGGTTTCTCCCAGAAACTGGGTTTCTAGTTATACAGTTACCGGAAATGCTGCTAAAGTAACATTTTCGCGAAAAAAACATCAAAATGTTTAACTTATGACCCGACGACTTCAGTCGCGGCTAAACAAACGCTCGTCCGCCTACTACGCGGACTCAAAATTAAAAAGCCTACGTAGGTAGGGTTTGTACGCACATGAAGTCGCGGCTAAACAAACGCTCGTCCGCCTACTACGCGGACTCAAAATTAAAAAGCCTACGTAGGTAGGCTTTGTTCCTATAGCCACAGGCAGATCGCGCCTGTAGGTTAAAATTTCAGGTAGTTCTCTAAATCTTCAATTTGCGGTGCGGGTAATTGATTAAGAACTCGCCAGAGAACTGTGTAGCTGCCATCAGAACGACGACGAACTGGACGGAAGGCGAAAATGATGTCACTGCTGTGCATTTGTTGTAATTGGTCAAGGTGATGCCGCTGTGCCGGGGTTAGAGGCTGACCAGTTACAATAATTTCTGGTAATTGGAATTGTAGCGATCGCACTAAATAAGTACGGTTCAATTCTGATTTCGCACCCGCTAAAATTACTTGATGATTAAATTGTTGGTTTTTCCCAGTTACAAACCGTCGTTGCTCTACTTCCAATGCCTGCAATTGGTTGGGAGGTTGATAGTTAAGAAAAAATTTCCGCGTTTGCGGTGAAATAACTTGCAACTTTGCATCCAATTTTTCTAGGGGAATATCGCCGACATTCACCATAAAGTTGTAATCTAGTCCTTGTTGCTTTAACTGAAAGTTATCGCCAACCATCACAAGTGCTAGACTAGGGGTAAATCCGCCTTTAGCCTCACCCAAGGACGGAAATGGATAGCGATCGCTGACGCTAGGTTGCAATCGATTCTGGAGTGTATTCAGTGGACGATTGTAAGCTGTATGCGGCAAGACGCGAAAAATACCAGTATTAGGTGAAGTGAGAAACTTTGCGTAAATCTGCGGCTCTTGAGGGTCGAGATCGTAGGCAAAACGATCAAGTTTAGTAAAATTTTCCCTCGGATTGTTAAATTTTATGTCTGGGGGAAATGCTGCTTGTGCTGTTGCTAAGAGTTGCTTGGCAGCTTCTATAGTAGTCAACGCTTCTGCTGGAGGTGCGATCGCTGGTTGCCGTGGCGGTACATAATCAGCTATGGCTGTTTTCGCAGTTATACCGATTAAAAGTGGCGGATTTGGTGGTATCGGCTCCCATGTGGAAAAAGGTATCGCTGGTTTTCTCAAGTTGGGATACTGCGTTTTGGCGATAGAAAGCACTGGATCTGATTGTCGTTCACCAGATACTAGTGGTAACTCTCTTACTAACGCCAACTCTCCCCGTCGAGATAACAACCTATCTAATAATGGAGCAAGGTTTGACAATTTGGAGCTGGAAGCGTACAAAGAACAATATATTTGTATTTGTTGGACTGTTAACTGCGAATTGGGCAATATCGTAGAAGAATCCGTTGGAGTACATAAAGCTTTCGGGCTATTGTACTGATATTTGAGAAAACCTTCTGTTGCCTTAACTTGAATTGTTAATTGCCCCCGAACAGCTCGCATCCGATTCGCATCAGGTTGAGATAATGCTTGCTCAATGCGAGCAATCAAGTTGATCTGCTGCTGCACTAACAAACTGGCAGATTTATAAAAGCGATCGCTCGCTGGCTGTAATGCAGAATTTTGACTTTGGGCAGATTCTGGCTTATATTCAGCAGCTAACGTGTTTCTAGGAACAGAAATTAACCAAAAAAGAAGCAAAAAGCTGAAAAATATGTGTCTCATCTTAAAAACGCAGATCGAATGGGAGTATGAAAAATCTAAAATAGATATTAAATTGAGAAAAACGAAGCACCATCGACAATTGTCCGTTAATTCTAATTTCTCTCAAGCGTCGCCGGGTTGTTACCAGTGCTGAAACACGATTACATGCAAGTTTCCCAGGATCAGCCTATTTACTCTGAGGCTCCACTCCAGCTGTTACTATTTGTCGATGGACGTCCAAAGTCCCGACAGCAAGTACTGCGAATACGCGCCTTTCTCAAAGAATTACAGGCTGAGTATAAATTTGAACTTCAAATTGTCGATGTTGAGCAACAACCCTATTTGGCGGAACACTTTAAATTAGTAGCAACGCCAGCGTTAATTAAAATCCGTCCTGACCCCAGGCAGATACTCGCTGGCAGTAATATCATCGCCCAACTGAAAACCTGGTGGCCCCGGTGGCAAGCGGTAATCACCGAAGCTTATTTAAAATTAGAGAACCAGCTGCAAGAAACCATTGACGACAACGCTCATGTGGCATCAAGCATAACTTCTATTTCTTCAGTTGTCGATAAAGCTGAACTAATTCAACTCTCGGATGAAATTTTTCGCTTGAAACAGGAAAAAGAAAAACTCCAAGAGCAAATACAGTTTAAAGACCGAGTAATCGCTATGTTAGCTCATGACCTCCGCAATCCGCTAACTGCTTGTGCGATCGCTTTAGAAACTTTGCAATCTGATTACAATCCCGATATCAATCAATTCCAGCGGCTCAAACCAGCTATGGCTGTACATTTATTAAAGCAAGCCCGCAGTCAAACTCGCACAATTGACCGGATGATAGCTGACCTTTTGGAAGTTGGTCGAGGAACTGAAACAGAACTGCCAGTTATACCACAAAAGACAAACATTGGCAAGCTTTGTTTAGATGTATTAGAGGAATTAGGCGATCGCTACATTGCCAAATCGCAACAGGTAGAAATAGATATCCCCAAAGACTTGCCTTATGTGTATGCCGATCCAGAACGCATCCGCCAAGTGTTGGTAAATCTTTTAGATAATGCCATTAAATATACCCCAGATAATGGTAAGATTAGCGTTTGTGGACTGCACCGCACCACTCAAAAAGTGCAGTTTAGTATTGGCGATACTGGTCCTGGTATTCCTGAAGAAAACCGCGATCGCATCTTTGAAAACCACTTTCGGCTAAAACGCGATGAAGCCACAGAAGGTTATGGCATTGGACTATGTTTGTGCCAACGCATCGTCCGTGCACACTACGGTCAGATTTGGGTAGATTCTGCCCCTACCGGCGGAGCATGGTTCCATTTCACTTTGCCAGTTTATCCTTCTTAGGGCATTGGGCAATGGGCAAGCGGGCATCGGGCATGGGGCATCGGGCATGGGGCATCGGGCATGGGGCATCGGGCATGGGGCATCGGGCATGGGGCATGGAAAGAAAGGAAACTTCTTTTTATTCCCATTGCCCATTGCCCATTGCCCTTGCAAAAACCCACGACAAATGGGGACAGGCTTGTTTTGTAGATCCGCAATTACCCACGACTATTTTTGATGAAGCCTGTCCCCATTTGTCT
>NZ_JTCM02000191.1 GCF_000817785.2 Hassallia byssoidea VB512170 | reverse complement strand
ACAGATTCCATTTCTCCGGAAGCAATCGCTTCGATTTGTGGATGGAATTACATCACCTCCGCTTTATTAAGTGCAACTTCATAGAGAATTGGTATTAAACCAAATGTGAATGAAGCTGTAGCAGCTTAACGGAGACGGTTCCTTCATCCTTTGATAGTCGCTCTTGTGCCCTTGGATCTATTAAACTTGGCTGTCCCGTAATGTCGGCGTTTTAGCGTAGGGGCAACGGGGGTTAACCGTCAGAGAAGTGAAAAATGGGTTGTACGTGCAGGTGCAGTAATCATTGCGACTGGTGGTTGTGCTTTTTTGAGCAAAGCACTTGGTTGCAATGTGTTGACAGGGGATGGATACCTTATGGCAGCAAAAGCGGGTGTTGAGATGTCGGGGATGGAGTTTTCCAACGCTTACGGCATCTCTCCCGCCTTTTCTTCCGTTACTAAAACTTTGTTTTATAATTGGGCAACTTTTACTTATGAAGATGGTACACCCATACCTGGTGCGGGTTCGCAAAAAGGACGTTCGGTGATTGCTCAAACTTTGTTGACGCAACCAGTCTACGCCATTTTAGATCAAGCGACTGAAGATATGCGATCGCATATGCGTCAAGCACAGCCTAATTTCTTCTTACAAGAGCGATCGCGCAGGTATCGATCCATTTACTCAACGCTTCCCTGTTACCTTGCGCTTAGAAGGAACAGTGCGCGGTACGGGTGGCATTCGCATTGCCGATCGTAATTGCGCTACATCAGTGCAGGGACTTTACGCTGCTGGTGATGCTGCTACGCGACAATTAATCTGTGGTGGATTTACTGGTGGTGGTAGTCACAATGCAGCTTGGGCAATATCTTCTGGATACTTTTCCGGTAAATCTGCGGCTGAATATGCTCAAAAGCTGGGTGAGTGGGGAACACAGCGTTCTGTGCAAGCAGTCGGTGAAGCTGGTTTAACGAATGGTGGCATACATAAAATCAACGCTGAAGAACTAATCAAAGCTACACAAGCTTAAGTCTTCCCCTACGATCGCAATTATTTCCGCAATGAGAAAGGTTTGACAGAATCATTACAGAGATTAAATAATCTTTGGCAAGAGATTCGTACCAGTCAAGTAGATACTCATAACATTGTCCGGGTGCGGGAAGCAGCAGCAATGGTGGCTACATCTCGATGGATGTACAGCAGTGCCTTGGAACGCAAAGAAACTCGCGGTATGCACAAACATTTAGACTATCCAGAGATGGATGTGAATCAGCAACACTATTTAATTAGTGGTGGTTTGGATCGAGTCTGGGTGAAAGCAGAGAAAATTAAGAAATTAGAGGCTGTGGGTGTTTAATTGTGGATATAAAGCATGTGTAGTAAAAACTTTAGTCCTTGAATTGAGCGATAAATCGCTCACTACGAGCGATCGCATCTTCCTAATCTAAAATCCAAAATTGACATGATTGAGTTAGTAAGTGAGTCGCGGTGCATTGAATGTAATCTTTGCGTTAAGGTCTGCCCGACAAACGTCTTTGACAAAGTGCCTTCTTCACCACCGACTATTGCCAGACAAAGTGACTGTCAAACCTGTTTCATGTGCGAATTGTATTGCCCTGTGGATGCTTTGTATGTAGCACCCGAAGTTGAACCTCTGGAGTGAGTGGACGAAAATTCACTTAAAGAAACTGGACTTTTGGGCAGTTACCGCAATAACATCGGTTGGGGACGCGATACCTTCGGTAAGCTCCGCTAACGCACCAATACAGCAAAACAAGATTCAACTCATCAAATACTCAAGCAGTTGAAGTAGAGTTATCACTTCTATTTTATTTTCCTTGTGTTCCTTAAAGTTCTGAGCGTCAGCTTCCACCCGCTCAGATTTCTCTCTATAAGGTTTTTTTCGCATCAGTCATGATGACTGGTGCATCTATCTTTTGTTAGATTTTCCATCTTAAATGATTGGATTGTGCCACAACAGTAAAAGTGAACTTTAATTATGGAAAGGGGACAAGGAATTTTTATAATTTATTGTGTGATCAGATTACTCTTTGTCTTTTATGAAAATTATTCTACCTGTAGAACTTGCTGATAATATTGAACCATTGTTACCCTCAGATATTACATTTGTACGTGTAGATAGTGAGGGTAATTTTGATGGCAATCCGAGTGAAGCAGAAGTTTACCTCAACGGGTTCAAGTTAAAAAATACTACCCTGCACAAAGTTTTAGCAGCAGCACCGACAATTCGTTGGCAACATACACCTAGTTCCGGTGTGAATCATATCCTCACACCTAGATTTTTGTCACACGATATAATTCTGACCAATGGCTCAGGAGTTCATGCTATTCCCATAGCGGAATTTGTACTGAACTTCATGCTTTATCATGCCAAAAATGTTCGGAAATTGGAAGATTTGCAGGCTAATCACCACTGGTTAAAGTGGTTAGAATTGCAATAATTATACAATCAAACTTTACTTATTATTGGAACCGGAAATATTGGTCAAGAAATTGCTCTCCGTGCCAAAGCCTTCGGAATGCAAATTTGGGGTAGTCGCCGAAATTCTGAACCATTACCAAATTTCGACAAAATAGTTGGTGCGAATGAATGGAAAGCACTTGTACCAGAGGCAGACTATGTAGTAATTGCCACACCTTTAACACCAGAAACCAAAGGCTTGATTAATGCAGAAACATTACGATTAATGCGGAAGAGTGCCTATCTAATTAATATTGCTCGTGGTGCAATTGTAGATGAAAATGCCTTGCTGACTGCTCTGCGTGCGGGTTGGATTGCAGGTGCTGGGTTAGATACATTTGAGACGGAACCACTACCAACAGAAAGTCCCTTTTGGTCTTTGCCTAATGCATTTATAACACCTCATTGTTCAGCACTAACACCACAACTTCGCAGCCGGATTGTGAAGTTATTCCTCGACAATTTGACAAGTTATCAAAGGGGAGAAAAGCTACGCAATATTGTGGACAAAAATGTAGGCTATTAATTAGGACTTACGCAAAAACTCTCTCAAACTCTCCCAAATGTGTCCTCTCTCTTGAAAAGGTCCGATCGCTCGTAACCTCCGCTCAGACTTTTCGCTGCGGACTCTGCGGTTCGTTTTCCCATAATGAAAGCGTAAGTCCTGTTAATGCAAGAAGATTATTTCGCGTCGGGCTATTAACAATTATCATGAATAAGTGCGGCTTTAGATACTGTATTTGCGGAACCGCTAGCACCATAAAGTCCATTTTGGAGGTTACCGAATGTTTTTATTACACCCCACTGTTCCGGTCATTCTCCCAAAGTTAAAGAGCGATCGCTTGCACTTTTCCTCGATAATTTAACACGCGATCGCCACGCCAAAAATATGCGAAGTGTCGTGGATAAAAATGCTGATTACTAATTTGTATCAGTTTCATGATTCGGGAGCAACATCTTAGGAAAGCAGCAAATAAACGGCTTTTTAGTTACAACTTTTTGCATCAGTTTCATCACTTATGTTTGTAGTCAAACTGCTAACAACAAAGTAAATTATGTTTAATCGGCTAGTCGAAAGAGAATTATTAGATGGAGAACCCTGGTTAGTTGGACAGCAATCCCAATTACCACTTCATCTTCAATTATTAGTTGAACGACAACAGGGAAGACAAAATATATGAGAATTACCAGAGAAAGAATCTCGTCAAAATGCTCAAAATAAAAAGTTTAAGGGAGGATTTTTGAGAAAAATATTCGATTTTTTTTTAACATTTATGTAAAATGACTATCTATAATTCCATTGGCAAAGTCTACTCGATCTTCGCGTCTTCCCGATTTGAGGATTGTAAATTCTCTAATTGATTTACTCAACCTACCAAAGAAAAGTATTATTGCTGATATTGGTGCTGGTACACGAGGTTATAGTCGAGCGTTGGCTCAACTGGGGTATTCAGTTTACGCTGTCGAACCTTCATCGGTCATGCGTTCTCAATCTGTCGAACATACACAGGTAAAATATTTTGCTGGTTATGCAGAAGATATTCCTTTAGCAAGTGCATCTGTCGATGGAGTGATTTGTATTTTAGCAATGCATCATTTTTCTGACATTTGACCCTCGACTTTGTGAAAAGCTTTGCTTAGCTGACTATTTCCCTGTATATCGTGACTATGATTTTCGGGTTTTTCCACCGCTAAATGATGTTGTTGAACTAATTCAAAGTCATACCCAAAGAACCGTTGAAATTTCTCCTTTGAAACTTCCACATGATTTAACAGATATGTTTGCTGCATCTGGATGGAGAAGACCAGAAATATATTTAAATCCAGAAGTTCGTGCGAATATATCAGCTTTGGCTTTAGCTGATGCATCGGTTGTTGAGGAGGGAGTTGTCAAACTTAAAGAAGATTTGTCAACTGGAAAATGGAATGCGAAATATGGAGAAATCAGAAACTTATCAGAAATTGATGTTGGTTATCGCTTTTTGTGTGCGAGGAGATAAATTTGACGTTTACCCAAGCTTGTTTCCTCTTTGTCGCTGCCATGCTGGGTGGGGCATTGACTACTATTGCTAGTGGTGGCGCTTTTATTTCGTTTCCCGCACTAATTTTTATTGGCTTACCTTCCATCAATGCCAATGCTACAGGTATGACAGCAGCATGGTTAGGATGCGCTGTGAGTGTTGCTGCTTATCGTCGTGAGTTGAGCGGGCAGCAGCGTATATCTCTTGTACTAGGCAGTATCAGCCTCGTGGGTGGAATGATTGGGGCTTTGTTACTGCTTTACACTCCGACAAGCATTTTTGATCGTCTCATTCCTTACCTTTTACTTTTTTCTACACTTCTATTTACTTTCGGCGGCAAAATTTCAACTTGGTTACATCATTTGGGATCTAGGCGATCGCTTATTATTGCTTCATTCATGCAATTTTTTATTGCCGTTTATGGGCTGGAGTTTAGACTAATGGCGGGCGATCGTTAGCGCGTCCTCACTCGGCTTACTGATATAAAAGTTAACATACGTTAGTTAAGAGCGAATTGTACAGACACTATGTGGAGTTAGAGCAACTGCAGTGAAGAAAAAGCGGTCAGTTGTGTTGAACTGACCACAAATTGGTCAATGCTGAGAAAAGCAAGATTTTTCAGATTGACCATGACATTTGATAAGCGTAAAACTTTTCCGACAAGGCGTGTATAGCATCGTTGGTAATGCGCTCATATGCGCTGTTTGACTTGATGGACGCAGTGTTAGGGGAGATCCAAAAAATAAAATATCCAGCCGTAAAACCTAGATGCCCCTATCCGCAACCAACCATTTCAATACACGGCTGGATATTTTATTACTTGTAAGTGCCTAGCCACACGTAGTGTTTATTCGTTTGTGGAACTGTCGCTATCTCCAGTATTTCGATGCCGATGGTCTAGTATCTACGAAGCTCTAGAAGACAGTAATCCACCAAGAGAAGAATTGATGCATTTGTATATCAAACAACTTCCCCAAACAGAGCAACTTGTCTATTGCAGGAGATCACACAGCAAGGCCTTGGTTGGAGGCCCTACGCTAAAACGCCGACATTACGGGACAGCCAAGTTTAATAGATCCAAGGGCACAAGAGCGACTATCAAAGGATGAAGGCGTGGTCGCCAAACCGTAAGAAATAGGGCAGGCTTCGCACCCTTGG
>NZ_JTCM02000040.1 GCF_000817785.2 Hassallia byssoidea VB512170 | reverse complement strand
CGGGGAGACGCGAAGCGCGAACATCAAAAATATTCGTGGGTGGTTGCGGATCTACCTAACTTGCCTGTCCACATTTGTCGTGAGTTGTTGCAGGGGTGACAAAAAATCAGACAAAACGGAGACGCTTCCTTCATCCTTTGATAGTCGCTCTTGTGTCCTTGGATCTATTAAACAAGGCTGTCCCGTAATGTCGGCGCTTTAGCGTAGGGGAAAAGGGGAAAGGAAAAAAGCGGAAAATCTGAGCGGAGGTTTCCTCCGCTCAGACTTTTTCAAGACAGGGGAAAGGGAATGAGTTATTTAAAATTCACACAGATGTTTCAAATCACTTCTTCCCCCCTTTACCCTTTACCCTTTACCCTTTCCCCCTCTTTTTCATCTTCCCATATAGCGAGTAGCCATTTGCATCGCGTCAGCAATATCAACATCGCCATCGTTGTCAGCATCCAAGAAAGAATTCAGCACCGGATTCCCTCCCCCTTGGGGATTTCGAGTATTTGCTCCAGATTTCAACACATTCAACACTACCGGAACTAGCATCGGTAGCAATTGTTGAATCATATTTGCATTTAACCCAGTACGTTGAGCAACCATTTCAGCTACTTGTTGCTGCATCCCAGATGAGAACAGCGAAGCAACGGCTGAAGGATTGGGAGAAGTACCACCAAATTGATTTACTACAGCTTCTGCTGCTTCATTACCCTCTGTATCTCGCTTGTGTTGTAAAGCAGAACGTACTTGTCCGCCGACAATTGAGAAAACCGACTGCATGGTGTTAGAATCTGCCCCAGTGCTATTACTCAGTTGCTGCACGGTGTTGATGATATTACCTATTTGTCCGATGTTGCCTTGTTGATTGGGATTGGCAACAGCACCAATAATTTGATCAAAAAGTCCCATAAGCTTTTTTCTCCTTTTGTTTTCAGCCTACCAAATGCAAATTTTTACATGTTGAGTGCAACTAAATTTGCAAGTGTGTTGAAATTAGCTTTTAATCACCTTGATATTAAGACGCTGCATGTAGACGCTGCATCGTCTTGTCGTTAGACATCGTTTGCATAAAAACTCTTCGGTGCAAAAATCCCCACTCCCCACTCCCCACTCCCCACTCCCCACTCCCCACTCCCCACTCCCCCACCTACAACACCAAACCATTAAGATAAAAAGCATCAACTGCTTTACCCATTAATCTTTGCCATCCATGCCTTTGTCGCGCATAGTAACGTTGATTGTTGGTCTCATCCTTATTTTAGGACTAAGCCTGTGGCTGATTGATTCGCTATCACGCCTTTATTGGCAGTTGTCTTATTCGCCGCTTTTGGGCAATTTGCTGTTAATGCTGCTGGTTGTTTTGATTGGAGCATTAATTGCCGCTTTTGTCTACTATGTGTTGGTAATTCAAAAAAGTGAGAAGCGATCGCAACGCAAACGTCGTGTGACTGCGGCGGAAATTCCTGCCGTGAAATCTGAAGCGGCTTCTTCTACATTACAAGCTGTGCGGCAACAAGTATCACAAATTCAAGATGAAGTGCAAAGGCAAGCGTTACTGAGTCGATCGCGTGAGATTGAGGCAAATTTAGCACGCGGTGAAATTCAAGTAGTAGTATTTGGCACGGGAAGTGCTGGTAAAACTTCTTTGGTAAATGGGGTGATGGGACGCATGGTCGGACGTGTCGATGCGCCGATGGGAACTACTCAGGTAGGGGAAACTTATTGTTTGCGGTTGAAGGGATTAGAACGTAAAATTTTAATAACGGATACGCCGGGGATTTTAGAAGCGGGGGTAGCGGGAACCGAACGCGAACAGTTAGCGCGAGAACTGGCGACTGAAGCAGATTTGCTGTTGTTTGTGGTGGATAATGATTTACGGCGCTCTGAATATGAACCGTTGCGGACTTTGGCGGAAATTGGTAAGCGATCGCTTCTAGTTCTCAACAAAATCGATATGTACACCGAAGAAGATAAAGAAGCCATTCTCGCACGCTTGCGCCAACGTGTGCGCGGATTTATTGCCGCAAGTGATGTTGTGGCGATCGCTGCTAATCCTGAAGCTGCACAATTAGAAAATGGCGAAATTTATCAACCTGAACCAGATATTTTACCATTATTGCGGCGGATGGCGGCAATATTGCGGGCAGAAGGTGAAGATTTAGTTGCAGATAATATTTTGCTGCAATCAATGCGATTGGGAGAAGAAGCCCGGAAACTCATCGACGCTCAACGTCGCCGTCAAGCTGATAAAATAGTAGATCGCTTTCAGTGGATTGGTGCTGGTGTAGTTTCGGTAACGCCTTTACCGATGGTCGATTTGCTGGCTACAGCCGCCGTCAACGCGCAAATGGTTGTAGAAATTGGTAAAATTTACGGCTGTGAGTTGAATTTGGAGCGCGGACGAGAATTAGCGTTGTCTTTAGCGAAAACTCTTGCGAGTTTGGGTATTGTTAAAGGAGCGATTCAATTACTTTCAACCGCATTGCAACTTAATGTTGCCACATTTATTGTTGGTCGGGCAATTCAAGGGGTTACAGCGGCTTATTTAACTCGAATTGCTGGTAAGAGTTTTATTGAGTATTTCCGTCACGATCAAGATTGGGGTGATGGGGGGATGACGGAAGTAGTACAGCGACAGTTTCAAATTAACCGGCGCGATGAATTTGTTAAGGCTTTTATTCAACAAGCGATCGCACGAGTCGTCAAACCGTTGCAAGATAAAGTTGAGGCACTCGAAGAAAACGAGGAACTAAAGACTGGAGATTAACGGTTTATAAGATGGTACTCATTTTAAACTAAAACTATCCTTGTCAAATCGACACGCTTGATAATGACACAAATCACATGCAAAGTTGAAGCATTTTGGGATTGTGAAGCCGAAATCTGGGTTGCAACTAGTGAAGATGTGCCGGGATTGGTAACAGAAGCTTCTACAATTGAGGCTTTGATGCAGAAGCTAAGGGTGATGATTCCAGAACTCATCGAAATGAATGAAATTGTTCCTCCTGACTATGTGGGTGAAATCACCTTTGAGTTAACTAGTCATCGACAGGAATTGATAGAGGTGACTTCTAAATGAGTTCGTCATTTACTCCCAATTTGAAAAATATTCTTCAGGAGGGAGGCTGCTACTTTGAACGGCAAGGTAAAGGGGATCATGAAATTTGGTATAGTCCAATTACAAATCGACGATTTGTAGTAGATAGCTTTATTAAGTCGCGCCATACAGCAAATGCAGTTTTGAAGCAGGCAGGATTGCCTAAAGCTTTTTAAGCGATCGCACTAAAATACTTACTCAACCAGATACCCAAACTGGCATACTAGATATGTGAAGAATAATGTCGATATTCGACAATAGGGGCAATATTTCATACCTGACGTGCGTTTATTTTTTTTGTGATTAATTTTATAAATTTATTGTAAAGCCTTAGGTGTTAGCACTGGTAACTTCATAAAAGTTTATTGAATAAATCAGCGCTATATTGAAGAATTCGTAAGGGTTTCCGGAAAAACCGGGCGATGTCAGAAAACCTAAATAGCGACTTACTCAGCAACCAACTCATGACTCAATACATGATCGGTAAAGTACTACAAGGACGGTACCAAATCGTTCAAAACCTCGGTGCGGGCGTATTTGGACAAACATACATCGCCGTAGATATAGATCACCCTGAGAACCCAAAATGCGTAGTTAAACAGCTAAAGGTGACTGGTTCTCAACCAAGTTACTTGGATACTCTCAGGTTGCGCTTTCTTACGGAAACCGAAACCCTCAAGCAGTTGGGACATCATAACCAGATTCCCGAACTTCTTGCTTGTTTTGAAGAAGATGAAAGATTCTATCTAGTACAAGAGTTTATTGAAGGACATGCGTTGACGGCTGAATTGCCGATGGGTCAACAATGGGGGAGTCTTTGGAGTGAAAGCGAAGTTATCCAATTTCTCAATGATGTTCTGGAAATTCTCCAATTTGTTCACTCGCAAGGAGTTATCCATTGCGACATTAAACCGGAAAACTTGATCAGACGCGCTTGCGATCGCAAGTTAGTTTTGATCGACTTTGGTTCAATTCAGCCGGTTGATTTTGGTGTAGATGCAGCATTGCCGATTTATCGACTTCCCGTCACCTCTTTGGGATATATACCCCCAGAGCAATTTATTAGTCAAGCGCAGCCCAATAGTGATATTTATTCTTTGGGCATGATTGCTATCCAAGGTTTAACAGGATTAGCACCGTTACAATTAAAAATAGATCCTTATACAAATGACATTTTTTGGCGTTTGAATGATACGCCAGTTAATGATTATCTAGCTGCTGTCCTCAGCCAAATGATTCGTTACGACCACGAAAACCGCTTTGGGTCAGCGGTTGAGGTGTTGCAAGTGCTCAAGCAAATGCCTTTGAAAGAGTCGCAAGTATTAGATGCAGAATATACTGTGTCCGCAGGTGATAACTCCCAAGGACGGTTTAAGTTTATAAAATCACCCTCTCTAGTGACAGGAATGAGAGTAGGATTAGCGGCTAATTCTTTGGTGATGGGATTAGGAGTATATTCTTTAGCTAATAATTCGCCGGCATATTCAGAAACAGAAGCTTTATATAAAGCAACCGAACAATATCAAGCGGGAAATTTAGAAGGAGCGATCGCTTTAGCGCGATCGATTAAGCCAAACAGCAGCGTTTATTCAGAAGCTCAAGCTACAATTGGCGAATGGCGTCAGCAATGGCAACTCGCAGCACAACGCTATCAAGCTGTGGAAAAAGCTAATAGCGAAAATCGTTGGGTAGATGTACTTCGTACTGCTGCTCAAGTTCCGGATATTTTATATTGGCAATCGAAAACTGATAAACTAGCTAAATCTGCACGCGCTAACCTCGAAGTCCAGTCAAAAGACTTATTAGCCAAGGCTTACCAAAGAGCAGGTGAAAAAGATTTCTCCACTGCTTTAAACTACTTGCAGCAAATTCCCCAAGAAAGCTCTTCTAAAACTATAGTTCAACAAAAGTTGACTGAGTACAATCAAAAGCAGCAAATTAGAGCAGCTTACTTTGTCCAAAAAGCTTACAACAAAGCAGCAGAGGGTGACTTTGATGGTGCTGTGGAGTTTCTCCAACAAGTTCCTCAAGATACTCCGATTTACGCGCAGGCTCAAGCTAAACTAATTGAGTATACGCAAAAGCAGCGTCTGCAAGCTGACAAAACTCCTAATGATGATAGCAGGCGATCGCAACTTCCACAAGATGAAAAGGTAGCTACATCACCTATAGCCAAAGCTATGTGGACTAATTCATTCATCCACAGCAAAACCACTACTAAGCTGGACAATTTTCAGCCAGGAAATTACATGCAAGAGGTGAATATTAGATAGTGACAACACAAAAAGCTAGGTTCCATAAATTATCCAGCTTATAACCAGCAAACACCATGTTTTCCTGATACTAACTTGCGTGGTTCCAGTCACTTAAGACTTCATGTTGCTGGTTCGTTTTGCGTTGACGAACTGGTACTTTAGGAGTACCGATATCTGTCTGATGAGAAGATTGTTTCTTCTTGGCTGATTTGTTTTCTGTTTTCTTTGAGCTAGTTTGTGTGGTTGTCATTTTATTTACCTTTATGCTGCCACTGAGATTTTAGTTACTCTTACCGGAAAAATCACAGTGGCGCATCCCTTAATTTACAATTAAAGCCATAGGCTTTATTTATTTCTTCACTCTTTAGATAGTTCTTTCCTGAAAAAAAGAAAATAAATTTTCGGCTTGTCAAACCTTGATGCTGCCCAGAAACCCGACTTCTTTAAGAAGTCGGGTTTCTAATTTAAGAAGTCGGGTTTCTAATAAGAAAAGCCGCGACGTGTGGGTTTGATATTTGCTAACTGTACTTGAAAAGTTACTTTATCGCTGATTTCACCACTTTTTGCTGATAAAGTCCAGTTACCGGGACGTAATGTCCAAAACAAAGCATTCGCTGATGTATCTAACTTTTCACCATTCAACCACCACTCTACAGGCTCAGATGATATTCCCGCTAGCTTAAATTCTAATTTTTGCTTTCCTTCTTCACCTGGATATAATAAGAATAAATCGCGATTGTGAGGCGATAAAATCTTGAAATTGTTAGAAGCTAAATTGAATTGATTTTGTCTTGCTAACCATTCATCATACTCACCGGGTAAATTCAACTGAAGACGTTCATAGTTGCTTTTGTCTTCTGGGTAGAAAAATTCTTCCACAACCGAGGTGCAATTTGGTGTAGGTTTTAACCCAGAAATCGCACACATAGGTAGTTTCACCATCCCTGATGGAGGGGGGAAATTAGCTGGTTCTTGTGAGGAGTGCAAATGTAACATAATTCGATTCCACAAAGGCGCTGCGCCTGTAACTCCGGAGACTTGGCGCATCGGTTCGCCGTCGAAATTACCTACCCAGGTAGCCACTGTGTAATCGCTAGAAAAGCCGACAGTCCATGTATCGCGAAAATTAGAGGATGTGCCCGTTTTCACCGCAGTGGCAAATGGTAAATTTAGTACCGAGTCTACACCAAAAGCTGTCGCACGCGCATAGCGATCGCTCAACATATCAACAATCAATTCCCACGTCGTCGTTGTAGTGACGCGATTCATCGCGTCCAAACTACCAACTAAAGGAAACATACTAACCATTGGTATAACTTCGCCAAATCGTGCTATACTTACATAAGCTTGAGCTAATTCCCACAAACTGACTTCGCCACTACCCAAAGTCAAGCCCAACCCATAATATTCTGCCGGCTGAGTTAAGTGTGCAAACCCCAAGTCACGCAGACGATTTAGAAAAGTCTGCACGCCAACCTTTTCTAACACCCTGACTGCTGGTACATTCAGCGAATTCGCCAAAGCGACGCGCACCCGCACAGGTCCATTAAAGCTTCGCGTATAATCTGTAGGACTGTAAAGTTTTGCCCCCGGAATCGCGTAGTTTGCCGGCACATCTGCTAAAATAGTATTGGGACGAATTACAGATTTTTCTAAAGCTAACTCATATAAAAACGGCTTGAGTGTAGATCCTGGTTGACGCAACGCCTGAACTCCATCATTACGTCCGAGTTTGGCTTCGTTAAAATAATCAGGGGAACCGACATAAGCCAAAACTTCCCCGGTGTGGTTGTCAATTACTAAAGCAGCTGCGTCATGAACGTTGTTAGCAGCAAGATTGGTAAGTATTTGCTGTACTTGTGCTTCCACAAACTGCTGTAAAGGACGATTGATGGTGGTGCGGATGGGAGATGAAGATTTGTTAAGCGAAGTTGGTAGGATTTGACTTGATAGCCAAAATAAAAAGTGTGGTGCGGCAATGATTCCCGGTTGACGAGACTGAAATATAACTTTTTCGGTGTATGCTCGTTGTGCGATCGCGTTCGTAATATATCCATCCTGTATCATTCGATTAAGGACGTATTTTTGCCGCTGTTTCAAGCGTTGATAATGTTCGTAGGGATTAAAGTAAGTCGGATTATTGGGGATAGCAGCTAAGAAACTTGCTTGTGCTAGATTCAAATCGCTTGCAGGTATGGAAAAATAGATTCGAGATGCAGCTTCTACACCGTAGATATTTCCTCCCATTGGCAAACGATTGATGTATGCACTCAGGATATCATCTTTATTCATTCCGGCTGTTAATCGCCAAGATAACCAAATTTCCTGAGTTTTGCCTGATACAGTGCGGGGCAGTGAATCCAACATGCGGGCTAGTTGCATGGTGATGGTAGAAGCACCGGAAAGTATTCGTTTGGCGTGAATTGCGTCTTTGATAGCGCGGGCGATCGCTTTCAGGTCTAGTGCGCCGTGGTGATAAAACGTACCGTCTTCTGCTGCTAAGATAGCGTGGATAAATTGGGGGGAAACTTGATTTAGTGGTACGACTGCGGTATGTTCGCGATCGCGTGTGAGTAGTGTTCCTAATAATAGCTGATTGCGATCTGTAAAGGCGATCGCTTGTTTATCTTGGGCAATATCTGCGGTACGAATTGGCGTCAAGTACGGCAATAAGCGTACTGTCACGCATAATAGTAGGATTACGATAACCGTAGTGAGGGCTTTAGCCCTCATCATAATAGATTTAAGGGCTTCAGCCCTGACTACAAACTTCTTTTTACTCATCTATATTAAGATTTGTAATGTTTTTCGGACACAATTAGATTTAATTTGTTATCTATAAAATCCATATTCTTTTTGTCACAACTACTTGAGTTAACAAACCGCAGAGACACAGAGTAAACAGAGGTAAGAAAATAGAGATTTTACGTTTTTATTTAGGATTGTTATAGCACTTATACGATTGTCACGTTACCTTATTTTATTTTTTTTAACATGCTCATAAGAATAATGCAGTCCCTGCTTATCCTAACATTTGTAGTAGGAATAACAGGGTGTAATTTAATTGGTATCGCTCCAGGTAAAGAACAACTTCCAGAAGTTTCTGCACTAACTCCCCCGATTTTACCAGATTGGATTGAACAAATTAGTCCACTAGGAGACGCTAAACCTCTTCAGCAAATTCGCATTCGGTTTAAAGAAGCTTTAATTCCTCTTGAAAGTCTTGATAACCCAGAACAAGAAAGTTTGTTACAAAAATTTGAACTTACGCCAAATTTACCCGGTCATTTTCGATTTTTGACACCGCGTATGGTAGGATTTCAAGCTGAGAAAGCACTACCAAAAGCAACGCGGTTTCAAGTTACTCTCAAAGCTGGTTTAGCTGACTTACAAAAACACCGTCTTGATAAAGATTTAGCTTGGACTTTCAATACAGAACTCATCAATTTAAGTAATTTACCAGGTGGGAACCCCATAGACAAGACTGAAGAGTCGATTGATTTAAAAGAGAAATTGCAATTTACATCAAATGTAGAATTGAATCTAGCTTCAGTGGAAAAGCATTTGCAACTTATTCCGGAAGGTAAAAAGCAGGGTGTACGCTTTAAAGTTGATTTAGCGAAAGAAGAAAATGAAGAACCGCTGGAAAAGTTTGACCCTTCAACACGCAATTGGGTTTATAACCTGATTCCGCAGCAAAATCTTGAAAAAGCAACTCGCTATCGCTTGCAATTTTCTCCCGGTGTGCGTCCGGCTAATGGTAATCTATTAAGTGAGAAAGAGTTTGTCAGTAAGGTAACAACTTATTCTCCGCTGACATTTCAAGGAATTAAGTTTTACGGGCAACCTGATGCAGGTGGAACATACGGGAGATTTATTCAAGGTAGTCCACAGCTAGAATTTAATAACGTCTTAGTAGCATCGGCTATTGAAAACATTAAAATTAATCCGGCACCGCAAGACATTTCTCGGATTCTTCAAGTGAATGACCAAGATAAACTTGTCAGCATCAATCCTTATGCTTTAAAACCTGCTACTCGTTATACAATTACGATTGGTGCAAATCTCAAAGATAAGTTTGGACAGACTTTAGGTAAACCTGTTACCGTGAATTATCATACAGGAGATTTAGCCGGGGATATCTGGGTTCCTGATGGATTAAATATTTTCCCTGCGGGTAAGAATTTACAACTCAATATTAATACAGTCAACTTGCCGGAATCAAAATACAAAGCTGCTTATAAAGTACTTCAACCAACAGATTTAGTTTATTTCAACAGTGGGAATGATTTATTGCCTAAATCATCTGAATGGCAAAGCTTTAAATTAGCGACGAAGAAGAATCAATCAGTTGATGTGAGTATTCCTTTACGAGAAAAGCTGGGTACGTCTACAGGAATGCTAGCTTATGGGGTACAGGGACGCACTAATAAATATAAAGAGAATAATAAACAACTTTGGAGAGAATCTACGAGTTATGGGTTAGTTCAATTAACGAATTTGGGTGTATTTTCGCAGTGGTTTCCGGAATCGAGTTTGATTCGGGTTCATCATCTTGCTGATGGTTCACCTGTAAAAGGTGCTGCTGTAGAAATTTATGAATCAAAATTGAATGCCAAATCTCGTCCGCAACCCGTAGCTTGTGCATCGAGTAAAACTGATGAAAATGGAAACTTAAAGTTGAATCGCTCAGATTTGCAGTCATGTTATGCTACAAGTAAAAGCTTGAAAAAATCACCAGAACTATTAGTAGTAGCGCGTGAAAATCAAGATTGGGCATTTACACGCACTGATGAGTATAGTGGTGCTTATGGTTATGGTATTGATGCAGGTTGGGAAAATGATAAACCAGAATCACGGGGAGTAATTTTCTCTGATAGACAGTTGTATCAACCAAATGAAAAAGCTTATTTTACTGGCTTTGCTGATTATTTGCAAAATGGTACGATTCAGCAAGATAAAAATGCTGTTTACCAATTAACTATTATAAATCCAGATGGGCAAAAGACAGATTTAGGTACGCGAACAACGAATGAGTTTGGTACGTTTTCTCTGGAAGTCGCTATTAAGAACAATCAAAAGTTAGGTTATTATACAATTCAAGCGAAAGGGAAAAACGGACACGAAATTTCTGGAGAATTTCGCGTAGCTGAGTTTAAACCGCCAAATTTTAAAGTAGAATTAGCTTTAGATAAGCAATTTGCTTCTATTGGTGATAAGATTGCAGCGAAAACTGCAAGTAATTATCTGTTCGGTTCACCTGTGTCAGCAGGAAAGGCAAAATATTTTGTCACGAGAAACCAAACGAATTTTATTCCTAAAGGTTGGGAAGAATTCAGTTTTGGTAGACAATGGCTTTTCCCGGAAGAATCTCCGTCTTTACCAAGCGATGTTTTGCAAACTGATACCCAGGTAGATGCTAATGGTAAAAGTAGTCAAGTTGTAAATGTGGAGAAATTGCCTTATCCGATGATTTATCGGGTGGATGTTGAAGTGTCAGATGTTTCTAATTTATCTGTAGCGAATTCTCAGACTTTTACAGCTTTGCCGAGTAATCGTCTCATCGGTTTAAAAAGTAACTTTGTTGCTGAAGCTGGTAAAGCTTTTCCGATTCAAGTTATCGTTTCTGACTTTACGGGAAAAGTGCTGGAAGGTCAACGCATTAAGCTGGAATTACAAGAGATGAAATACAGCAGTTTAACTCAAGTGGTGGAAGGTAGTCAAACTGCGAAAAATCAAGTTGAATATAAGACGGTTGGAAAAGTAGAAGTTACATCCAGTAACAGTCCTCAATCTGTAAGTTTAACACCACCCGAATCGGGTTCTTACAGAATTCAAGCTAATTTTAGCGATGCGAAAGATGATTTAAGCGCTACAGATTTGCAAATTTGGGCAACTGGTGAAAATTCGGTAGCTTGGGGTGAAGGTGAAAAAGACAAGTTGGAGGTGAAACTTGATAAAAAAGAGTTTAAAGTCGGTGAAACTGCTACTGCGTTGATTCAATCTCCTTATCAAGAAGCAGAATTGTACTTTGCTGTTGTCAAAAATAAACCTATTTATCAACAGATTACCAAAGTTAAGGGCGGTGCGCCACAAATTCAATTTAAAGTTACACCAGAAATGCTACCAAATGCAGCAGTTGAAGCTGTGTTAGTACGTCAGGGTGTTCCTCTGAATAAATTGTCACCCGGAAGTTTAAATAATTTAGGAAAAATTGGCTTTGCACCTTTTAAAGTGAATTTGTCAGATAAATATTTAAAGCTGCAAGTTACCCCTTTGCAAACTTCATTAGAACCTGGTGCGTCAGAAACGGTACAATTAGAACTCAAAGACAATCAAGGAAATCCCACCAAAGGACAACTCACTGTTATGGTGGTGAATGAAGCGGTGTTACAACTTTCTGGTTATCGTCCCCCAGATTTGGTAAATACGGTTTATGCTGAACAATCAATATCTACCCGCTTTAGCGATAATCGTCAAAATGTGGTGGTAGAACAAAACGCGATCGCTAAACCGAAAGGTTGGGGTTATGGTGGTGGTTTCTCAGCCGGTGCAGCAAATACCCGCATCCGCAAAGATTTTCAAGCTTTAGCTTACTATAATAATGTACGTACAGACGCTGATGGTCAAGCACAGATAACATTTAAATTACCAGATAATTTAACTACATGGCGAGTGATGACGATCGCTACTGATGGAAATTTACGTTTTGGTAACGGTGAAACGACGTTTATCACCACAAAGCCACTACTCACTAATCCAATATTGCCACAATTTGCACGTCCAGGCGATCGCATTCTCTCCGGTTTATCCATAACTAACAACACTAACTCATCTGGTACTTTGACAATTAATGGTGCAGTTAGCGGTACAATCAACTTTGAAGGCAAAAATCCCACAGCCGCTTCTTTACAAACCCAAGCTGAATCAGCTACTTCTGCTTATCGCTTTCCCATCGTCGCTTCGAGTGTTGGTGAAAGTAAAGTCAGCTTCACCACTCAACTAAATCGCAACGCAGATGCTTTTGAAGTACCTTTAGAAATTAAACCGTTGGAAGTTACAGAAGAAGTTGTTGAAAGTGGTGTAATATCAAATCCGTTTGAAACGCAAAGGATCGCAAAGGGTAACGCAAAGGATCGCAGAGTTTTTAAGAGTCAAATTGCGAATCAAGTAAAAATTCCGCTGAATGTCGATAAAAATGTCTTTCCCGAAGCGGGAGGTTTAGAGATTCAATTAGCGAGTAATTTGATTCCGGAAATTAAAGTACCTGCAAAGCAGGTTATGAAAGATGATGATTTACCTTTTGCTGAACCAGCTGCGAGTCAATTGATAATTGCCGCTAATCTGCAAACACTTTCTGAGAAATACGGTCAGACTTTCCCAGAGTTTAATTTTACCAAACAATCAAGCCAAGCGATCGCCCAATTACAAAAACTCCAACTCGCTGACGGTGGTTTTGCAGCTTATCCAGGACAAGAAAAGTCAGATCCTTGGATTTCTCTTTATGTGGCTGAGTCTCTGGCGAAAGCAAATATCAATTCGACGATGATACCACGCCTCAAGGGATATTTGCAGAAAATCCTCGCCAACCCCGGACAATTTGAGTTTTGTAGACAGCAACCTTGCAAAAGCCAAATGCAACTTAATGCTTTAATGTCTACTGCACAATTTGGCGAAAAAAGCAATAGCTTTCTGACAGATATTTATCAACAACGCAACGACTTTGATTTAGTCACGCAAATTAAATTAACGCGATATCTATCTCAGTTTCCCGAATGGCAAGATGAATCTAAACAACTTTTACAGCAGTTACAACAATATATATATGAAACTGGTCGCACAGCAGTGATAAATTTACCCAGCAGTTGGGGGTGGATGAATTCACCGACAACCGCACAAGCGCAAGCTTTACGTTTGTTTATCGCTGCCAAAGTCAAACCAGAAGTTATCGATAAGTTATTTCAAAGTCTTTTAACACTCCGACGCAATGGGACATGGCAAACTAGTTACGACAATGCCCAAGCGCTGACAGCTTTGGTGGAATATGCGAAACTGCAACCAACACCGCCGGATTTTCTTGCGAGTGTGAAATTAGCTGGTAAGAAAATCGGCGAAAGTAAATTTCAAGGATACCGTAATTCTAGTTTACAGCTAAATGTGGCGATCGCTAACTTACCTCGCGGACATCACGATCTAACTCTGCAAAAATCAGCTTCTGGGACATTACACTATCTACTAGCTTATCGCTATCGCTTGCAAGGAAATCAACCTGGGAGATTTAACGGTTTGCGAATATCGCGAGAAATTAGCCGTGTCGGTGATGGAAAAGTCTTGCAAAAAATAGGACTTTATGCTAAAGATAAGCCGTTGACAATAGAAACAGGACAAGTGTTTGATATAGGTTTAGAAGTTATTGTAGATCATCCTATAGAGCATGTGGTGATTAACGATCCGCTACCTGCGGGATTTGAAGCTGTCGATCAAAGCTTTCAAACTGCTACATCTGCGTTAAAAGCAAAAGCCGATAATTGGCAACTTGGATTTAAAACAATTTATAGCGATCGCATTATCGCCTACGCCGACCATCTAGATCCAGGCGTTTATAGCCTGCATTATTTAGTGCGTTCCGTGACACCGGGTACATTTATTTATCCTGGTGCGAAAGTACACCTGCAATATGCACCTGAAGAATTTGGGCGATCGGCTGATTCTACATTAGTTTTGGAGGAGAAAATTAGGTAAAAATTGTAAACAAATGAGACACAGGTAAATCTATTCTGCCAAATAAGTAGTAAATTTAATCCTAAATTTACTAAAAGGGTTTACCTAACTTGCCCAACGCCTCAGCGGCACGAAGACGCACACCAGAATCATCATCTTTCAGACACCCCACAAGCCCTTGGAGTACCGTTTCTGAGGTGTTACCTAACTTGCCCAACGCCTCAGCGGCAAAATAACGCACATAATCATCATCATCTTTCAGACACCCCAAAAGCCCTTGGAGTACCGTTTCTGAGGTGTTACCTAACTTGCCTAACGCCCCAGCGGCATTACCACGCACACCAGAATCATCATCTTTCAGACACCCCAAAAGCCCTTGCAGTACCGTTTCTGAGGTGTTACCTAAGTTGCCCAACGCCTTAGCGGCACTACCACGCACATCAGAATAATCATCTTTTTCCTTTTTCTCCTGCTTTTCCTGCTGTGTCGGTGTAGTCTTTTTAACTTCAGCAGGTTGACTCGCTTGGGGTGTAGACTTGGCAGGTGTTTGAGCGTATACCAGACTATTATCCTGCTTAGTGTTCGCCTGCGCCCAATTGTGACTTGTCAAGAACAAGGGAAATGAAACTCCCAACAGGGCAACTTTCAAGAATGCTAAGAAAGGTTGATTAGCGTGCTTGGTCATGAATTAGACTCAGCGCAAAAGAGATAGTAAGAAGATTTTGTGCTAATTCTAACGTTTTTCCTGGGTAAGCAAGCGATCGCCTTCATCGTTTGAGTTTATCCCCAACAGGCGATCGCATTATCGCCTATGCCTACCAAACTATGGCGATCGCTTCACTAACATCAATCTCCTAATCACAAAGCCAGTAATAAATAGAACTAAGGGTGCAAGTCCAATGAGTACATATAGTATGCGCGTTGTCAATCCGCCAAAGGTGCCGTAATGTAAAGGAGTAAAAGAGTCTAAAACTCTCTCAGCCCGTGATGATTCTAAACGATTTTTCAGTTGTACCACTTCACCTGTATACTGGTCGAGATAAACTTGAGAGTAGAGGCAATTTTTTACCAATTCGGAACACTCCTTCTTTTGTTTGTGGTAAGCGGATGTAAATAGTAACCGCACCTGGTAAAGTAGCATCGGCTTTTTGAAGAATCTCTGGCGCGTCCCCTAGGAGGTTTGTTGGCGTAAGTAACACAAAACAAGATCGGGTATTAGTTATTAGTTAGAGTCGTGCGATTCACTTGGGATGAAAATAAACGACAATCAAATTTGGGCAAACACGGGTTTGATTTTGTGGATGCTTCGCAGGTTTTTGAGGGTGCAACATTCACGTTTGAAGATGATCGCTATGCTTATGGGGAGCAGCGCTTCATTACACTAGGACTGTTGCGCGGGCGAGTAGTGGTTATTGCCCATACAGAAATTGGGGATGAAATTCGTGTTATTTCGATGAGGGAGGGAACTAAACGTGAACAAACCATTTTCTTCCAAAGCCTCTGAAACTGATTGGGAGCGGATTGATGCAATGCAAGATAAGGACATTGATTTTTATGACATTCCAGAAGTGACTGAAGAACAGATGAAGCGGGCGGTGCTGCGGGTTGGCGGAAAACCTGTTGAACCAGGTCAACGGCGTGTCGATCTCCTTCTAGATGCTTTCATCGTCGAATACTTCGAGGCAAATGCAGGTGAGCAGGGGTATCAAGCGCTGATTAATCAGGCGTTGGCAGAGTATATTCATAACCGTGACCTTGAGAATCGGTTGCGCTAAGGATTGTTCGTGAGGAAGTAGAACGAGCTATCTCCCAACAACAGGAAACTATCACTCCCAACCCAACAACTTGAAACAAGCAACGGGTGCCGTCTGTTTTGATAATCGCTTGGTGGTATCCCAACTGCACCAATACCGCAGGCGATCGCCCAAGGCTTGTTTGATTTTTTCAATACGCTTCTCTCCACCTACTCTTATTGAATAATTTATTTTTTGGTATCCCCTAACTAATATTTGGTAATTTGATTTTATCGGTTGTTCTCTCTACCACAAATTTTTGCAGCACAACTGTGCCCTTCACTTATGAATCTCACTGCTATTGAAGAAACAGAGGTTTTTGTTTTTGCCACTTCTTTCGCTCAACAACGGCTGTGGTTTCTCGACTCTTTAGCACCACGCAATCCATTTTACAATGTGTCAACAGCACTTCGCCTCACAGGGAGGCTCAACTTCACCGCTTTAACGCAGACATTCAACGAGCTGGTACGCCGTCACGAAATTTTACGTACCACGTTTGTCATGGTGGAGGGACAACCAGTACAAGTAATAGCCCCCACCTTAATTATACCTCTTAGAGTAATAGACCTACGCAATCAATTTGAAAGCCAAGAACGCGAAATACAAGCGCGACGATTCGCAAGCGAAGAAGCTCAACGTTCTTTCAATCTCACCACCGGACTCTTGCTGCGATTGACGCTGCTACAACTCGATGAAGCAGAATACGTGCTACTACTGAACCTACATCACATTGTTGCCGATGGTTGGTCTATTGGAGTGCTGATTAAAGAACTGGGGACACTATATAAAGCCTTTTTAGAGGATAAGCGATCGCCCCTGCCGGAACTACCCATTCAGTATGCAGATTTCGCCGAATGGCAGCGGGAATGGCTGCAAGGAGATGTGCTACAAACTCAGTTAGCTTACTGGCATCATCACTTAGAGGGAATTTCAGTACTAAATCTCCCCACTGACCGATTAAGACCAGCAGTTCCAACTTACAAAGGTGCGAAACAATTTATACAACTACCGCCCTATTTAACTCAGGCGCTAGAGACACTTAGCCACCAAGAAGGCGTTACCTTGTTCATGACTCTGCTGGCAGCGTTTCAAACGTTGCTTTATCGCTACACGCAGCAAGAGGACATTGCGATCGGCTCGCCCATTGCCAATCGCAACCGCAGCGAGTTAGAAGGGTTAATTGGCTTTTTTGTCAATACTTTAGTACTGCGTACCGATTTATCAGGAAATCCAACGTTTCAAGAACTGTTGAATCGAGTGCGAAAGGTAACTTTAAGCGCTTATGCTTATCAGGATTTGCCCTTTGAAAAGCTGGTGGAAGAACTACACCAAGAACGAGATTTAAGTTGTCATCCGTTGTTTCAGGTTGTATTTAGCCTGCAAAATACTCCAATCGAAGCGCTAGAGTTACCTGGGTTAACGCTTTCGCAATTCGAGTTTGACAGCAAAACCGCAAAGCTAGATTTGGAGTTTCATCTGTGGCAAGATTTGGAAAGCCTTAAAGGACAAGTGGTGTACAGCACCGATTTATTTGATGACAGCACTATTACCCGGATGTTGGGACATTTTCAAACGCTGTTAGAAAGCATTGTTGTTAATCCAAAACAGCGTCTTTGCGACTTGTCAATTTTAACAAAAGCAGAAAGACATCAACTATTAATAGAGTTTAATCAGAATAAATTTAAAATTCCAAATCAAAAATCTAAAATTGAGCAGTGTTTTCATCAGTTATTTGAAGCAATTGTGGCGGAAAGTCCCAATGCGATCGCACTAGTTTTTGAACACCAGCAATTAACCTACCGCGAACTAAATAACCGAGCTAACCAACTTGCACATTATCTGCAACAATTAGGGGTAGTCCCAGATGTTTTAGTGGGCATTTGCGTAGAGCGATCGCTCGAAATGATAATTGGGTTGTTGGCTATCCTCAAAGCAGGTGGAGCATATCTGCCTTTAGATCCGAGCTTACCTCAATCGCGTTTTAACTTCATCCTCAAAGACGCGAAAGTTTCAGTATTGCTAACACAGAAAAAGTTACTCAAGCATTTTCAGGACTTCTCGAATCCAATTATTTGCATAGATGAAAATTGGGCAACTATTACACAACATAGCCAGGAAAACCCAACTAGTTGCGTAACATCTGATAACCTAGCTTATGTCATTTACACCTCTGGCTCAACAGGACAGCCGAAAGGAGTTTTAATCAAGCACCGAGGACTTTTTAACTTGGCATCAGCTCAAATTGAAGTTTTCAACTTGCAACCGAATAACCGCATTTTGCAATTTGCATCATTGAGTTTTGATGCCTCAATTTTTGAGATTGTTATGGCACTAACAGCAGGAGCGACTCTTTATTTAGCAAAGAAAGAATCGCTTCTACCCGGAAAAGCTTTGCTGCAACTATTGCGCGAAAAAGCTATTACTCATGTTACCCTTCCTCCTGCGGTGTTGGCAGTTCTACCTCCAGAATCACTCCCGGCATTGCAAACTATAATTTGTGCAGGAGAATTGTGTTCGCAGGATATTATAAAACGCTGGTGGAGTTCTAATCGTCGATTTTTTAACGCTTACGGTCCAACTGAAGCAACTGTTTGGTCAACCGTTGCCGAAATTAATACTCTTGATGAAAAACCCTCTATAGGTCGTCCTATTGCTAACACTCAAATTTATATATTAGATAAGTATTTACAACCTGTACCAATTGGAATTACTGGTGAATTATATATCGGTGGTGAGGGTGTAGCTGAAGGCTATCTCAATCGTCCCGAATTAACAGAAACCCGGTTTCTTCAAGAAACCGGGTTTCTCCCAACGCGACTTTACAAGAGCGGTGATTTAGCTTGTTATCGAGTAGATGGTAATATTGAATTTTTGGGTCGCATCGATAATCAAGTTAAAATTCGTGGCTTTCGCATTGAGTTATCAGAGATTGAAACGGTGCTGATGATGCATCAAAGCGTGGAAAAAGCAGTAGTAATTGCTAAAGAGAAGATGTCAGGCGATCGCTACTTGGTAGCTTATATTATTCCCACGAAGCAGCCAGCAACAACTAGTAAACTACGTGAATTCCTAAAAGAAAAATTACCAGAATACATGATACCAGCAGCCTTTGTAGTGCTGGATTCTTTGCCGCTAACGCCTAATGGCAAACTAGATCGCCTAGCACTCACAGCACTCGACACAACTAATCGTTCAATAGATAAAACCTATATCGCTCCTCGTAATCCAACCGAGTTAACATTAGCAAAAATCTGGGCTGAAGTCCTTCAAATTGAGCGTGTGGGTATTTACGATAACTTCTTCGACTTGGGAGGAAATTCGCTGTTAACTGTACGTTTGTTGGAGCAAATACACAAGCAATTTGAGCGTGAATTGCCACTATATACCATATTTTTAAATCCTACAATTGAAAGTTTCGCAAATTCTCTATCTTCAGACACAGATTCTCTGTCTTGGTCTCCCTTAGTTGCGATTCAGCCTGCTGGTTCAAATCCGCCTTTCTTTTGCGTTCATCCAATCTTTGGTGTTGTTTTTCCTTATTACGAATTAGCTCATCATTTAGGGACAAATCAACCATTTTACGGGATACAACCGATTGGTATTGACGGAGAAACTCCACTAACTCACATTGAGGAAATGGCTGCCCACTATATTGAAGCATTGCGTAAAGTACAACCAAAAGGACCTTATTATTTAGGAGGTTGGTCTTTTGGCGGTTTGGTTGCTTTTGAGATGGCTCAACAACTGCAAAAATCTGGAGATGAAGTCGCTTTACTTGCTGTGCTTGATACTTTAGCACCAATTAAGAGCAATATACCTTCTTTTGGCAATGGGTTCAAGTTTCTTTTTACTACAGTAGCGCGATATATATGGTCATTTTTCTTCGATTATTTGCGTTTAATTACTGCTCCTAGCAAAAACAAAATTAAAAGTTTAATTTTTCGTCTTCCTAATTTTCATAAATTTATTCAATCGCTCGAAACAAATTTGTTTTCACACTTTATCTTGAAAGAAGCTGCTATAGTCAACTCGATGCCTGAAGAGTCGAGGTTAAGAATTTTAAACGAGTTAACAATTCGCCCCATGCTTCGTGTTTTTTATGCTAATAACCAAGCAGTTCTCAACTACGTTCCCCAGGTTTACCCGAAGCGAATTACTCTTTTCAGAACAAGCGTTCAGTCAAGCATTGCCGAGCAAGATTTGAGTATGGGTTGGGATCGGCTAGCTGTTGAAAAAACAGAAATTCATACTATTCCTGGCAATCACCTCACCATGCTGAGAAAACCCCATATTCAGGTTCTTGCCGAACAGTTAAGAGTCTGTATTGAAAAAGCACAAAATTTATCTATCGGTTAATAAATTTGTTACTTCGAGACAATTGAAGCTATTAAATCAAGCTTTAGCAACAAAACTTTACACATAGTTTTATATCATGTCCGCGCTTATTAGTTATAAAAAAGGGCATTTATGCAAATGTCTTCAAATCCTCTTTCCCCCTGCCCCCTGCCCCCTGCCCCCTGCCCCCTGCCCCCTGCCCCCTGCCCCCTGCCCCCTGCCCCCTGCCCCCTGCCCCCTGCCCCCTGCCTCTTAACTGCTGATAGCTTTCTAACCACAACCCTAACCCCAGGATGAAAACTATCACCAGATAAGCAGCTAAGGTGTTAGCGTGCATGAAAATTGAAGCCATGCGACCTGGTGGATCTCCTTGGGGTAGGATGTTTATTTCCAAAACAATCCACAAAATTTCTAATTTAGAAGTCCAGCCGAAAAACAATTGCCCAAAGCCAATTATGACTACAGGTATGGAAGATATGACTAAATTCCAACTTAGTTGGCGCAATTGGGTGGGTGTTTGAATTAAAGCGCTAAAGCCGGCGAAAAATAAAAAGAACGGTAAGAAATTAAACAAGCCAAGGAAGGCTTCTGTTTTATTCTCAGCAAAGGCAGAGCTAATGATTAACAATACACCGAGGAGGGCAAATCCCCAATTAAGGGGACTCTGAATAATTGTGCGGTGTTGTCGCAACCAAGTTTTTAATGATGCCAAACCTAGAGTTACAGCTCCTAAAAACGGACTCAAGGGAAAGATAAATAATCCGATTTGAGCCAAGTTCCAAGGAAATTGTAAATTAGGATTGGGATGGCGAAAAGCGGTTTTCAAGCGGGTTCCCAACATTCGGTGCGGGTGAGGCGAATTTGAGCTAAGGCAAAGATGGTGGGTATGATTCTACCGTAGTTGGTGGCGATCGCTCTCCATCCTAAATCTGCAAAAAACCAACCCCACATGACTGGTCCTAACATAGCAAATACACTTCTGACTGCGGTATAACGAGCTGCACTTACAGCCATACCCCGTCGTGCCATCTGCAAAGCTACATAGTTTTGAAACTGCGTTGTTGCTATTACCCCACCTTCAACCGCTGCTTGTTGGGCTATTTGATAGGTGGCAAAGTGCATGGCAAATTGACGGGCGATTTGTTTGAGCAACAGTGGTTGTACGAACGAGGTGAGTGCGATCGCGCTACCACCTTTGAAAAGCAAGCCCAAAGGGTCACGCTGTAATGAAAGTGGTAGCGGTTGATTCGGTTGAGATTTAGCAAGCTGCTGCTGCACCTGCACTGTTAATTTTTGCTTTTCCTTTTCGGGTAATTTTTTCCACACATGCCCTAAAAGATGCAAAAACACTTCCGCTTCTAAATCAACCGTTGCTAGTTGATGACAGTAGCGAATTTTCAGATACTTACATACTTGAATCAAAGCTTCTCGGTAAGTTACCAGATTTGTGCGTCCCCTTAATACCGTCATACCATCTGCCGCCAAAAAGCGAAAACGTGCTTCGAGCGCATCTAGCCAAGCTTTGTGGTCTTTACTTTGCACTTCTATCGGTTCTGGTGTGTGAACATAATCTATGGGATTAAATTTCCGACCAAACAGAATTGCGGTTAAATCCTGCAATTCTTCTTCGGTTGCTAGCTCTAGCGCCGTCCTCAGTTCATCCAATGTCTCTTCCTCTCTTACGAACGCAGATGAAGGTCTGTACCTTATTCTACTATTAGCTTTCAGCAATCATTATTAGTTAATTTGTGCTTTGTCATTAATGACGAATAATTAATAATGATTGTTCACTACCTGTTATGTCAAACTAATAGCGAAAATACCAGGTGAGCCAGCTTCAACTCCAAAGGAAGTTATCAAAATTTATCTCTACACGTTGATAATCGGCTCTTCGCTGATTGTAACTTGTTTTTCCGAGTTATTCGTCCGAATAGATTCTACTTTTCCTTGCAGGGCAGCGGACATGACACGATGCAGCCATGCTACTTCATAGTTAATATTAAAATCTTTCTCTACCTTTGCTCGACCCGCAATGCCAAATGTTACACGTAATTGATAATTTTTCAGCAATTTTTCGAGGCTTGACGCTAAATAAAAGGCATCTCCTGGCGGAACCAAGTAGCCGCTAACACCATCTTCTACTAACTCGCTGACTCCAGCAATTTGCGTCGCTACTACGGGGACACCTGCTGCCATCGCTTCCATCAGTACTACTGGTACACCTTCGGCAAAGCTGGACATAACGAATACATCAGTTTGCTGCATATATCTGCGGACTTCAGCTTGCGACTGATAACCAACAAATTTTACATTTGCACTCAGCCCTAATTCGTGAGCTAATTGTTGCAAGTGTACTCGATCTGAACCGTCACCAACGACTGTGAGCAAAATCTCTGGATGCACTTGCTTTAAAAAACTCAGGCTTTCGAGTAATATCGGCAACCCTTTCACTACGGCTAATCTTCCTACATACAGCAAGTTTTTTCCTGATTCGTTGTGAGAAACGACATCGAATAAAGCTGGATCGATTCCACAATGAATGATGTGCATTTGCTTCCATTTTTCTGGAGGTGCAAATATCATTCCTTGACTGCGGCAGTAGTGACTTATACAAGAAACAAATAGCGATCGCTTGATTTTTTCGTCGATTCGCCAATGATACGGCTCAAAAAAGATGTATGGACCGTGCAAAGTTAAGCTAAAAGTAAAATCCCCCAATTCAGCCGCCAGCATCGCTACACTACAGCTAGAATCGGCAAAATGATTGTGCAAATGCGGAATCTGCCGTTGATTGATTTCTTTGGCAAGAATGCCGGCTTCGAGAAAGTAGAATAATTGATACAAACTTCCCCGCAATCCAGGTTGCCGTGTAGACCATGCTAACTGAATTGCGCGTAAATATCTGCTTGGTAAATTTACTAATAAACTAAGATGTGTAAGTAGCAAATTTATCATATTGACGGGCAGGATGTAGAAAGTGCGATCGCGTTCTCGCTTTTGTTCTAGTCCTACCATGTGTTCATCCCCCGTCCGACGAACGGAAAATGTGTGTACTTCTACACCCATATCCCGCAAGGCTGCTACTTCACGCTGAATAAAGGTGTCTGTTGCTCTGGGATATTCTCCAGTTAAATAGGCAATACGCATAATTTATATGGGCATGGGGAATGGGTAATGGGGAATGGGTAATGGGGAATGGGTAATGGGTAATGGGTAATGGGTAATGGGGAATAATTCTTTTTAAGCGTCCAAGCGTCCAAGCGTCCAAGCGTCTCTACATATTCAACAATTCAATATCACTGCTACTGCGTTCTAGGGCTGCATCGAGGGAATATTTTGGTTTCCAGTTCAACACTTGTTGAGCGCGAGTGTTGCTGTAGCGTAGCGGTTTAAATCGAGCATGTAATCTTGCGGGAATAAGAATACCGGGTAGCTTCACTTTGTCTGCTAGTAACTTGTTAAATAACCAACTTGTACGCGCTAGCCAACGCATCATTGTCCAATCGATCTTAATTGTGAAGGGCGATCGCTTTTGCAACTCGATCAATTTTTCAAAGTAAATACTTTGAGTCGGCAAATCGTCATCAACGATATTTAATGTTTTACCAATTGCCTCTTGACTATTTACCGCCGTTACAATCGCTTCTGCACAATTTTCTACATAAGTCAAGGGAATTTGGGCATTTTTTCCGATTTGAATCCACAGCTGTTGGCTCACTTTCACACCAAGACTAGCATTCCACAAATTATCTCGCCCGTACACTACACCCGGTCGAATAATTGTTACATTTATATTATGTTTCTCTGAAAAATCACGGACGAGATTTTCTTGAATTAATTTGGTTTGCGCGTATACATCCCGCTGCTTTGGTTCGCGCTCAATTGGTGAATCTTCACTGATGATTTCACCTGAGGCAATGTACAAATAATCAAATACAGAAAAGCTGCTAATCGCTACTAATCGCTGCACTTGCGCTGACATCATCGCCTTGAGCAAGTTCTCTGTTCCGACAACAGTACTGTTATACTGTGTCTCAAAGTTGCCTTGTTTGGTTGCTGCGAGGTGAATTACCGCACTTACATTATCCAACGCATCGATAATGTTTGATTGCCGTAAGTCAATCTGGGCTAACTCCACCTGTGGATGATTGTACCAAGACAGGCGTTTTTCATCACTGCCTGGTCTAACTACTGCCCGTACCTCAAATCCCTGTCGCAGCGCTTCAACTACCACATACTGACCTAAAAATCCGGATGCACCAGTTACTAGTAACTTCATACACGAATTGCCTCCGTGTTTTTTACAAGCTTGACCTTTTGACTTAATTTAATCGACGGTTTCTCTACTAATTGCCACATAATTGCGGCAAAGCCAATACAGATGGCGATTCCCAGTACTAAGCAGAGAATTTCGCTCCAGAGATGACGACCAAGTATTTTATATCCTAGGAAAAAGACAATTCCCAAGAGATAAACATGGGTGAGATAAAGGCTGTAAGAAATTTTACCGAGGAATTGGAGCCAGCGCCAATTTAGCCATTCCATGCGATTTGCTCGACCGGCTTCTAGTATAAGGATGGCAGTAATTGCAGAAGCGATCGCAAAATTTAATGAGTTGACGATTCCTCCGGTTAGCACTAAACCCGCATACAAGTAAAAAAAGATTGGCTTTAGCTTATCGCGCCATGACCAATAAGCAAAGACACCTAAAAGAAAAGCGTACCACAAAGGTAAAAATATTACAGGTCTGCCATTATCGGGAAATACACCTAGAGGAAAAAGAGCAGCGACAGTAGCAGCAAGAACAAACACGCCTGCTTTAGCGTAACGCCAATTACAGGAAAAATCTAGCCATTGAGCGATCGCCAACAACGCACAGAAAATTAAATAAAACTGCACTTCTAAACACAAAGTCCAGTAAACATCATCAATATTTTTGTGTCCAAAAATGCCTTGCAAATAAAATAAATGTGTCAGCAACCTCTCAAAAGATAAAGATTCACCCATCGGCGCAAAGGCTACATGCTTGACATAAGAGGAAATAAACGCAAAGCCTAAAGCGACGATAATTGCTACATAATAAGGTGGACTTAACCTAGTTAAACGTCGCAGACTAAAACGTTTAAAATAGCCAAAGTCAATTTTTGCCTCACGTAGCGAATATGCAATTACAAAGCCACTGAGGACAAAGAATATGCTGACACCAAGACTACCCCATTTGAACGCTACAACTGTAAACCAATTAGGCAATAACTTGCTTAATTCAAAAAGACGCACATCTGGATCGGTATGATAAAAGACCACCCATAATGCAGCAATTCCCCGTAGCGCATCAATGAAATAAAAATGGACTTTAGGTTTAGCAACTGAAGTTGTCGATGAGATTTTTGAGGTCATCGGTGTAGATGCAGAATGTTATGAACGCAATTACCCTGGTTTGTAATGCCAATAATACGCAAGCAGTTATTTGCTCAATCAGACTTATCGACGAAAAAGTATATCCCCCTACTCAAAAATTGGTTTGGGTTTAATTAAAAAGATACTCATTTAAGATTTAAGCACTTCTACTTGACTAAAGCTACTGCCTCACCAATTCATAAATCAGACGGCTAGATGTCTTAATTTTGCTACTTTTCTTCGTGATTTTATCGTCAATCACATATTAATCTTTATCAAAAATTTAAAAAAAGCCGATATCTACATCAGAAATTTACATACCGAAAGTGATTTTACTTTCAGCAAATATTATGATATTGTGTTGAATGTTTAAAGATAAAGTAAAAATACTCTTATGTTTCGTAGTGAGGGCTTCAGCCCTCATCTCAAAGATTTACTCTCAAGCCCTGACTACAAACTTTTCTTTATTTATGTCCATCTACTTCCTAGCTGGTGTAAATCTGAATTCATTTAAAATAAAAAACTCTTCTTTTCTATACTTAAAAGCAACTCAGCTTCATAGCAACTTGCCAAATTATAGCAATTCTCCTTTCATGGTGAATAAGAGCGCTCTGAATGTATTGTACGCAACTCTTTACCGCTAAATTTAATGACTGTGGAGATATTATGTCCTGAAAAAACTAGCTCGTTGATGATCCATTTGCTTACCCAATTTTCCTTTGGAATGTATGACATCTGTAAAAAAGCGTGCTATCCGTGGTGCAGTTTGGACAATTGCTGGTTACGGAACTAGTCAGATATTGCGGTTTGGCGGAAACCTGATTTTGACTCGGCTGTTGATACCAGAGTATTTTGGTTTGATGGCTTTAGTAAATACATTAAGAGCGGGGATTGAACTATTTTCAGACTTAGGAATTGGTCAAAGTATTGTCAACAATAAAAAAGGTGATGAATCGACTTTTCTGAATACAGCTTGGACACTACAAGCAATTCGTGGCATCGTAATTTGGTTATTTTGCTTGTTGGTTACGTTTCCAATTGCAAAGTTCTATAATGACGATCGCCTGATTTGGTTAATTCCGATTATGGCATTTTCCTCAGTCATTGACGGCTTCGCTTCCACTAGTTTACATACTCTTCAGCGTCGCATAGATTTAGGAAAGTTAACTCGGTTTGATTTGCTCGTACAAATCTTAACTCTGGCTACATTTATTATTTGGACTTGGTTAACTCGAAACATCTTAGCTCTAGCTTTAGGAGTACTAGCTGGGGCATTATATAGAACAGTCGGAAGCTTTTGGTTAATACGAGGATATTCCAACCGCTTTGCTTGGGAAGCAGATGCATTTAAAGAGCTTCTGTCTTTCGGTAGATGGATGTTTATGGCTTCAGCGGTAACGTTTTTAAACGATCAAGCCGATCGCCTGATTCTTGGTAAGCTACTATCTTTTAAAATATTAGGGGTATATACAATTGCTTATACTTTGGCATGTGTACCCAAAGAAATTATCAAACATCTTAGTTATAGAGTTATTTTTCCCACAATTTCTAACCATGTTGACTTACCGCGTTCAAGTTTGCGAGACAAAATTCTCCGGCAACGTCGATTGCTACTTGGTGGATTTGCAGTTTTCTTAGCTGCTTTAGTCACTGTTGGTGATTTAGTTATTGCCACACTTTATGACAAAAGATATAGCGAAGCAACTTGGATGATGCCGATTTTGTGCTGCGGTGTTTGGTTTTCAATGTTATTTCATACTATCAGCCCTGCTTTGTTGGCAATTGGCAAGCCTTTTTACTCAGCCCAAAGTAATCTAGCTGGTTTTGCGATGATTCTTCTGGGGCTACCTTTCGCATTTTTTCATTTTGGCATCGTCGGAGCAATTATCGTCATTGCACTCAGCGATATGCCTTTATACTTAGTTAATTTGTATGGGTTAGCAAGAGAAAAATTTTCCAGCTTCACTCAGGATATTCAAGCTACTGCCTTTTTTATCGCAGTACTTGTTTTATTTCTCTTGATTCGTAATTATTTAGGATTTGGACTACCCATTCAAGCGATTCTTTAGGGAATGGGGAATGGGGAATGGGGAATGGGGAATGGGGAATGGGGAATGGGGAATGGGGAATGGGGAATGGGGAATGGGGAATTGGTAATTGGTAACAAGATATAAAGCCCTTTTGACTTTTGACTCCTAAGACTTAGGATGGTGCAATATTGGCATAGTAAACAATCCCCACGCCAAACCGGTAATTAACCCAAACGGTGTAACCAGATAATTATGAAAACTCCACCAACCTAAAACCTGCGCTGCTAATTCCCACGGATAAGCCATCATAAACACAATAGCGATCGCCGCACCACTCCAGCCATACTGACTCAACCAGTAAAAACCCTTACCACCACTCACCCCATACAGCAACCGAGTAAACAGCAAACCCGTTACCGTACCGTAACAGCGCATACACACAGCCATAATAAACGGCGGTGCCAAATCTAACCCCATATTAGGTTGCGGACATACATGATTTCCCATGAAATAAATGATGTCCGCAATCAAACCTAACATTGGCAACCCAGACGCAGCAAGAAAAGGAGCCGCCAGCGGTCCGACAACCATCCCCACCAGCAGAAAGTCAGCAATAAAACTGACCCAACCAACCTGTAACCCTCTCTTAAAAGCTACCCCTTCCATCCCCTTCTTACCTTTGCGCCTTTGCTACGAGTGCGATTTGCTTATCCTACCACCGCTCGATAAGGACTAGTCAACTTATCCAACTGCTGCACCAACAAACTCAAAAACAACCCGACATCCGTCACCACACCAACCGATTCAATCGAACCTCTGTCACTTAACTTCGTCACCACCGCTGGATTAATATCCACACAAACCATCTTCACCCCAGCCGGAGTCATATTCCCCACGCCAATAGAGTGCAGCATTGATGATAACATCAAAATCATATCCGCACCTTTAAGCAGTTTCGCATATTCCTCCTGAGCCTGAATCAAATTCATCTGCGTATCCGGTAAAGGACCATCATCGCGAATCGAACCCGCGAGGCTGAAAGGTACACCAGCGCGGACGCACTCATACATTACACCACCCTTAAACTCTCCAGCTGACACAGCCGCAGCAATGCTACCATGACGGCGGACAGTATTAATTACCTTCAAATGGTGGCGATGTCCGCCGCGCACAGCGACACCCCGCTTCATATCCACACCGAGAGAAGTCCCCATCATATTTTGCTCCATATCGTGGACAGCGATCGCATTTCCACCCAACAGAGCTTGTACATATCCTTCTCGAATCAGTCGCGCCAAATGTTCGCCCCCGCCGGTGTGAATCACCACAGGACCCGCCGTGACAACTACTTTACCGCCCGCATCGCGAATTTTACGTAACTCCCACGCCACCTGCTCCACAACTAATTCTACGCGGCGTTCGCTGGAAACACCCGCCGACATAAAGCTGAATTCTTGAGCATTGCGTTGTTCTCGCGATTCTGGTTTGCGAATGGTGCGGATACCTTGCACATCGACTACTACGTGTTCGCCTATTTCTAAATCGCGTAAAAGTTTACACCGCGCCTGCCAACCATTAGGAGTTTCGATAAGAGCGATCGCACCATCCATCCGCTGCGAAAGCACCTTGACCCATTGACCGTTAATCCGTACTTCGGTAGGATAAATCGTACTTACATAAAAATCATCTGGTGCAACTCCTGGTTGCAACACAGGCTCAAGTTTGGCATCGCGCTCATCTTGAGGCAAATCTACCGCACCCAAATCAATTAAGTGAGATATAATTTGCTCCATCACTTCATGGGAAGGTGCTGATACCTTCACCTCAGCCGCTGAAGTACTTTGTCGCTGTTCTCCCAAGTTGAAATTTAGCACTTGGAAACTACCGCCGCTATCGATAATCATATCCAAAGCGCGGTTAATCAAGCCAGAATCGAGCAAGTGTCCTTCAAGGCGAATAATCCGACTTTCTACCGAAACATTCGCGTGAACTTCTGCGCGTACTGGTTCCGTTACCCGCAGTGTGAGACATTTTGCCGCACCACCTGCTTTGAGAAATTCTGTTAACGGTGTTTCCATCACTTGGAAACCCGCATCGTTAAGGCTTGCTTTTAAAGCTGACGAAGCCTTGTTCATAATCACGATATGGTCTACATTCACCGTATTGCAGGCAAAGTTTACCGCGTCCGCTTCTTCAATTGCAATCCGCTTTTCTGGGGCAACGCGCATTTCAATCATGCGGTTGGAGTAAGAATCAAAAGCACCTGGATAGTACAGCAAATAGCCATTCGCAAGGGGACAGAAGCAAGTATCAAGGTGATAAAAGCGCTCATCTATCAAACGTAAAGAGACTACCTCGATATCCAGCCACTTCGCTAAATATGGGTGAGAATCTAATTCTGAACGAAAACCGTATCCTGCCCATAACCAGCGTCCTTCTCGATCTAGAAGTGCGTCTCCCGCACCTTCAAAGGGCAAATCTTTCGGTAGTTCGTTGACTGTGTAGCCGTTTTCTTCAAACCATTGTTTAAAGTAAGGTTCTTCTCCCTGACGTTCTTTGTGTAAAAAGCGACTGAGAACAACGTTCTTACCCAACACTAAGCCGGCGTTGGCGGTAAATACCATATCCGGTACACCTTTGTGAGGTGCAACTAAGTCTACAATAGCGTGTTCTTTCAGGAGAAGGTGAAGTTTTTGCCACTGTTCCACAGCGCGATCGCGCGATGACTTGTGAATGTTGCCTTCCATCCAGGGGTTAATCACATAGTCCACATCATAGTGGTCAGGGGCGCACATTAAAAAACGAATCCGGGAATCCATAGGAAATATCACAAACGTTATCGATGCTACAAGCTTCGTACAGACTTTTGTCGATCTATTTCTGTCAAATTTACTACTAAATTCTTTCTTCTAGTAGTTGAAGCAATACAAAGGCTGAGTTTCTATTCTATAGTTCTAAGGGTTTCAAAGCCAGGATTCAACCAATAATGCTTTGGCTTGTTGAATTCGCTCAAAGTCACTGTCTGCCGAGACAATGGTCAGATTGTGTTGCAAAGCGAAAAGCAGCAATCCAAAGGTCGTTCTCATCGAATCCTAGTTCAGTAATTTTAGTTTTTCTTCGCTTGGTTTTCTCTTTGGGACCAAATTGTTTCATCAAAGTGGCTTTGAGTTGACCGTAAATCGTAGCTATATCCTCTGTTACTCGATAGATACGAATATCTTTGATAAACTCTGCCAAACGAACGAGATTAATTTCTCTTTGTGCAGAATTTTCCATCATATATGTAAGTTATCCTTGCACAATTACACAAGTGGCGATGTTTAATTCTCGAACTTCAATCACTTGACGAACAACATTTAGTTCGCCCAAGATGATAGCACTACAGTGATTTGTGTCAAGTAGGTACATTCAAGAGCGATCGCACTCGAAGACCGCTTTATAATTTCGATGCGGCTTGCCTAACAACTTGTTCATCCAAACCCAACGCTTGAGCTATCTGTTCAATACTCAAACCTAACGCCAATAACTGAGGTATAGTTTCAAGCTTACCTTCTTCCTTGCCTTCAAGCTTACCTTCTTCCTTGCCTTCAAGCTTACCTTCTTCTTTGCCTTCAGCAAAAACTTCTTGATAGAATCTAGTTTGCTTTAACTCATTTAATCCAAACATTTTTTCCATTTCCTCCCGGCTTAAGCGCGGCAATTTGTAGATTAATATCGTCTCTATTAATTGTATAATTTCTCGCTGTTGGGCGGCATCGATGATTTGTTGTCGAGTGTTGTTTACTATCTCTACAGCTTTTGCGATCGCAGTTGATTCTGGTTCGATGATTAATTTAACTGTCTCAATCCCGATAGATGATGCCTCAATCGCTGTTAATTCGTCAAGATAGATACGAGTCACTCGTGGTGAGTTGAGTAATTCTGCATATCTCTCCGTATCTCCAGTATCAACGCTGCGGTTAGGAAAGAGAACAACACCACGCCAATTGTTAGTTAATTCGGTTTTATCCAGATAGTTAAATATTTCTGCGAATAACCGCGAGTAAAATTTTTTATCTGGTTGAAATTGCACCTCAGCAAAATAAATGGGTAGTTCTGAAGTATTGGGTAAAAATACACCCTCAATTCTGAAAGCGAGTTGTTTGACTTCTACTGAGGAAAATTGGTAAACGTCAGCAAGTGATGCTGGTTGGTTAATCAGTTCAAAGAACGTGCTGGGTAAGCTTTGGAAGATGCGATAAAAGATGCTGTCGGTTTTCAAAGTAGTTAGTGCGTGCAGTTGATGAGTATATTTTCTAGTTTAGCGAACTGACAAATCTTTCCTTTTCTTCTTTTGTCGGAGACGCTTTACTTGCTTAAGCGAATTCTGTCACTTTCGTCGCATAAAAATCTCAAATCCGAAGTTCAGATCCCCAACTTCGCATAAGTTGTCGGTAATCTATTTTCGGCAAAAGTTAACTTAATAATCATTCACTAACCATTTTCCGATGACTTTACTTAATCCTGTAGGCTGTTCTACAAATCCCAATTTCTTGTAAAAATCAACAGAGTCATCGGTAAACAAGTAAACGTGTTGTCCTGGCAATTCTTCTGTAATAATCTCCATCATTTTTCGCGCAATACCTTGATGACGGTATTCTGAATAAGTCCAAACATCGACAATGTAAGCATTACACACTCCATCAGATAACACTCTGGCTGTACCTACAATTTTTTTATCGGCATAAGCAATGCATGTCGAAAAACTATTGGCAAAAGATGTTTTCAATTGCTCTGTACTTCGTCCGTTATGAAAGTTATCTTTGATTAATGTTGCCTTCATTGCCTCCCAATCAACATCAACTAAGTCGCGTTTGTATGTAATATTCATAGATTTTTTGGTTAATGGCTTAGACTTTATTCAGATCCCCGACAACTTATGCGAAGTCGGGGATCTTATTTTTTCACGAATTTTAAACAAACTGATATCTCATTTTTAGTATTTGTCAATATGTCAAAGGCTGTCGTTATGAACGCAGAAGCTGTCGTTACCACAACAGAAGCTTTCATCAGGAACGCAAAAGCTGTCTTGATAACAACATAAGCACAGGTTATAAATGCTTTAGTTGTTGTTACCACAACACAAGCTGTCGTTATGAATGAAGAAGTTGTCGTTACCACCACAGAAGCTGTCGTTATGAATGAAGAAGTTGTCGTTACCACCACAGAAGCTGTGGTTATGAACGGTGAAACCAAGATTACACACCTGGGTTGTTTATTTTCAATCATGCGATCGCGCTGTCATTCACTCAACAACTATCAACGCTCCAACGCTCCAAACAACAATTATCCAGGTTTTTGATCTAAACGAGTTGCTTGCTCTAAAGCGGCTTTTTCTCTGGCTCTTTTGGCGTAAGGTTGTAATTGAGTGCGATCGCATCCTGTTAAAATGCTAAGATTCTCTAAGCTCATGCCGCGCATCAACATTTCTACACGCCAAGTTTGTTGTGTTTGAATAATTGCTGGGGGTTGTCCTTCTGGTGTTAACAGTCCCTGTGTCCACATGTGCCAGTGTACGTCAATTTGTGATTCTGACATTGGCTCCCCAGATTCATGAATAAACATGGCAGATTGATTATCTTTACGACTTTTCAGCCATTTAGTTAATGGATTGTTGGTGTAAGAACCATAGCGATTACCCATTATCCACTGATTGACAGGTACTTGGCGAAATCCGCTGTTATTGGCAATTTGCAGAAAGTGTCCTTGAGTATCGTAGAATTGATGCGATCGCTGCAAGCCAACTACTTCCAGAACAGATAACCCAGCAGCAAATAACACATACGCTAATGCATAATCTTGCACTCCCAATTTTCTTGCTTGTTGGAGAATTTGATGGACTAAAGAAGCCGGCAAATCAGCTACTTCCCTAATACTAGAATCTATTACAACCAAACTTGAGGAATATTGACTTGCTTCAACTACCGGTGACATTGCTCCTTGTAAAAACAACTGCACCAGATTCTCCAGAAAATCATCTCTATCTTCCCAAAGTTCGTGAAATTCGCTAGTGAACTCAATCACCGCATATCCTAGCAACATCCCATTTAACAAACTCGCTAATTTTTCTGCCGGGAGATAGGTATTTAAGTGTCCCTGTTCAATTACAGTGGCTAAGTACTCTGCTACATAACGGTTAGCTTCCGTTAACCCCCGTCCCAAAGCACGGCGATTTTCTGCTGGGTATTGGTCGGCTTCACCTACCACAGACCTAACAAACTCTGGAACCTGTTCTAATGCGTGTAAGCTTTCACTTGCATAATCTTTCAGAGCTTGATACACATTACCAGGTGGAATTGCTCGGCTAACTAAAGACTCACCTAAATTTTTAAAGGCTGCGGATTCTTCTAAGACAGCTAAAAGTAGTCCATGCTTATTGCCAAAATGCCGGAATAGCGTCACTTCATTGACTTCTGCTTTTTCTGCAATTTGGCGGGTTGTAGTGCCGCTGACTCCCTGAGCGGTAAATAATTCAAGCGCTGCTTGAATCAGACGTTGACGAGCTGAATTGGATTGAGACCGCATAAAAGAAAAATGCAAGTGCTACTTGCAGAGAATTCGCAGAACTGTTAGCATAAAAAATGTAAGTGGTACTTGCTCAACTGTAACCGATTGCTTTATAAATATCTGAGCGGATCGGGTTTACCTTTTTCAGGCGTGTTAGCGCTCATGGTAACGCACGAAACAAGCATATGACTCTTGTGGAGTGAGGCATCTAGCCTCAATTCTTTCAGGAGTTAATTTGGAGCCTAAGATCGCTTTAGATGTGAAATTATGCCAGGTGCAACTCCCGACAAAAGCAAATCGCTTCCTCAACCATCGACAGGAATTTTTATGACTGCAAAATTTTTTGCCAGCACTTCTGAGGGCGGAAATTCTCCGGCGCTCAATTGGACGAATGTGGTATTTTTTACTACATTTCATGGCATAGCTTTACTTGCTCCCTGGTTTTTCTCGTGGTCTGCATTAGCTCTAGTGATATTTCTCCACTGGCTATTTGGGAGTATTGGTATATGTTTGGGGTATCATCGACTGTTGAGTCATCGAAGTTTCCAAGTACCGAAGTGGTTGGAGTATGCGATCGCTCTGATCGGAGCGCTAGCTTTGCAAGGAGGTCCAATTTTTTGGATTGGTGGACACCGGCAACATCATGCTCATACTGAACATGTCGATTTAGACCCGTACTCTGCTCAACGAGGATTTTGGTGGAGTCACATGCTCTGGATTTTTTATCCTCGTTCAGAGTTCTTTGATTATGAAATCTATGCAAAATATGCGCCCGACCTCGCACGACAACCATATTATCGCTGGCTAGATCGCTACTTTATACTTTTGCAAATTCCCTTCGGTATCCTGCTGTATCTTATCGGCGGCTGGTCATTTGTCATCTACGGAATTTTCTTAAGAGCAGTCTTGCTTTGGCACTCAACTTGGTTTGTCAACTCCGCCACACACGCTTGGGGCTACCGCAACTTTGAAGCAAACGACGGTGCGCGTAACCTTTGGTGGGTATCCATTGTCACTTACGGCGAAGGCTGGCACAACAACCATCACACCTTTCCCCAAATGGCAAAATCTGGTTTTTATTGGTGGGAAGTCGATGTTACATGGTGGAGCATCAAAGTATTGAAGACTCTGGGTTTAGCCAAAAAAGTTAACTTACCCTCTTAAAGTAGTAAGCGTTTCAACGCTTATAGGACTTACGCAACAATACCTTGATAACCTGATTCTAGAGTAGCGATAATTCATGAATTATCGCTACTGTTGTGATGTTTTGCGCTCATTCATAGCTTATTTGCCTACCCGCAAAACTAAACCACACATATTATTGTAGAGACGTTCGGTGTGGAACGTCTCTACGACGGTTGCTGTCTTCTTACAGTCCTGCAAACAGCGTAAAAGATGAATTCTCCAAAATTTCGTCAAAAAATTTTGCTAGCCATCATCACAGTCAATATTATTTCTACCTGGCTACATTACATAGACAATGCGTTATTTCTAAATCAGTATTCTGGTTTTGAGTGGTTCACACCAGCTGGAGTAATTGGTACTGTGATTGTCATGACTCCATTGGGGTTATTAGGATATTGGTTATACACCAAAGGAATGTTTCGGTTAACATACCTGACACTCGGCTTGTACTCCATAACTAGTATCTCTAGTCCGGGACACTATTTGTTGCCAATAATTGCTCCCATGTCTTTAAAAATGCATAGTCTGATTTGGCTGGATGGAGTTGCTGGGCTGACATTAATAAGTTTCTTGGTATGGTCTAGTGTCATATTGCAAGAGTGGCGTATTATACCCACTGCAAATTGAGTATGATGCAAGTGTTAATTGCATCTGGTAAACTTCGTTGGTGTTGCTTAAAGCTGGTGGATGCACTTTTTGAACTTTTAATTCCGCGCCTCCCGTAGAGACGTTCCGTCGGAACGTCTCTACGATAATCGTTGCAATTCCTGTTGAAGATGCTTACCCCACTGTGCAGCTAAAGGAACTTCTGTAAAGGGAACCCGCACCGAGTTCTCAGGGGAAAAAACAAACTCCAACTCAATAGACCGACCTTTTTCTGGTGGCGCTTCTGTATCTACTTCTTTGTCATCTACCAAAAGGCGGATTTTTTGAACATCTAGCAAAGAAAAAGTTTCCAGCTTAATTAAACCTTTTGGCGTGGGTTTTCCCCAAGTCAAACAAACGCCTTTTTGACCCAACACCGAGTAAATATCATACTTGGCTCGGTCAAATTGCTCTGCCCAAATCCGATAAGCCTCAACTTTTTGATACTCCCTTGAGCCTTGCCAAGCCAACCAGAAAAATATGAATAATAAAGGCAACCATAAAAGACCGCGTTCCATCGTTGAAAAAGTCCTAAGTCTTGAGTGAAATATATGTAACTAAAGTGCAAAATACATCAACTAAAGGGCACAGATAAGTTATCGTTGAGCAAACTGGGATTCATCGGTGATGAGTTAATATGCGAAGGCTTATATTATTGTGCTTGTTTGTCATCGGGCTGAGTGCTGCGGTATTTGGTTTCCTGAATTTTCACTCGATGGCAGCCAAAGGTGATTTTGAGACGATTGTGCTGGATTTTCGCGAAGATATTCCCGTTGCTGAGGTGGAGAAAAATCTGCAAGCGATCGCCCTTCAATACAACGTTACACCCAAACTCGATAATAAATTTTCCGAAAAGGATCGCGTGTATGTTATCAAAGGCGATCGGCAACAGCTGAAAGCTTTAAGAAAATCTTCATTTGCCAAAGTTACAGAATTCATTGAGCCGAATTACATCTACAAAATTCCCAATCCCGGTCAAGCTGCTAGGTTGGCAGAATTTTTGCTACCCCAAGACGATAACGATGTAAAAGTTTCGCCTAGTCTTACTGGTCCCAACGATGAATATTACAGCAAACAGTGGAACCTACACAACATCAACGTTGAAGGTGCATGGCTGCAAACCAAAGGTAGCGGCATCACGGTTGCAGTAATTGACACTGGTATTACTCGCGTGCGTGACTTGAAAGAGACAAAATTTGTCCCAGGTTACGACTTTGTGAATGACACAGAAGAAGCCACAGACGATAACGGACACGGCACCCACGTTGCTGGTACTATCGCCCAAGCGACTAATAATAAATATGGTGTCGCTGGAATTGCTTACGAAGCCAAGTTAATGCCTTTAAAGGTACTGAGTGCATACGGTGGTGGAACCGTTGCGGATATTGCCGAAGCAATTAAATTTGCCGCTGATAAAGGCGCAAATGTAATTAATATGAGCTTGGGTGGTGGTGGTGAAAGTCAGTTGATGAAAGACGCGATTGATTATGCCCACAGAAAAGGCGTAGTCATCATTGCCGCAGCCGGAAACGAAGGTAGTAATGGTGCTTCTTATCCAGCTCGTTATCCTCATGTTATCGGCGTTTCTGCCTTGGGCGCAGACGGCGAAAAAGCGCCTTATTCTAACTTTGGTGCTGGCGTAGATATTTCCGCCCCAGGTGGTAGTGATGCTGGTAAGATTTTGCAAGAAACCATCGACCCCGATAACAATGGCGTTGGGGTGTTTATGGGCTTCCAGGGTACAAGCATGGCTGCCCCTCACGTTGCTGGTGTGGCAGCATTAATTGAAGCTTCTGGAATTAAAGAACCAGATCAAGTTTTGGCTGTGCTTCAGGAGTCGGCAAGAACTATTAAAGAAGATGCTTTGAACTACTACGGCGCCGGACAACTGAATGCTGATGCAGCAGTTAAACGTGCAGTGCAAGGGAAAATCACTTTCCAAGATTTCTTTGCGTGGTTGCGGAATAACGGCTATCTTAACCCCGGCTTTTGGATTGATGGCGGTGCGATCGCGCTATTGCCTAAAATTTTAATGGTAGTCGGTTCTTACTTGCTAGCTTGGTTTTTACGGGTTTACTTTCCCTTTACTTGGAGTTGGTCTTTAGCTAGTGGCTTAGTCGCCGGCAGTTCTGGCTTATTCTTCCTGAAAGGAATTTATATCTTTGACCTTCCCCAATGGCCCTTCCGCGTCTTGGGCAGTTCAATTCCCGAACTCGGCAACGCGCTTCAGGGAACAGATGCTTTTAATCCCCTATTTGCCAGCGTCTTGATTCCGATTATTTTAATGGCGCTACTGCTAGGAAATCCTACCTGGAAATGGTTTGCAGTCGGTTCCACCCTAGGTATAGCCGCATGTTTAGGAGTCAGCGCATTTTTCGACCCAGCAGTTTGGGGCTTAGGAAGCACTATTTGGTCGCGTCTTTTCCTCATCATCAACGCCCTACTCTGTTACGGACTTGCTAAGTTAGCCCTGAAAAATCAGGAACAAGCAGTGTAGGAGATTAGAAGACAAGGGGACAAGGGGACAAGGGGAGCCAGCGCCGTGCGGAGGTTCCCTCCGTTGAGGCGCCTGGCGTGGACAAGGGGACAAGGGGGACAAGGAGGACAAGGGAAACTCCTAACTCCTAACTCCTAACTCCTAACTCCCCCACTCCCCCACTCCCCCACTCCCCCATTCCCCATTCCCCACTCCCCATTTAGGACTTAGAATCATATGAGCATTACAGTTACAGGTACTATCCAACACCGTGATATTGGCACAGGCGCTTGGGCGCTAGTTACAGACGATGGCGTTACCTACGAAATCCTTAGGGGTGCTGACAAAAACTTACTTAAAGCCGGACAAAAAGCAAAAGTCACAGGAAAGGTGCGCGAAGATGTCATGACCATTGCCATGATTGGTCAGGTTTTAGAAGTAAAATCTTTTGAAGTGACGAAATAGATTTAATATCATATCCGGCAGATGACAAATATTGTAGAGACGTTCTGGTGGAACGTCTCTATTAATTTTGATGGGTTTAGTATCTAGATATAAGCGTTGAAACGCTTACTACTTTTCTTCAGAATTCAAAACTGCTTGCAGACGACTTCTAAATTCACCTTTGGGATGACCACCTTTAACCTCGCCCAAAATCTGAAATTCTCCTTCTGGTGAATCACAGACAATGTAGGTGGGCCATCCCATTTCTGATTTATCGGGATATTGATTTAGCAAAATCTTGCGATACTTGCGGTAAGTAGCTGTGTCTTGCATTTTTACATCTATAAATTGCAAACCTAGTTCTTCTGCCACCTTTTGGTCATAAAAAGACATCTTGTGGCAGATGCCGCAGTCTTCTGAAGAGAATTTAATTACAGCTAATTGCATGGACTTGCTTAAGATTTTGGCATACCTAAGGGAATTTTAGCATGTAGCAAATCCATAAAAAACCCCCTAGCAGGTATAAACCAACTAGGGGAGTGAGTTATCAGGGTGCATCTACCAATTACTTGTTCTCAAGTTATACACAGTCCTCCGGATAAAATTGTGTATAAAGTTGTTATTTGTCATAAAAAACCCCCAGTGGTGTAAGCCAACTAGGGGGTGAGTTATCAGGGTGCATCTACCAATTACTTGTTCCTAGAGAAACCAGTATGCTCCGGAAAAAATTGAGGAAACTGTTGAGGAATGTTTTCCTCCTCCACTCAGTGTATTGCTAAAGATACAAAAATCCCCCAGTGGTATAAACCAACTAGGGGAGTGAGTTATCAGGGTGCATCTACCAATTAATTGTTCAAAGAGAAACCAGTACACTCCGGATAAAATTGAGGAACTTTTAAAAAAAGCACGTAGTAAGCGATTCATCGCTTCAAACAAGCGATGAATCGCTTACTACGAGTAGAGACGTTTCACCGCAACGTCTTTACGTTTTTCCTTGTAAAATTTGCGTTGTTGGCTGTTCTATTGATTAAAGAAGTGAAAAATCTGTGCGCGTAAAGTATTACTAAGAAATATTTCTATCGCCACTAAGTTGACAACTTGAAAATAATGTTAATTAAGATACCAAAGAAAAAATCCCCCAGCGGGTGGCAACCAACCAGGGGGGTGAGTTATCAGGGTGCATCTACCAATTAACTGTTCTTAGAGAAAGCAGTATGTTCCGGATAAAATTAAGAACATCAACTCAGTTTGTGCTGCTACCAAGTATCTAGTATCAACATCGGTTTTAACAAATGTGTCAAAAAGACAAAAATCCCCCAGTAAGCGTAAGCCAACTAGGGGAGTGAGTTATCAGGGTGCATCTACCAATTAGTTGTTCTATAGCTAACTAACATCATCCGGATAGTATATGTCTAAGATGTGATTATTTTTATAAAATAAGAAAAACCACTATTGGCTTACGCCAACTAGGGAATTGAGTTATCAGGGTGCATCTACTAATTAAATGTTCTAAAATTAACTATAAGCATCAGAATAATTTTACTGGTATGAAAATATATTTTTGTTTGATTAAACACAAAAATTCCCCAGTGGTGTAAGCCAACTAGGGAAGTGAGTTATTAGGGTGCATCTACCAATTATTTGTTCTCGGTTTAACAATCATGCTCCGGATAAATTCAGAAAATCGGAGATGAAAAGTATGTGTAAAACAAAACTTTATTTGGTGGTAGTTCCGGGTATACTTAGTAAATAAGATAAATTTAGACGCCATTATCACAGCTAAATTTAGTCTGTTAAAAATTGTTGCGCTCATGGTTAGGCATAAAAAACCCCCGACTTGGGTGTAAAGCCAACCGGGGGAATTGAAGATCAAGGTGCATCTACCAATAAAGTGTTCTGGGCGGAATGATTGCAATCCGGATAAAGTTGTAAACAGGGGAGCAGGTGCAAAACAACTTAAATCAGAAACATTGAGTGTCAAGATGCATCTAAGGTATCAGAAGAAGCGAAACAAAAGAGCGTGAAAATGAACAGCGTTTCAAACCAGATTTAGGAGGCAAACAGGAGAAGTTGTGACCCAGGAATTTCATATTTCCGTAACCCCAGTAGGGCAAAATGACTACTTGGTGCGGACGGAACAAGTCGCGCCTGGGGTGCCATTGGCAGAAGAATTAGTAACTTGGCCTGTAGCTGATTGGTTGACGGCTGCGGGGCATTTGATGAATGATCCGTTGAAGTCGGTGTTGCAAGGAGATGCGATCGCTCTTAATGTCAACTTGGTGGCTTTGGGTCAACAATTTTATAACGCACTGTTTCAAGGCACTCTCAGAGATAGTTGGATTACGGCGCAGGGTATTGCCCAGCATCAGCAAGAGGTATTGCGCCTGCGGTTAGGACTAAAAGATATCAGATTAGCGCGTTTGCCTTGGGAAGTGATGCACGCAGGCGATCGCCCTTTGGCAACAGGACCTTATATTGCTTTTTCTCGGTTTCAAACCGGAATTCATCTGCCATCTCGCCTGCTATCAACAAATATACCAACACCTTTAGAAGAAGGTGGTATCAAAGTATTAATGGCGATCGCTTCTCCTACAGATTTAGTTCGTCTGGATTTACTCAAACTAGAAGCAGTCAAACTGCAAGCTGAACTTCACCGTCAGTCACCACGCTTTTCGGAAACTGGCAATTATCTCCCAGAAATCGAACTTACCCTATTAGAGCAACCAGGGCGCGAAGAATTAACGCAAGCTTTAGAACAAGGACGATATCACGTTCTTCACTACTCCGGTCATAGTAACTTAGGACCCAACGGCGGCGAAATTTATCTTGTAAATAACAGAACTGGTTTAACAGAAACTCTCAGCGGCGACGATTTGGCAGGCTTGCTAGTTAACAATAACATTCAAATGGCAGTGTTTAACTCGTGTTTGGGGGCATACACTGCTACCTCCGATCCGGCTGCTGATACGGGGGAACGCAACTTAGCAGAAAGCTTGGTGAAACGCGGTATCAGAAGCGTTTTGGCAATGTCAGAACGCATTCCCGATGAAGTAGCGCTGACACTGACACAATTATTTTACCGCAACTTGAGTCAGGGATATCCTGTAGATTTGTGCGTCAGTCGAGTGCGCCAAGGCTTAATTTCTGCTTATGGTTCTCTTCAGATGTACTGGGCATTACCAATTTTATATCTCGATCCGAAATTTAACGGTAATTTAACACCGGAAATTACTTTAGGCGAAAATGTCGAGTCCTTTGGTGAGTACAATTCTCGGTTGATGGGAACTTCAATCTACTCTGGTAGTGCTGTTGATATGTCCATGCCTTTACCAATGGAGGATATGATACCTTCTGGCTTGGACTGGCTAGGTGAAGATACTTGGGGCGATTTGGTTGATGAAATTGAGTATGATGACTCAAGCTATGAAGAAGATTCGGCGATCGTTTCTGATTTGTTTCGGCAAATTGATAATCAAAACGCAGCAAACGAGCAACCTTATGTCACTGCCGAATTGATACCAAAGCCTCAAGAAGATAATATCTTGGGAAGACCGATTCCTGGAGATATGAGTCTAAATAGCGAAACTCCGATGTGGGGAGATTGGGATAATGCAAATAACCCGCCTTCTTCAGCTCGCCAAAAAGTGGAAACACCAGCTACACGTCGGGCAACACGCCGATTGTGGGCGATTGCTGGCGTTGCGGGAGTTGGTGCGATCGCACTAGCGATCGGTTTAAGTTCGTTGTGGCAACGACAATTTCCCAACTTTTCCGAGCTACCAGAAATTCCAAACCAGTCTCAACCAATTCCAAATAATACCCCAGAAATCGACTTAAAGACATCTCCCACAGGAATCGTCACCGCTACCGCTACTCAGAAATTAGTTCAGGGTGACTTGCAAGGTGGGCTACAAGCTGTCGAAGAACTACTCAGCCCAGCGCGGAATGCACTTTTGGCTGCACAAGCTGCCCTCGATTTGATTCCGTCATCGCAAGCTAACGATCCGGCAGTTAATTTTCTTAAAGGACGAGTAGCGTGGCAAGCTATGCAAACTGGTGACAAAAAATACAGCGTTGATGATGCCCGCCGTTATTGGGAAACTGCTGTGAAAGCCAAACCAGACTCGCTTTTGTATACAAACGCTTTAGGATTTGCTTACTACGCAGAAGGCAATATGAATAAAGCTAATGATTCTTGGTTCAAAGCCTTGAATTTGGCTCTCAAACAGCAAAATCCCTCTGGTTATACGCCAACAGCAGCAACTCCGCGGGTAGCGACACCGGAGGCTTTGACTTCCTATGCCGGATTAGCTTTAGGTTTGTATAAATCTGCACATAATCAGCCAGAGAATAAGCGATCGCAATATATGACTGAAGCCGTCAAGCTGCGACAATTGGTGGTAAAAGATGACCCGGTAAATTTTTTACCAAATAAATTAGGTAATAATTGGCTGTGGACAGAGAAGGCTATCCAAGATTGGCGATCGCTTTTACAAGTTAAAGGTGAAGGGTAATATTAAGTTTGAGTTACGAGTTGTAGAGACGTTCCACCGGAACGTCTGTACGAGCAAGCGCGGTAGAGACGTTCCACACTCCCACGTCTGTACGAGAGTTTCCCTATCTCCTAGTCCCCAATCCTAAGCCTTCTATTTTCAAGTTAGGATTTTAAGCAAGCCAGAATTAAACGCTTTTGGGGCTTATATATCATGCAAGTTACTGAAAAGCAATACTATTCGCCAGAGGAATATTTAGCACGAGAAGACGCTGCTGACTACAAAAGCGAATACATCGATGGTGAAATTATTCCTATGGCAGGTGGATCTACCAATCATAATCAAATAGCACTGAACTTCAGTACTGAGCTAAATTCTGCTTTCAAAACCCAGGACTACGAAGTTTTTATGAGTGATGTGCGTCTGTGGATACCTTCTAGACGCATCTACACTTATCCTAATGTGATGATAGTCGCGGGAGAACTAGAGTATTTTAATAACCGTACAGATACGATTACAAATCCGAGAGTAATTATAGAGGTGCTGTCAGATTCAACTCAGGGGTATGACAAAAAAGGAAAGTTTGAGTTTTACCGCACGATACCTTCTTTTGAAGAATATTTGTTGATTGACCAAACTAAAATTTATGTAGAACAGTTTTCTAAGACAGCGAATAAGCGTTGGTCATTTCGTGAATATGACGTTGAAGATGAAGCGATCGCTTTAGCATCTGTACAATTTGAAATTTCTCTTATCCATGTGTACAACAAGGTGAAGTTTGCAGCGGTAGCATCGGGTGAATCAGCCGACGCAACGTAGTTTTTTCAGATAAGCTGAGATTTTGTAGAGTGCGATCGCCTAATTCTAGAAGCTTAACCATTAATTGCGAGAATTAAGACGATCCGCTAGAAAAGTTTATTGGTGCATTTAGCACCCAATTGTTCCAATACCTGAAGCGCTTGTTGTGGGCTTTTCAAGAGCGCTGCTTTGTTCTTACATAAGCGTTAGTTGCTAGCAATCTAAAGTATTTTCCAATTCCCAAGGGGTGATGCAACTACTGTAGTTATTCCACTCCTGATGTTTCAATTTTAAATAAGCTGCCACAAAGCGCTCTCCCAAAGCTTGGGGTAGAACTGTGTTTGCTTTTAAGCTGCGTAAAGCATCCAATAAATTTGACGGTAACTGTTTTACGCGATCGCTTGGAAGTGGATCTGTATAGCTGTTGTTGTCATAACGGGGTCCTGGATCGCGCTTGTTAGCAATTCCATCGAGTCCCGCAGCGATGAGTGCTGCTGGTAGTAGGTAGGGATTAGCCGCACCATCAGCGAGACGAAACTCGAAGCGGTCAACATCAGGAATGCGGATTGCGTGAGTGCGGTTATTGCCGCTATAAGTAATAGTACTGGGTGCCCAAGTTGCCCCTGAAGTTGTAACGGGAGCGTTGATTCGTTTGTAGGAATTGACAGTGGGATTTGAAAAAGCACACAGTGCCTCGGCAGAATGCAACACGCCCGCAATGAACTGGTAAGCTAGAGGTGAAAGTCCTAATTCTCCCTGCTCGTCGCGGAAGAGATTTGTGCTAAGAGCTGTGTCCCAGACAGAGAGGTGAGTGTGGCAGCCATTACCAGTCAAATGAGGAAAAGGTTTGGGCATAAAGGTAGCACGCAACCCATGCTTTTCGGCGATCGCTTTCACCATATATTTGAAGAAAGCATGACGATCTGCGGTGACGAGGGCATCTGCGTACATCCAATTCATCTCAAACTGACCGTTTGCGTCCTCATGGTCGTTTTGGTAAGCGCCCCAATCGAGTGTTAACATACCATTACAGATTTCCCGAATTAGCTCATAGCCGCGCATCAAGGCTTGTTGATCGTAGCAGGGTTTAGAAGAGCGATCGCGCAGGTCCCAAATACTATTCCCATCTGGTGAAAGCAGAAAATACTCACACTCCACTCCCGTGCGGATGCTATAACCCAGTTTTTTGGCTTGGTTGAGAACGCGCTTGAGTACGAGCCTGGGAGCCTGCTCCACAGGTTGACTGTTCATAGTATAGAGATCCGCAGGCATCCAAGCAACATCCGGCTGCCAGGGTAATTGAAACAAACTAGCAGAATCGGGTATTGCTAAGATATCCGGATCGGCTGGGGTCATATCTAGCCAAGTTGCAAATCCGGCAAATCCTGCACCATTGGCTGCCATAGCATCAATGCTTTCGGCAGGCACAAGTTTTGACCGCTGCACCCCGAACAAATCGGTGAACGAAATTAGAAAATAACGGATACCCTTGGAGCGGGCAATTTCAGAAAGTCGGTTGGTCATAATTGTACACAATAACCAACTAGATAGTATATAATAACCAGGGATTCTCATCCCATCCAATTCAAACCTACACAATCCTTAGTTTCAATCTTCCAGTAATTCTCGAATCGCAGTGCGGATGAAAACTTCATCTTCCGGATTTTCGTAGGGGTTCCCTGCTTTGTGTCCCCAGATTGAAGGAATCGGCAGATACTTTGCCTTAGGAATCAAAGCAGCCTCGGCAGCACAATCTTCTGGCGGAAAATATAAATCTGTGGTAGCAGGCATTACCAAGGTCTTCGCGGAAATTGCAGCTAGAGCGCCTCTATAATCATCTTGATAAATAGAGTTATCGCTAATATCACAGTGCAGCCAGGTATCAATCATTGCCAGCAAATTGTGCGGGTCTCGCTTTTTGTAGTTGGATTCCCATCCGCGCAGCAAGTAGTCTGACAAGGATGTATAACCGAGTTGGTAGTAAATGCCCTCGCGGTAAAACGCTTGGGAAGCAGCCCAACTCGCATAAATCCGCGCAAAAGCTTTCAATCCACGCTCTGGGACAGCTTCAAAGAAGAAGCCATTCCAAGCGGGGTCTGCTGTCAGTGCTGTTCGCAGACTTAGGAGAAAAATACGATTGTGATCAGTGGTACGAGCCGTGCCGCACAGCGCGGCAATCCTCGCGACGCGATCGCTCCTCAATGCCCCCCAGTGATACGCCTGCTGTGCGCCCATTGACCAGCCATAAATCAGCGCTAAACGTTCAATTCCAAATACTTCCCGCAACAGTTGTTCTTGAGCGCGAACATTATCTACATGACTAAACCAAAAGCCTTGTTCGCTTAGTTCACAGTCTTTGCAGTTGCTGGGCGAACTTGACAGTCCATTACCAAACATATTGGGAATGATAATGAACCAGCGACTGGGGTCAAGAATACTATCGGGACGAATTAGCCAGTCAATATCGTAATGTTGCGCTCCGTAAGAAGTTGGGTAGAGGATGGCATTGCTGCGATCGCTCGCAAGTTCGCCGTAGGTTTGGTACACTAGTTGCGCTTCTCTTAGAACCGCGCCACACTGTAGCTGAAAGTTCTCTAACCTTAGACAACCAAGAGTCGTCATGGCTCTAATTGTCCCAATTTACCTATAATATCGCGGTTGACTTTGATGTATCCCGGATCGACGTGGGTAAAGTGTGAACTCAACTGTTGATGGGCTTTAGGCAGTGCGTGGAAAGGGAGTGACGGGTATAAATGATGCTCGGCATGAAATGGCATATTCCACATGAGCAAGCGCACAGGTAGAAGTGTCAGCGTTGTGCGTGTATTTGTGGTAAGATTATTGTCTAAAGTACAACCTGTATGCTCTGCCAGTAAAATGAAGCGCAGAATTGGCTGACCAACCATCAGCGGCAGTAGCCAATAAAGGAAAAACCAAGGTTGACCGCATATTAGAGAAACTGCGATCGCTCCTGCATAAACACCTAAGTGCAAACGAGTTGAGCGAATAACTTGCGATCGCGCCGATAAAGGAATAAACGGACAATCGTCAAGTAAACCGAATGCAACCCGAAAATGTCCGTTAATATGAGCATACCACCAAGGCAAGCCACTTATCACCAGTAGGTATTCAGCCCAATTTTTCGGCGTTATTTCGGTTAGTTCTGGGTCTTTACCCGGAATGCGGCTATAAAGATGATGCCACTTGTGAAAGTAACGAAAATAAGTACTGTTGTAATACGAAAGCAGTCCGGCAAACCAACCGACAATATCATTCAAGCGATTGTTGGCAAAAGCTGTTCTGTGAACGGCTTCATGCATTGGTGCAAACATTGCAGCAATACTAAACCCATAGATGAAAAGTGCTGGTATTGCCACCCACCAATTACCAAAATTCGAGGCATATAAATAGCCACTGCATCCAGTAATTGCCAGATGCACACCAAGTTGTACCATGCCTAAATAGTTAGACCGTTCGTTCAAAACATTTATTTCTTGCCTAGAGAGAATTCGATGTTGGCTTTGTTTAGTAGCGTCGGTAGGTGTTAGTGGTTTAGGCTGGGTAGCTTCATCACAAGGCATGGTTTAAACTCCACATCGCAAAGAAGTGCATTTTCTCCTATTATTAAACAAATGAATCGCCCTATTGTTCTGTAACACGGTTTAATCTCAGCTACAAGTGCAATGGTCGTTGTACTGTTCTTCACGAACTAAAATGATGTGACTCCCACGCTGACGATCTACAACAAAGCCGATTTTTTTCAGTGCTTTGACACACTCTGCACCTGAAATAACAGGCAATTTACTCATACCAGTACGATCTCAACTGTATCGTCGGGTACGGGTTCACCTCGATCTTGAAGAACTTCAATGTAAAGAGTAATCGCTTCACAGATGTTTGCCACAGCCTCTTGACGAGTTTTTCCCTGGCTAATGCAACCGGGTAAACTCGGCACTTCGACAACAAAATAGCCGTCTTCGCCAGGGTACAGCAGTACTTTGCGCTTTGGTTTGGCTTGAGGCTTTGCCACAGTCATTACTTGATTACTTAGTTACTTTATCTGGATGCTAACACTTTAGTCGAATGAGTTATCAGCAGCGATCGCCCTTGATTAGGATAATAAGTTATCCCTAGAAATTCTAACTCATGAAAGTGTTAGTCACCGGAAATCAAGGCATGATTGGTTCAGTTATAGAAGCCACCTTAAAAAGTGAAGGATTTGAGGTGATTGGCTTTGACTTAGCAAATGGTGACGATATCCGCAACTTAGATTCAGTGCGCGATGCAGCAAGTGGATGTGATTTCATTGTGCATCTTGCAGCTTTGCTGGGTTACAGCGATGAGACTGCTGAAGATATCATGGACACTAATCTTCTTGGTACTTGGCACGTACTTTTGGCAGCAGCCGAGGCAAAAGTTAAGCGTATCATCTTCTTTAGCAGCGTTGACGTTTTAGGCATTTTTAAGGGTGAGAGAACCCCAGACTATCTCCCACTTGACGATAACCACCCCTGTTATCCGAAGACTACTTACGGCATTTCAAAATATCTTGCTGAAGAAATGTGCCGATTATTTACCAATAGTACTGGTATATCAACGATCTGCCTTAGACCGCCAGGTGTATTCAACGAAGACGTTTACAAGTATATTCGATCGCGTCGTCAAGCTGAACCAGAATTTGAGTGGAAGCCGTTTTGGGAGTACGGGGCATTTATCGATGTCCGCGACTTGGCAAACGCTACAATATGTGCGCTAAAATGTCCCAATCCTGGACATGTTGCACTGTTACTGTGCGCTGATGACATTTCATCGGCACAGAAAACAAGCCGGGAATTAGCAAGTTCTCTATTACCTGGCGTTAGTTGGCGAGGAGGTTTAGAATTTGATCGTGCCCCTTATAAAGCACTTATCGATACTACTCAAGCACAACAAATTCTTGGCTGGATACCACGTTACCATTGGCGTGCTTAGGAAAGTTAGGAATTAAACGCACCAGAGACGCAAAGGTTATCGCAGAGGGACGCAGAGAAATACTCCTGTGCGTATTTCATTTAGTGTTGTAGTGCGTTCGTTTGTGGATTGACTTTCAACCGCTTAAACATTGCTTCTCGCGCTTGCATTGCCAAAGTATCATCTAAAGGCTTCAAAGAAATCGGTTGTTGATATTTTAGCCGCAACGCTGTTTGAATTAACCAATCTGCGACAAAGGGATTTTTTGGTAACAAGGGACCGTGGGAATAAGTGGCGATCGCATTTTGATAAAATGCTCCTTCTGTCCCATCTTCACCATTATTACCCAAACCGTACACTACTTTTCCCAAAGCTTCCACCTTACCCAGCTTAGTGCGTCCGCCGTGATTTTCAAAGCCAACTAAATAGGCTTTACCACCCGTCATCTCTTCCAAATCCCGCGCCAAACGATTTGCTGTAACTTCTATCACCAAGTTCCCAATACAGCGCTTAGTATTTTCACCAGGATGTACCGAAACTAAATCAAGTATTCTCAAACCTTCAATCCGCTGTCCCAAACCTGGTTCATAATAATGTCCCAACAATTGCGGTGAACCACAAGTAAACACTCCCGGAGTACCATTTTCGATTTTCTCGCGCATTGCGCCCGCTTTCGCACCTTGCAAATCGCGCATGACAATTTCTTGCTGACGGTCTTGTGCGCCACCACCAACAATCAAATCTACAGACTTTATATCATCTGCGGTAGCGTTCTGATCCAGGGGTAAGACCCTCACATTATATCCCCGCCATTGGGCGCGGCGTTGTATGGTGATAACGTTACCGCGATCGCCATAAGTACTCATCAACGTCGGATATAACCAACCTATTGTTAATTCAAAACTCATAAATCCTCTCTTAACTAATAATTCATAACTTTCTTTTTCTAACTATGGTCGGCTAATCCGGTGCATATAAGCGAGATGGTGAAGTAATTTCGGTTTGGGTAAGCATATCGTGAATTTGTCCTCAATGGTGTATTTGCTACTAAAAAAATTGCCATCATCAGGTAAATCGGTTGGTGTAAATTTTATTTTGATTGAACTGTTGCCGAATAAATTCACATTTAAAATACTTACTTTTTAATTTATTTTTGTATTTGAAGTCACAGTTTTTCTAGTTTGACAACGTGTCGTTTTTAAATTTGAAAATATATAACATTATTGGTAGAATTATGGGCATTAAGCCGTAAGATTACAGGGTGCATTCGGTTGATTTAAACACCGTCAAAATTACCATATGGATTGTAAAACGGCTACTTTGGTCTACCAAACTGAGAACCATCTCGAAAAAATTAGGGAAATATTTCCCGAAGCTTGGAAATTTTTAGAGGAAGTATCTTTTGCGTATGTTCAAGGCACATATGACAAGTTTGACTCCGATATTAGAAATTTGGTAGGTGAAAAACCTTTCAAATTTAGAATGGTTCACCGCGATGATAGAGACCAACTCACAAAAGACCTTTCCGACTTATTAGGAGATATTACATCGCGTTTACTACTAGAAAAGCATTTTTCGCAAGTAGTTGGTCAGCAAGTATTTTTCAGCACAATTTGTTGTAACAGTCACTTGACAACCGACCACGAATTAACTTTGGAAGAAGTTCTACCTTTACAACGTGCAGCTGTGAAGTTGCAATAATTGGGTAATGGGGAATTGGTAATAGGGAATTGGTAATAGGGAATTGGTAATTGCTAATAGAAAACTGGGAATGAGAAAAGTTATTACCCATTACCCATTACCCATTACCCATTACCCATTACCCATTACCAAATTATCTAATCTTCCTACCCGTCAATGCTTCTCGCACATCTAGCATGGCTGTATAAGTAGGTAAGATATGTAAAGTTTCGTTAAGTGGCGTGCGTTCTAAAGCAGTATTGATAGCTTGACGCAAATTTTCTTGCACAATCAGATTAAAATTGCTTTGGGGAGAAGATTCGCTGTAGCGAAGACGCAACGCCATATCATAAGCGCGATCGCCACTAACTACCAAAGTACCTCCACGTTCTACCAATTTCTCTGTATCGACATCCCAAATCCAAGAAACATCTTCGCCATCTTGAATTTTATCATTCAACACCAGCAAAGTTGTTGTATCACTGCTTTGAGTTACTACTCTAATAGTTTCATTTGTGCCTACAGGATTTTTTGATAACAGAATTCTGACATTTTTGCCATTAATTTTTAATTCTTCGGCACGACCAAAAGCAGCTTGAAAATTAGGAATTGCATCGCGGATAATTACTTCATCAACACCTAATTCTTTAGCCGCAGTAGCAGCAGCTAGAGTATTATATTTGTTATACAACCCGACGAGAATTTGCTGCCATTCGCTGCTATCAAGCGTCGGTTGACTTCTACTAAAGCCGCAACTAGGACAGGAATATTCACCCATATGGGATAAATAAACTCCTTTGTAGTTTAAAGCATGTCCGCATTTGGGACAATAAATAGAATCAACAGCATGGGGAATTGCTTCGAGATAGTTTTCTGGTTCATTCAAACCGAAGAATGAGACTTTTTGCTGAGATAATTGCTGACCAAGATAACAGATGGTTGGATCGTCAGCGTTAGCGACGACGATAGTTTGAGAAGGTAAAGTAGCGATCGCTTTCGTCCAACGCTTACTAATAGTATCAACTTCCCCATATCTGTCAAGTTGGTCGCGGAACAAATTTAAACAAAGAATCAGCTTTGGTTGAATTGGTGCCAAAACAAGAGGCACAATATTCTCATCCACTTCTAAAATGGCGTAATCAACATCCAGCTTACCTAGCAAGTTGGAGTTTTCCATCAACGCCGTCATCAAGCCATTTTCCAGGTTTGCACCTGTAGAATTATGCGCTACGCGGTAGCCTTGACGTTGCAGTATCTCACATAAAAGTAGCGATGTTGTAGTTTTCCCGTTAGTACCAGCAATTAAAATTACACCGTTTTTAACTTGCTGACTCAATAACTGCAATAATTGAGGTTCAATGCGACGAGCAATTGAGCCTGGTAATACACTAGCAGCACCCAGACGAAGCGATCGCACTCCAAAAGTTACACTTTTCGCTACCGACACCGCAAAGCCTAGTCTCAGTCTATCTATAAATTTAATTTTTCCCACATCTGTATCCTAATTTTCTCGCGGTTACTAGCTTATAGCCACAAGGGGACAAGGGGGCAGGGGGCAGGGGGCAGGGGGAGTTTGTCTCCTCGTCTCCCTTGTCTCCTTGTCTCCTTTGTCTCCTTGTCTCCTTGTCTCCCCATCTCCCCCCCCCTCCCCCTCTCCCCTCATCCCCCCTCCAAGCGTTATCTTAAAACTTGGTACTTCGGCGTAATTATATATCCGGCTTAATTCGCTTTATTCAGTACAAACTCACGCAGTAGCCGAACAAAATTGAGGTTAAAAGGTTTCTTTTGATGACTGGTATAAAGTTAAATTTTTCACCCAAAATTATTTTTTCCTGGTGGCATTTTTTCTCTAAATGCCTGTTGCTGATAGCTTGCCTGTTCATCATTGGGATTCAGTCAGCATTTGCAAGTATCAATAATGATACGTATGATGGCAATATTTTTGTAGTCTATGCTGGCAATGGTTCACTGGTTCCTCCAAAACAGACCCTCGCACAAACTTTAGCAGAACATAAACCCGCAGTATTAGCGTTTTATGTGGAGGACAGCAGCGATTGCAAGCAATATGCCCTTATAGTTTCACGAATACAAGAATTCTATGGTCGCGCCGCAGAGATTATACCTGTAAGTGTGGATTCTATCTTACCCAAAGAAACTTATGCTACCACAGAACCAGGTTATTACTACTCTGGGGCTGTTCCCCAAATCGTGGTGTTTAATCAGTCGGGTAATGTAGTTTTGAATAAAAACGGTCAAGTGCGGTATGAAGAAATAGACGATAGGTTGCGCGAAGTGTTTGATTTATTACCTCGTGATAAATCAGTAGAATTAAAACGGCGTTCCTTCAACGAGTTAAATAGTGAAATAACTGAATAACTTATGGGGCAGACTTAATTCGTCTGTCCTAATTTTTTTGTGAAATCAGATACGACATAGTAGTTGAAATCAGGGGATAATATCTAAATATTCCTTCTGGAATAATGAGGCAATAAGCACAAAATCAATAACTAGGGACTGGGGATTGGGGAATGGGTAATGGGTAATGGGCTTTTTTAATTTGGGTCAAAGGTTAAAGGGTAAAGGGAAAAGGAAGAAAAGAAGTTTTTCTTACCCTTTCCCCTTTCCCCTTCCTCCTGCCCAATTCCCAATTCCCAATTCCCAATTCTCAATTACCAATTCCCAATTCCCAATTTTCAATTCCCAATTACCAATGACTAATAGAGTGTGTTCTTATGTCAAAGGTTTATACTACCGAGGAACTAATCCAAATTTTACGTTCTGAACGCCAAGCCTGTCTCAAGGGTGAGCGTTTAAAGTTAGAGGTCACTGTCTCTGGCAATCCTTTAATTGACCAGTTTATCAAAAGTGATGGGCTACAAAAATTCACGGCATATGAAGATTTTAAAGCCGCCATTCACGACTATCAAAAAAAATATGAAGTTTCCGGAATTGTCTGGCGCAAGGTAACTATTAAAACTAAAATTTTGCGATATCCAGAAGTAGATTCTCAATTAATTGCTTTACCCGGCGATGTGGAAATATTAAAAAATGCTAAAAGTTCTCTTTTGAATTTTTGGGATGAAGTAACAGATGAAATGGATTTATACTTGAGTTTTAATAATAGCAAACAATACCAAAACATTCTCAAAGCTGATGTAGAGAGAATTGCTCAAAGAACAGAATGGGCAAGTTTATGTGTGTTTGAAAATTCTAACTTTTTGGAAATAATTTTGCAGTTGGGATGGGGTAAACCAGAAGAAGCCAGTTATAAACGAGGAAGACCCCATTCTGGTAGTGAGTACATTCACGCAGTCAATCCGGGTAATCGTCCGATTGGTTAACTTGTAGTAAGCACTTAAGTGCTTACTACGAATTTAAATTACATTTGCTGTCAGTCCCAGGCACGAATCGCCATAAGATAATTAGCGCGGAGATTCAAAAAATGAGGACTATTTTATGGAAATTTTGCCAGAAAATTTGCGTTCTTTGCGGGGACAGGTGGCAATTGTAACAGGTGCTTCACGGGGAATTGGACGAGCGATCGCACTCGAATTAGCAACACAAGGAGCTTATATAATTGTCAATTATGCCAGTTCTAGTCGCGCTGCTGAGGCGCTAGTAGAAGAAATTACAACAGCGGGAGGTCAAGCTTTAGCACTACAAGCTGATGTTTCCCAAGCTGAACAAGTAGACGCACTATTTAATAGCGTCATGGAAAAATGCGATCGCATTGATATCTTAGTCAACAACGCAGGTATCACCCGCGACACATTACTTTTGCGAATGAAGCCGGAAGACTGGCAAGCTGTAATAGACCTAAACTTAACGGGTGTATTTTTATGTACACGCGCCGCCAGTAAAATCATGCTCAAGAAACGTTCCGGGCGCATCATCAACATTACCTCTGTTGCCGGACAAATGGGCAACCCCGGACAAGCAAACTATAGCGCCGCTAAAGCAGGCGTTATCGGCTTTACGAAAACCGTCGCCAAAGAACTTGCATCTCGCGGCATCACCGTCAACGCCGTCGCACCAGGTTTCATCGCCACCGACATGACCAGCAAACTCAGCAATACTGAAGAAATTCTTAAATTTATTCCTCTAAATCGCTACGGTCAACCCGAAGAAGTCGCCGGTATGGTGCGCTTCCTCGCCGCCGATCCCGCTGCTGCTTACATCACCGGGCAAGTTTTCAACGTCGATGGCGGAATGGTTATGGCGTGATTGAAGAAGAGGGGGCAGGGGAGCCAGTGCGGTCTTGGGGTTTCCCCAAGTGGAGCATCTGGCGTGGCAGGGGAGCCAGTGCGGTCTTGGGGTTTCCCCAAGTGGA
>NZ_JTCM02000001.1 GCF_000817785.2 Hassallia byssoidea VB512170 | reverse complement strand
CCGACATTACCGGACAGCCTTGTATTAAAGATCCTCAAAACTCCACGACTATTTCAGCTATATGGCTGTCCGGTTTTGTCTGATTTTTTGGAACCCCGGCATTCTTTGTACGAAAATTCGATACTCATGCTTTCAGGGGATGCGATCGCAATTTCGTAAGTGTAACTATAGAAAGTGTCCAATGTAAGAAAACGCTATCGTTGTCTAAATCTAGGATCAAGTTGTTGAAAATAACAACTTTGACGTGTTGAGAAGGTACAACTATGAATCGAATCTTAAAACGCACATTTTTACCCAGCCTCTTGGCTGCAAGTCTAGCTGGTGTCACCTTAGTTCCAGCTAAACCCGCTGCTGCCGACGATCGCATACTTGAAGATGTCGGTATTGGTGCTGCCGCTGGCGTGGTATCAGGCGCTATTAGGGGACGTGGTTCGGTATTAAACAATGCTGTTAAAGGTGGTGCTGCTGGTGCTGCTGTTAATGGTGTTAACGGTACCAGAAGAAATCCCAGAAACCGTAACTTGGGTCAAGATATCGGAGTAGGTGCAGCCGCAGGTGGTGTCACTGGTGCAGTTACTCGCGGTCGTAAAGATACTTTGGGTGATGTAGTCGATGGTGCAGCCGCAGGTGCAGCTATCCATATCTTGAGGAATAGAAAGTAATTCGTTGTTCGTAATTGATAGCTGAATTACGAATTTGTCTTAATTCCCAAGCATTGCTAAAAAATTGTTCAGAGAAATCACGCCACAGCCACGTTACCATTACCCGAACGCTGTGGAATTGACAGTTAAGCCACATACAAACTAAGCCTGCTTTTCGCAGGCTTAGATGTAAAAAGTCCGCCTTAGTGCGGACTTTGTGTTTATAATTGTAGGAATTTGGGTAGAGTGCGTAGACGCGTTGGCGAAGCCTCTCGAAGAGAAGCGGCTTGTCGAAGACATCGCCTGTGCTGCCAACTAATTATATCCATCGCACAGCGCGTTCTAAAGATACAACTAAACTTATTAGCGACCTTTAGCCCTTCAGCGCCTTTCTAAAATTGCGACGATAGGACGGATTTGTAAGAAACAAAGCGGGCCATAACAGAGATAAACCAAGGCGATTGGGCAAACTTTTCGTGAAATTCGTTTGCTCAAATCCATTCCAAAACTTCCACACGCCATATAAATAAGCCGCCATCAAGCCAAGAATAATTAACTTAGGCATTCGCATTACTCCATAAGCAACTGACAGAATTCGAGAAAAGTATTCTCACACCCTCCAGTTTAAGATAGCCTCCCGGATTCGGGGAGAGGGGGGAGGGGGAGAGTGGGGGATGGGGAGATGGGGAGATGGGGAGATGGGGAGATGGGGAGATGAGGGAGATGAGGGAGGAATTACCCATTCCCCATTACCCATTCCCAATTACCAATTACCCATTCCCCAGCTTCTGAGCATATCTACTTATTCCTTGACAGATGCATCTTGTGGAAGTTCCTAAAATATTAAGATCCATAGGAGACTAAAGAATAGCAGAACATATCTCACGGGTCTTGAAGCAGCGATCGCGCTCACATAGCTAAGGAGGATTTATGCGTGCAGTACTAATGGCAGGTGGTTCGGGAACGCGGTTACGTCCGCTAACTTGTGACCTGCCCAAACCGATGGTGCCCATCCTAAATCGACCGATTGCCGAACACATTATCAATCTTCTCAAACGACATCACATTACAGAAGTTGTTGCCACACTGCATTATTTACCTGATGTCTTGCGAGATTACTTTCAAGATGGTAGCGATTTTGGCGTACAAATGACCTACGCGGTGGAAGAAGACCAACCGCTAGGAACCGCCGGTTGCGTGAAGAACATTGCCGAACTTCTAGACGAAACCTTTTTAGTAATTAGCGGAGACAGCATAACAGATTTTGATTTAACAGCCGCAATTGAATTTCACAAACAAAAGAAGTCTAAAGCGACTTTGATTTTGACTCGTGTCCCCAACCCGATTGAGTTTGGGGTGGTGATTAGTGATGAAGAAAATCGAATTCGGCGATTTTTAGAAAAGCCTTCTACCAGTGAAATTTTTTCCGATACCGTCAACACTGGTACATATATTCTAGAACCAGAAGTTTTGGAATATCTGCCATGTAACATAGAATGTGACTTTTCTAAAGATTTATTCCCCTTACTGCTTGACAAAGACGAGCCAATGTATGGCTATGTCGCTGAGGGTTACTGGTGCGATGTCGGTCACTTAGATGCTTATCGCGAAGCGCAATATGATGGCTTGGAACATAAGGTAAAACTTGATTTTGCCTACAAAGAAAGGTCAACCGGCTTGTGGGTGGGTCAAAACACTTATATCGATCCAACCGCTCAAATTGAAGCACCAGCGGTTATTGGCGATAATTGCCGCATTGGGGCAAGAGTCCAAATTGAAGCCGGAACCGTAATCGGAGATAATGTCACCATTGGGGCTGATGCTAATCTCAAACGTCCAATTGTTTGGAATGGGGCAATTATTGGCGAAGAAGCACATTTATCGGCTTGTGTGATTTCCCGTGGTACTCGTGTAGACCGTCGCGCTCATGTTTTAGAAGCTGCTGTAGTCGGTTCGCTGTCTACTGTGGGAGAAGAAGCGCAAATTAGTCCGGGTGTGCGCGTTTGGCCCAGTAAAAAAATCGATTCAGGGGCGATCTTAAATATTAACTTGATTTGGGGTAACACTGCTCAACGAAATTTATTTGGACAACGTGGTGTCCAAGGATTAGCCAATATCGATATTACCCCAGAGTTTGCGGTGAAATTGGGAGCCGCTTATGGTTCTACTTTGAAACCGGGTTCTAAAGTAACGGTTTCCCGCGATCAGCGGAATATTTCGCGGATGGTGACGCGATCGCTCATCGCTGGTTTAATGTCTGTAGGTGTCGATATTCAAAACCTCGATGCTACCGCTATCCCCATCGCTCGTACAGTTATCCCCACAATGTCGGTAGCTGGTGGTATTCATGTCCGGGTACATCCCGATCGCCCTGATTATATCCTGATTGAATTTATGGATGGCAAGGGCATCAATATTTCCAAGTCAAAGGAAAAGAAAATTGAAGGGGCTTATTTTAAAGAAGATATGCGGCGATCGCAAATTCATGAAGTTGGCGATGTCGCATACCCCAGTCAAGTAATTGACCGCTACTGCACAGCTTTTGAAAAGTTATTGAATATTGACACAATTCGTAACAGTCGGGCAAAAGTCGTGATTGACTACGTTTATGCTGTCTCTGGTGCAGTATTGCCACAAATGTTAGATAACTTTGGCGCTGATGCGGTGGTGTTAAACGCCAGTTTGAATAAAAACGCTATGTCCACAGCTGAACGTGAAGGACTGATAACTCAGTTAGGTCATGTGGTGGAAGCACTAAAAGCTAACTTTGGCGTTCAGGTGTCGGCAAATGGCGAACAAATGATTTTGGTGGATGAATCGGGGATTCCGATTCGCGGGGAAATGTTGACAGCGCTGATGGTGGACTTAATCTTAACTTCTAACCCTAGAGGGACGGTAGTAGTACCGGTTCATGCTTCTAGTGCTGTGGAACAAATCGCTCGTCGCCACGATGGTAAAGTGATTCGCACCAAGGCGAATCCTACCGCATTAATGGAAGCTTGTCAAACAAACCCAAGTGTGGTATTAGGAGGTAGTGGGGACACTGGCTTTATTATCCCGCAATTGCATCCGGGATTTGATGGGATGTTCTGTATTGCCAAGCTAATTGAAATGCTAACAATACAAGAGCGATCGCTTGCTTCTGCCAGGTCAGAATTACCGCGTGTAATTCACAAAACTTATACAGTCCGCTGTCCTTGGACAGTCAAAGGTGCATTAATGCGGTATTTGGTAGAAACTCATCCAGCACAAAACCTGGAATTAATCGATGGGGTAAAAATTTGTCAACCCTACGATGACAGTTGGGTGTTAGTTTTACCAGATGCCAGCGAACCACTGGTACATTTATACGTCAACAGCAACGATCGCGATTGGGTAGATGATTCCTTAAGACAATACCGCACCCGCGTTCAAGCTTTTGTGGAAAAACAAGAGGAGCAAATTCCTGTAGAGGTGTAAGGAACTAGGGAATAGGGAATGGGGAGTGGGGAGTGGGGAGTGGGGAGTGGGGAATGGGGACGCTTGGACTAGGTAATGAATAATCTTGTTATTTCCTGCTTTGGCAATCTCTAATTCCTATTCCCTATTCCCTACTCCCTATTCCCTACTCCCTATTTCTCAAGTGGTTGGTAGCTAGAGAGAGACTTGCACGTACATTCCTAGAGAAATGCTCTCAACTTCTGCCAAAATTTTATCGGTGATAGTTTCCAATAGCTTTAATCGATTGGTGGGAAGCTCAATAATTGCTATTGTTCGTCCAGTCAAGTTTTGCTGGTATTTTAAATTCTTGTCTGATGTGATAAAAACATCATATACACCATCAATTCTTGCCATCAGTTCGCCATTCTTAACTCCAGCCCATCCCTGCTCTTGAACGGTGGTTACTTCGTAAGCAGACAAATAAACTTTTAAAGCTCTTGGCAAATTCTCATCCAGAATGATTTTCATCTTGAACGTGTTCACGAGCAAGTTTCAATAAATTTACCGCATCTGCACGATCAACAGATGGGAAATTGTCTAAAAACTCTTCTAGAGAAAAGTCATCGTCTAAATACTCGAAAAGCGATTGAATTGGGACTCTCGTATTTCTAAATACTAGTGTGCCGCCCATGACTTCTGGATCGGAACTTACTGGACTTTGAATTAAAGTAATCATAATTTTCGTTTTCGCTGTTTTTCGATCAAGTATATGTTTGTGAAGCGTTGCATTTATTTGTCATAAAGTGGTGATATGAGAAGTTTAACAAAAGCGATCGCCTTTCTTCGGCTTGAAGAAGAGAGGAAATTTTGATTTTTCTTTCTTAAAGCTTCGTCAATAAGAAAGTCAACGCGCCACAAAAAGATGGTCTTAGTGATGCTTTGCATCGTCACTAACCTTTTCTGTACTCAAAGTTTCGTGGCTCATCACGGCTTGCCTAACTAGGTCAGCCCGTTTCTTCGCTTCCTCGGCTTTCTGTAAAAAGAGTGTCTCCGTCTCAGTATCGTTGGTTTCGCGCAGATGCCCAGCCATATGCCTCATTAATAATTCACTTTCTTGAATCGCGCGTAAAGTGTTCCAAAGTGTATCTTCAATGCCTTTGGTAACTTCCACGAGCAGAGAATCCAGGGAATATGCGTGCCCCGTATGGCAGCGGAAGCGGATAAGGTTTCCTTCTTTCAATCTCATAAGTGTACCGTGACATTCGGGACAGGTATAAGGAGAGGGTGTACCTAGCTTGATAATGCCTTGCTCAAAGGCGTTGTCTTCCCGTGCGACCCCTACTTCAATTTCCATGTTATCGTCCGGCGGATTTACCGCTTCCTCCACAACAACTTCATTTGTCAGACGAACCAATAAAGACCCCATCTCTGTCACCGAGACGCAGTGATCTACCATTACTGCTTTCATTGCGGCTTTGGGCATTGAGGGGTAAAGCGCTTCAAACGGGTCTTGGACAATTGCTATACCTCCTCGCTCCTTCACCGCATACAGCCCAGCCGCTCCGTCATCAAGGGAGCCGGTCAGAACCACCCCTATCACCTGGGAACCGTAAGCAACAGCTGCGGAGCGGAACAAGACATCGACTGAGGGACGAAAGCGGTTTTCTTTTGGACCGCGAGTTAGCCGGACATATCCCGGTTCGACAAGAAGGTGGCGATCTGGGGGAGCAACATAAATACGACCGGGTTGGATCGGCTCAAAGTCGATCGCGTGTGCTACCGGCAGCGGACATACGCGATCGAGTATTTGGGGCAATATACTCGGAGACTCCGCTGGAAGATGCCAGACGATGAAGAGCGTACCTGGGAAGTTGTCAGGCAATTGAGCAAGAAGCTTTCTCATCACTTCCAAACCACCTGCCGAAGCTCCAATCACAATGATGTCATGTTTTAACACTTTACTCTCCTTTATTGTGTGGTATGCTTGTCTGCCCAACTATCTCCTTTGTCTGATAGAACCATCCATATAATGCACACAAAAAAAGGTAGAAAGTAAAACTGACATTCTACTTAATCAAAAAATATCTATCATTTTTCATGAGATGCCAATCGAAGGTTCGCGCTTGGCACGACGGCAGTTTGCCGCAGGGGGGAACCACGGTAGGTGCATATGTGAAAACACTTTCACAGCGCTGCCTTTAGAGGACAGAAGTTTACGATCTTGCCTTCAGCATAGCTACCTTATCGAGAGTCAGATTCAGTCTAAAGTCTGAAACTCAGAAAAAGGGAAAAAATCTTTTTAATTAGGACTTACGCACTCGTAACCAGAAAACAAGACTTTGAGATTGCTTCCTATCGTCGCAATGACGGAAATTCGTAGTTCGTGCATAAGTCCTGTTAATTTTCAATCTTTAATCTTTATTTTTCAAATGGCAAAGATAACGATGGATTTTTAGGAAATATCGCTTCTTCAGTTTCTGGGTCAAAAAAGTGTATTTTATCTGGTGTCAGCGATAACCACAATTGTTCCCCAATACGCACAGTGCGGTCGGGTGGTACTCGCACTTGCAGGTAATTGCTTGTAGAAGTAGTTTGATTTGGTTCTACAAGTTTGACAGCAAGATAAGTGTCGTTACCCAAATTTTCCACCAAGTCCACTTCGACTTGCAGATTTTTAGTTGCAGGTAAACTTATACTTAAATGTTCTGGGCGAATACCTAAAATTAAAGTTTGCCCGTCATATTTTTGTAATGCAGTTGCCCAAGTTTCTGGTAAGGTGAGACGAAACTGAGAATGGGAAATTACCTGCGGAGCCTGAAATTTTACAGCTATAAAATTCATCGGCGGCGAACCGATGAATTCTGCAACAAAACGATTCGCCGGACGGTTGTATAATTCCAATGGAGGAGCTACTTGCTGAATTTGTCCTTGATTCATAATCGCGATGCGATCGCCCATTGTCATCGCTTCGGTTTGGTCGTGCGTAACATAAATTGTCGTTGTACCCAGCTGACGTTGTAACTTGACAATTTGAGCGCGAGTTTCTGCCCGCAGCTTCGCATCTAAATTAGAAAGCGGTTCATCCATTAAGAATACTTGCGGATTGCGGGCGATCGCTCTTCCTAATGCTACCCGTTGTCTTTGTCCGCCAGACAACTGTTTGGGTAAGCGATTTAACAAACCTTCCATTTGTAATAAATTGGCGACATAACGCACCTGTTGATTCACCGCTCTTTCTTTCTCAGAAATATACCGCAGTCCCTTTGGTAACTTTCGCGTCACACCAACTAGTAGATTTTCTGCAAAGCTAGGGAGTGGGGAATGGGGAGTAGGGAGTGGGGAGTAGGGAGTAGGGAGTGGGGAATGGGGAGTAGGGAGTGGAAAATCCCCCCCTTGTCCCCTTGTCCCCCTCTCCCCCCCTCCTCCCCTGCGTCGCAACCCAAAGGCGATATTGTCATACACTGTCATGTGCGGATAAAGGGCGTAATTTTGAAACACCATCGCGATGTCTCGTTCTTTGGGGGGGAGATCGTTAACTAAGCGATCGCCTACCCAGATATTACCGCCAGTCATCGCTTCTAACCCCGCAATTAAGCGCAGCAGGGTGCTTTTACCACAACCAGAAGGTCCCACCAGCACTATAAACTCGCCATCTGCCACAGTCAGGTTAATCCGTCGCAGAACGTTGATATTTTCTGAATGTTCTGGTGTTGCGTCACTCTTTAAGCTTAATTTTGGAGTTTGTGAAACAACACTTTCCCCTTTCCGAGGGGGAAAACTTTTATAAACGTTTTCTAAAATAACTTGCGCCACGAGTATTATTTATTGAAATTGTTATTAGTCAAGGGTCAAGGGTCAACGGTCAAGGGTCAACGGTCAACGGTCAACGGTCAACGGTCAACGGTCAACGGTCAACGGTCAACGGTCAACGGTCAACGGTCAACGGTCAAGGGTCAACGGTCAACGGTCAACGGTCAACGGTCAAGGGTCAACGGTCAACGGTCAACGGTCAACGGTCAACGGTCAAGGGTCAACGGTCAAGGGTCAACGGTCAAGGGTCAACGGTCAAGGGTCAAGAGTCAAGGGTCAAGGGTCAACGGTCAAGGGTCAACGGTCAAGAGTCAACGGTCAAGAGTCAACGGTCAAGAGTCAACGGTCAAGGGTCAACGGTCAAGGGTCAACGGTCAAGGGTCAACGGTCAAGGGTCAACGGTCAAGGGTCAACGGTCAAGGGTCAATCTTTGGACTTTGGACTTTGGACTATTGACTATAGACTATTGACTTTGGACTATTGACTCTGTTTTGTGGAATGTTTAGCGCTTATAATACACGCTACATGTGAATACGAAAAGTTAAAAAAATAGCTTTTAGCACAAAAAGCGAACTACCTTAAATTTAAAGGCTTTTAAGAGGTGTGTTTATGACTGCTAATATACCCTCGAATTCTGTTCAAGAGCCAACCGTTAATCTTGCTCATGATATTCTAGACGTACAAACCACATCTTGTTGCATTGTTGGTGGTGGTCCTGCGGGTGCGGTGCTGGCTTTGTTGTTAGCGCGTCAAGGTATAGGAGTGATGCTGCTGGAAACACATAAAGATTTTGACCGCGACTTTCGGGGAGATACAATTCATCCGTCTGTGATGCAGATTATGGAGGAATTGAATTTAAGCGATCGCTTATTACAATTGCCTCACGCTAAAATGCGCCAAATTCAAATTCAAACTCCTAATGATACCGTCACTTTGGCTGACTTTAGTCACCTCAAAACTCGCTACCCCTATATTACGATGCTTCCGCAGGTTAAGTTCCTGGAGTTCATCATCACCGAAGCGCAACAATATCCGACTTTTCACTTAGTTATGGGTGCGAATGTACAGGAGTTAATTGAAGAAAATGGCGTAATTCAAGGTGTCCGCTATCGGGGACAAGGTGGCTGGCACGAAGTCCGGGCTTTACTTACAGTCGGTGCAGACGGTCGTCACTCCCGATTGCGACAACTAGGCAACTTTGAATCAATTAACACCTCACCACCAATGGATGTGATATGGTTTCGTCTACCGAAAAAACCAGAAGATGCTGAAGGTGGAATGGGACGCATTGGTCGAGGTCATATTCTCGTCATGCTTGACAGGTCTGATTCTTGGCAAATTGCTTTTGTTATTCCCAAAGGTGGCTATCAAGAATTACGAGTTGCGGGATTGTCAGCATTAAGAAAGTCTATCGTTAATGTAGCACCAGAGTTAAGCTCGCGTATCGAAAATTTACACGATTGGTCACAAGTAGCTTTTCTCTCTGTAGAATCCAGTCGCGTCAAGCGCTGGCATCATCCCGGACTATTGCTCATCGGTGATGCTGCTCATATAATGTCTCCAGTTGCCGGCGTTGGTATTAATTACGCGATTCAAGATGCTGTCGTCGCCGCAAATGTACTGACTAAGCCGTTGAAAGCTGGGCGTGTAAATGAACGCGATTTAGCGAAAGTACAGCGCCTCCGCGAGTTACCCACACGCATTATTCAAACATTTCAAGCTTTAGTTCAGAAACTGATTTTTACCCGTGTTCTCAACTCAGATCAAATTGTCCAGCCTCCGGGTTTCTTGCGTCTACCCATTTTACGCGACTTGCCGACGCGGTTGATTGCTTTGGGTGTGTTTCCGGTTCATGTGCAAACTTAGATTTGATTAACGAAAGCTGAGAAACCCGACTTCTTCAACAAGAAGTCGGGTTTCTACAATCTGAACCTGATAAATAACGACAACTTAAGCATTAGTAACGACAACTTCAACGCTAGTAACGACAGCTTCTCTATTTCTAACCACAGCTTCAACGCTAGTAACCACAGCTTCTGTTTTCATAACAAAGCGATTAGCGTTAGTCACGACAGCTTTTATTTTGATAATAAAAACTTATAATTATGTCACCACAACTTCTGCTTGATAACCAAAGTTTATATTGTAGTAGATTGGTTGATTTCTTCTGTGGAGTGAATCAATAACGCGATCGCCAATATTTGTTCAACTTTTTTGGAGGTCAAATTTGTTCAATTGTCCATTAAGTCCTGAAAAGGCAGACAGACTTGTAGAACATCTCGCTTTAAATCCCGATTCTTACGCTATTGATGTGGGTTGCGGTGAAGGAGAGTTTCTCATTCGCGTTGCAGAGCGCTATAAAATCGTAGGGATTGGGCTTGACAAAAACTCAGACCTTATCGAAGTTGCGAACAACAAAGTAAAAACGAGAATCCCTAGTCAGGATGTGTCTTTTGTCTGCCAAGATGCAAAATCGTTTGCTTGGGAAAACCAAAAGGCTGATTTAATTATCTGCATCGGCTCGGAATTTATTTTTGGTGGCTATCGTCAAGCTTTGCAATGCCTTTCTAACAGCCTGATTGACAGTGGAAAATTGCTGATTGGAACCGTCTTCTGGAAAAAAGAGCCAAACTCAGAGTACTTGAGCTTAATGAACAAAGAGAATCCCCACTTCGACTATTTAACAACGGTAGAGATAGGAATTGAGCAAGGATTTATTCCACTTTACTTGTGTCGCAGTAATGATGATGAGTGGGACGATTTTGAGAGCCAACATGCTCAAAAACAGTATCTTACCGCTTTACACAATGGCTCAAAGCAAGCTTTTGAGCGGATACAAAGATGGCAGAGAGGTTATTTAAAATGGGGACATGAAACAATGGGGTTTGTGTTCCTTCTATTTCAGAAACGCCATATTTAAGCGATCGCCACTTCCACAAACGCCTTTTTTCCCATCTAGGACTTACCTAAAGCTGGTAAAGAGATATGGTACAATAGTACTATACTATAAATTTTAGATTAATAAATGCACAATCGTGAGAAATAACGAATTTATTAATAAATCAAAAAAATTGTCGAAAATAAAACATATATAGCCCCATTGCCAACAAACGGAGTAATTAATGAACAGTTGTATTTTGATGGCGGAAATCGTAGAAAATCCGCAGCTTCGCTACACCTCAGATAACCTAGAAATCAGCGAAATGCTGGTGCGGTTTCCCGGAGTGCGTCCGGATGACCCCCCAGCAACGCTGAAGGTGGTAGGCTGGGGTAACATGGCGAAAGAAATTCAGCAAAACTACCACGAAGGCGATCGCGTCCTCATCGAAGGACGTTTAGGAATGCATACCATCGAACGTCGAGAAGGTTTCAAAGAAAAACGTGCGGAGTTGACAGTGCAACGCATTCATGCATTGGGAGGCGATGTTCATACTAGTTCCTCACCAAGAATGGAAACTACTCAACGACAATCAGAAGTCCCCGTGGCTGCTGCAACAAACCACCGGCAAGCTTCTACACCGATGTCGTCTCCTGTGGCAACTCCCCAAAAAACTGTAACCACTTACGAACAGGTTCCCACATCCCAAGCTAAGAATGACTTTGACACTCTTGCTGAGGATGACTTCGACATTGAACCCAAACAAAGCGCGAAAAATTACGATCGCAATCCTTATCCCGCACCGGCACAAGACGAACCCAAACAAAGTGCGAAAAATTACGATCGCAATCCTTATCCCGCACCAGCACAGGACGAAGATATAGATGATATTCCCTTTTAAGCGGAAAGTGCTTTTTGGCAATTGTATCTGAGATGAAGAAGTCAGGAGTTGTAGAGACGTTCCGGCGGAACGTCTGTACAAAATTTAGTTGTTAGTTGTTAGTTGTCCCCCTGTCTCCCTGTCCCCCTTGTCCCCCTGTCCCCCTGTCCCCCTGCCCCCTGCCCCCTGCCTCTTTGTTGATAACGGATGTAGCGTCAGGCTAGTGTTACACAGCCTTATTTGCTACATCCGTTAAAATTTAACAAAAATTGTGATTTATAATGCCAAATTTCTTATCAAAGGTGTAACAATCAAAAAAATCAGTTCACCTGGTTACAAAACCCCTGTTAAAATCCAGATAATTTTAAATTTAGTAAGTCACGATTAATACCCGATTTTTATGAGAGAAACTATCCTAGAGGTTCGCAATCTACAAGTTGAATTTTCCGATGATGGCAACAGCGTCAAAGCTGTAGATAATATTTCCTTTGAGTTGCATCGTGGGGAGACTCTAGGAATAGTGGGAGAGTCGGGAAGCGGAAAATCAGTCACATCCTTAGCTGTGATGGGTTTGGTGCAGACTCCAGGAAGGATAAGCGGTGGTGAAATTTACTTTCACCATCAAGAAAATGCCGCACCAATCAACTTGGTAGATTTACCCCCACAGCAAATGCAGCTTTATCGGGGTGGTGACATCGCCATGATTTTTCAAGAACCGATGAGTTCGCTCAATCCAGTTTATAATATAGGGTTTCAGCTAACCGAAGCAATTATGCGACATCAGAAAGTGTCGCAAGCTGAAGCAAAACAAAAAGCGATCGCAGGTTTACAAGAAGTAAAACTCCTTCCCAGCGATGACCAAATTAAACAGCAATATCTCGAAAGCTGGAAACAAACTGCTAACTCATCAAACTTAGATGAACGACAACTAACAGAGTTGGTGAAGCAACACAAAGACGCAATGCTGGAACGTTACCCGCATCAACTTTCTGGTGGTCAGTTGCAGCGGGTGATGATTGCAATGGCAATTTCCTGCAATCCCTTACTATTGATTGCAGACGAACCGACTACAGCTTTAGATGTGACAGTCCAAGCGACAATTTTAGAATTGATGCGCGAATTGCAGCAGCGTCGCGACATGGGAATGATTTTTATCACCCACGACTTAGGATTAATTGCGGAAATTGCCGACTCTGTAGCGGTGATGTACAAAGGTAAAATTGTCGAATATGGAGCAGCAGCGCAAATTTTTAGCAATCCCCAGCATCCCTATACTAAGGGTTTAGTAGCTTGTCGCCCCACACTCAACAGCCATCCGCAAAAACTCCTCACCGTTTCCGACTACATGAGTGTAGAAGAAACACCAACCGGACAAATGGTAATTCAAGCGAAAGAACCGCTAACTCCGATAGAAGTTAGCAGAGAAGAAATTGCTGCAAGATTAGCAAACCTGAACGAACAGAAACCGCTGTTGCAAGTCCGCGATTTGAAAGTTGGTTTTCCGGTGCGGGGTGTATTTGGCAAAACCACACGCTACACGATGGCAGTTAACGGCGTTTCTTTTGATGTGAAACCAGGGGAAACAGTCGGATTAGTGGGAGAATCAGGTTGTGGAAAAACCACTCTAGGTAGAACTTTACTGCGATTAATCGAGCCAATGAGCGGTGAGATTATCTTTGAGGGACGAGATATCACTACCCTCAAAGGAGAACCGTTGCAAAAACTGCGACGGGAAATGCAAATAGTCTTTCAAAATCCCTTTAGTGCGCTTGACCCCCGGATGAAGGTTGGGGACGCAATTATGGAACCGTTGTTAATTCACTCTGTTGGAAAGACATCCAAACAACGACATGAACGGGTAGCGGAACTTTTGGAAAGAGTGGGATTGAGTGCAGATGCGATTAAGCGTTATCCGCATCAATTTTCTGGTGGTCAACGTCAAAGGATTTGTATTGCGCGTTCTTTGGCGTTAAATCCCAAGTTTATCATTTGCGATGAATCAGTTTCCGCGCTGGATGTTTCGGTACAAGCGCAAGTGCTGAATTTGTTGAAAGAATTGCAAGATGACTTTAAGTTGACTTATATATTTATTTCCCACGATTTGAGTGTGGTGAAATTTATGAGCGATCGCATTTTGGTAATGAATCGCGGTGAAATTGTAGAACAAGGTATAGCCGAAAACATCTACCGCGAACCCAAGGAGGAATATACGCAAAGGTTAATTGCTTCGATTCCCACCGGGAGTGCTGAAAGAGTGCAAAAGCGGCAATTAAGAGCGTTGTAGGATTTGTTGCAAAAGCCGACACAGTGGAAGGGTAAGGGCGATTTTTGTCGATAAAGGCGATCGCTCATATCCTTGACAATGGTACAGTTGTTAGAAACTAGAAAGCGATCGCATCACTACAAAAACAGCAAGCGATCGCCTTTTTCCTATCTAATGCGCGATCGGTTCAGCGCGAATCTCATTTGCACAGGGACGATTCTGTTCAATATCAGCAATATTGGCTATAGTCGTCTCTGCAATCTTACTTACAGCGTTTTCCGTAAAGAAGGCTTGATGTCCGGTAACGAGAACGTTGGGAAACATTATCAAACGCTCGAAAACATCATCCTGAATAATCGCACTCGACAAATCCTCAAAAAACAAGTCTGCTTCTTGCTCGTATACATCGATACCCAAAGAACCGATTTTACCTGATTTCAAGCCTTTGGTGACGGCTGTCGCATCAATTAGCGCACCTCGGCTAGTGTTAATCAGCATCACGCCGGATTTCATCTGTTCTACTGCCTTGTCGTTAATTAAGTGGTGAGTTTCCGGCATTAGGGGACAATGCAATGATATAATATCAGAATTGGCGAATAATTCCTCTAGCTCGACATACTTGGCACCCAATGCTTCAAGTTCGGGATTTTGATACACGTCATAGGCGAGGAGGTTACAGCCAAATCCTTTCATGATTTGGGCGAGAATTTGACCGATTTTACCAGTACCGATAATCCCGACGGTGCGTTTGTGCAAGTCAAATCCCAACAGTCCATCTAAGGAAAAATTTCCTTCCTTGATGCGGTTATAAGCGCGATGAATCTTGCGATTGAGGCTCAAAATTAGTCCAACGGTGTGTTCTGCGACTGCGTAGGGTGAGTAAGCGGGAACACGTACAACGGTAATTCCTAACTCGGCTGCGGCTTTTAAATCTACGTTGTTGAAGCCGGCACAACGTAATGCTAACAAGTGAGTTCCGCGTGATGCTAAAATCTCTAAGGTGACAGCATCAGCTTGGTCATGTACAAATACACAAGCCGCCGGAAATGCAGCGGCTAAAATGGCGGTGTCGCGATTGAGACGGGGTTCAAAGAAGACTAGATCGTGTTGGTTGCGATTTGCAGCTTCTAAAAACTGGCGATCGTAGGCTTTTGTACTGAAGACTGCTACTTTCACTCTTCACCTCAGCTATATGCTGTATTTTTTCCTTGTAAATGATAGCTTAATGTAAAGTTATGCGATCGCTCTTGTGATGAGTGTCAGTCTTGGAGATTGGCAAATATTTGCGTGATATATAGCTAAAGCAAATATTTAGGATTCGGATTTATCTCACGCATTCGGCGAAGCCGTTCCCGAAGGGTAGGCGCAGAGGCGCAAAGGAAGAGATAATATATTTACAACCAATTCTCGACAGTCAGCTTTTCTACTCTCAACATGTCGCGATCGTTTGTAACCAAGATTAAACCACGTATTATAGCTGTGGATGCTATTAATACATCTGCATCCTGTATTGGCGTACCTTTTCTTTTTAAATCCGCGTGAATTTCACAAGCTTTTTCAATAATTTTTATATCATCTAAAAACAAAACTTCATAATCTGTACATAACTGAGTAAAATCAGCTAGCTGTCTGACAGCATTTATAGATATCAATCCTCTTTTGACTTCATAATAAGTTATACAACTTATAAATACTTCTTCACCCGAACGAGTCGCTTCTTTTAAACGATTATTGGTATTGACATTTCTTTTTAAAATATAGGTAACAATATTTGTATCTAATAAAAATGCCACTTGATTTATTTTCCTAGCACTGCCTCATCAAAGATTTTGATTTGTTCGGGTGTTAAATCATTTAAAGTCCCAGAAACAGCTTCTAATGTCAATATTTTTTTGATTCGACGTGTCAGTTCATTCTCAGGGATAGCCTTCATTTCTTCAGGGGAAAACTTACTAAACAGGTTTACTAACATTTCTACCATTTCTTGTTTATTTAATCTCTCGATGTATAAATTGCTATTTGTAAACAACTTTTCAACTATTGGTGAAATGCGGTTGAAAACTTCTTGGGTAGAGTTGGACACTTCTTGCATGATTTACTCAAACATTTTTTTCTATTGAACACTTAAGTTATTTTATATCAAAACTTATAAATTGTAGGTTGGTATTGAAAGGCAAAACCCAACCTACAATTTTTATGGGCAAGCTATATAATTAGAATTTACCCAGCCTTCTAATCCATTAACTCTGTTGTTTGGTCCAAATATTACACGCACGTAAGACCAATTACCTTGAGTTTTGATGGGAAGTACTGTATTTCCATTATTTAGTCCAGCTTTAGATTTTCCATTTGGAGATAAGCGAAGGGCTAACTGTCCTGTTTGGATGCCTGTTACACTACAATAAGCTTCTACAACTTCACTATCTGGTTGCAGTCTAACTTGGCTTTGATGAATATAACCAGATCGACCGCAAACATCTGTTTTGTACCATCCATTTTTATAATCATAGATAGCTATAGATGTTTGCGATCTGACCGAACAAATAATAGCACCATTCGGTTTAACTCTCACATTTGATGGCGGGTCGATAACAACCGCTGATTCTATAGATTGTGCGTTAGCGTATGGTGCTTTTATAAAGAAGGGTATGACAGCAAGTAATGTAATATTGACACCAGAAAATACTATGTTCTGAATCGTTTTCTTCATCTTCTTAAGTAGGTATGTTGAATTAAATATAAAACCACCTGAGGGTGGAATGCCGCCATTCATTACGGCACCAAGTACCATTAATGGTGCGTTAAACTACGTTATAACGCACCCTACTGGCTTTATTTATAATAGTAATAAATAATACTAGACAAGAGTGATTTTACCGAAAATCACCCTGCGTTGATTTTGTAAATTTTTATTGCTGAAGTTGGCGAATTATGTCAATAATTTGTTGAGAATACTGTGTATTTCCTTCTTGTTGATATAAATCGGCAGCTTTCTGAAAATCGCCGATCGCACTTTCAATATCTCCTAAATTATGGCGGATATCAGCCCGAACGATGTAAGCTGATGCGAAATGCGGTTGTAAATACAAGGCTTGGTTTAAGTCTTCTAAAGCTCGTTGAAAATCTTTCAACAAACAACGGCTGCGACCTCGATTGTACCAGTCTTCGGCAAGGCTGGGGTCTATAGTTATTGCCCGGTCATAATCTTCGATTGCTGCTTGAAAGTCTTCTAAAGCATAACGTGCATTAGCGCGATCGCTATAAAATGCAGCGGTATGCGGATTAATTTTTATTGCTTTGGTGTAATCGGCGATCGCTATGCGATAATCTTCTAAAACAAAGTAGGTAGAACCCCGATTGTAATAAGCTTCTATCAAATCGGGATTTCGTTGTAATGCACAATTATAATCTTCAATCGCGCCTTGAAAGTCTCCTAAATTGCGACGAGCATTACCTAGATTGCAGTATGCTTGAGAAAAGTTAGGATTAAGCTGAATTGCTTTTTGGTTATCTGCAATTGCACCTTGGTAATCTTTTAAAGCATCGCGGACGATCGCTCTACCATAATAAGCTTCTATTAAGTCGGAATTAATGGATAATGCGCGATTGTAATCGGCGATCGCCTTTTCATAATCTCCTAAACTACGATGAGCCGTAGCGCGATCGCAATATCCTTCTGCTAGATGCGGATGAAGTTGCAATAATTCGTTACAATCGGCGATCGCACCTTGAAAATCCCCCACTTGAGTGCGTGCATTCGCCCGAAAGCCGTAAACTAAAACTAGATACGGATTTTGCTGTAATGCCCGATTATAATCTTCAATTGCTGCTTGATAATCTCCCAAAGTGGCACGCACAAGACCCCGATTGTAGTATGCTTGTACATCATCAGGATGCAGTTTTAAAGTTTGATTAAAGTCAGCAATCGCTTTTTGAAAGTCTTTCAGGGAAGTATAAACCAGACCGCGATTGTAGTATGCCGATGCATAATTAGGGTTGATTGTCAATGCGCGGTTGTAATCGGCGATCGCTTCCTGATAATCTGCAAGAGCATAATGAGCATTACCTCGATTATGATAAGCGTCTATGAAATTGGGATCTAGTCGCAAAGCCAGACTTTGATCGGCGATCGCACTTTGATAATCTTTTAATTGATAGCAAACATTACCGCGATTGCTGTAAGCTTCAGCAAAATTAGGATTGAGCTGCAAAGCTAAGTTAAAATTTTCAATTGCTTTTGGATAATCGCCTTGTTCGCAAAGCGTCAAAGCTTGATTATAGTAGGCAATTCCCAAGTCCAAATTAATATTAGCAGCTAAGATAGGATTAATTTTGATTGCTTGCTGATAATCGGCGATCGCTTGATCGTAATCACCCAAAGCAAAGTAAGCATTACCCCGGTTTTGGTAAATTTCGGCAAAATCGGGATTGATTTGCAATGCCGAGTTAAAAGAAGCGATCGCGCTTTGATAATCTCCTTGGGAATTCTGATTTATTCCTTGCTGAAAAAATTCTTCTGCATTCATCTGATTTTTGATTCAAAAAGCTTGAATCCACTCTTTGACAAAATATTCTGTCCAGATATTATTTTGCCAGTAGGGGTCATTTTCAATCAACTCGCGCACAATCGCTTCATCATCGGCTTCGTAAATCCCGAAAACTTTCGTTACATCCTTGGTCGGACCAATCGTAATCAACACACCAGATTCTTTTTGTTTTGCGAGTCCGTCTAAATGCGCTTGACGATGAGGCGCACGTTTTTCTAAAACGTCTTCGCAATAACTTCCCCACATTATATATTTTGCCATAGATACACCATCCAAAATTACAAAAGATTTCAATTAAGTAAATAAGTCTAAATAAACGCTCTTAAACGTAGTAAGGGCTTCAGCCCTTTCAACTTGGGGAATTGAGCGGTAAACCGCTCACTACCTACATTTTATGTTTAATCACGCCCATTTAGTACAGACGTTCCGGTGGAACGTCTCTACCTAACTTCTCAAACTAACGCCGAATTTCTCAACTAATGCTTCGCGAACTTTGTTGTGTACTGGTTCGACTTCAGCATCAGTGAGAGTACGATCGCTTGTCTGATAAATTAAACGAAACGCCAAACTGCGTTGTCCTTTTGGTACATTATCACCGCGATATTCATCAAATAATTCCACAGATTTTAATAAATCTTTACCTGATAAAGCGATCGCTCTTTCAATTTCCGCAACAGTTACCTTAATCGGTGCAAAAAAGGCGATATCGCGATCGGCTGCTGGATAAGTAGAATAAGGTTTAAATTGCGGTACTAATATTTCATCTCTTTCTAGAGATTCCAACAGCACATCTAGATCCAGTTGAAACACGTAAACTGAATCTGGTAAACCTTTTTCGCGTCGTACTTGCGGATGTAACTGTCCAAAAGTACCGAGTCGATTACCGCGTATCCACAAAGACGCGGTACGTCCGGGATGCAAGCGGGAATTTTGATTATCTGGTTGATATTCTACCTGCAAACCAAGTTGCTGAAATACACTTTCTAAAATGCCTTTGGCTTCAAACCATGTTAAAGGTTGTTCGCGATTTGACCATTTACCGACAGTGCGATCGCCTCCCATAATTCCGGCTATTGCTTCGGCTTCTTGCAAACCGTCTTCTTCTCGCCAAAAAATTCGCCCAATTTCAAAGCCGTTCAGCGAACCGTTTCCTTGCTCTATATTATATTGAAAAGCATCAATCAACCCGGAAATTAACTCAGTTCGCAGCGCCGAATATTCTGTAAATAACGGGTTTGACAGCACTATCTGCGTTTCTTGTTGTGGTTTCACCAAAGAGTAGTGTATTAGTTCTGTCAATCCTTCCGCCCGTAGATAAGCTCGCAATTTGCGTATAAGTTCTTGATCTAAAGGCAAATAACCAGCTTCCGATTTATCTGGTAAGGTATCGCAAAAGTTATCGTAACCATAAAGACGGGCAATTTCTTCAATTAAATCGATTTCCCGTTCTAAGTCGCGGTAACGATAGGGTGGGACAGTTACCGTCCAAGCACCTTCACCTTTATAAGTTAGCTGACATCCCAATGCAGTTAGAATGCGTTCAACATCTTGGGCTTGGAGTTCTCCGGTTTTCTCGCTTATCTCAATTGGTCCGAGAACTTGATTAACTCGTTCTAAACGCAGTGCGATCGCCCGACTCCAAGTAGAAGGATCGGGGCGCGTATCGGCAATTTCCTGATTTACAATATTTCCTTGTGCTATCTCCACCATCATCGATAAAGCGCGGCGTGTGGCTTTTTCCAACTCAGCCCGGTTTACACCTCGTTCATATCTTCCAGAAGCTTCTGTTCTCAAGCCGATGCTACGCGAAGACCGGCGAATTGCCACAGAGTCAAATAACGCCGCTTCTAAAAAGATATTTTGCGTACCTTCATAAACTTCGGTTTCTTCTCCACCCATCACCCCCGCCAAAGCAACGGGTTTATTGTTTGCCGTGATTAACAAATTTTGAGTAGTTAGATTGCGGGTTTGTCCATCGAGAGTTTTCAGCGATTCTCCCGCATTGGCGAAACGCACCCCAACTTGGATTTTGCCACCCAAGCGATCGCCATCAAATGCGTGCAATGGTTGTCCCCATTCCAACAACACATAATTAGTAATATCCACAACATTATTTATCGGTCGCGTTCCCGCAGCCCGCAAACGTTGTTGCAACCAATCAGGAGAAGGCGCAATTTTTACCTTTTCAATTAGCGTACCGATGTAAGCCGGACAAGCTTGTGTCTCATCGATTTTTAAAGTGAAATTTCCTTTACTTTGAGGAACAGACACCTCACCCGGTTCAGGAATTGTCAACTTTCCACCTGTCAGCGCTGCTACTTCCCGCGCTATCCCTACCATACTTAAAGCATCAGCGCGATTAGCAGTAGCAGTGACATCTAAAATCACATCATCCAAACCCAACAAAGGACGCACATCGCTACCCAGTTGGAGATTTTCTTGAGGAAAAATATGAATTCCGTCTACATCAGTGGGTAAACCGAGTTCCTTCAAAGAACAAATCATTCCTTGAGAAGGAACACCTCGCAGTTTCGCCGGCTTGATTTTTAAATCGATATTTGGTAAATAAGTTCCTGTGGTTGCTACTGGTACATAAATATCTGCTCGAACATTCGCAGCACCACAGACGATATTTAAAGTCTCAGAAGCACCGATATCAACTTGGCAAACACTCAACTTATCAGCGTTGGGGTGAGGTTGTTTTTCAAGCACTCTGCCAACAACAACACCCGAAGCCCAAGTGCGGCGGTCTTCAATATCTTCTACCTCAAACCCTGCCATTGTCAAGGTTTCGGCTAAATCTTCCGGGCTTATTTTTATCTCAACTAGTTCCCGCAGCCAACTTAGAGAAATACGCATGGAGTGTGCTTGCTAATTCTATGAATCGTATCAATGCTTCAATTTTAGATTGTAAGAGAGGCGATCGCTCTTGCACCCCCTCAGTTACCCCCTAACTTGAATAATCTTACCTCGTATCCCTCGTTTCTCGTTCCCAGTTTCTCGTTCCCATACTCTGTATGGGAATGAAATACCGGAGGCTCTGCCTCCAGTAACATTAAACCAGAGGCAGCAGCCCCAACGATCTGCATTCCCAGGTGGAACCTGGGAACGAGGACGAGGATAATCCCCAGTAAAGAGTCCCTAACTCAAATGCATAAACACTATTTTCAGCAATTCTGAGCGACTAAACGGCTTAGTTAAATACCCCGATGCTCCCACAATTCGTGCTTTTATCTTATCTATAATTCCCTTACTCCCGGTAACAAAAATGATTGGAGTTTCTTTGAACATTGAATTATTGCGTATTAGCCTACACAACTCATAACCATCAATTCCCGCCATATTCAAATCGAGTAATATCAAGTCTGGTTTGTGCCTAACAATCGACATTACCGCTTTTAGTGGATCGATAATTGTCACTACAAAAAAATTTTCATCTTCTAGTAAGCGAGTAATTTCTTTCAGCATTGTCGGACTATCATCAACAGAAACTATTTTGTGAACTTTTCGCTCTGTTAAAGTAGCAGTGTTTGTTTGATTTTTTGTTGCTAATTGCTGAGAATTATCACTTACAGAAGATATATCTGGTAATCGCAAACGAGTATCTCTATTTTCGGCAATACTTGGCTTCTCGTTGGTAGTAGTGCTGCTGGGCGCTGCGAACTCAGCTAATTCGGCAATATCGCTATCAACTGGTAACTCTTCACAAGTCTTGGGTAATTTATCAAATGGTGGATCTGGTTCATGTAATAACAGCGCTCCATCCAAGATATAAGGATGTAAAAGTTGCGCCAGCTTTAATTCATCTTGATTCAGAATTACGGCAAGATGACGCAAGCTAAAACCTTTCATCCAATGAGTTAAATTCGGCTGAAGTTCTGGAAGCTTTTCTGGTTTAACTCTCGAAGAAAGGCACAAATAAGGGCGCTGAAATGGAGAAGAAATTTGCGGCGCTAAAGAATGCCAATTTTGCAATCTTTCTTGACAGCATTCGATTACTTTCTCTACATCCTGGTTGCAAATTTTTGGCAAATATGGATCTGTTAAATTATATGAACCTTGCTTGATTAAGAGAAATGATTCAATCACTTCTTTAACCAGTTCTTGGATTAGCACTCCGGCTTGTGTAGAATTTAGATATTTTTGATTGACAAGCCAGCTAATAGCTTGATAATCAGGCGGCTGGTTTGTCAAATCGTACATTTGTTTCAGCTTACCGTGTGAGTCACTTTCAAACATTAGGCGTAACTGAACACGGGTTTCGCTCTTTAGCAGGGGAATTTGGCGGCTGAGACGGCGTAAATGCCGTTCTAGTCGATCAAAAGGTTCAACTGAATCGGTAGCATAAGTAATTTTACCCTGTTCTAAGTAGATCGACCAGGAAACTGAGTTGCTAGATGCTTGTAAACCAGTACTCTCCGAACAATTAGATAACTGTCTTAACAAACTCAGGGGACTCAATTTGGTAAATGTGCCAGAATTATTCATGTTTTTGGATAATTTGCGGTAAATTAGACCGAATACTTGTAAATTTGAAGTATCGGTAAATGAGGCACCCTGAAAGAATTGAATTTTTGTCTACAAAGAAATTTTGAACTTTGGCTATGTAGTTATATTACATATATGCAAAAATTACCATATCTTTAATTTGTTACATTTTGCACTATATATTGAAATAAAATATTTTCTGCTTCATTTTAATTTTAAGTGTGCATAGTTACACAAGTATAGTGAGAAAGCTGATTAGATTAAATATGATGAATTGCTTTCATCTAAAATCTGACTTGACTACATAGAATCTTTAAAATTCAACATGAGCAGGGCACGCGATCCTTGATATTCTATAAGGGTTATTTATAAATTTTCAAACATATGCAGTGCTACAGGTAATGCGAGTCCCTGGTAAATTCCCTTTTACTCAACTACGTTGTAAGTTAAGATTTTATTAAATGCTTAGGGATTTTGCTAGTAGTAATCTGTTTAATAAATAAGAGAGCGCTCTCTCCACCAACTACAAAAATGTAGTTTGTTCGGCGCTTTCAATTATATACTTTGAGAAAAGGGAAACAAGGCTTTGGACTTTAACATAACACAACAAGTTATGCAGGATACATTAAAACTGGATGAAGTAGTTGAATTTGCTGAGAACCCAGAACCACGTTGTCCTTGCGTGTTATTACTAGATACCTCAGGTTCGATGCATGGAGAGCCGATTGAGGCTTTAAATCAGGGCTTGCTCAGTTTGAAGGACGAATTAGTAAAAAATTCCCTCGCGGCACGAAGAGTAGAAGTAGCAATTGTTACTTTTGACAGCAACGTAAATGTAGTGCAAGACTTTGTGACTGCCGATCAATTCAATCCGCCGATTTTGACAGCACAAGGATTGACAACTATGGGTTCGGGAATTAATAAAGCCTTGGATTTGATTCAAGAGCGCAAAGTTCAATATCGCACGAACGGCATTGCTTACTATCGTCCTTGGGTATTTATGATTACCGATGGAGAACCGCAAGGCGAATTAGAGCAATCGATAGAGCAAGCGTCCCAGCGTTTGCAAACAGATGAAATAAATAAACGTGTTGCTTTTTTTACCGTAGGGGTGGAAAATGCTAATATGACACGCTTAAGTAAAATTGCTGTACGTACTCCTCTGAAACTCCAAGGACTGAACTTTATAGAGATGTTTCTTTGGTTATCGGCGAGTATGTCAGCGGTTTCGCATTCACAGGTAGACGAACAGGTTGCACTACCACCAATCGGCTGGGGATCTGTTTAAGGACGCGATCGCTCTTTTATGCGGCGGCTGACGCATCGCCTTTGATTATGTTTACACAGCTGTTGGCAAAATGAACACATCAAGCAAGATATCTCAATGGCGGGTAGTAGCCGCATCTGTAGGTGGTACGAGTCATTTAAAAAACAAACAGCTGTGTCAAGACGCACATCATTGGCAAATATTGCCAGATAACGTTTTGATAGCAGCGGTAGCAGATGGTGCAGGAAGTGCAGTCAGCGGGAAAGTTGGCGCGATGGTGGCTGTAGAAGCTGCTATCGAAAATATATCTGTTAAACAATTTACCCGGCGAAGCTTGGATGAAGATGAAGAAGTGCGCGATCTTTTAAATGATGCGATCGTCGCGGCAAAAATTGCCGTTGAGGATGAAGCGATAGTTTGTGACAAACAGCCACAAGATTTAGCAACAACCTTAATTATCACGATTGCTACACCAGAACTTGTCGCAGTCGTGCAGATCGGTGATGGAATGGCAGTGGCGAAGGATCGCATGGGCAACTTACTTGCTCTAACTATGCCTGATAACGGCGAATACATCAACGCCACCACATTTTTAACTTCGCCTAATGCCCTAGATACAGCGCAAATGAGATTATGGCGCGAAGCCATAATCAACGTTGGTGTTCTTACCGACGGGTTACAAATGCTGGCATTAAACATGGCAGAAGGTGCGCCTCATAAACCGTTCTTTTTTCCTCTATTTGACTTTGCGGCAAATGCCGAGGATAAAGCAGCGGCAAAAGAGCAGTTGGTGAGGTTTTTACGTTCGGATCGAATCACGCAACGTACTGATGATGACTTGACGCTAATAATTGCTGCCTTAAGCGATTAAAAGCGTGATTGGTGCGACTTTAACTTAAATAACTCCCGTAAATTGTAATTCTATCATGCAGGTTCTACGTTGTCTTACCAACCAAGAAATCCTCAACCTCACCATTAGTTTAGGGCGAGGCGGAGAAGCTTGTATTTATGCTGTGCCCAGCGATGGCAATTTAGTGGCAAAAGTTTATCACAAGCCAACTGAGCAACACGGTCGGAAACTTTTGGCAATGCTTGCCAACCCACCAGAAAACCCTACAGCTAGTTTAGGGCATATTTCTATCGCTTGGCCCTATGAACCGCTCAAAGCAGCAGACTCCAGCGATCGCATTGTTGGCTTTTTAATGCCGCGCATTCGAGGGATGCGTCCTGTAATCGACTTCTACAACCCCAGAACTAGGCGCGAACACTGTCCATTATTTAATTATCAATATTTGCTGCGTACCGCCCGCAATTTGGCGGCAGCTTTTGCGGCTTTGCACAACAGCGGTTACTGCGTCGGCGATGTGAATGAGTCGAATATCATGGTCAGCGACACAGCACTAGTGACGCTGGTAGATACAGATTCGTTCCAAGTGCGCGATGCAAAACAAAATGTAGTTTTCCGCTGCCAAGTTGGTAAACCAGAGTTTACCCCACCAGAACTACAAAATAAAATATTTGCTCAATACGATCGCGCGATCGCCCATGACTTATTTGGGTTGGGAGTACTGATATTTCAACTGTTAATGGAAGGTACACATCCATTTTCTGGTATCTATCAAGGTGCAGGCGAACCACCCACCTACGAAGCACGCATTGCCAATGGTCATTTTACTTACAGTCAACAGCGCCGCGTCCCTTACACTCCTACCCCGATAGCACCAGCTTGGGAAATTCTTCCTCCCAGCTTGCAAGAAATGTTTGTCCGCTGTTTTGAGCATGGTCATAACAACCCACAGATGCGTCCCAGCGCTCAAACTTGGCTGTTAGAACTAGCTGAAATCGAAAATGACCTGATTACCTGCACAGTCAACTCCCAGCACCGCTATAGCAGCCACCTGCACAAGTGTCCTTGGTGCGAACGTACCTTGCGCTTAGGCGGACGTGACCCCTTTCCATCACAGCAGGCAATACAATCAAAACAACATCTACAACCGCGCAGACAAACTCGACGCAACACAAGTCCCACACGCGCTAACAACGTTTCTCCAATTCCAGCAAACCAAATTAATTATCGGCAACTAGTACAACCGCAAAAATTTTATTATTATCAATCTCCCAAAAAATCAAAATTTTACCCAGTGATTTTGTGCTTGTTGGGTTTTGGAATGTTGGGGTACTTGGACGTAATGATTAAATTTACTCGTCCCTTAGTTTCCCAAAATCAATATGCTCAACAAACCTTGATGTCTCGCAAAGAGCAAAGCAAAAATAATCTCACTTTTGCAGATTATTATAAACAGGGTCATGCCTCTTATAAAGTGCGAGACTATGAACACGCACTAAGTGATTTTAGCCAAGCAATCAAAAAAAATCCGACACATGCCAAAGCACATATTAACCGTGGCAATACCCGTTACAACCTGAAAGACTATGATGGTGCAGTTACCGACTACAGTCAGGCAATACAAATCAATCCTAATGAAGTAAACGCTTATGTAAATCGGGGCAATGCCCGCTATATGCTAGCCGAATATAGCAGCGATCCCGATAGAGATTACAATTTAGCTTTATCAGACTTTAATAATGCCTTGCGTCTGAATCCTAATGAAGCTGAAGCTTATATCAGACGCGGTATAGTCCGTTCCCAACTTGCTAAATATAGCGGCGATTCTCAACAAGATTACCGCAAAGCAATTGGAGACTTTAATAGTGCGATCGCTTTAAATGCAGACAAGTCAGAAGCTTACTTTCAGCGGGGTCTTGTTCGTTATCAAATTGGTCAATACAGCAGCGACTTCGATCAAGAATATAAAGAAGCGATCGCCGACTTTAACCAAGCATTACGCATCGATTCTCGAAGTGCGAAAGTTTACCTGAAACGAGGTATAGTCCGCTACGAACTTTCACAGTATGGCGGCAAGAATTCTACTACAAATCGTACCCAAGCGATCGCCGATTTGCAGACATCTGCGAAAATTTTCCTCGAACAAGAGGATATGGATAATTACCAACAAGCATTAAGCAGCATTTGCGTTGTTTTGGAAAACAAATGTGACACTTTCTTTGACAATACAACTGGCTTAGTCAAAGGTAGCTAAAAACTGAAAAACGTCCTAACTAACAATTAAATACTTTGTAATTAGAAAGAGCTAACCCACGCTTAGGTTAGCTCTTTCTAATAATATCTCTTTTTTATTTTTATTCAAAGAAAAACAAGTTTTTACATTTATTCATCAGGATTCACAAAGCTTTTTCGTTTTTTTACACATAAAACAAGTTTATTTACCTTGTCTTCATACTTAAGACGGAAAATACGGTTAGATTTATTACTGAGAAAATCGACAATTAACTTTTTCTCATAAGTTAAGTTGATAGGTTCTCAGTTGAGATAAGTCCAAATACTCATCTACCTAAAAATTCCGAGGTAATTGCATGAAAGCAGTGATTTTGGCTGGAGGACTTGGTACGCGTCTGAGTGAAGAAACTAGCATTAAACCCAAGCCGATGGTCGAGATTGGTGGTAAGCCCATCCTGTGGCACATCATGAAAACTTATTCTGCACACGGTATTGATGACTTTATCATCTGTTGCGGTTATAAAGGGTACGTAATCAAGGAGTATTTTGCCAATTACTTCTTACACATGTCAGACGTGACCTTTGATATGCGCTTTAACCAGATGAACGTGCATCGTGGCAATGCTGAACCCTGGCGTATCACCTTAGTAGATACAGGTGATAGTACCATGACAGGCGGACGCTTGAAGCGAGTCGCAGACCATGTTGGTAATGAAACTTTTTGCTTCACCTACGGTGACGGTGTTAGCAATGTGAATATCACCGAGCTAATTAACTTTCACAAAGAACAAAAAACTTTAGGTACACTCACCGCAGTTCAACCAGCCGGACGGTTTGGTGCCATATCCTTAGGACACGACCAAACTAAAATCAACAGCTTCCGCGAAAAACAAGATGGTGATGGTGCTTGGATTAATGGCGGTTATTTTATCCTAGAACCCGAAGTAATCAACTTGATTGCTGATGATTCCACCGTTTGGGAACAGCAACCGTTAGAAAAGCTTGCAGAAATGGATCAGCTATCTGCTTACAGACATGACGGTTTTTGGCAACCTATGGATACTTTGCGCGATAGAAACTACCTCGAAGACCTATGGAAGAATAATAAGGCTCCTTGGAAAGTTTGGTAGGTAAGAGAATTTAGCTTCAATAAAAAATTAATTTACTGTAGTTACAGGTGCAAAAAATACCAATGTATGATTTTGCGATAATAGGTGGGGGAATAGTTGGACTCTCTACAGCAATGGCTTTGGGCAAACGCTATCCCAATGCAAAAATTTTAGTTTTAGAAAAAGAGAGCAAATGGGCATTTCACCAAACCGGCAATAACAGCGGCGTAATTCATTCTGGTATCTACTACAAGCCAGGAAGTTTCAAAGCTAAATTTTGCCGTGATGGTAGTCGCTCAATGGTGGAATTCTGCCAAGAGCATGATATTGCTCATGAAGTTTGCGGTAAAGTAATTGTCGCCACCGATGAACAAGAGCTACCGCGCTTAGAAAATCTTTACAAGCGTGGCTTGGAAAACGGTCTAGAAGTTAAGCGAATCAGTGCCGAAGAAGTCAAAGAAATTGAACCTCATGTCACTTGCGTAGCCGGCATCCGCGTATATTCAACTGGTATTGCCAATTACAAGCAAGTTTGTTTAAAGTACGCAGAGTTAATTGCAAAGCTTGGTGGCGAACTGCGTCTAAATACAAAAGTTGAGAAAATTTCCCGCAGTGGTAAAAATCAAGTACTGGAAACTAATAACGGTACTTTTGAAACTCGCTTTGTGATTAATTGTGCCGGATTGCATAGCGATCGCCTAGCCAAATTAGCTCAAGTGAATCCCCAAGCCAAAATAGTACCATTCCGGGGCGAATACTACGAACTCACCCCCGAAAAGCGCTATCTTGTCAAGACTTTAATTTACCCCGTTCCCAACCCAGATTTTCCCTTCTTGGGCGTTCACTTTACCAAGATGATAGATGGTAGCGTCCACGCAGGACCCAATGCAGTTCTCAGCCTCAAGCGTGAAGGATATAAAAAGACAGACTTTGATTTGCGTGATTTTGCAGAAGTCATGACTTATCCAGGTTTCTGGAAATTAGCAGCAAAACACGCTGACGAAGGCATTCAAGAAATCATTCGCTCTTTTAGTAAAGCAGCCTTCACCAGAAGTTTACAAAAATTAATTCCGGAAGTGCGATCGGAGGATTTAGTTCCCTGCCATGCAGGAGTTCGCGCCCAAGCCTTAATGAACGACGGTAAACTAGTAGACGACTTTTTGATTGTTCAAGATCAAAACTCCGTCCATGTTTGCAATGCTCCTTCTCCTGCTGCCACTTCTTCACTGGAAATTGGTAAAGCCATTGTCGCCCAAATTCCCGAACAGTCGCATCTTTTAACAGCAGCAGTCAATTAAGTTTTGATTAGTTAGTTTGCATCTACTCTGAATTCGCCTACACTAGCCAGAAAGCGCAGGCAGTTTTTAATCAACCGCTAGATAGCACAAACATCTATTTCTAGCGTTGTAGAATAAGCGCTCTTTGTATCAGGGATTTCCGTTATGTCTATTAGCTCCAATCAGCCGATTGTTCTAGTTTGTGCTGCTGATAATAACTATGCCATGCCCCTTGCAGTCACAGTTCGTTCAGCACTTGAAAATCTAGGAACTAATCAAAAAATAGCTTTATTTATTCTTGATGGAGGAATTGCTGAATCAAACAAAAATAAGATTATCAAATCACTGAACTCAGAAAAGATAAATATTTCCTGGGTGCAACCAGATAACGCACTATTTACAAATCTGGTATTAACCAGGCATCTGACACCAAGCTGCTATTATCGACTTCTGATTACCGAATTTTTACCGCAGGAATTAAATAAAGCAATTTATTTAGATACCGATATGGTAGTCACGGGAGATTTAGGAGAAATATGGAACATTGAAATTGGCGATGACTATGCGCTAGCAGTTCAAGACGACGTGGATATGTATATATCCATGTCTGATGGTTTAAGAAACTACAAAGAAGTCGGACTTGATGGTGATGCTAAATATTTCAACTCTGGACTTTTAGTAATTAATCTCGAAAAGTGGCGAACTGATAACATAGGCGCAAAGGTTCTTGAATATATTCAACAAAACAAAGAATATGTTCGTAACGACCAGGATGGACTAAACGCAGTTCTTGCAGGTAAATGGCGAGAACTTCATCCCAAATGGAATCAAATGCCTAGGATATACGATTATCCATCATGGGAAAATAGCCCTTTTCCAGAAGATGTTTACCAGGATCTGCTTGAGCAACCTTGTATTATTCACTTTACTAATACTCCAAAACCTTGGTACGCGGGAGTGAAATGTGAATGTACACATCCTAAAAAAGATTTATTTTTCCACTATCTGGATGTCACAGATTGGTCAGGCTGGCGGGATACTATCTGGAGAAGAATTGCGAGAAAATTCATGAAAATAACATCATTAAATACATCCAAGTTGTGAAAGTATAGTGATAGTAATTTTTCGGAATTATTTCTCAAGAGCGAAACTGCCAAAATAATCAAATTCATCAATTTATAGGAATAAAAACCATGAAAATTCTTGTTACCGGCACTGAAGGTTATTTAGGTTCATTATTACCTCCTTTGTTAATCGAACGCGGACACGAAGTTATCGGTGTAGACACCGGATTTTATAAAGTGGGTTGGCTGTACAACGGTACTGAAGTAACGGCAAAAACCCTTAACAAAGATATCCGTAATATCACCGCTGTTGATTTGCAAGGTGTCGAGGCGATCGTTCACATGGCGGAACTCTCCAACGACCCCACCGGACAACTATCACCTACTATTACCTACGATATCAACCATAAAGGTTCTGTTCGCCTTGCCAAACTAGCCAAAGAAGCGGGTGTGCGTCGCTTCGTATACATGTCTTCGTGCAGTGTTTACGGTGTAGCCACAGAAGGTGATGTCACCGAAGAATCATCAGTAAATCCGCAAACAGCTTACGCAGAATGCAAAACCTTAGTAGAAAGAGATGTCACACCACTAGCTGATGATGATTTCTCTCCGACTTTTATGCGAAATGCTACTGCCTTTGGTGCTTCCCCCAGAATGCGGTTTGATATCGTTTTAAACAACTTGGCAGGCTTGGCATGGACTACCAAAGAAATTAAAATGACCAGCGATGGTACACCTTGGCGTCCGTTAGTTCATGCGTTGGATATTTGTAAGGCAATTGTCTGCGCGGTTGAAGCACCACGCGATATTGTACACAATCAAATTTTCAATGTCGGCGATACTACTAATAACTATCGAGTTAAAGAAATCGCGGAAATTATTGCTGATGTTTTCAAAGGTTGTAAATTATCCTTTGGCGATAGCGGTGCAGACAACCGCAGCTATCGAGTATCTTTTGAGAAAATTAACACAATCCTGCCCGGATTTAAGTGTGATTGGAATGCCCAACGTGGCGCTCAACAGTTGTTTGATTTGTTCAGCCAAATCGATATGACTGAAGAAACTTTCTTATCTAGGGGTTTCACCCGTTTGAAGCAGCTAGAATATCTAATTCGCACCCAGCAAATTGACCAAGATTTCTTCTGGACGAAGAAATAGTCAGATTTTTTGATTTGCAGTTAAAAATTGTTTTAAGCTTTTGAATCAAATTAATTTGATTCCAACTTATTTACAAATATTTTAGCTGCAAATTCAAATATTGTGTATATTTGAATTTTCGAGATTATTATCAGGGTTGAAAAATCTAATTAATTCCACATATTTACTGGCACGATAAGTCAACCTTCCACCGTCTTTTATTCAAGAAAAACTTAATAATGAACAAATTACTTACAATTGCTATTCCTACATTTAACCGTGCCCAATTTTTAGAAGAACAGTTGAATTGGTTGTCTAAAGCTATTAAAGGATTTGAGTCTGAGTGTGAAGTTATTATTTGCGATAACTTTTCATCAGACAATACTCAAGAAATAATTCAAAAATGGCAGCCTTTTTTCAAAAATACGACATTTATATCACATAGAAACACTGAGAACATTGGATTAATGCCTAATCTTGCTTGTTGTATAGAAAAGGCAACAAGCAAATATGTTTGGGTAATTGGTGATGACGATCCTATTCACGAAATCACTCTTGCTTATGTAGTAAATAACCTGAAAAAACACCCGGAGATAGCATTATTGATTTTGAATTTTTCTTGGTTGAATGTAGTAACAGGACAATTAGCCTCTGAGCGCTGCTTTGATATTACAAATGAAGAAGTCAATACTAATGGAAAAGCATTGATTGAACATTATTTGCAAGAAAACTTTAGTTGTCTAGCGTTTATGACTGCTCAAGTGTATAAAACCCAAGCAGCACAGCAAGCTTTAGAAAAGTGGAGAGACAGTGCAAATAATCGAGAAGGACAAATATATTGGACTGCATTTTGTGCCCTTCAAGGAAGTGTAAAAATTACTAAAGATGTCTATGTTCAATACGCTTGTGGAATGAATTCTATTGTCGATGCAAAGCTATGGTTCAAAATGCGTTATTCGGATTTGCCGAAAGTTTATGTAAAACTGATGGAGTTAGGATATAGCCAAACAATTTGCAGAAAATTCATTTCCAAGCACTTTGCAGAAACTAATTGGTATGTTATTTTGGGTGCTTTAAGACGATGGCCTTTTTATACAGTAAATATACTAACTCCGTATTTTAGTTTAGTAGGTGTATCGACTTGCAAAAGTTTTTTATCATCTCAGCAAGAAAAAATAAGTCTGTAATTTAGTCTCAGGCTCAATGATTCTATCCACTACAAGATTATGAACAAATTACTCCTGATTGTGATAAGTGATATGAATTTCCACATTAGTGATTCTAAATAATTTATAATTTTGCCAATTAAAGTTCAAACTTATTTTCTGTCGTTGGATAAAAAAATATGAATAAATTACTCACCATTGCTATCCCTACTTACAACCGCGCCGAGTTGCTTGATAAACAATTAGCATGGCTTGCCGAAGCTATAAAAGGCTTTGAATCAGAATGTGAAATTTTCGTTTCTGATAATTGTTCACCAGACAATACTCAAGAAGTAGTCAATAAGTGGCAAAATATTCTGAGCCACGTCACGTTTACTTATCACAAAAATACAGAAAATATAGGCGTGATGCGAAATATCATTCATTGCCTGAAGTCTGCAAAAACTAAATTTGTTTGGGCAATTGGTGATGATGACCCCATTCAAAAAAGAGCAGTCGCCTATACGATAAATAAAATTAAAAACACTAACGATTTATCATTATTGTTTCTCAACTTTTCTGGTCGAAACAAAATCACCGGCGAACCTGTCCATCCACCGACAATAGTTGGTAATCGTTGGTTTGATGCTGATACTGAAGATGGAAACGGTGACGGCAAAGCGATATTTGAACATTGTTATTCCAAAAGTGTCGGTGCTGTCATTTTTCTGACTGCTACGGTGTACAGAACCGACTTGGTAAAAAGCGCTTTGGAAATTTGGGAAGATGCGGCAAGTAACTGGATATCCTTAGCATATTTAGCAGGATATTGTGCTGCGAATGGCAGTGTAATCGTCACTAAAGATACTTATATGGAATGTATTGTGGGTGTTAGTTATTGGCAGAAAGAGCCAAAATCCGCACTTTTAATGCAGTACAAACACATTCCGGAAATTATTCATAAATTTCAGCAGATTGGATATTCTAAGGAATTTTGCAACCGAATGATGTTGCAGAATTTCAGAGAAGTTAACTTGAAAGTGTTTTTAGGTGCTTTGAGAAGATGGCCTGCATTTGCTTTAAATGTAGGAATTAGCTTTTTGACTTTAGTAAGCTTCTCTGCTATTGAAGAAACTTTTTCTCCAAATTTAAGGATAGCTGAGTCAAGGCTTACTACTGAAGAATTAAGAAGTTATGAATAAGAAAGCTCAAAATTGATCCGCAAAACAATCCAAATTCATGAAAAAGGCGATCGCGCACATGCTTGACACCATCACAAACAAAATATTTGAACTGAAATCAGAGTTAGGTTACAGAACTGCACTGCTGAACCATGCCAAAAATTTGCCTGCATTAGAGTCAGGCGATCGCTATATTGTTAACACTCTCCAAAAAGAAGGCGTTTACGTCACAACACTCGACGAATTAGGATTTACCTCCACCCCACAGCTACTCAATGCTGCTTACAGTCAATTGTCCAGCATGGCAACACCTAGCCACAACAGTGCAGGTAAATTGCTTCCCCAAATTTACACAGTTACAGATTTACCTGAATTTTCTACTTGGGGACAAGAACAAAGACTGCAAAATATAGTTGAAAATTACATCGGGCTTCCCGTTGCTTTTCAAGGTGTACATTTACGCAAAGATTTACCCAACGAAAATCAATTTGGAACGCTGCTATGGCATAAAGATTCAGAAGACCGGAGAATGGTCAAAATAATCATTTATTTGACTGATGTCGAAGAAAAAGACGGTCCTTTTGAATATGTTCCTTTATCTTTAACTTCCTTATATAGCTTGAATTATTATCGAATTTACCACAAGCTTTGGAAGGCAGGATATATAGGTATCAACGATGATGAATTGAAAGAAATTATCCCCAAATCAGCTTGGAAATCTTGTCCGGGACCAGCGGGTACGGTCATTTTTACAGATCCAAAAACTGCTTTACATCACGGAACCCTGCGGACAGAAGAACGGTCAGCGCTGTTTTATGTTTACACCGCTAACCCCCCCAAGCGACCAGAACTTTGTACCCAGTACTGGGATGATACTTTTGCTAGACCAGAGTTAAGCAAAGAATCTAATTCGGTTAAAGTGGGCACGTAGTAGTATTTTCTCTGATAAAATACTTTATCATCAGAGAATTTTCGGAAATTACCCAGTTTGCTTTGTAGTAAATATAAAATCGAGGTTATCTATGATTTTTACCGAAACTGAACTCAAAGACGCTTTCGTCATTGATTTAGAACAAAAGCCAGATCACCGTGGTTTCTTTGCCCGTACTTTTTGCGCGAAAGAGTTTGAAGAACATGGCTTAAAGCCAACGGTTGCTCAATGCAACTTATCTTACAACTATAAAAAAGGAACGCTGCGGGGAATGCACTATCAAGTTTCCCCAGCAACCGAAACCAAATTAATCCGCTGTACTCAAGGTGCTATCTACGACGTAATTATTGATATGCGTCCTGAGTCTCCGACCTTTTTATCACATTTTGGCGTGGAACTCAGCGCAGATAACCGTCGCGCTTTATACGTTCCGGAAATGTTTGCCCACGGCTATCAAGCACTTACAGATGATGCTGAAGTTGTCTATCAGGTGGGTGAATTTTATACACCTGGCTATGAACGGGGTCTGCGCTTTGATGACCCATTTTTTAACATTGAATGGCCCGTTGATGTTACCGAAGTTTCCGAGAAAGATTTAAATTGGCCTCTGATGAGAATGATGAGCGTGGGAGGCACATCTTCGAGATAAGAGTATAATTGTTGACAATTCACCACAATGCACCTCATTAATACTTAGTCAAATTGATTAATTTTATTAGAGGTGCAAATTCCAAGTATCTTTCTTGGCGGTGTTAGCGGTACTCTTTATTTTTTCTTAAAAAAATAAAAGTTCGCATCGATTAGATTTTCGGGGTTTAAGGTTGTTTCCCTTTAAGAAAAACAACTTGCGAAAAAATCGCTAACAATAAACACGATCTGATGCAAGGAGTTTAATCAATGATTATTGTAGATCGCGCATTACAAGCACGCGCCGAGGCAGGCAAACCGGTTAAAGTAGCCATGATTGGTGCTGGCTTCATGGGTCGAGGAATTGCCAATCAAATTGCTAATTCAGTTCCAGGTATGGAGTTAGTTGCTATCTTCAACCGTCAAATTGATGCAGCCAAGCGAGCTTATGCGGAAGCAGGAATTGAGAATGTTCAAGTAGTTTCGACTGTAACTGAATTAGAAGACGCGATCGCCCGTGGTGAGTATGCAGTCACCGAAGATGCGATGTTGCTGTGCCAAGCTGAAGGCATCGATGCCTTAATTGAAGTCACAGGGGCAGTGGAATTTGGCGCTATTGTGGTGATGGAAGCGATCGCCCATCGCAAGCACGTAATTATGATGAACGCCGAACTTGATGGGACGATTGGTCCAATCTTAAAAGTATACGCCGATAAAGCAGGCGTTATTCTCAGCGCTTGCGACGGGGATCAGCCTGGGGTGGAAATGAACCTTTACCGCTTTGTCAAAAGTATTGGTTTAACTCCTTTATTGTGCGGTAATATCAAAGGACTGCAAGACCCTTATCGCAATCCGACCACACAGGAAGCATTTGCCAAACGCTGGGGTCAAAAGGCTCACATGGTAACTAGCTTTGCAGATGGCACAAAAATTTCTTTCGAGCAAGCGATCGTTGCCAACGCTACAGGAATGACAATCGCCAAGCGGGGAATGTTGGGATATGACTTTGCAGGTCATGTCGATGAAATGACCAACATGTATGATGTTGAACAACTTAAAGAATTGGGTGGTATTGTCGATTACGTAGTTGGAGCAAAACCAGGTCCGGGTGTGTTTGTATTTGCAACTCACGACGACCCGAAGCAACAGCACTACCTCAACTTGTACAAATTAGGTGAAGGTCCTCTTTACAGCTTCTATACTCCTTATCATCTGTGTCATTTTGAAGTTCCACTATCGGTTGCGCGTGCTGTCTTGTTCCAGGATGCTGTCATGTCTCCAATTGCCGGTCCGCTTGTGGATGTAGTCACCACCGCGAAAATCGACCTGAAAGCTGGAGAAATCTTAGATGGTATTGGCTACTACATGACCTACGGTCAATGTGAGAGTTCCAACATCGTCCAAGAGCAAAACCTCTTACCAATTGGTTTAGCCGAAGGATGTCGCCTCAAACGAGATATTGCCAAGGATCAAGTTCTCACCTACGATGATGTAGAATTGCCATCAGGCAGACTTGGCGATAAACTGCGAGCAGAGCAAAATGCTTACTTCGCTACTGGAAAAACCCTGGCAGCAGTCGGGTAATATCTTGATTTGATAGACAGTAGTGACAAGTATTTATGTAAGGCGATCGGAATTGTCAACAATCTGCGATAAAAATCAGTAGAAGTTTATCAATTACCTTGGATGCCAATATCATAAATACAACGTTCACTACTGTCATTGTTACATTTGGGCATTACTACATATAGATAATTGTTTTTTTCATAAAGTAAAAATGCTTTTTGGAAATATTTTTATGAAGAAATAGATATAGCATAGTAAGTTCTACTGATAAGCAATAAAATTATTTTTAGGAACCAACTGCCGAGCATTTAAATAAACTTCATATCAACTTCAGGGAAAATTTATGAAAATTGCTCTAGTCCATGATTACTTAACCCAGCGCGGTGGGGCAGAGCGCGTCTTTGAATTGCTGTGTAAACGATACCCAGAAGCTGACATTTTCACATCTTTGTACGATCGCCAACAAACGATTGATTTAGGCGATCGTATAGTTAACACAACTTTCTTGCAAAGCATTCCAGGTGCAGCCAAGTATTTCCGCTTAATGGCACCTTTTTATTTTCCTGCCTTTCGAGCCTTAGACCTGCAAGACTACGATCTCATCATCAGTAGTAGTACCAGCTTCGCCAAAGCAGTACGAAAAAACCCAAATTCCCGTCACATTTGCTTTTGTCATAATGTTACCCGTTTCTTGTGGGATACAGAAACTTATTTACGCGAGTATGGAGACTATCGATATTTTGCACCTTTAATCGAACAAGTCTTTGATGTCATGAGAAAGGTAGACCTGACTTATGCACAGGAACCTGACCTTTACATTGCTAATTCGAGTATTGTAGCTCGTCGCATTCAAAAAATTTACAACAAAAAAGCTATTGTAATTAATTACCCAATTGATACAAAAAAGTTTATTTATTCAGATATAAAAGATGAATATTATCTAGCCTCAGCCCGGATGATCAGCTATAAGCGCCTTGATATAATAGTTGAAGCTTTCAATTGGCTGGGGTGGCGGTTATTAATATCAGGCAACGGTCCAGAACAAGAACGCTTAAAATCCAAAGCATTAGATAATATTGAGTTTTTGGGACATGTAACTGATGCACAACGCACTCAGTTGTTTTCTAGAGCTACATCTGTTATAGTGGCAGCTTTAGAAGATTACGGATTAGTTCCAGTAGAGGCTAATGCTAGTGGAACACCAGTCATAGCTTATGGAGCAGGTGGGGTATTAGATACTCAGGTACCTGGAAAGACAGGAGTCTTTTTTAAGAGACAAACACCCGAATCTCTACAAACCGCACTACTAGAAGCCAGGGAAATCAATTGGGATTATGCCGACATCCGCAATCATGCTGTGACACATTTTTCGGAAGAGGCATTTTTTAATCAAGTAGAGCAAGTTATTGACCAAACTTGTAGCCTACATCCATCATTCATTTAAACTGTTAGCTAAGGGATAGTAAACGTGATTCAAACTAGTAGTCTAAATCCCAATGTAAATCCAATTGCTGAAACAGAACCGGGTTACGGACAACTGTTTGCAGTTTTAATCCGGAGATTTCCTTGGTTTTTAGCAGTATTTATTGCTTCGGTAGGCGTTGCAGGTTTTTTAACTTCTAAAACACAGCCTACCTACAAAAGCACGATGCAGTTGCAGATAGAACCTAACTATCAGGGTAAACCAGAAGGAGCTGGAGCAGAAAATAAGTTTACCGAGTCTAGTGTTCAGATAGACGTTGCAACTCAGTTGAACGTGATGAAGAGTTCTGGACTTATTCAAAAAGCGGTTAATAAACTTAAGCCTGAGTATCCAGATATAAGTGTAGGTGAAATTAAAGGCTCTTTACTTTTAGAGCAATTAAGAACAAAAGAAGATAATGTAGCTACTAAAATATTTCAAGCAGACTATACCAGTACAGATCCAGATAAGACACAAAAAGTTCTAGATGCAATTCAGAAAGTTTATCTAGAATACAACATAAAACAGCAGGATGAGCGTTTAAAAAAGGGTCTGAAAAATGTCAGAGAACAGTTAAAAACGGTACGTGAAGATCTGACAGCATCTGAGAGAAAACTTCAACAGTTCCGCAGTACTAAGAATTTTATCGACCCAGAACAACAGGCAAAAACTCTAGAAGACGATTTGAACAAGATTGTCCAGGTACGACGCGAAACCCGTTCTCTTTATGAGGAAACTTTGGCTCGGCAAAAATCTTTAGAAGAACAACTAAAGCGTACTCCACAAAACGCTTTAGTTGCTTCTCGTCTGAGTCAGTCTACTCGCTACCAAGGGTTACTGAACGAAATCCAAAAAACCGAACTGGCTTTAGCACAGGAACGCTTGCGTTTCACTGATGAGACTCCCAGCGTACAAAAACTGATAGAACAGCTTCAAAGCCAGAAGCAATTATTGCAACAAGAGGTAGGACGGACTTTAGGCGGAAGCAGTGCTACTGTTAAGGCTGTTGGAGATACTTTATTACAACAAGGACAGCTTGGTCAAATTGACCTCAACCTTGCTGGTCAGCTAGCAGAAACACAAACAAATATAGTTACTTTAAGTGCTCGCGATCAAACTCTGGCACCAAAAGAGATTCAATTGCGCGAACAGCTCAAACAATACCCAGCTTTCTTGGCTGAGTACAATCGCTTACAACCGCAGATACAACTTAGCCGTGAAACGTTGCAAAATCTTTTGAAATCTGAGCAGGAATTGCGGCAGGAACTTGACAAGGGTGGATTTAATTGGCAAATTTTGGAACCACCCGATAAAGGTGAACGGATGGGTCCCAACCTTCAGCAAAACCTTTTATTAGGTGCAGTGGTAGGGTTAATGTTGGGAGGAATTGCTGCCTTTGTCCGAGAAGCCGGTGATGATTCTGTTCATACTACTGCTGAGTTGGAGAAGCAGGTTGCCTTGCCGTTGTTGGGAACTACTCCTAAGTTGCCCCCAGCCAAACCCAGAGAATCGGTGATCAAGTTGCCTTTTGGCAAGCCAGAAGTACTAGCTCCCTGGACAATTCAGGTACTGCAATCTCCACCGCGTTGGGAATCGCTAGATTTGATTTATAAAAATATTGAACTGGTAAATACTGTTGCTACGTTCAAATCTTTGATGATCACTTCGGCTTTGCCGGATGAGGGTAAGTCCGCTCTTGCGTTGGGTCTAGCGATGAGTGCTGCTCGTTTACACAAAAGAGTATTGCTAATTGATGCAAACTTACGCGATCCCAGCCTGCACAAACAACTTAATCTGCCAAATGAACAGGGGCTTTCATCTCTGCTGTCAAGTGATGTTGCTCTACCCAACCAAATTAGTATTCAATCTTCAGGTTCATCTTACATTGATATTTTGACCGCAGGACCTGCACCTGGCGATCCAGCTAATTTATTGAGTTCCCCGCGCATGACGCAATTGATGAAAGCATTTGAGGAAAACTACGATTTAGTACTCATTGATGCTTCTCCGGTTCTGGGCATGGTGGATGCTATACTCACAGCATCATCTTGTCGCAGCGTGGTCATGGTGGCAAGTATCGGTAGGGTAACTCGAACTCAACTGGCACAGGCTACAACGATGTTGAGCAAGTTAAACTTGGTTGGGGTTGTCGCAAATGGAGTATCTAATTCTAGCAGTACCTATGTACCCTATGTAAAGCCACAACGATTGGCGTTGAAAGGAACTGTGGAAAAATAGGTAGATATTTGCAAGCGGGCGTTTTGCTGAATATAAGCGACATTCCCAAGCGATCTAACGCACCAAAGATCATTGATGGTGCGTTGCGTTGCACAACACCACCCTACTGCCGCTTAATTCTTTTCTATAAATATATTGACACTGCAAGGAAGCAACTTTTGCAGTCACGCTAGTAGGGTGCGTTATGGACGTAACGTCCTAACGCACCAAAGATCATTGATGGTGCGTTGCGTTGCACAACACCACCCTACTGCCGCTTAATTCTTTTCTATAAATATGTTGACACTGCAAGGAAGCAACTTTTGTAGTATGCCTAGCTTTGAGAGAGTGTAATAATATATTGATTCTGTAAATCCACGATGTTCATAATCTGGATAGAATTCTACAGAAAAATTGCATTTTTGAGAAGTTACATGCTGTTTGATTTTTGAGAGTACCAATACATCTTCTTCAGCATAAGGATTGCTGTTTACTCGCTTATAAGCCCAGTTATACAAATACTTGGGTGATGTTGGTTCGTGGAGCAATATGATTTTTCCTTGAGGTTTTAGCACCCTTATCATTTCATTAAGAGTTTTACTAAAATCATTTTTTTCGCCAAAGTGATGAAATGCTTCAAAGGCGAAAATCCTATCAAATTGCTCTGCTTCAAATGGAAGTTCACAGCAGTGAAAAACCCACTTTTCATCAAGGTGAGTATTCAAAATTTTTTCAAATTTTTCTGTATATTGCAAATTTGAAAGTATCAGGTCGCTGCCAACTACATAGGTATTTGGATACTCTCTTTTAATTAAGGCACTTGCCCAACAGAAGCCACCTCCCATTTCCAATACAGTTTCATTCCCAGACAGTTGCAGCCGCGACATAAGTTTGCTAAAGGTATTAATAGAAGGCGATCTGAAGGCGATCGCATCGAATATGTCATCTCCTTTATGATTCTGAACAGCTCTAAATTCCTCAAAATTCTTATGGGCTACAATTTCTTTTTGATCGCTTTCTGTGAGAATAGCGTCGTTTAAATAATATAAAATTCCTTCATGTTCGCGAAAATTGTTGTTACGCACAGTAAGCATATCAGCGTCTCCATTAGTTAATATATATATATATATTACCGTATATTTTTTTACGTTTCTATTAACATTTATGAAAAAAACTGCATTAACTTAATTAATAATTATTAATTCATAATTCATAATTAAAAAGGGTTTAATTCCCCTGCCTTCTATAAGCTTTCCTGTTATATGGGGGCTTGAAATCCACATGGTTAACATAATTATGAATTATAAATTATGAATTATAAATTTTTCAATAGCGCATTCACTAGCGGTAAATAAAATATGGAAACGCGCACAAAAAATAGACGTAGGAAATTTATTTGAAATACTTTTCTCACGTCTAATTTGTTTATTAACGTCTGGAAATATGCCTTGTTTTTTGTCTAAGTTAAAGGCAAAGCATTAACTTCAGAAACATTTGACACCGCATGAACGGCATTTATAAAGTTTTGGGCGTAACGTTGGGTAGAAAAATCGAGGGCACGTTGTCGCGCTGCGACTGCGGCATTACGGGCAAATTCTTGGTCGTCAAGATAACGGAGAATTGCGATCGCTAATGCATCCGCGTCACCGTAAGGCGTTAACAGCCCATTTAAGCCGTCGGTAATTATCTCAGTCGGTCCGCCAGCATTGCCAGCAATCACGGGTTTGCCTAACGCCATCGCCTCGATCACCACCAAACCAAACGGTTCGTTATCAGAAGCATGAACAAATACGTCCATTGCTTGCATCCATTCTGGGACATTGCGCTGTAGCCCGACTGCCAGAACGCGATCGCTTAAGTTTAACGCTGTGATTTTCTCTTTTAAAAACTCCCCATAATCCGGTTCCAAGTCGTGCTTACCCCCAACTACCACGCAATGGGCATCGGGATACTTCTGCAAGACTTTCGGCATTGCCTCCACAACAACGTGCATTCCCTTCCAGCGTTGCAATCGCCCGACAATTCCAATTAAAGGTCCAGACAACGGCAAACCCAGCTTTGAGCGCATCGTGGCTGGAGTTGGCAGAACAGCCGGATCGAAACGGTCTAGCGCCACCCCTGGATGCACTAAATATACTGGGGTTTTCGGTAAGATTTGTGACTGCGCCTCTTGAATAGCTTTAGTAATTGTGACTACACCACGCGCTGGCATCAAATTGACCAGGCGCTTTAAAAAGCTTTTATTATCTGGAATTTCCTGCTGATACCACAGTGCAGGTATGCCAGCCAGCAGCGCTGCCAGCCCTCCCGTGAGGTGAGATAGCCACATCCAGCTGACGATAACATCTACACCTTCGCGCTTGATTATAGAAGCTATCTTGGCTGCGGTAGCGACTAAACGGTGCAATTCGCGCACGCGACTACCAAGCACAACTATAGCGGAAATACCAAGCGATCGCACTTGCTCTACCAACGGACCGTCTTCGTTAAAAATTACCAACCATTCGACATCCGCATGTCGTCCTTGTTGCAGCAAGTCCCAGAAAGTCATTTCACTTCCGCCGCGTTGTTCAGCCAGTGGCATTAGGATAGCAACTTTCATGTAATTGACCTCTGATTAATTACAGTCATGCCTTGAGATTGATTCGGCGTAGTAATTCCTTGATGCTGATAGTACTTATGCGCTGCCATAGCCATAGCCAAAAATCCCCAAAGAATCATCCCTGCTATACTTAGCATTCCGCTACCAATAATTAACTGGGCAAAGGCAGTAAAACCAATGGCGCGGGCAGCACTCAGAAAACTGTCGAAACGGGACTCTGTATATTTGAAAACTTGATAAATTATCAATATTAGCCCACCCAAATAAGGTATGGCTCCAAACCAGCCTAGGGTGAAAAACATATCTAAAATGCCACTATCAATGACAAATACTTCTATTTGACCAGTTTTTTCGTTGACTTTCCAAGTATTTCCAAACCCATTACCCAGAGTGTTAGAAAGGGCTACACTCAAGTTTCTGTCATAGCTGCTCGATCTATCCCGAAAGCTGCCATCTTCTTGAAGATTGACAAAAGTTTCAACACGTTTTGATACAACAGAGGAAATTGGCTCAATAGTCAGCAATGGCGCAACACACACTATCATCACCAAAATTATGGTAATTAAGCGCATTTGAATCCGCGCTTTTACCGAACCCATAATCATAATCATTCCGAATAACCAGCCCCCCCAATTGGTACGTGTTTGTGCAAGTAGAAACGACAAGTAGCCAGCTGCTGAGGCAGGAAAAATTAAAGGTCCCGATCTGGTGAACAATAACAGCAAACCAGCCTGCATTGTCGCACCAAACGGACCAATCGAGTGCATTGTACTCCAGACGCGCATCCCGAAAGGTTCAGGGTTTCCAGAACTGCTAGTCTGTAGTGATTTGACGAGCCAGTACCTGTCCCACTCCGGAGCTACCACGAATTGATATATACCGTAAACTCCTAAAATTAATACGCACCAAAGGAATGTGCGCTGAATGTTTTGGCGATAACTAGGATAATCTCGCCAGTTAATAAATAAGTGAAAACCGAAGAGGAGGGGAGTTAGCCAATCCAAAAGGCTGCGTGCCACCGGAACCGGTTGGTTGTGAACCAGTCCAATGAGAAAGCCATAGAACACCCCTGCAAAAGCCAAAATAAAAGGTAAGCCACCTTGACGATAGGCACTAGGAAGGTAACGGAATAAGGTGGCTATGGAAACGAACACCACTAAATAAGGTGCTACGAGCATCTGACGAGTAAAGTCCCAGCCAACTTGAAGGTCAACTAAGCGGGTAAATAACGCCGAGAGAAACCACATCCACCACGTAAAGCCTAGATAGAGAATCGGATGCCGCAAATAGAGGAATATGGCTGTTACAAAAGCTGCTATCGGATAGATTAAGCGCAGACTGGCAGTAGGACCAACGTAGCACGCTAAACAAATCAGTAAAAAGCCAAAAATTACTATCCAACCTTGTAGCGATCGCTCTTCTGGAGAATAATTTTGTTTCAAAAAAGGATTAAAAAGTATCTGCTTGGAAGTCACTGTACATCTCCAGGGTGCAGGTAGTTTGTTGAGAAGTTTTTCAAATTATAGTGCTGTTGCCATGTCTGCCAACCCTGAATTCGTCCCCGTAGAGATGCCAGCCACTTCTTAGATGCCAATTTTCCTTCACTGGGTAGCAATCGCAACCACTGTACAAAACCGAGCGCTTCTCGCGTACCGATTAATATTGCCCAAACTACAAATACAATACGTTGCACTGATGAAAAGTATTCTAGTAAAGCTAAGGTTTCATTATGTACGGCATTGCTCCAAGCGATGTGATTAAAATTATCTCGCTGGTCTTCATCAAAACGCTGTGCGGGATAGTGATCTACTGCGACTAACGGATCGAAAATAATTTTCCACCCCGCTCGTCTCAACGGCAGGGTGAATGCTAATTCAAAATGTACTTGGGCACCAGTACCTAGCATCCGCTCATCATAGCGCATTTTTTTCAGGGCGCAAAAGCGAAAACTCATATTCACTCCCTTGAGTACGTCTACCTCGCGGGCTGGTCCGACACCCAAGTGATGATTGCCAATCACCCGTCCAAACCACTGTACCCGACCGACACAGAAGCGATCGCCTACTTCTTTGATTTGAGTACCTATATACTGCCAGTCGCGTCCACCTACAGCACCGATGCTGCTATCTGACAAAAAGTAAGCTTCGATACGTTGCAGCCAATCAGCGTGTGGTGCCGCATCGTCGTCGGTTGTGGCAACGATATCTCCCTGCGCTACATCCAAACCTGCATTCATCGCTGCTACTACTCCCGGAACTTTCACGGTTACGGTGCGTAGTGGCAGCGAATCAGAGTTAAAGGTTTGCAAAAATGTCCAAGTTTCCGCATCAATATCACGCACCGTCACCAATACTTCATCTGCTTGCCGAGTTTGCTTTTTCAGCGCTTCCAGGCAACGCATCAGGTCTAGAGGTCGGCGATAGGTGGGTATGAGAACGGTGATACTGGTCATTTACTAACTCCTCAAATAAATCGACATAGCTTTGAGCTTTACTAGTCCAAGTATTTTGTTCTGCTATGGTGCGGGCAGCTTGACCCATTTTTTGCCGGAGATGGCGATCGCTTTTTAAAATACTCAGTGCCTGCGCCAAAGCGTTGGTATCATCGGAGTCTGCCAAAACAAATCCACAATCTGGTGTGACTATTTCTGCACCCCCTGCTGTGGTTGCGGTAATTACAGGTAGTCCTGATGCCATTGCTTCCATCATAACTAGGGTGCAAGCTTCGTAACGTGACGGAAATACGAATAAATCCGCTGTTTGCATAATTTGGGCAATGTCGCGCCGAAATCCCAAAAAGTGTACTCGCTCACTTAAGGATAGCGATGCTGCTAGTTGAGGATAAGGACTACCGGCGGTATCACCGACAACTGCCAAGTGTACCTCTGGAACTTGTACTAAGGCATGTAATACTGTATCCAAGTTTTTGCGATTGGTACGGATATCTCCTGCGAAAAGCGCTAAAGTTACATCTTCTGGTAGACCGAATTTTTGCCTTTCTGTAGCACCTGGAACAAACTCTTCCACATCCACACCATTCAAAATCACGCGAATGCGATCGCTTGAGATTCCAACGTCTTCTACCAATTCATTTTTGATTTTCTCAGATACTGCCACTGACACTTTCGCTTGACGAAATGCCTTTTTTTCCCAATAGGCGTTTAAATTTGTGTAGAGCCAATGGTAAACACCATAAATATTACGATTTACTCGTGATGTATGTACAGGCGATCGCAACCAAGAACTGTGTACAAACTGCGATGTATTTACATCTCCTTTCTCCGAAGTAATCGCACCGTAAACTTGTACTACATCAAATTCATGGCGATGTTTACGCAACCAAGCAGCGCTGTGCCGAGAAAACATCATTTCCCGCACAAGTTGCGTTGGAAAACCTTCAACGGGAAAATAAACCCAATTAACCTGGCTATTTTCCTGTAGTTCCGGAGCTACTTTTCTTGCTACTAAAGTGACGTGGTGTCCGCGACGAATCGCTTCCCAGACAATCTCATAGTTTGCCCGACCTTGACCATCACCTTTAATCACATATGGCGTAACAATACAAAGTTTCACAAACCACCTTCCTTTAAAATTAATTGATGACCGTGCAGTTCTTTTTTCACCAAGTTAGAAATTTCTAACTCTAATCAACTTAATTATTTCGCTCCTCCTAATAATTGATTGGCTAAACGTTGCGGAGTAAAGCTAAGAGTAAGTGCTGCTATAGTTCGCAAGTTAAACTTTTGTTCGTTAATTGCACACCAAAGATAAGAACGTGCTTCTGCTACCTGTTTAGTTCGCATCAAACCAATAGCCAAAGTTGTATTAGCTTCTAACCATTTTTGCTTAAAGTATGACTTAAACTCTTTTAGCCTGCTATCTTCCATAAACCGTTTGTAACAGAATATTTCATTTTTGGCTTTGCCGATTTTTGCTTGAGCATTTCGACTACCACTTTGCATAGTATCAGTTTGCTCATGAGCACGATAACGAGTTAGTCGTTCTGGATAATAATAAGTTCCATGACCAGAAATACAGCAGATGTATGTTAAATATATATCCCACATACCGCCAACTTCAGGAGGAATACTATCCCAATCAACAAAATCATTGCGAATCACACAAGCTGCGGCAGTGGGTATACTTTTATCTACTAACCCGATTTTGGCTAAATTTTGATGAACTCCTTGTGCAAGCTGGTCACGTTTATAACTGCGTGTATTTCCTTGGGTACCAGCATAATCAATTACGCCATTTGCATCTATAATATATTGATCGCAAAAAGCTAAAATTAAATCTGGATGTTCTTCTAACGGCGGAATAAGCTTTTCTAAAAAGTCTTCATTCCACATATCATCGTCGTGGAGACTAGCAACGTATTTTCCTCGTGCCATTTTGAATGCGTGCATTTGATTAGCAAACATGCCTTTATTTTCCGGTTGTCTCCAATATCGAATGCGTGTGTCACGAAAAGATTGAACTATTTCTTGAGTATTATCCGTACTACAATTATCAGAAATAATAATTTCAATATTTTGATAACTTTGTTTAATAGCACTAGCAACTGCTTGCTTCAGATAATTTGGTCGATTATAGGTAGGAATAATAACGCTAACTAAAGGTTGTTGGGATTCGTCTTTTAACATATTTACTCCCGGTCTTTTCTTGCTAAAAACAGTATTTAATTTATTATTCTGCACCCAAGTGACCTATTTTGCATTTATCTGATAGAATTATTTTTTTCCTTTATATGTATCTTTATGAGCTTTTAACGCTTTCACTGTTGATGGTTTTTTAAAGTTTAACATTCAATAATCACAGCAATTGTTCATAATTAAAATGCGATTAATATAGATTAATTCCACTTATTTATAAACAAATAATTCAATCTTATTTGTATCTAGCGCTCGATTTGTAAATGACTGTGGCATAAAAGTTAATAACATTGCCCCTATGCTTCTTAGACTCCGTTTTTTATTCTTTATCACATGCCAAAAATGAGAACGTGCAGCTATTGGTTGTTTAGCTTGCAGCAAACTCATCCCCAAACTGTATCTTGCTTCTAACAATCTGCGGTGAAAATATGGATGCAATTCATGTAACCTTGCATCTTTGATAAATTGCTCGTAGCAAAATATCTGATTATTTGCTTTGCGAATTCTCACTTGTGCATCGTCAGTCCTTGTATCCGATTGCGCGTGTGTGCGAAATCGCGCCAGTCTCTCTGGATAATAGTAAGCTCCAAGACCAGAACGGCAACAGAGATAATTTAGATACAAATCGTAGCAACCCCCAGCCTCAACTGGAAATGCATCCCAGTCCACAACATCTTTACGAATAACCGCAGCAACAACGCTTGCTACAGACATATCTACTATTCCCTGCTCATAAAAAGGTTGGTAAACACCTTCTTTTAAATTGTCCCTTTTAAATACCTGCGAACAATATTCTGTGTGAGCATAATCTATTTCGCTATCAGCATTCATCATGTAGTGATCGCAAAAAGCTAAAGCCAGATTAGAATCAGCTTCTAGAGGAGGAACAAGCTTTTCTAAAAAGTTCTTTTCCCAGATATCATCGTCGTGCAGACTGGCAACATATTTTCCTCGTGCCATTTTAAAGCCGTTGATAATATTAGCGACCATTCCTAAGTTTTGAGAATTTCGCCAAAAGCGAATTCGTGAATCATCAAAAGCATCAACTATTGGTTGGGGATTTACGCTGCTACAGTTATCACAAACAATGATTTCAATATTTTGATAAGTTTGTTGAACTGCACTAGCGATCGCTTGCTTAAGATATTCTGGACGATTATATGTTGGGATAATAACACTGACTAAAGGCTGATAAGTTTCGGTAGTATGTAACATGTTTTACCTAATTTTCTTTAATTAGTCAAAGCAATACACTTAATAATGAAGTATTTTAGTACATACCAAAGCACTATATTTGGTATGATTTCTATTGTCTAATTAAATTAAGTCAAATCAGAACTCCAATATAGTATTTTCATAAATTTTTTGCAGATGCTTTACATGAACATCCATTGTAAATTCTTTCATAAACAAAGCATGACCTTGTTCGCCTAGACAAACGCACTTTTGATAATTTGTAGATAAATCAGTAATTGCATCGGAAAGCTTTTTAATATCATTTGCTGTCACAAGAATACCTGTTTTTCCATCTTGTAAATGTTCTGGTATACCTCCTACTGCACCTGCAATTACAGGTCGATAACGAGCATAAGCTTCAAGAGTTACAAGACCAGCAGGTTCGGGCCAGACACTGGGAAAAATTACCGTAAAACATTCTTGATACAGTCTATTTAATTTGTCACTATCACACCAGCCATGCCAAACGATACGGTTAGTTAATCCGAGTTTTTCAGCTAACCTTTCCAAGCGGGGTCTATCCCATCCTTCACCTGCAATATCAAGCTGAATTCGCGGATTTGTATGTACTAAACTTTTCAGCAACCATTCTAACCCTTTATCAGGAACAATGCGTCCGACAAACAACATTCTCTGATTTTTATGTGTTTCTAAAGTTAGCGGTGCAGTGGCAGTTTGCGGAATGGGTATACCACACCGCAGAGTTACAGTTTGCTTGGCTGGCACACCATTTTTAATTAACTCTCGCCTTACATAATCACTATTAGCAATGAAAGTAACTTTTATGTTTTTTAAAATATTTTGTAGACGCTGAGTTTCTTTAAATTCATCAATAACTCTTGACGGTTTGCGGCTACCACATTTGTCTATTAGCTTGCCCCAGGTACATCCTAAATAAGAAAATTTTCGTTGACAAATAGTGTTTTGTTCTGCTAAATATTTTGTGCCACTAGGACAGTAGAAAGAGTGATTGTGAACTGTAAATATAACGGGACATTCACCTGTAAGATCTAATAGGAAATCTGGACTATGTAGGTGGAGCAATTTGAACTGACTCTGGTCAATATTTTTTAAGTTTTTAATTACGCGATCGCTCACACCAGGTATCTGATAATTCATCAGAGAAGTTAAATAAGTTTCTGCTCCTCCTTTGCCACCTACATGAAAACTAGAGCATTGATAAATTAGATTTTTATCAAAATTTTCCTGGCTCAATTTTTTTTTATTTGGCTCCGCACTATTAGTTAATACCATCACTTTTAAGCACTTATATTTCCTTATTTTTCACTAAAACTTACTTTTTTGCACTAGCTATAAATAATTGTCAAATATTTGACATAAATTCTGTTTGTAAAGTTCCTGGGTATATGTAACGGCAGTATTTCTCGCTGCTTTACTCATTTCTATGCGAATCGATTCGTTAGCAGCTAAAAAATCTAGTTTTTCGGTAATAGCTTTTTCGTCTCTGGGTGGTACAATAAATCCATTAACGCCATCTTCAATCAAGTCAGCAGCACCGCAATGAGAAGTAACAATTACAGGAAGTCCGCACGCCATTGCTTCGAGTGCTACCAATCCAAAACCATCTTCAACAGAAGGCAAAATGAATACTGAACACCGACTAAAGACTTGTTGGGGATCTTGGCTATTAAAATTCCAAAACTCCTGTTTAATATGAGAATTTTGACTTAGTGTTTTCTCTACTAAAAGTCGCATTTTACGAGTCGATGTACCTCCAACTAATAACAATTCCGAATTAGGTATTTTAGCTTGCAAAAAGGCAGGAATTAAATACTGAACACCTTTACGCGGTTCAATAGTACCTACATAAAGTGCGCGAAAAGTGGAGTCCGTTTTAAGAGAGGGATAAAACCTTTCAGTATTAATAAATGGAGGAAGAACAGTAATCTTATCTGCCGAAAACCCTGCATCAATAAATGTTTGTTTGGCAACCTTTGAAAGAACGACGATTAAATCAGCTTGTTTGCACTCCTGTGAAAATCGTTGCAGCATCTTTGGATTCATGGTTGCTACAGTAGATTCTCCGAGAAACTGTAGTTCTTGCTGAATTTGTTCCTGCATGAAGGGAAGATAATTATTGAGGCAATATAGCCAAGCCTTCGCACCTTTTGCTTTAGCTGTTTTAAAAGCTAGATGAGTTTGACCTGCTACCCCCATAATTAAATCGCAGGGAAGGAGTTGTAATTTTTTGCTTACTTGTTTGTCAAAATATAAATCGCTCAACAGTACAGCCCAATCATTGCGACGACGTAGCAGGGGGGTGGCAAGCAATCGTCTGCTCGATGCAGAATAACCGACGGGATAAACTGAGAAATCGGTTTGAGGTGTTTTAACATCTGCACAAATTACAGTTAAATCTGCTAGTTCGTTAAAACCTGCTGCTGCATTTGCTAAACAAACTCCCTGTCCTCCTGTACCTAAGCCTGTGTTGCAAGTGAGAATAACTTTCATGATTAACTTTTTACATTGTCAGTTAGTTAGTAACGGTTGAATTTGAGCAAAGTTTGTCTAAAATTTGGAAGTAATTTTCAACTAAGTTTATGTAGCTAAGTTCTTGTTGAAGAGCAGTTCGATCGAATGTCAGGGGACTACCTGAAAATTTTGCTGCGGCTACTTGGGCAATTACTTGAGCCATTGCTTCTGTATCTGTTGGTTCAACTAGCCAAACTCCTGGTTTATCCTTTAAATAATCCCAGTTTTCACCTTTAGGTACTGCTGCTAAAATTGGGCGATCGCTCATCAGATATTCGTAAGTTTTACATGAAATCCGTCCTCCAGAAGATCCGTCTGCTCGATTGGGCAAAGTTATCAGTAAAAGGTCTGCTTGTCTGGCATTTTGAATTGCTTGGGAGTGGGGTAAAGCACCGAAAACAGAAACGACATCTGTCAGATTTTGATTTTGCAATACCTTTTGTACTACAGATTCCGGGAAGCTGTTTCCGTAGATTTTTACATGAATCTTGTTCTCCCAGTTAGGATTTTGGGACATCGCTTGCTGCGCTGCTTTGCCAATAAAAATCGGACTCGAACTGCGGTAATCGATTTTTATCCTTTCATAGCTGCCTAACTTCATCCAAGCTCTGTAAAGTTTTTTAGGTAGTGTGTGTTCTTCAGGGCGATGATAAAAGTCATACCAGCCATTCATGCCGCCAGTATAAACAATTTTGAACGATTCGCTAACTACCGAATCAACGGGGGTGGAAAAATCTAACGGATCGGCACCGCAACGAATCAAGTGAAACTTTGATTGTTGGGATTTCGGTTGTCGTTTTTTGACAAGTTCCAGATTAAATTGGGAAACGTAAACTATTGCATCAGCTTGACGCACATAAAAATTTTCTAACCATCGTTCTAGCTGATGATGCAGCCAACTAGCAGAAACTGGATGCATATCAGTGCAACTAAGCGAGTCATCCAAGCTCAACACTAAAGGCAAACCTGTAAGCCACTTCAGAGCAATTCCTACTAAACCGGCTGAGTAAGGCATCATAAATACAAAAATAGCGCTACACTTCTGCCGCTTAATTAACTGATACCCTTTTATTAATGCCGGAATAAACCAAAAAATTTTGCTATCTGGCCATATCAAGAACATTAATAATTTATCTAGTTTCAGCTTGCCGATAAATTCAATTAAACGTTTTGGATACCAGCTTTTAACAAATTCGACGCTAGCTGCTTCATTCAAATAACCATTTTCTGTCCCAGTTAATATATTAATTTGCCAATGTTTTTGGAATTGTGTTAACAATTTTTTTGCTCTGATGGCAATCGGTTCCCTCAAGGGTGGTAGGTCATGGGCTATACAGAAAAGTGTTTGAGCATGTGGCGATTTTGAAGCGACATTGGATGTAGTAAAATAAGTATTGTTTTTAGAAGAAATTGATTTTGTCATAACTATTATTACTAATTTTTGATAAATATAATAACACCCTGTTTTGGGGAATGCGATCTAAGTATTATTTAAATTTATTCGCTTGGGGACGAGGACTTTGGGAAATGCAGAACCTTGTTTGATAAAGGTTCTGCATTTTAGAGAACGTCAATTTCTCGATTTGGCAGGCTGCCCAAAGAGCTGTAAGGTAGCTACTCTACTTGACCCATTTCATATTGTGTTTTGTGATATTCCCAAAGCTTGCCGTGTCGCTGTAGTAATTCTTGATATTTGCCTTGCTCTACTATACGTCCTCCTTCGAGTACTACGACTTTATCTGCTTGAGCGATGGTGGAGAGACGGTGAGCGATCGCAATTACTGTTCGACCTAGAGAAAGTTTTTCTAAAGACTCCTGAATCAAGCGCTCGGTCATAGAATCTAAGGCACTGGTTGCTTCGTCCAAAATCAGAATTTCTGGATCGCGCAATAAAGCACGAGCGATCGCAATCCGCTGCCGTTGTCCTCCAGATAATCGAACTCCGCGATCGCCTAATTGTGTCTCAAAACCTTCTCGCATCTCTTCAATAAATTCCAATGCATTTGCTAGTCGAGCTGCTTCTTTGATTTCAGCTTGAGTTGCCCCTTGTGTACCGTAAGCAATATTATTCCAGACAGAAGTGTTGAAAATAAATGTATCCTGACTGACCACAGCCATTTTGCTCCGCAGTGAGTTGATTTCAAACTGCCGCAAATCAACTCCATCAATCAGCACATGACCTTCTGTAGGATCGTAAAATCGGGGAATTAAATCAATCAGCGTACTTTTACCAGCACCGGTTGCTCCTACCAACGCTGTGGTTTTTCCCTGTTCAATGGTAAGGGTAACATTGTTCAGCACTAGATGACTGGGATCGTAGCCAAAATCCACAGATACTATGTCAATGGAATGCTTTAAGCCAGCAAATTGAATTGTACCGTTTTGCAAATAATGTTTATTGTCAGTTCTCAAAAGCTCTTTAATATTATCTGCTGAACCTTGCAGTGTACTAAGACCGGCTCTGACTCCATTAAAATCCTGGACGATTGGCACGATCCGAAACAATACAAAGAAGAATGTCAGTAATGAAGCAACTTGTAGTGTTCCATTAACAACAAAAATAGTAAACGCAAAAATAATCATACCGATGAGAATCGTGCTGGCTATACCTTCTGCCAGAGGTCTCACCATTGCAAAAGTTAATACAACTTTCGTTGAGGCACTTACTACATTATCACTAGCTTTCTGGAAGCGCCGGCGCTCAAATTCTTGAGTAGCAAATGCATTCACGGTGCGAATACCGTTAATAAATTCCATTGCTGTTGAAGTAAATTGACCGTTAGCAGTCGAAACTGCAAAACTTGTTTCTCGCGCTCTGGCATTCAGGGTTGACAATCCCACTCCCACCAAGGTAAATAGTAACAATGAAATAATAGAAAGCTGCCAGGACAGCACAAACATTGAGATAAAGTAGACAGTAGCTGTTATTGCTCTGGTTAGCAGAAAAGCTGCACCACTAAACCACTGCTTTATCCTCTCAATTTCTGTTGTAATGGTATTAAGAAGTTCGCCAGTACGAGTTTTAGAAAAGTAACTGAGTGGCAAGGATTGCAGCTGTTCAAAAATTCGCCTCCGCAAGCGATCGCCCAGATGTAACTGTACTAACTCAGTGTATACCTGTGCCAAATAATTGAATCCTGCCCGAATCCAGGTACTCAATAAAATTAAAATAGATATTTGGTATAGACGATGAATCGGTGATGCATTAGAAGCCAGAACCCAGATATCAAACCAGGCAACTCCTGTCTGAATTGGCTTGGCATTTGGAGTCGTTAACCCTTGCAAAAACTGCAACAGAAAACCGATAGTAAAACCCTCAAATGTTGCACCCAAAAATGAAAAAACTAAAGCCAGAATGGTGATTTTACGAAAGTGTTTAAACTCTCGCAAGATTAAATAGTTTTTCTCCCAAAACTTGGTAGTCTTAAACAAATTGCGAAATGATTGCGAAAGTTTTAAAATCATAAGTATTTTTTATACAATATTTTATCAAGGTAGACAAAGCGATCTCAGTACTATACAAAAAACTTGCTTAGGAAATAGCGCGGCAAATGAAGTCATCAATTACCGCACATTGGTACAGAAAGCTTTGGATATGTCAGGACAAGAATAAAGTTGCAGGGTGTGAATTTGTGGAAGCAACCACTATAACTGCCATCAATTAATTTTTGACACATTTGCTTTACGATCCGACCCGCATGGATTGAAAACTTTACACATTGAATAACTAGTATCCTACGTAAACGTCTTACATCATAAGTAAATCACGATGTTTGACTATCCAAATGCAACTTGTTTGATGTCTCTACCTCCCAAGAACCTGTAATTCCTGGCAGTTTATTGAGTTCTCGTTGTTTTTCCGAACTTAACCGCACAGCTTCTTCCAAAGTCCAGCAACGCGGTCCGACTAAACTCATTTCGCCCTGGAGAACATTAAATAACTGTGGTAGATTATCTATATTGTATTTACGCATCCAATGCCCTAGGCGTGTGACGTTTTGCTCATCTTCTGTGAGAGAGAAATTGTTGGCGCAAGCGTAAACGCAAAGCGGACTTGAGTCAGACATCGCTTTATCTTCTAGGGTTTTTTTGTTTACCGCAGTTGTGCGAAACTTGATCGCCCGAAACAGTTTACCGCGTTTTCCTACGCGCCACTCACGCTCAAAAAATGCTCCTGGGGAGTAAACACGCATCAGCAAAACTAATATCAGCATTACGGGACTGACTGCAAGCAAAAATACTAAGGCAACAATCCAGTCAAATAGCCGTTGCAACGATCTCCACGGACTACCTTGTTTGGACAGCTGTTCGGCAGAGGGTATGCGTAAAAATATTGGCTTCGACGCTTGTTCACACGCACTTGCCCAAACTTTTAGCCAGTACTCACCCAGCTTTGGATCTATGCGAACCAAACTTACTGGCGAATGTTCTAAGCACTTTACCAAGGATTGCTCTTTATCCAGTGAAGGCAGATATGGCTGCAAAACTTGTCCAGGAGCTTTCACCAACAATTGACCCCTTCGCCACTGGAGTGTGCAGTATGAACTACGATCCTGGTCTTGCTTGGTCACAGTATAGTAATTCTCTAAAGGCGGAATTATCGAAATTGTCATATGTTTTTGAGCTTATACAGTGGTAGATTGCCGACCTGACATCATAGGACTATCAATGCCAAATACTCTTGCCAAATCTTGCTTTATGCTCCAAAAAGGTGATGTTAATTAGGTGGAAAACATGAAACTATAACTTGCTTTATAGGCAAATGCACATCTTTCAAAACTTTTTCTAAAAAATGTACAAAAAAGTAACAATGCTAGTTCTTAGATAAATCTAAAAAAATAACTCCACTTTTTTGTTCTAGCTTTTTGGAGGAGGATTCAATATCTAGAATATAAGATACTGTAAAAATGACCAATGTTTAGATAGATTCTTTATTTACTCTTTAAATAGCCCGTCTGTTTCTCAGAGAATTATTAAGTTCATATGAATCCACTATCGTAGATCTACCCAATAAGCCTTTTATTAATATTGGTAAGTAATTCTAACATGATTGTATGAATGACTATCAAACATAAGCTTAATTAACAAAGCACCAATACAATCTATAACGCTCAATCAACCAGAAAATACACAAAAACTTTATATATTCATCTGATTTGATTTTCGCTCTTTTACAAAGCCGATACCAGGAGCATTAGAAAAAAGAAGAATTCTCAAGAGAAGACGCGCTTAATTACGTTTACTCCTGTTTTACTCTTTCCTGATGTGGTCTACTTGAGAGTAGGATTGCAAGCAAACAATACCGAGTAAGTAGCAATAAACGAAGGAGGTTCCCAGCCCCCTACCGATGAAAATGTTTTTATCGCTGAAATATTCTTTGTAAAATTATTAACATTTAGCCGAAATCTGAAAAAATGCTAATATTGCCCATATTAAAGGTATCATTGCTTTCGCTCCCTAAACTACTATCTTTTGGTAGAATTTTTTCTGGCACTTGCGCGATCGCTTGAAGCAATCTGCGTATAAAAGTTATATTTTATACTTTATCTACAATTTTACCTACCCTAAGGTAAAATTTCCTCTCTTGAGGCGCTCTCACGCATAAAACTAAGTATAGTGGGTATTTTATTATCTACCTTGCTAAAAACACCTATAACTAGTAAATTAGGTTATTTAAGTTACTGCATTTTCTCCAAATAATAGTATAAAAATAGCATGTTATACTGATTTATTTGTATCCCCAGAAAATTGTAGACGTGCAACGAAAGCAATTATTAAAAATGCCACCAATCAAAAGTTGCACAATCGCCACTGACAATTCAGAATAATATTGATTGCCAATGTCAAGGCAGTATTAGCAGCTCATTAATTACGTAGAAATCAGTCAAAAATGAAACAAGTAAACTTTTTAATAATTTTTATCTTTTGTTTAGCTTTGGCTTTATTTACTATAGAGAACACCAAACTAGCAACAATTTATATTGTTCCTGGAGTACAGGTACAAGCACCGATAGCAGTTGAGTTGCTACTAGCGACTGGCTTAGGCGCAGTTTTTGCGTGGCTATTTAGTATGTGGACACAATTGCAGCGACAACTATTGTCTAGTCCACAACGCAAACAAAATGTCCGAATTCAAGAACTAGAGTCGAAAATTGAACAGTACCAAGCCGAAGTTCAATCTTTACAACTTGCGCTACCTCCTTCGTCTGATTCCTCAACAAAAGAAACAGAGACGAATGTGCCGAACACGCGCTCTAGCAACGTCCAATAAGTCTACAGGGACTATTTATCCACTAAAACACCGACTTACTTAGGACTTGTTGATGGATCTACGCGAGCTATTGGAAACAATTGCACACCTGATTCACCAAGCCGAACAAGGGGAAATTGACCCTTGGGATGTGCAGGTAATTGAGGTAATTGACCGTTACTTAGAATTAATGGCACCGGAGACAACACGCATAGGCTATGAAGCTGATTTATCGCAATCCGGGCAGGCTTTTTTGTCAGCATCGATGCTGGTGTTGTTCAAGGCAAACACCTTGATCCAAATGCAAGCAGCAGCAGATGAACCAGACGTTGTACTAGATGATGTACAAAAAGACAACGATCCGGGGTTAGTATATTCTCTTCATCGGTTGCCATTAGAACGGGCATTGCGCCGTCGTCCGGCAGCGATGCCACCGCCAAAACGCCGCGTGACTCTGCAAGAGTTGATCGAGCAATTGCAGATCATGGAGAATCAACTCAAACTTGTACAGAAAGTCAGCAAACCTATCCGTCCCCGGCGTCAGCCCAGCATCCAAAGTATGCGGGCAGCACTAGAGTTAGCTCACCAGGAAAATCTGACGGAAGTGGCACAAGAACTGGAGGAAGTATTGCATCTGTCAGCCACAAAATTGTGCTTGTCAGAAAATTGGTTGAATTTGGAACAGTTAGTAGAATTGTGGACTCAGACAAAGAAACCATATCACAACAGTTCGGCACATAAATCAAAACACAGTCATCTAGTCAGCGTTTTCTGGGCATTACTATTGCTGTCGGCTCAATCTAAGGTAGAGCTATGTCAAGAAGAATTCTACCAGGAAATTAAAATTCGCTTACTCTCAAATTCTCCCAATACCTGATCGAATGTACCTGACGCAGAAAGAGGGGAAAGGGGGAAGGGGGAAGGGGAAAGGAAAAAGGGGAAAGGGGAAAGGGGAAAGGAAAAAGGGGAAAGGGGAGGCAGTGCGTTGCGTATTTTCCACTTCTACCGTTTTCGCTTTTAAGCTTAAGAGCGAAAAGCTGGCGCGTGATGCGCTATCTGCACCTGCCTATGATTGGGAAGAAGGGATTTTCATAATTACAGGTGTACGCAGTTCTTTCAGGACTAGTTGGTGCAAGTGTAAGGGGAGGAACATAGATGATTTACAGATTTTGATAAATGCAAACCCCAAAATCCGAGTAAATTGAAAAGATAACCGATCGCTTGTCATCTTGCGAGAGCCTATGCTTACACCTAAAGCGAACATTCGTGTATCGAGTGCTTTTAAGGATGACTTAGAGCAAAATTAAACTGATGATTAAGTATCATTCGATCAAAGTAAACTGGCTTGTGGTTGAGGAATAAACTTTTATGAAGGCGATGATTCTCGCTGCGGGTAAAGGTACTCGCGTGCGTCCGATTACCTACACAACTCCCAAACCGATGATTCCCATCCTGCAAAAGCCAGTGATGGAATTTTTACTAGAACTGTTACGTCAGCATGGCTTTGACCAAATTATGGTTAACGTTAGCCATTTGGCTGAAGAAATTGAAAACTATTTCCGTGATGGTCAGCGGTTTGGCGTGCAGATTGCATATTCCTTTGAAGGGCGAATTGATGACGAAGGTAAACTGGTAGGGGAAGCTATTGGTTCGGCTGGCGGAATGCGGCGTATCCAAGACTTCTCGCCGTTTTTTGACGATACCTTTGTAGTGTTGTGCGGCGACGCTTTGATTGACCTAGATTTATCAGCTGCGGTTAAGTGGCATAAATCCAAAGGGTCGATCGCTACCATTATTACCAAATCTGTCCCACTCGAAGAAGTTTCTAGTTACGGTGTGGTCGTCACCGATGAAGATGGTCGCGTCAAAGCATTCCAAGAAAAACCGTCAGTAGAAGAAGCTAAGAGTACCAATATCAATACGGGTATTTACATCTTTGAGCCAGAGGTATTTAATTATATCCCCTCCGGCGTAGAGTACGACATCGGTGGCGAATTGTTTCCCAAATTGGTAGAAATAGCTGCCCCCTTCTACGCCATTCCGATGGACTTTGAATGGGTAGATATTGGTAAAGTACCAGACTATTGGCGAGCGATTCGCGGTGTGCTGCTACGCGAAATTAAAAACGTGCAAATTCCCGGTCACGAAGTTGCTCCAGGAATCTACACTGGCTTAAATGTTGCCGTAAATTGGGACAAAGTGGATATCACAGGTCCTGTTTACATCGGTGGCATGACCAGGATAGAAGACGGCGCAAAAATTGTCGGACCGACGATGATTGGTCCGAATTGCTGGGTATGTAGTGGGGCAACCGTAGACAACAGCGTGATTTTTGAATACTCGCGCCTGGGTCCTGGGGTAAGCTTGGTTGATAAGCTGGTGTATGGGCGTTACTGCGTTGATAAAACTGGCGCGTCGATAGATGTCAAAGCTGCGGCTTTAGACTGGTTAATTACCGATGCTCGTCAAGCACTACCATCTCATACCCCAGCTGAACGGCAAGCGATCGCTGAGTTGTTGGGGACAAACGGCAGTTAGGGAATGGGGAATGGGGAATGGGGAATGGGGAATGGGTAATGGGTAATGGGTAATGGGTAATGGAAAATGGGGAATGGGGAATGGGGATTTTCTTCCGGGGAAAGGGGAAGAATTATTCCCAATTACCAATTACCAATTACCAATTACCAATTACCAATTACCAATTACCTATTACCCATTCCCTAACCATTAAGATATGTGTACCGCCGCAAACTCTGTTCGTAAGTTTGTAGCAGTCGCTGAGATTCCGCTAGGGTGATGCGATTTTCTTCTAAAGCGTGTTCGCAACGCTGGCGGATTTTTTCTACCAGATCCTCGGAGTCGTACTGCACGTAGCTGACTACTTCGCTCATGGTGTCACCTTTGACGACGTGTTCAATCTGATAACCTTTGGGGGTTAGTTGGATATGAACAGCGTTGGTGTCGCCAAATAAGTTATGCAAATTGCCCATGATTTCCTGGTAAGCTCCATTCAGGAACATCCCTAAATAGTAAGGTTCTCCTGGTTTGAAGTTGTGCAGTTCTAAAACTGACTTGACATCGCGCAGGTCAATAAAGCGGTCTATTTTGCCGTCACTGTCGCAGGTAAGATCCGCCAAAATCCCTCGCCGCGTCGGTTCTTCTCCCAAGCGGTGTATCGGCATGATCGGGAATAGTTGGTCGATCGCCCAACAATCTGGTGCTGATTGAAACACTGAAAGATTGATGTAGTAGATGGAAGCCATGATTTTCTCTAGGTCTTCCAGCTCGTCGGGTACGTATTCCTGCTGACGGGTAATGTCAAGAATTTTATGACAACAAGCCCAGTAGAGCCGCTCTGCTTTGGCTCGTTCTCTCAAGCGCAAAATTCCCAAGTTAAAGCGGCTGATGGCTTCTTCTTTGAATTGAGCGGCATCGTGGTAGAACTCTTGAAAATTCTCTTTGTTGATGCCTTGGTAGGTTTCCCAAAGGTAATTAATAACCGGGGATTCTCCTTCTTCTGGGGGTTCTGGTGGGTCGAGGGGAATCTCGCTGGTACTGAGAACGTCAAAAATTAGCACCGATTGATGGGAGGCGATCGCTCGTCCACTTTCGCTAATCAGTGTTGGTACGGCTATTTCCCGTTCGGCACAGGTATCTTTTAACTCTGCCACGATATCGTTGGCATAGTTTTGCATGTTGTAATTTTTCGAGGCATAGAAGTTGGTTTGCGAGCCGTCGTAATCTACACCCAAGCCACCGCCGACATCAAGATATTTCATGTCAGCTCCCAGCATCGCCAATTCTACGTAGATGCGGCTGGCTTCTTGAATGGCATCTTTAATTACATTAATGGCGGAGATTTGCGAACCGATGTGGAAGTGCAACAACTGCAAAGAATCGAGCAAATCAGCTTGGCGTAACTTGTCAACTGCATCGATAATTTCCGGCATTGTCAAACCAAATTTAGCGCGATCGCCGCTAGATGTTCCCCAGCGTCCCATGCCTTGGGTACTGAGTTTAGCACGAACTCCCAAAATTGGTTTAATTCCTAACTGGCGATTGGCATCAATTACCAAATCGACCTCTTCAATCTGTTCTAAGACGATTATCGGGGTCTGCCCTAGTCTTTGAGCCAACATCGCGGTTTCGATGTATTCCCGGTCTTTGTAGCCATTGCAAGTTAACAATGCTCCCGGTGTATCCAGCATAGCTAAAGCAATCATTAACTCTGGCTTAGAACCTGCTTCTAAGCCAAATTGATGCGGTTTGCCAAATTTTACCAAATCTTCAATTAAGTGCCGCTGCTGGTTGCACTTGACGGGAAACACGCCACGATAAATGCCAGGGTAGTTGTAACGGGCGATCGCTTTAGCGAAACATGCATTTAATCGCTCAATCCGGTCTGACAAAATATCGGAAAATCGAATTAACAAAGGTAAGCCTAAATTACGCTGCTTTAGGGCATTGACTAATTCAAATAAATCTAGAGAACCTCCGCGATCGCCTTTGGGAGAAACCGTGATATGACCAGCCGCGCTAATCGAAAAATAAGGCTGTCCCCAACCTTCGATGCGGTAAAGGGCTTCACTATCCTCAATTTTCCAGTTTCCGCGAGGCGCCTCGCTAGTGGTACTTGGTGGTAGCAGCTTTTTTTGCTTTTGATTCTTCACTTCAGCTTTATGTCCATTAGCCGGAGGTTGCACCACCTCTTCCGATGCACCAGTTAACTCAACACGCATTTCTTCCTGACCTCTGTGTGTCACCCACAAGTAATCAATTTAACGCATTAACAAAGCAACGCATATGCACCCAGAGATGATTTCTAAGATAAACTCTGATTGGTCATTGGTCATTGGTCAAGAGTCAACAGTCAACAGTCAATGGTCAATGGTCAATCTTTGGACTCTTGACTTTAGACTTTGGACTTTAGATTATGGACTACTAACAAATTCGTTAAGTTTGAGGAGATGACAATGGAACGCACATTTTTAGCAATTAAGCCTGATGGGGTGCAGCGCGGACTGGTGGGTGAGATTATCCGTCGCTTTGAAACGAAAGGCTTTACTCTGGTTGGCTTGAAGTTTCTCAAACCCAGTCGGGAATTGGCTGAAGCGCACTACGATGTTCACCGCGAAAGACCCTTTTTTGCTGGGTTGGTGGAGTTTATCACCTCTGGACCGGTGGTAGCGATGGTTTGGGAAGGTGATGGCGTAATCGCCTCTGCCAGAAAGATAATTGGCGCTACAAACCCTCTGAATGCGGAACCAGGGACAATTCGGGGCGATTTCGGCGTAAATATTGGTCGCAACATCATACACGGTTCCGATGCTCCGGAAACCGCCCAAAAGGAAGTTTCCCTGTGGTTTAAGGAAGATGAATTAGTCGATTGGCAACCCGATATTATGCGTTGGTTGCACGAGTAATTTAGGGAATGGGGAATGGGGAATGGGGAATGGGGAATTGGGAATGGGGAATGGGGAATGGGGCAGGACAAGGGGACAAGGAGACAAGGAGACAAGGAGACAAGGAGAATAATTCTTTCTCCCCATCCCCCCCTCTCCCCATCCCCCCCTCTCCCTACTCCCCAACGCCAGGTGCTTCAAGCCGGGGAACCCGTCCAACGCACTGGCTCCTCCCCACTCCCCACTTTCTACTCCCTACTCCCTTCCACTACTTCGCTCTTTTCCGGTTCTTCTGATAATTCTGGGGTAGTGCGCTTAGAAAAGCCCCAGGCAAAAACGAGGGCGATCGCACCAATCATCGCCCATTCTGGCGGGACAAAGCTATCGTTGACGACTTTCAGGAGCAAGCGCAAACCTACTAACGCTACAGTGATATAGCCTGCGTCCTCTAAATAGACATACTCATCCAACCACTTGATAAACAAACCCGCCATATATCGCAGGGTGATAATACCAATAGTTGCCCCTGTGAGTACCAACCATTTTTCTTGAGAAACTGCGATCGCTGTTGTCACACTATCCAAAGAAAATGCTAAATCCGTGAAAGCAATCACGGGGATCGCTTGCAATAATGAGTTAAAGCGCGGACCGTGATGCTGGTTATCTTCGCCTTCTTCTGAGGTAAAATGTTGGAATACCAGCCATAGCAAGTAAGCAGCACCCAATACGTTAAATTGCCAAAATTGTTGCACCCAAGTTGCGGTAAGAATTAGGCTGATGCGTAGCACGTAGGCAACGACTAAGCCGACATTTAGTGCTTTACGTTCGAGTTCTTTGTCTTCGAGTCCTTGAGCGATCGCAGCGAGGGCGATCGCGTTGTCAGCAGATAGTACAGCCTCTAGTAAAATCAGAACGAGTAAGACTAGAGGCGCTTCGACGCTGAAGTGAAAGTGAAGATAATCAAAAATTTGGTCTAACATTCAGATTTTTTTTAAACCGCACCTTGAAAAAGTCAGTATAAGGGCAAGTGTAAATTGAAAATAAAGATTCATTTCCCTCTTTAATACAGCTTAACAGGCAAGCGGGTGATTTCTGTTTATGCGCTATGCGCGATTTGACGGCACGCAAGCGCGGATTTTACTCTCACTAAAAATTTTTGGGCGTTGCGTATTTTCGGGATGATTTTGTGATACATGTCAAAAATTGAACGTATTGTAGAGACGTTCCGTCGGAACGTCTCTACGATTCATCCCACCATTATGCAATGCCAATTTTTGCGTATTGTGAAGGTAACGCGATCGCCTAAAACCTACATCCCTAATTCTGTGCGATCGCCTACAGCTTACCTTAACAACATGAGCCAGTGCGATCGCTTCTGCCATAAAATTATTTATAAATCATTAAGCTTTATTGCTTTTTTTCCTCTCCAGAAGGATTTTGACGATATTTTTCAGCTAAATCATCACTACGAAATTGAAAGCGAAAAACTACCTTGCGATCGCTTGGGTTATCGCGAGTTTTATCAGCTTCTATTTCTCCACGACCGGCGGCTAATATTTTTTGGCTTAAAGGTACTAAGGTTGGAAAATTCATTTCCGAGAAAATGTACCGATAAACTGAAGCCGAACGCAGTAAACTAAGTTGTAAGTTAGTTTGGTAGTCTCCTTCAGAACTGGTGTGACCCTCTATAACTACGCGGCTAACTTCTTTCTCAAATTCAGGTTTGGAGAAAATCACCCTGCTGTAAACAGGAATAAAGCCGCGCAGAAAGTCTTTACCTTCGGGTTTCAGTTCGGTACTTCCCTTCGCAAACAAAATCGATTCTTGGATACTTACATCTCCTGTTTCGGGGTTGACTTTGACATTAATGTTGTTACTTTTCATTTGTCCCACAACATTGCCGATTACCACTCGTTTTGGTGCATCTTTCTCTGCAAGCTGGAGTAGCGCAGTGATAAAAAGTAGCATAAAAAACATCAGCAAACCTGACATCAAATCGCCAATAGATAAATAGATGCTAGAATCATCATCCTCAGCAATTTCTGATTCAAAAAAATCGCCTTTTGTGAAATCATTCATGATGGTTATTACCGTTACCTATATGTTAGTCTGCTATTTGTTTGTTGTATTTGCTTGTGCGAGAATGTGGATAATTCCAGTCCGAGTAGCTTGAAGCATTTGCTTTTCTACTTCTGCGCGTCTTTGCAACGCTGTTTCCAGTTCCTCTCTAATTCCTCGGAATGTATCAGCCGCATTTTCTGCACTTGTTTCAAAAGCACTTTGTTGAGATGTCATTCCTTGAATACTTTGCTCGATAGCTCGATTAATATCGTGAGCGGTTTGTTCTAAAACACCTTTTGTATCTGTTTGAAATTGATTCAAAGTTTGTTTGAGATTGTTAGCGAAGTCTTGGAGGCTAACTAAAGTCTCTTTTTGAAAGTTTTGAATTGTGACGATAGAACTTGCCAAATCTTTGTGGAGAGTTAGCACAGCTTCGGAAGCTTGCTGAGTTAATTCTGCACTTTTATCTAAGCGATCGCCTATCGGTTCAAATACCTCAATTCGCAAGTTTTTAATAAGTTCTTCTAAAACTCTTTGTCCCTGGTTCTCTTCAAGTTCTCTGAGTTTTTGTTGCTCTTGTAATATTCCTCGCAGTGCTGGTAAAATAACTGACTGCATCTGCTGTCCTACTGCTTCTCCAATAGCTTCAGCACTTAAGTTTATCTGTGTAAACTTGTCTGCTACAAGGCTAAGAACTTGTGCTACTTCATAGTTAGCGTTGTCTGTTGTTTCTATGGCGATCGCTTTCAATTTATGTCTTAAATCATCACGTCGTTTCTGACGTAGCGAATCACATATAAACAAAATTATCGTGAACAAGCTACCAGAACCAAGTCCCATTAAGGAAGTCGAGAAAGCTGTTTTCATTCCCACCAATAATTCCTTACTAGAACTCATTAGCTGCTGGGAACTTGTTGTATCTAAATTGATTCCTTGTAACCCCTGTTGAATACCATAAAATGTTCCCAAAACACCGATTGCAGTACACAAGGTAGTCACGAAGCGCAGGGAACTACGAGGTATTGGACGCGCTAAAACAACTGGATACTTTGTAAGTATGAATTTGCCATTTTTAATTTGTAGATGTTCTTCTTTCCAGTGATGAAGCTTGAAATTATCCTGTTTTTGAATTTTTTTCGGATTTTTCAAACTCTGAATTGCAACTGCTGTTTCTCCGCATTCTGAATACCAATACTGCCATAATGTGTAAAGCTCAACAATAGTTGCCACAAATAATACAATGGCAGTTGCCCAATGAAAAGGCTCGTTCTGCCAAATTATGTCCCAAATTTGTGCTAAATTCACGCAACACCCCTTGTGATTAAAGCTTTCAACAAACTTATTTTTCCCACAAATAAGGCTGATCTAACTTTGGCGATAAAATAGCAAATTTTGACGCGGTGAGTGCGATCGCTTCTCAATACTCAAGTATAAATAAATGCTCCTAAACGTAGTAATTCATATCTTGCACCAACGTGTTAATACTGCTTAAGGTAGTTATAATAAAAACATTTTTTCGAGACTGAGCGCACTAATAAACAAGGATTTGCAGCCTGCGTAGGCAGGCTTTGTTTGTATAGCCTCACCCTTCTAGGGTGTAGGTGCAAGATGTGAGGTAAGCGGATAGAGCCGCTTAAAATAGAAGCAATGAGCGGTAAACCGCTCACTACGAATTAAGAGTATATTTTACTTAAAAGTCTAACGTTTAGAAGAGCGTAAAAGTTACTGTAGAGATGTTTCATGAAACGTCTCTACATTATTTCTGCTAACTTTGACAGCAGACTATTTGCTAAATTCAATAACTCGATATCATCTATTTCACGAGCATCATAATTATTTTCGCTGCCAGCTAAGAGATTTATGACAGCATATAACTTGTCATTTTCTTCGCTCAGGCTAAGACATTCTTCTAAGTTGACTGCAATATCAAACAAAGAACGTTCTCCTAATATCTGCCTCACCCTCACTGCTACATCATCATTACTTACCAAAAATTCTTTAATCGTGTCTAAAGTTGATTCTTCTCCCCACCTTTCCAACCAATCTCCATGCACATCTTCAACATAAAGATGGACAAAATCAATTCCATAATTTAGCCAATCCTGCTGCATGTTTCGTGCTGTAGCTAAAGCTTCCGAAAATCTATCCACTTGTTGGTTGCCGTTACTTTGTCGTTGGTTAGGCATAAATTATGCTATGAGTTGATTATTATGTGTGTTTAAAAAACGTTAATATTTAACTTTTGACAATCTTAAAAATATTTTAAATACTTTCCGCCAGAAAGATAAGCGCTGTTAAATAGCGCCACGTTAACTAATTGGTTGATAAAATTAGCTTCTGCCGGATTGTAACTAAAAAACAGTCCTCTCTCTATTTCCCACAATACAAGTGTATTTTTCCAATATTGATACTTGTGCTGATTCAATTCTTCTGAGACGCTGGTAACTTGAATACAAAGTGGTTTCTGTTGACTGTTGCTGATAATTAAATCTGTTGCCATAGAAAGGTCGGCAATATAACGCTGCCAAAAACTTCCCTCTCGACGGACAATATCTTTAGCTATTAATTTAATGATATCATTATCGGCTCGATTAAACTCCCCCGTCATTAATTTTTGTCGCCAAATACAAAACTTTGGGTCTGTTTCATTTAGCCATTTGGGAAAAAGATACTGATACCAATATCTTTCAGTAGGTGTCATTTGGTCAAACTTTGCTTGTTGTTCTTCTTCAGTAGGTAAAGATTGAATCACCAACCAAACAGTAGAATCTGCTATCACTTCTAAGAGAAAAGCAAGGACAAATGGTTTCGCAGTCAGCGAACCAACTTTTATATCTTTTACCCAACGATTAATTTCATCTAATCTTCTCGCTAAATTGGGGTCTAGCGAGGAGGCTTGCTCAATGAGAAATTTTAGCTTCTCCTTAATCTCTTTTGCTTGCAAACGATGCCCTAATTTCAGTAACAAAAGCTCTATTATAAATTTATACTGATTTGTTGCCAAAAAGATTTCCGTTTAAAAAAAATATATTTTAATGTTGTTCATTGTGAGGTTGCGCTTTATTTACCCTCAGGCTGGAAGCCTGGGGCTATACGAACAAAGCCCACCTGCGTGGGCGATCTTAGACGCATCTTCATATAGTTTTGTAGGGTGTGTTATGCCGTAGGCTAACGCACCCTACCAGATTTTCGGTGCGTTAGGACTAAAGTCCATAACGCACCCTACCAGATTCAAGCTGCGTGGGTTAATTAGACGCATCTTCATATAGAAACGGTATTAGTACAGTATTTCATTAATTTGATCGCTTTGTTAAATTTGGCAATACCCTGCAATGCCAATGCATCTCGATGCAATCTTAATGCATCCCGATGCAATCTTAATGCATCCCGATGCAATGTTAATGCATCGCCATGCAATCTTAATGCATCCCGATGCAATCTTAATGCATCCCGATGCAATCTTAATGCATCCCGATGCAATGCCAATGCATCGCCATGCAATGCCAATGCATCCCGATGCAATGCCAATGCATCCCCTTGCATTTAAAAACGCTGCGCTTTTACGCAAAACTTTACTTAGTTATGGCGGATGTAAACTGACTAACCTGGCAATTTGGGCGCATTTTCTGGTAAAATTACGACAGGATGAGCCTCAGAACCTCGACAATCAGCCTTAATATCATTATTTATCGTAAAAGCTAGTAAAAATCTCTGTACCCCACCCCTTAATCCCCTCCCCGCAAGCGGGGAGGGGAGACAAAGCTTTGCTTTGGCGGGGTGGGGTTCTGCGGGTTTAGCAAGTAATCAAGCGGACATGATATCAATCGGGCTTGGATATGAACTTTCAACTATGAGCCTTATAAAGTCATAAAATGCGCGGTTTACCAAGTTTGAATTTGGCATTTCGCGTAGCGGCTACCCCCATAAAAACTCCAGAAGCCTTCCCCACCAGGAATTGCTAGTCTTTTCCTCAGTCGAGGAATTTGTGACATTTTCATGACTAGCACTTATCTCAGCCCGTAAATCTGCCAAATTTTCACGGACAGTAACCGTATTTGGATGATTAAACCCCAAAACCCGCTCACGCAGTGCTAAAGCTTGGATATACAGCGGTTCGGCTTCACTGTAGCGTCCTTGGTCAGAGTAGAGTAGTGCCAAGTTGTTCAAGCTCATGGCTACATGGGGATGTTCTTCTCCCAGCAGGCGTTTAAAAAGTGCTAAAGCTTGGATATACAGCGGTTCGGCTTCACTGTAGCGTCCTTGGGAATTGTAGAGTCCTGCCAAGTTGTTCAAGCTCATGGCAACATCGGGATGTTCTTCTCCCAGCAGGCGTTTTCGCAGTGCTAAAGCTTGGATATACAGCGGTTCGGCTTCACTGTAGCGTCCTTGGGAATTGTAGAGTCCTGCCAAGTTGTTCAAGCTGATGGCTACATCGGGATGTTCTTCTCCCAGCAGGCGTTTTCGCAGTGCTAAAGCTTGGATATACAGGGGTTCGGCTTCACTGTAGCGTCCTTGGAAATTGTAGAGTAGTGCTAAGTTGTTCAAGCTGGTGGCAACATGGGGATGTTCTTCTCCCAGCAGGCGTTTTCGCAGTGCTAAAGCTTGGATATACAGCGGTTCGGCATCACTGTAGCGTCCTTGGTCAGAGTAGAGTAGTGCCAAGTTGTTCAAGCTGGTAGCGACATCGGGATGTTCTTCTCCCAGCAGGCGTTTATTAAGTTCTAAAGCTTGGATTAACAGCGGTTCGGCATCACTGTAGCGTCCTTGGTCAGAGTAGAGTAGTGCCAAGTTGTTCAAGCTCATGGCTACATCGGGATGTTCTTCTCCCAGACTGGCTTTGACTACTTCTACACACTGCTTGTACCAAGGTTCGGCGATCGCATACAAACCCTGTCCTTCATAGAATCTGCCCAAACCGAGGAAAACCGAACCTAAATCTTCATCACTCACCGCATCAATGAGATTTTGTGCCACTTCTGTTAAATGGGGTATGGCATCTTGCACTGACTTGATGTCCTCAAGAGTGGGTGTTTCGGGTATTTCCTGGGCGATTTCTATAAATACAGCCGCAAAATTTCTTCGTAAGTCATCTGTGTTTTCTAATGCTGCTAACTTTGCCTTGAGAAATTCCCGAATTAAAGGATGTATTTTGTAGCAAGCTTGTTTCTCTTGCAGCCTTTCAATTAAATAACGCTTGTAAAGTTGCTTTTTGGCTTCGTTAATGTCTGACTCTGTACAATTAAGCAAATCAGTTGCAGATTCTACCCATTTCCAAGAAATAACATCTGGGGCAAATAAACTCAAATACGCTGCCACACGCTGGGTTATCGGGTTGAGTTGTTGCCAGCTTAATTCAAATGCGGCTTTCACCCCTCGCGTTGAGAAGTTTATTGCTTCGTCTTCCAGTCGCTGCGCTTGCAGCCTTTGTAACATCTCTGCTAGAGATAAATCTGGATTTTCGAGTAAATACCGCCGTACTAATTGCAACCCCAAGGGCAGATATCCCAACCATTCGCACAATTTTTCGGCATCAACCGATTTTTCACCATTTAATGTCAGCAATTCCAAAGCTTTATCTGGTGGTAGTACATTCAGAGGTATTTCCTGCACATTGTCGAGGTTTCGCAAGCGGGTTGTCAGCAATACGCGGAAGCGGTTAGTTGTTGGTAGTAGCGTTTGACAACTTTGCCAATTTTCATCAGTCACATCATCTAATACTACCAACACCAGCTTTTCTGCTGGTTGCCAGTTTTGCCAATACCAGGCTACCTGTTCCTGGAGAGTCAGCGGTCTTTCCCCCTGTTTTTGGGGTACTTCCTGCATGTGTAACTGGACAATCTCTATTATCTCCGCTGCCAGATTCGATTTTTTCGCATTTAACCAGCAAATACCCCCAGGATAATCTTGTTGATATTGTAGAGCGTATTGCGTTGCCAGTTCGGTTTTGCCGATTCCACCCATACCCGCTATTGCCGAAATTGCCACAGTACCAGGTTGCTGCAATTTTTCATGCAGCGTGGTGAGTTCCTGCTGTCGTCCAACAAAGTTAGCGACGCCTCGATTAGGAATATATTTTATAGGATTTGGTGGAGGAGTTCGTTGGGATTGCCCAAGATGGAAATTTGGGTTATGGATGCTGACACTTCCGCCCTTAATATTTAGACCTTGCCAATTTTCGTTGTTAGTCATGAGTGTGTATGAATTAGCCTCACGCAAAGGCGCAAAGGCGCAAAGAGTAAGAGTTTCAGATGTTGAATATTTCAATTTCATATCCGCGCTTCAGCAACGCCAGGATAGGTATTTATTTGCTGCGAAAGTCGAAATTAGGTTTATTAATGGTGGTATCTCCGCCTTTAATGTTTATCCCTTGCCAATTTTCGTTAATGATTCCTGGGCGTTGTGCCTGCACCATCTGTGTTAAATCTTGAATAGCCTTCTCCAGTTGAGGATTTGTCTTTGCGGCTTGGTTTACATCATTTCCCAAAGCTTCCACTGCCGCTTTTATCTCTGGATCTGCTTGCGCTGCTTTCTCTATCTCTAAAACAGCGACACCAATATCTTCTCGCCCTGCTGGTAAAGCTGCTAAAGTCGCTACGGTATCAGGCGATTTTGCTTGCAGCTTTTGTTTGGCATAATCAAGCCCTGCATCAAAAGCCTTTTCTATACCCCAATCAGCAAATTTGCCGCCTATATATAGTCCTAGGGCGATCGCACCGGCGGTTAACGGTTCCATAAGCTACTTTCGTAAAGCGCAATTACACAGCATACTACCAGCTTGACTGCGCTAATTTCGGAAAATATATTAAGTTTACAGCAGATTTCAACGGGCGTGAGGTAGAGAAGAACCCCTCCCCAACCCTCCCCGCTTGCGGGGAGGGTGCGCTTTCTTCGTGGGTGGGGTGTACCTCCTGCAACTTGCAATACGCTTTATATTCAACGAGAGCGATCGCCTATTTCTCACAACTGAAAATCTGGCAGTTGGCAAATGGCTTTGAGAACTTGCAATAATTCAATTGCATCTGGAGATTCATTCAAATTCAGTAATGGCATTAACTGATAAGTTGGTGGTGTACTTTGTCTAAGATAAACATATTGATAACGCAGTCCATTCGTTATCAATCCCCATACAGATTCTTGCTGTTCTAAACTTTTATAAGCGTAGGTTAGCAGTTGTGGTAAACCCTGAAGCACGTCAGCTAAACTATTTTTCGTCTCAATTACTAAAATCCAAAAAGGCGGCATAGTAATTGCCTGAGCGTTGTTGATTGCTAAAATATCCATGCGTCCTTTAATATTTGTATTTTCATCTTCGATGGAAATAGCAATTACATCCTCCATCGTCAAGCGAATCAGCACATCATAAAATCCAGCCAATCGCATTAATGGGGCAAGAGTTAAAAATTTAACTAATCCTTCCGAAACTTTTCCCGCTGCTAGGTAACGTTCAAAGTCGTTGCTAATCCGCAATAAATCTTGCTGTTCAAACTCAGTCAGAGGTTGTAAAGTTAAGTAGTCTGTTGAGCCAATTGGCTGTTCTTCCAGGTTCAGCAAGCGATGAACGTCGTTTAAAGATAGGTTACTCGCTTCTACGGTGAGTGTCATAGGTGCTGATAGGTTGATTTATACTAATCTCATATTCTCGCAATTTACATCCGCATTAGCTATCTAGCCAATGCATACTAACCCTCTTCTATGACTCTGGGAAGAGAATAATTTCATGAAACCCCGACGATTAAAATCGCGGCTACACAAACAAAGTCCGCCTGCGCGGACTAATCTAAAAATAGGGTTTCAAATTTAATCTGGCGAGATTAATAAATGATCGCTAAGTACAGCATTTGATTAATTTGTAGCAAATTAAACTTAGCAACACCCTGCAATGCCATTGTGACTCGATACAATGCCATTGTGACTCGATACAATGCCATTGTGACTCGATACAATGCCATTGTGACTCGATACAATGCCATTGTGACTCGATGCAATGCCATTGTGACTCGATACAATGCCATTGTGACTCGATGCAATGCCATTGTGACTCGATGCAATGCCATTTTTCCCTTATCTTTACGAAAATCAAAACACTTTTAGCAAATCTGCGTACAGAATAGTTTGCAGTAACAATATTAATTAGCGATCGCATTATGTCTCAACCCACGATAGAATCAATCCTCCAAGAAAAGCGTTTATTCCACCCACCAACTGAGTTTTCCCAAAATGCCCAAATCAAAAGTTTAGAAGACTATCAGCGTCTCTACGACAAAGCTAAAGCTGACCCGCAAGCATTTTGGGCAGAATTGGCTGAAAATGAGTTGCACTGGTTTGAAAAATGGGACACGGTGCTAGATTGGCAACCGCCTTTTGCGAAGTGGTTTGTCGGCGGTAAGATTAATATTTCTTACAATTGTCTTGACAGACACCTCACCACTTGGCGCAAAAATAAAGCTGCACTGATTTGGGAAGGAGAACCAGGAGACTCACGCACTCTCACTTACGCGCAATTGCATCGAGAAGTTTGCCAGTTTGCCAATGTTCTCAAGCAGTTGGGAGTACAAAAAGGCGATCGCGTTGGTATTTACATGCCAATGATACCCGAAGCGGCGATCGCAATGCTAGCTTGTGCGAGAATTGGCGCACCTCACAGCGTCGTTTTTGGTGGTTTCAGTGCGGAAGCTTTACGCGATCGCCTGATCGATGCCCAAGCTAAACTAGTAATCACTGCTGATGGTGGTTTCAGAAAAGATGCGATCGTTCCTCTCAAAGAACAAGTTGACAAAGCTTTGGCTGATGGTGCTGCCCCCAGTGTAGAAAACGTCATCGTTGTCAAGCGTACCGGACAAGATATTTATATGCAGTTAGGGGGACGCGATCGCTGGTGGCACGATTTGCAAAAAGATGCCTCAGCCGATTGTCCTGCCGAACCGATGGACAGCGAAGATATGCTGTTTGTCCTTTACACATCTGGTAGTACTGGCAAACCAAAAGGCGTTGTGCATACAACGGGTGGTTATAACTTATACACTCACATCACCACGAAATGGATTTTCGACTTGCAAGATACTGATGTATATTGGTGTACGGCTGATGTCGGTTGGATTACGGGACACAGTTACATTCTCTACGGTCCCCTTTCCAACGGTGCAACCAGCGTCATGTATGAAGGTGCGCCGCGTGCTTCAAATCCAGGCTGTTTTTGGGATGTAATTGAAAAATACGGTGTAAATATTTTTTATACTGCGCCTACGGCAATTCGTGCTTTTATCAAAATGGGCGAACAACATCCCAAAGCGCGAAATTTGTCTTCGCTGCGTTTGCTGGGAACTGTTGGCGAACCGATTAACCCGGAAGCTTGGATGTGGTATCATAAGATAATAGGCGGGGAACGCTGTCCAATTGTGGATACCTGGTGGCAAACGGAAACAGGCGGTATTATGATTACGCCGTTGCCAGGAGCAATTCCCACTAAACCCGGTTCCGCAACTTGTCCTTTCCCCGGAATTCTTGCGGATGTTGTAGATTTAGAAGGCAATTCTGTACCGAATAACGAAGGCGGTTATTTGGCGGTGCGTCATCCTTGGCCCGGTATGATGCGGACTGTATACGGCGATCCAGAACGCTTCCGCCGCACTTATTGGGAACACATCCCCCCCAAAGATGGCAATTATATCTACTTTGCTGGCGATGGTGCGCGGCAGGATGAAGATGGGTATTTCTGGGTAATGGGACGAGTAGATGATGTGCTGAATGTTTCAGGGCATCGTTTGGGGACGATGGAGGTTGAATCGGCGTTGGTGTCTCATCCGGCGGTGGCTGAAGCTGCGGTGGTGGGTAAACCGGATGAATTGAAGGGTGAGGAAGTTGTTGCTTTTGTGACTTTGGAAGGCAGTTTTCAGGCGAGTGAGGAATTGAGTAAGGAGTTGAAAAAGCACGTTGCTCAGGAAATTGGCGCGATCGCTCGTCCGGGAGAAATTCGCTTTACTGATGCTTTGCCGAAGACGCGATCGGGTAAGATTATGCGGCGATTGCTGCGAAATCTAGCTGCGGGGGAAGAGGTATCGGGGGATACTTCGACTTTAGAAGATCGCAGTGTGTTGGATAAGCTGCGGGGAGAAGGTTAAGAAAGTCTCACGCCAAGTCGCAGAGACGCAAAGAATTAAAAGAGCGTCTTTGCGTCTTGGCGTGAGAATGCAAATTCATATTTTTAAGGGAGAGCGTTTTCAAGTAAGTTAAGTTATGAAGCATTGACAGTTAAAGAGTGGAAGTCCAACCAAGAGAGATTAGGAACTACCAAACAGCAGACCGAAGAAGTCCTTTTGCAGAATGGCTTGATTGTTTAAGAGATATGAGAGCCAGAGTTAAAATAGAAAAGAGGCTTGAACGAGTCAGGTCAGGTAACTTGGGAGATTATCGCTCAGTAGGTGAAGGAGTTTTTGAACTGAGAATTGACTATGGTCCTGGCTACCGCGTTTATTTTGGGCAAATAGGATCAACGATAATAGTTATACTCTCTGGTGGAGATAAAAGTATGCAAGAGCAAGACATTCTTACAGCTAGGGAATATTGGAGAGATTATGAAAGAAGTGAAAGCACCAACAAGTAGCAGTTACCACGATTATTTAATTTCTTCTCTTAAAGATCCTGAACATGCTGCTGCATATATTGGGGTTATGTTGGAATTAGAAGAAGAAGGTCGTGAACCTGAACTATTGCGATCGGCGTTGAAAAATGTGGTTGATGCGCGTTTGCTGTCAGATAATCTCTCAGAAGAAGCTAAACTGCATTATGAACAGCTTGATAAGATGCTGTCAGAATCTGGTGGAAGTGAAATTTACACTTTGATTGAGTTTTTGGATGCTCTTGGATATCGGATTGCCTTAGTACCGAAAGATTGATGCGGTGGTAAGAATGCGATCGCTCATAACTCACATTCCACGAATTATCACATAGTCATATAGCAATATAATTGTATTTTATTTAACTTAAATCTTTAAAATTATAAATATTTTTCTGGAGAAATATAGTTTTAACTAGAAATAGCAACTATGACACTACTTTAGTGTAGCGATCGCATAAAATCCGATTCGTTGGAACACTTTTATTATTTATGAGGTCGGTAATCAAGTAATAATTTTCTTTGATTACCGCGTTCCCAATTACGTGTATATCAAGTGATTCACCTAACAACTGAATATTTTCACAAAGCTATTTACGGATGAATTGAAAAGTGGTATGGATACATACACGGACTTCTTCCTTCAAAGTTATCAGAATTACCGCTTTTGTTTCCATCAAAAAATAGGTGCGAGCCTGTTGAAGTAATTAACTTATCATTCAATTCAATGAAATTACGTATAATTGCTTTAGGTTGGCGGCGTTCGATTCAATGTTTGTTGCCAGTCTTGTTTTTAGTATCATTTATAACGGTATCTCAAATAAATAGCCTTCAGGCGATGTCTGACGACAAGCCGCTCCGCGTCTACGCTCAACAACCCCGGCAGGAAATTAGGGGAGTTTGGCTGACTAGTAATGATTTTGACATCCTGAAAAATCGTTTGAAAGTGCAGGATGCAATGAGTCAATTAAGGCGGCTCAACTTCAATACAATCTATCCTGTAGTATGGAATTCTGGCTATACATCGTATCCCAGCGCCGTAGCCAAAAAAATCGGTATCCCCTCCTTTGATCGAGGTTCCCAAGGACAAGATATTCTAGCAGATGTAATTACTCAAGCTCATCGTCAAGGGTTACTCGCGATTCCTTGGTTTGAGTTTGGTTTCATGGCTCCCCCAACTTCAGAATTAGCATTAAATCGTCCTAATTGGCTCACGCAAAAGCGGGATGGTAGCGAAACTTCGATTAGTGTCGCCGGTGAAGTTGTCTGGCTCAATCCCTTTCTTCCAGAAGTGCAACAATTTATCACCAACCTGGTGTTAGAAATTGTCACTCAGTATGATGTCGATGGAATTCAATTTGACGATCACATGAGTTTGCCCAACCAATTTGGCTACGATAAATATACAGTAGCGTTGTATACTCAAGAAACTAAAAATAATCCGCCAACGAATTTTGAAGATGAAGCATGGGTGCGCTGGCGGGCAGATAAAATCACAACCTTCATGATACAACTTAATGAAGCTGTAAAAGCCAGAAAACCGAATGCGATTTTCTCGGTTTCGCCCAATTATTACGATTTTGCATATAAGTTACATCTGCAAGATTGGCTCGGTTGGGTAAGGTTGAATATTGTAGACGAACTAATTATGCAAGTTTATCGTCAGGATTTGTCAAGTTTTATCGCAAAAATTACCCGTCCGGAAATTCAGGAAACACAACAGATGATTCCCACCGGAATTGGTATTATGGCAGGGTTGAGAAATCGCCCAGTTGCGATCGCACAAATTCAATCGCAAGTGCGAGCAGCTCAACAACGTCGTTTGGGCGTAACTTTCTTTTACTACGAAAGCCTTTGGGATTCAGCTCCAGAACCGGTTAGCGATCGCCAATCTGCATTTCAAGCTTTGTTTCCCTCTCCCGCACCCCGCACCAAGTAATTGATAATTGGTAATTGGTAATTGGTAATTGGTAATAGAGAATTGGGAATTGGGAATTGGTAATAGAGAATTGGGAATTGGTAATAGATTTGGCTTTATTCCCATTACCCATTCCCTATTCCCCATTCCCCCATTCCCCCATTACCCATTACCCATTCCCCAGCATTAAAATAAAATTTAGATACAATCATGGTTGTCGCCTATGACTTCCCTATCAACATTCACCTTGCCTGACCATACCCAATTACCAGACTCAGATGGTAAATTTGTGAAAAACCTTCAAGAGCATCCCCAAAGTATCTTAATAACAGATTCTATCAAACCTGTTTTAGAGCAACTTCATCCGGATGGTCAATATTGTATTGGACAAGATTCAGGTATCTACTGGCGGTTGACAGATCCGCCAGAAAAAGGTGCTTTATCACCAGACTGGTTTTATGTACCCAATGTCCCGCCGACTTTAGAAGGTAAAATGCGGCGTTCTTACGTGCTGTGGAAGGAGTACGTTGCACCGTTGATTGTGATTGAATTTGTATCGGGGGATGGTAGCGAAGAACGCGATAAAACGCCACCTTCACAGGGAGAGGTTGGTAAGTTTTGGGTTTACGAACAAGCGATTCGCGTACCTTATTATGCAATATACGAAGTATTAAAAGAACAAGTTGAAGTTTATCATCTCATTGATAATACTTATCAAATTCTCCAACCCAATGAACGGGGACATTATCCCATTAAGCCAATGGGGGTAGAGTTGGGAATTTGGCAAGGATGGTATCAAAATGCAGAGTTACCTTGGTTGCGGTGGTGGGATGCACAGGGGAATTTATTGTTAACAGGAGAGGAACGCGCCGAAGTTGAGCGACACAAGCGCGAGAGAATTGTTGAGAAGTTGCGTACCCTTTCCCCAGAACAACTCAACGCTTTGGGAATTGACGCGCAAATGTTGGATTAGTTGGTTGTTGGTGAACCACTGCGTTGGGCGGCTCTGCCGACTTGAAGCAAGTGGTGAACCCGAAGGGTGGGAGCGTTGGAGCGTTGTTATATCATGTCCAACAAATCACATATATTGTAGAGACGTTCCGGCAAAAGTCTCTACGAGGGTTGCAATGTTTTGATTAACAGCTTGACAAAAGTTACATTTTACAGTCATAGAACCATAGATAAATCTCGCACCACTACCAAGAATTTTTTGATGATTTGACTCTTACGTTCTTTATACTTAAACGGTAAGCTACTTTCATAGATATAGATTATTTTTGATGCCTCAAATAATAATCATAGATATAAGTATATTTAATTAGTCTTATCGTGTCAGGATGGAACGGATGGCTCAACTTATTACTCTAACTGCTTGGTTAATACCGTGCTATGCATTAGTTGGCATGGTTTTGTCGGCGCTCTGGTTTCCGTCGATTACCCGTCGCACAGGACCCAGACCTGCAGGATATTTCAACTTAATCGTGACTTTAATCGCTTTTGTCCACAGTGTTTTGGCATTTTATTATCTGTGGAATTTACCTGCTCAATATGAGTTTATCTCTTGGTTGCAAGTTGCAGGGTTAAATTTAACAATTCCGTTAGAAATCTCATCTCTCAGCCTGGGAGCTTGCATTTTGGTAACAGGGCTGAACTTGCTCGCACAACTTTATGCGATCGGTTATCTAGAGATGGATTGGGGTTGGGCACGCTTTTATGTTCTTCTGGCAATGTTTGAAGCGGGGATGTGTAGCTTAGTTTTGTGCAATTCCCTGTTCTTCAGCTACATTGTGCTGGAAATCTTGACTTTAGGAACTTACCTGCTGATTGGTTTCTGGTTCAATCAGTCTTTGGTGGTTACGGGAGCGCGAGATGCATTCCTCACCAAGCGCGTAGGTGACTTATTTTTGCTGATGGGTGTGTTGGCTCTTTATCCCTTAGCTGGTACTTGGGATTTTCGAGAGTTAGCACAGTGGGCAGAAACGGCTGAAGTTAATCCAACGGTGGCAGCGCTGGTAAGTTTGGCGCTGATTGCAGGACCGATGGGTAAATGCGCTCAGTTTCCGTTGCATCTGTGGTTAGATGAGGCGATGGAAGGTCCCATTCCCAGTACAATATTGCGGAATTCGGTAGTGGTAGCGACTGGAGCCTGGGTGCTGGTGAAACTAGAGCCGGTGCTGGAACTTTCTCCGTGGGCAATGACAATGACGATCGCTATCGGCGCAATTACTGCTGTTGGTGGAATATTGATTGCGATCGCTCAAATTGATATTAAACGTACTCTCTCATATCTCGTCAGCGCTTACATGGGTCTTGTCTTCATTGCTGTTGGTAGTCAGCAAATCGAAGCGGCTCTGTTGATTGTACTAGCTCATGCTGTAGCAATGGCAACTTTGGTAGCAAGTTGCGGCTCAATTATTCTCAACTGCATAACTCAGGATCTAACTCAATTAGGCGGGCTTTGGAAGCGTCGTCCAGTTACCGGACTTTCCTTTATTGCTGGTATGTTGGGGCTAATTGCAATGCCTCCCCTTGGTGGATTCTGGGCAATGTTGAAATTAGCAGATGGACTGTGGAATACTCAGCCTTTATTAGTAGGGCTGCTTGTGCTAATTAACACTTTGACTGCCTTTAGCTTGGTTCGCGTATTCGGTCTGATTTTTGCGAATAAGCCGACGCAAATGACCGAGCGATCGCCTGAACCTATGTGGGCTGTAATCCTACCCATGACAGCATTAGCAGGCTTTACGCTTCATATCCCGATGATTCTCCAAAGTTTGTCTCTTCTCCCCGAATGGGCAACATTGAATCAAGATGTCGCATTGCTGCTTACTTGGTCTAGCATCTTTGGTTTAAGTCTTGGTGGTATTATATACTTCACAAACTTCATCCAAAAACCGATTCGCTTGCCCTGGAAAGGTTTGCAGGATTTGTTCGCCTACGATTTTTATACACCAAACTTATATCGCTCCAGTGTTGTGGGTGGTGTAGATATATTTTCGCGCATCGTTGATTGGGGCGATCGCTATCTCGTCGATGGATTGGTGAATCTTGTCGGACTTGCTTCGATATTCGGTGGTGAAGTCCTCAAATATGGCAACTCAGGCAAAACTCAAACTTATGCCTTGACTATCGCCATCTGCATCAGTGCGATCGCTGTTCTTGTCATCCTCTCATTTGTACCTGACTTAAAGCAAATTCTCCAGACTTTAATATCACAATAGATTTCTCGCAAAATCTTCCCCCCCTCCCCTATGCTAAGTACATTAATTTGGATACCAATACTCGGTGCAGCCATTATCGGATGTTTGCCCAAAAACGTTTCCTCCCGGCAAATTCGCTTGAGCGCATTGTTAATTACTGGAGCAATGCTATTGTGGACATTCTGGGTAATGGCTCAGTTTGATATTAATCAGCCAGGATTCCAACTTACAGAATACCTACCTTGGATTGAAACCTTAGGATTAAATTACCAACTCGGAGTAGATGGTATTTCCTTGGTAATGGTTGCCTTGAATAGCTTGATTACTTGGATTGCTATTTACAGCAGCCACGAAGATACTCAGCGTCCGCGATTATTTTACTCGATGATTCTGCTGATTGCTGGTGGCGTTGCGGGTGCATTTGTTGCCCAAAACTTACTGCTGTTCTTTTTGTTCTACGAACTGGAGTTAGTCCCCTTCTATTTATTAATATCGATTTGGGGTGGTGACAAGCGCAGTTATGCAGCAACAAAGTTTTTGCTCTACACCGCTCTTTCCGGAATCTTGATTTTAGCAGCATTCTTGGGTTTAGTTTGGTTAACTCATGCTACCAGCTTTGCGTATGAATCCTTGATGGGACAAATGTTACCCTTGGGATTGCAAATTATCCTGCTAAGTCTACTACTGGTAGGATTTGGCATCAAAATTCCCCTCGTGCCATTGCATACTTGGCTACCCGATACATATGTTGCAGCTTCCGCACCTGTAGCGATGTTGTTAGGAGGTGTGTTAGCGAAACTTGGTACTTACGGTATTTTCCGGTTTGGCTTGGGACTTTTCCCTGAAGCTTGGGCAACATTGGCACCTTGGTTAGCAATTTGGGCAACTGTCAGTGTACTTTATGGAGCAGCAGCGGCGATCGCTCAAAAAGACATCAAGCGGATGGTAGCATATAGTTCAATCGGTCACATGGGCTACGTTTTGTTAGGTGGTGCAGCGCACACATCATTAAGTTTAGTTGGTGCTGTTTCCCAAATGGTCGCCCACGGCTTAATTCTGGCAATTTTGTTTAACTTGGTGGGTGTAATTGAAGAGAAAATCGGCACCCGCGATTTAAACGTCTTGAATGGACTGCTAAACCCGATTCGCGGATTACCAAGCATCAGCGCGTTATTAATTCTTAGCGGAATGGCGAGTGCGGGAATTCCGGGTATGGCTGGATTTATCGCCGAGTTTCTCGTATTTCAAGGCAGTTATGCAGAGTTTCCCATCCCAACTTTGTTATGTGTAGTGGGAACCGGTTTAACAGCAGTATACTTTGTGATATTGCTCAATCGGACTTGTTTCGGAAAATTGGATAATGCGATCGCCAATTTCCCCAAAGTGAAAGCTAGCGAAAGAATACCCGCCCTCATTTTAGCAATTTTGATTTTCATCCTCGGAGTACAACCCACTTGGCTTGTCCGCTGGAGCGAACAGACAGTCACAACAATGGTATCAGCAATTCCCACCGTAACTAACATCGCCCATAACTTAGAGCGGCAACACTTCAAAGGCTAAAAAATTACTTCTTACGTATTTCGTAGTAAGCACTTTAGTGCTTCCAAAAGCCCTAGAGCCGCTTACTACAACCCATAATAATCAATTTGGCAGACCCCTAACCCCTCCCATGACCCAAACTTCAATTCAATCTCCAACCAAACTTCCCCCCTCTCAACATCAATTTCCCGAAGTAATTCACCGCTTAGAAGCAGGTGGCGCCATGCTTCCAGATACACCGGAAAACTTGATGCAAATCATCGGCATCTATAAAGCGTATGCGGTGCCGATGGACTTTTACTGGCGCGACTTACTTTATATTGCCGAACGAGTTTTTCTCGATCCTGTGCCCTTCTTCAAATACTTTCTACCCAAAGAATATTTAGAACTACACAATCATTACGCAGGTGATGACGCTGATATTCGCATTTGGCGCGGAGAAGCAACCGCGCATCCTGAATTGTTGGAGTTTATGGAAAAGGGTGAAGTAAATAAAAAGCTGCCCAAACTATTACATCACCTTTGGCACGATCGCATCAATATGGAATTTGCCGAAGCTTGTATGCAAGCGATGCTTTGGCATCGGGGTATGGGTGGACTGTTTGACCCTTACTTAGATACCGACGAGTATAAAGCAAATGCCGATCGTGCAATTAAAGCTTACTTCAAAAGCAATCCGGTAATGTTGGGACTGTATAAAATGTTTCCGGATATGTTTATTGAGCAAGTGCGGCAACTATCTTACTACTCTAACCTCGGCTTATTTTGGGAAGTGATGGCGCCGGTATTCTTTGAGATGTCAGACCTTTACGATGAAGGTAAAATAACAAGTGTACCGGAAGCGATGAATTTTTTGGTAAATGGAATTTTTGCGATCGCCGGACGCCCAATTTATCATCATGTATATATTCACGGTGAGTGCTACGAAATTATCCCTAAATCCAAAGGTTTTACCTGGTTGTATGAAGCGGCTCTCCCTTACGTAGAAGCAGTATTTTATCGGACTGCACCTTTTAGAGGTACTAAATCTTATAACGCTCAAGCAAAGCAAGTACCTGAAGACCAAAAAGATTTCCACTTCGGCATTCTTTATGCAGATGTCTTCCCAGTCGGGACAGCGGGTATTCCACCGACACTGTTGATGCAAGATATGCTACATTTCTTGCCTGACTACTTGGTGGACTACTATCAACAATACTGTCGCGGTGAAGATGACACGCTGATTCAACTGGGAATTAGCTTTCAGCGTTCGATGTATTGCGTCACATCAGCAGTAATTCAAGCATTACGACAAGCATTACTTTATCCGTTAGATGACCCCAACCCAGAACATCTGATGGCAAATCGCCGATTTTTTGAGTCTCAGTTAGACCGTTTCCAGCGTCCAGAAGCGAGATTGCGCGATGTTCAGCGCCAAGATTATCGGTAAAATTACGGAGGTGAAATCAAATGCCTGATATAGTTGATATTGCTGTGAGTGCCGATGGATTTACTACTCTTGTAGCTGCGGTGAAAGCTGCGGGACTAGTTGAAGTTTTGAAAAGTCCTGGTCCATTCACCGTTTTTGCACCCACCGATGATGCTTTTGCCAAACTTCCTCCCGGCACCGTTCACACCCTCGTCCAAAATCCGCCACAACTTGCGCGTATTCTTAAATATCACGTCGTACCCGGAAAGTTGATGCAAGCGGATTTGGCAAATATTCATTCTCTAACTTCGGTGGAAGGTTCCGAAATCCGAATTAATATATCTGATAACTTTGAAGTGAAGAATGCAACAGTAATTGCTGCGGATATCGAAGCAGACAACGGTGTGATTCATGTACTTGATAACGTCATCTTAATGGGATGAGTTAGTTATCAATTCATTTCTGGCAAAGCTACATCTTCATATATTGTGGCGATCGCACACCGAAAATCAACACTAGCTAGATGCACCTCTTCCCCTTTTTCATAAGGGTAAAGCACCCAGCGTCCTTCTTCGTTGCGACGAAAGCATTCAACACTCATCGTATCTTGAGAAATCAGCACGTATTCTTGTAATGACTGCAAATGTCGGTAGTCCGTGAACTTCTTACCTCGGTCAAAAGCTTCCGTACTACCAGACAACACCTCTACAATCAAACAAGGAGAAGATTTAAAATATTCAAATTCTCTATCTTGTGTATCGCAAGTCACCATGACATCAGGATAGTAATAGCGATTTATCGCTTGAATTTGCGCTTTCATATCTGCCATATAAACGCGGCAACCACTACCCCGGAGGTGGCTTCGCAGCACGCTAAACAAGTTTCCGGTAATCGTAACATGGGCATCACTTGCCCCTGCCATTGCATAAACTTCCCCATCAATATACTCGTGCTTAACTTGACTGACTTTTTCGCCTTCTAGATATTCTTCCGGGGATATGTAATATTCGCGTTTGTTTGTAACCATCTTTTTGCTGGGACTGGGTAGCTATCTTCAACATTTTAACGCTGTTAATGTCCCACAGCGCCGCCAGTCGCCTTCACCTTTTTCAAGAAAATAATCGCAATTCCACTTAATAATAAAGCAATGCCAATAAAGTAGAAACAATCATTAAAAGCCATCACATACGCTTCTCTACGAACGATATTATCAATAGACTTTATCGCTTGGTCTTGCGCGGTACTCAAATCAGAACCACGACTGACAAAATACTGCGTCAATTGATTAATTCGCGCTTGAGTTTCTGGAGAAAATAAAGATATCGATTCCCCCAATCTATTCGAGTGAAATTGTTCTCTATTAGTTAACAAAGTTGCTAACAATGCAATTCCAATCGAACCGCCCATATTACGCATCATATTAAATAAACCGCTTGCCGAACCCGCATCTTTGGGATTTAATCCACCAGTAGCAATCGACGTAAGCGGAACCATAATCAGCGGTTGTCCCATCGCTCGGACAAGTTGTGACCAAATTAATTGATCGTGTCCTGTTTGATAAGTCATCCGCGAATTCATAAACGCGCTAATAGAGAACAAAACCACACCCACAGCAACCATTAAGCGCACATCAACACGCTTCATAACTCTGGGTAGAAAAGGAATAATCAGTAATTGCGGCATCCCAGCCCAGATTAGCACTTCACCAATTTGTAGGGCGTTATATCTTTGAATTTGTGTTAGATACAGCGGCAAAATATAAATTGAGCCATACAATCCTATACCCAGCGAAACATTAACAACACTGGCTAAACCAAAGTTGCGATAACGTATAAGTCGCAGATTAATAAATGGTTGCTTGCGAGTTAATTCTATAAAGAAAAATAGCGCTAGAAAAATTGCCGCAACTATACTTAAGCGGACAATTAAAGGTGAACCAAACCAATCTTTGCGGCTACCTTCTTCTAAAACTACTTGTAGGGAACCTAACCCAATCGCCATCGAAAGAATTCCCCACCAATCACCTTGTTTTAACAATTGCATTTGGGGTGGTTGTTGAGTGATGCCATACCAAACCCCAGCCAACATCAATGCCCCTGGAACTACATTTATATAAAAGTTGTACTCCCAACCTAAATTTTCTGTTAACCAACCTCCTAATGTGGGACCAACCGACGGTGCAAAAACTGCGGTAATCGCAAACGCGGCTAGTCCAACAGCTTGCTTTGCCGGGGGTAAAGTTGTCAGGACAACTGTTAGAGCAGTAGGAATTAAAACCCCGCCGCTGAAGCCTTGTAAAGCGCGGAAAAGAATCATAGAATTGAGATCCCACGCCCAAGCACAGCATATAGAAAAGAAGATAAATAAGGCGGTGTTAACTAACAAATATCGTTTGAGGGAAAATACCCGCGATAACCATCCAGTTAAAGGAATTACTACAATTTCTGCCACCAAATAAGCGGTAGAAATCCAAGAACCTTCTTCTAAAGTTGCCCCTAAAGATGCTTGAATATCTTGTAGCGAAGCGTTGGTAATTTGAATATCCAGCACCGCCATGAATGCACCAAGCATACTCGCCATTACACCAATCCAGGTTCTCAGCGGTACGTTATTAGAGGAAGTCTGATTGCCTTTGCCAACTGCATTTGTATTAGCCACAGCGGTACTCCGGTTGAGAAAGTGGGGCGTTGAAATAAAAGATATTTATATTTTCAAACTTGAGGCGATATTATAAATGTACCTTAAGGTAGATGCTGTTTTTCATATTGATTATAAATTTTCTTAAACGCAGATGCCTTTTATCTGTGTTCATCTGCGTGCATCTGCGGTTATTATTTCTTAAGCTTTTCCACTACTGGTTAATATCCCCTTTTGCTCATAAATTGGGCGAATAGATCGCCTTAAAGCAGGTAACTTTCTCACAAAAAATATAGACCCCAAAATACAAGCTATTCCATCAATTATTAGCGTATTGGTAGCGCCGATATGATTTGCTAAAAAACCTGCCAATAAGTTACCAAAAGGTATTGTACCCAAAAAAGACATTGTATATAAACTCATTACTCGTCCGCGTTTGTCATCATCTACAATTGTTTGTAAAACTGTGTTACCAGAAGCAATTTGTAGAATCGTTCCTAAACCGACAAAAAACAATGAAAATAAAGAAAGTGGCAAAAATCGCGATAGAGAAAAAGCAATCAGTCCACATCCTAAAATTGTTGGACCAAAGGCAATTAATCTGCCCAATCCTATTACTGTTCCCCGTGTAGCCAGATAAATTCCCCCAGATAAAGCGCCGACTCCTGACGCAGCCATCAAAAAGCCTAGTGTATCTGCGCCACCTTGCAAGATTTTTTCCGCAAAAATTGGCACAATTATTGTATATTGCATTCCCAGAAAACTGACTAAGGCTGATAATATTAATATTGCCCGAATTGGCGGAAAGCCAAAAGCATAATTAAATCCCTCTTTTACTTTTTGTATGGGATTGGCATTACTGACTTGGTATTTATTTGACTTAATATTCATCGCCAACAAAGCAGCAATTACAGCGATATAGCTGACACCATCAATTAAAAAACAGTAAGCTGCACCAACTTGAGCAATTAGTAAACCACCGATCGCAGGACCTATTAATCGCGCACCATTGAACATTGTCGAGTTGATGGCGATCGCATTCGCTAAATCGTCTCTTCTTTCAATTAATTCTGGCACAAATGCTTGTCGCGCCGGCGCATCTACAGCATTAATAAATCCTTGCAACAAACTTAAAGCGATAATATGCCAAATCTGAATTACGCCAGTTAATGCTAGCACTGCCAGCGTTAATGACTGAATCATCGCCAAGATTTGTGTACCAATTAAGGTACGATGGCGAGAAAAACGATCCACAAAAACGCCACCAAAGGGAGCGAGAAAAAAGCTAGGAATTTGACTGGTAAATCCCACAATTCCTAGCATTACAGGTGAATTTGTTAAATGATAAACTAACCAAATCGTGGCTAATTGCGTCATCCACGAGCCAATTAGAGATATACCTTGCCCGAGAAAAAATAAACGGTAGTTTCTTGACCTAAATGCCGGTATTCTCGGCTTTTTCTCAGTTGCTTGCGTCTTCATTAAAAGTTTAGTTTATACCAATACGCTTTCCATAAATATCACCTAACTTGACTGCAAACGCCTCTCCGGAGGTGGAAAGATATTGGAGAGGCGTAAAATGTTTTCATTCGCGTTTGGTATTACTTGACTTCTACCGCAACTTCCGCAGACATCCCAGGTGTAATTCGTGCTTCGTAGCCTTTGATGCTTTGTTGGTCGAAAACAACTTTCACAGGAATACGCTGCACAATTTTGGTAAAGTTACCTGTAGCGTTATCCGGTGGCAATAAGGCAAACTGAGCGCCGGAAGCTGGCGAAATACTGTCAACACGACCTTTAAAGCTGTGATGAGGAAATGAATCCAGTTTGATTTCTACTGGTTCTCCTGGCTTCATTTTTTCTAACTGGGTTTCTTTGAAGTTAGCGACTACCCAGTAATCGTTATTGACGATCGCCATCATCGGTGTTCCTACTTGCACGCGATTACCAACTTCTACATTTTTTCTACCCACACGTCCGGCTGCCGGTGCGGTAATGTTGGTGTAAGATAATTGCAGTTGCGCGTCTTTCAATGTCGCTTCCGCTTGGGAAATTGACGCTTTTGCCGCTTCGTACTGTCCGCGATTCACTGCTGTTTGCTGTCCGCCGGCGGTAGCTTGTTGCAGTCCTCCTTTGGATGCTGCAAGTTTCGCTTGAGCGCTGGTTACGCCTTCTTGCGCTTGTGCTAATTTTGACTGCGCTCTAGCTACTCCAACTCTCGCTGATGCTAACCGCGCTTGTGCTTGTTGTACTCCCTGAACAGCAGCATTCTTTTGCGCTACATTCACATTATAAGTTGATGTGGCTGTTTCAAGTTGTTGGCGAGCGATCGCACCTTGTTGAAACAAAGTCTTGTAACGGTTGTAATCAGCTTGCGCTCTTTGCAAGTTAGCATCAGCTTGGGCTACTTCCGCTTGTGCTGCGGGAATTCCCGCTTCTGCTAATTTCACGTCAGCTTGCGCGGCTGGTATTCCGGCTTGTGCTTCTTGCACTGCTGCTTTTGCTGTGGAAATCGCTGCTAATGCACCGCTAACATCGCCTTGTGCTTGATTTGTCTTCGCAGAGGTAGTTTGTGAAGCTAAAGCAATATTCGCTTCGGCTGCTTGTGCTTGACGCTGTGCGGTTGAAAGTGCTGCTTGTGCTTGCTGCACTTTATTTTGATAGTCTTGCGGATCGAGTTTTACTAGCAACTGTCCCTGTTGTACTAGTTGGTTATCGTTTACCAACACTTGGCTAACAGTTCCGGGAATCTTGCTGCTAACTTGGTTAATGTGTCCGGCTACTGTAGCGTTGTCTGTTTCTTGGTGGGTAGAGGCATATTCCCAGTAGCGATAACCAAATCCACCTGCGGCGATCGCACCTACTCCCAATACTCCCAAAATTATCCCAATCGGTTTTTTCCGCTTCGGTGCAGCTTTCTTTTGCTCTTCTTTTGCCGTCTCTGGCTGGATATTTTCCTTATCTACTGGCGTTTCAGCTGGTGCAGGCTTCTCTATGGTCCGAGCTTCCAGTGTTTCTAAGTCCACAATTAGCTCTTTATCCAAAACCGCTGAAGAGTGTCCGTTACGTTCATTTAAAGTTGTATTGCTGCGTTCCATAATTCTTAAGTCCCCCGATGGATGATTTAATTAACTAAATTTTATTTAGAAGGCGTAATATTTAACTTCAACTATTTATATCTCGTTTCCTTAGCATACGTAATATTTTGGCAAATAAATATGAACGGTGCTTCAGTCAATCGGGTGATTATGGCATATTCTTAAGACAGATTAGCGATCGCTCGATTGAGAAGTTGGGAAAACTGCTCGCGTTCAGAGTGGGAAATGCCACACATCGCTTGTTCACGCAAGTCGGCTGCAATTGGAGGTAAGACCGTTTCCAGTTGCGATCCTGCATCTGTAAGCCAAATGCGCCAAATGCGGCGATCGGACGAATCGCGTTCTCGACGAATCAAGCCGCGTTCTTCCATGCGATCGAGTACTCCAGTTAACGTACCTCCCACTTGTTGGAGTTTTTCGCCAATGCAGGAAGTAGGTAAACCGTCTTCTTGCCACAAACAGCATAAAACCAACCAGTGAAATGGCGTTAGTCCAAAGGGTTCTAACCGCTCAGTAAACTTGCGGGTGAGAAGTTGTGAAAGCAGTTTAACTCTGTAGCCAACATTATATGGTGCCAGAACTTGTTGCCAAGAGTCCACAGCTTGTAAATTTTTTGATGTAGAAATCATTTTCGGATTTCCTTAGCGTGCGTAATATTATTATAACCAAATAAATCTGTTTTTAGCAAGAGCTGCTCTAAGGGGACTTTCTTGACAAGGGAGACAAGGAGGACAAGGAAGACAAGGAGGACAAGGAGGACAAGGAGGAGATGGTGAATTTTCTCCCTTGTCTCCCCCCTCTCCCCCCTCTCCCCATCCCCCCCTCCCCCACTCCCCAACGCCAGGTGCTTCAAGCCGGGGAACCCGTCCAACGCACTGGCTCCTCCCTACTCCCCACTCCCCAATTGAATCAACTGGTAATCTTGCACAGTACCGAGAACTCGATGAGGAGTGGATAAAGCCGGCTGTTTAGCAGATATCCAAGCATAACTACCCGCACTTAGTTGAGAGACTTGTTGTACCTGCTTACCGTGGTGGGGAGTGTAGAAATTGAGGAGTACACCAGTTTTACCCCCTACTTGGACAAAGTTGATAGGATTAGTTTGGAGGATTTCGGCGATCGCTTTTTGTGTCAAGAAAGCTCTAACATCAGGATTGTAATCGCCAATAAAGCCGTTAAAACCAGCCACCGCCAAAGCCAACCAAGCCGGAATCAACCACCCCGCTATCCAGTAACGTGCTGTGAGAAACTTTTGACCAAAGCGATAACGACCGATCCACACTAAAGGTAAAATTAACCAACCCAACCCCAAAGCCAAAACGACAGTTGCATACTTGCGAATTTCCACCCCACCCACAGCAAAAGCAACTACACCCGCTAGCACAAGTAAAATACCCAATCCACCAAAAGCGTAGCTAAGATTTCGCGGAATCTCAAAATAGAGGGGGGGAGTGGGAGAGTGGGGGATGCTCCCGTAGAAAGTGGGGAAGCGTGGTGTTAGGAGTGAGGAGTTAGGAGTTAGGAGTTCTCCCCCTTGTCTCCCTTGTCCCCCTTGTCCCTTTTGTCCCCTTGTCCTCTTGTCTCCTTGTCTCCAAATCCGTTTGCTAAAAATTGCGCCAAGCCAGTCTAACCCGACAGATGCTAGCATTGCGATAAAGGGATAAAGAGCAAGACTATAATGAGGTAGGCGAGTAGAGAAAATACTAAGTTCAGCAAACAGAACTAGGGGAAAGCCAACTAATATCAATTGGTAGCGAGGAATGGGACGACGCACTAATAAGACTAAGCCTAAAAGAGCAAAGAAAAACCAAGGAAAAGCTTTTGCGGGTACATTCCAGAAATAAAATAGTATTCCATGATCGCCTCTATCATTCGACCCCAAGCGAAAAACAAAGCGGAATAATTCTTCAAAACTATTATTACCAAAGCGCTGCGAACTTAACCAAATCCAACTTAAAGTAGGAATTAAACCGACTGCAAACCCTAAATAAAACATCGGGTTGGTAAGATGACGATGGCGGCGATGTTCTCCAATAAGATAAGGTAATAAAGCTACGATTGGCAAAAAAATCATAAAGCTTCTGACTAGAAAGCCTAAACCGAAACTCAAACCGGCAATAAAGCGATAAAAAGAGCGATATTTTGGATGTAATTCTGCTTTGAGAAAAGACCAAATAGCTAAAAGTACCAGACAAATCATTGGTACATCAGGCGTACCTAATCGACAATATTGTAGCCAGAGAAATTCTACACTCAAAATTGCCGCAGCTAGCCAACCAAGTTTTTTACTAAGTATAATTTTACCGATTTCATATAAAAGGAGTATGCTCAGAATGCCAGCAATCATGCTAGTAAGTCGCACGCTAGCTTCACTTATACCAAACAGCTTGTAGGAACTGGCAATCATCCAATAAGGACCTGGTGTTTTGTGATGGGGTTCTGACCAAGGATTTATCCAATCACCAGACTCAAACATCACACGCGATCGCCAAGCATAAAGTCCTTCATCATGAGCCATCAAGCTATTGTTTCCAGAATTAAATAGCAATAATGGCAGTATCCATACCAACAAACTGATATAAGGAAATCCTCCCCAAAGATGAATTTGTTGCCAAAGAGAATTCAAATTTTTTATTTGATATTTCATTGAATTACAAATAACTTAAATTTGTTAAGTTGAAAAAGTTGTTAATTATTTCTCTCTATTTCTAGAATATGTAAGGTTGTATACAACTATTCTGCATCAAATACTACCTGAAATTTAGACTATTTTGGGAATAAGTTCTCGTTCAACAGAGGTTTATGCTACTAAGACCGAATCAACGCATTAAGCTAGATGATACAGACGACAAGCTGTTTTACGACTATCCCCGCTTCGTCACTCATGTGGATGAAGGCTTTATTCAACAGCTAACCGATTTATATCGTCAGCGACTAAAACCCGATATGCGTATCTTTGATATGATGAGCAGTTGGGTGTCTCATCTGCCAGAAGAGATGCAGTTTGCCCATGTTGAAGGACACGGACTCAACGCTGAAGAACTTGCACGCAACCCGCGCTTAGATCATTACTTTGTGCAAGACCTCAACGCCAATCCTCAGTTACCCTTGAAGGATGAAGATTTTGATGCTGTACTCAATTGCGTTTCCGTACAGTATTTGCAATATCCAGAGGCTGTGTTTTCCGAAATTCATCGCATCCTCAAACCGGGTGGTATCGCTATCTTCAGCTTTTCTAACCGCATGTTTTTTCAAAAGGCGATTCAAGCATGGCGGGAGGGTTCAGAAGCAAGTCGAGTTGAATTAGTTAAAAGCTATTTCTCCTCGGTTCCGGGATTTACTACTCCAGAAGTAATTACCCGTCAATCAACGGTTCCAAATATCTTGCAATGGTTGGGTGCGGGCGGAGGAGATCCGTTTTATGCTGTTATAGCTTCCCGGAGTTAAGCAATAGTTATGAGTTATGAGTTATGAGTGAGGAGTAAAACTCATAAATTTTTCCAGTAGCCCAGAAAATGCCCGAAAAAAATGTGATTCGAGATACCAAATCTTATCAAAAAGTAAATTTTCCGGGTGGAATCTCAAAGAAGCGCTGATAATTGCCTCAAAGAAGCATAAGGAGAAACCAAATATGATTGGACGCCGTGGACATAGGATTTTAGTGGCTTTGTTGCTTTCAGTGTTATTACTGACAACAGCTTGCGCTCCCAAGACACCAGGTCAATTTGACCAAGTGCAAAAAGAAAGCACACAAAAGAAAAGCGGTCAAGCAGTTGCTAAGAATGCAACTCAAGGTAGCGAATTTAACAAACTTTTTCCTGCGGAGCAAGCTGGATATCAACGTGTATTTACCCAAGAGAAAAAAGGCTTTGCAGAAGCGAATTTGAAAAAAGGCGGCAAAGTTATGGCGCAACTGGCTGTTTCTGACACCACCAGCACTCCAAGTGCAGCGGCAAAATACTCTAGTAGTACCAAAAAAATTGGCGGTTATCCGGCAGCGACACTTGGCAATACTCAAACGTCGGTTTTGGTGGGTAAGTATCAAGTGAAAGTGATTTCCAAAGATCCGTCATTTACAGCAAGCGATCGCGAAGATTGGATAGAGAAATTTAATCTCAGCGGTCTAGCGCAATTGAAATAAACTTCACTACTGCGATTAAAATAAAACACGCTATCTAAGGAGATTTTCGGAACCGTGAGCAAATCCATTTTTGAGTTAGTTGACCAATTGCCTACCGGTGGCTTGACTGTTTCTCTGTTGAATTCCCTTGATTTTGTTGCTCCTGGTCAATGGCATAATGTGGTAGGTTTTGTCAATACCATTAAGACTGTTACCGGCGAAACTGACGAAGACCTAATTCAGCAAATTGGCGAGAGAGCAATTTATCTTTACAACGATCGCTCTCAAGGATACCAAAGAGCTATGTGGTTGTACCAAACTGTTGATGGTACAGATAAAGCGCTTGGTGCAGCAGCTTTAGCGAATAAGGTAGGTGAGTCAATTCCGTTATTGGGTTTTTTAAATAAAGTTACTCCCAAACCAGACAAAGCTCAAACCATTGACTTAGCACTAAAATTAGTTACTGAGTTAGTAGCTTTCTGCCAAATTAACGGTATCCCCGGAGACAGCATAGGCGATTTTGTCGCTTCTTTGGGTGAATATAGCGGTGAGTCTCTCATCCGCATGGTAGCGTTAGTTTGCGTTGATGGTTTGATACCCTTGGGTCCCGACTTCATCAACAAAGCGTTATCTAGCATTAATCAAACCAGTCCGCAAGACTTAGAGCAAAACTCGACTTTTAAGAACATCCAAGATTCGATTCCCGGTAATAATTCTAGTAGCAAACTCAACTTTATCGGCGAAAGTTTCGATTCAGTCAAAGGCTGGATGGGTAATCTCGTCGCGTCGAATAATTTAACGCCACAGAAAGTTGTTAATAATTTGCAAAACTTTACGCAGATTGCTGACGATAAATTGGATTACCTAGCGGCGTTTTTAGATGTGAGTACGAATTACTACGAACACACAGGTACGCAAACTTTAGCGCGTCGCTTGATTGAACGAGCATTAGCTGAGATTTAGACTTAGAGCTAATGGTTAATGGAAGATCCCCGACTTTTTGGAAAAGTCGGGGATCTGAGTGTTTTTAGTCATCAGCTATTAACTTTCATTGCGATGCCTGCGGCGGGCAAAGCGATCGCTTTATTTTGGCAAACGCAAATCTGCGACAATTGCACTCAGATAAGATTCGATCAATTCAAAATTTTCGACTTTCTCAAACTTACCTGTTTTTGCTGCCGGGTCAAAAGCAGTATGAATGACGTAAAGTGAAGCACCGTCAAAAGCAACATAACCGAGATTTTGCTCGTAGACCTTACCACCTTGTTGAATTCCTCTAAAGCCGTAACGCATCCCGTGAAGCATTCCAAAGGGAACTTGTTGCGGTGGTTGAGGTGAAAAAGAAATGCCACCATATCTACTCTGACGGTCTTTTGATAATACAGCGTAATGGTCTGCGACCCAAGCATTAAGTGCTGTCAATACCTGCGTTTGGTAGTTGGGACTTTGTAAATCCACTTTTGCCCCAGGTGGAATACCAGCAGCTACCAGCATTTTTTGGAAATTCGGTTGATTTGCCAATGGGTAAACTTGCATCTCAACTGTACCCAAAACTTTTCCTTGAGAGGAGACACACAACAACGGTGCATTTCCTTCACAAGGTTCTACCTTCCAACCTGGTGGAGTAGCAGTTTTCCCCAGAACACTCTTCCAGATATTTCCTTCAGTAGGTTTGGATGCTGAGTTAGTTTGAGTCAGTGTTGCAACCGGCTTGGGTTGTCGAACTGGATTTCTCTGCAATTTGTCGGTGGAAGAATTAGGGTGAACAAATTTGAATACTATCGGTGTTAATATCAGCAAAATAAAACCAATCAGAAGATGATAAACTCGCAGCATTTTTCCAGAAAATCCATAGTGGCAAACTGACGTTACCTGTAAAACTTTGCGATTATACCAAAAGATACATTGACATTAGGTTAATTTATGCAAAATAAATTATTTCCAAGAGTATTTATAGCGATCGGCTAGCAACGCAGACTTATTTCGCAACCATCCCGAAAATTTTGGGCGTTGCTGAAGCGCTCAGATGAATCATCGTTTCTCTGGTGCGCCTAAAAGTGAAATTTTCATACCTTGATTCAGCAACGCTATAACTTCTGAGTCGGATGAGTGATGCCTTAGTCTAACATTGAATGTCTAGCAACCCATTCCGTATGAGTGAAACCGTCTACATTGAAACCAGTATCTTGGGCTACCTCACAGCCAGATCGACCAAAAATTTAATCCTTGCGGGAAATATTGAGGTGACGAGAGATTGGTGGCAACTGCGCCGAAGCACCTTCAATCTCTACATATCGCAAGTTGTTTTGGACGAGGTAGCACAAGGCGATGCAGAAATAGCTGCCCAACGACTTGAAGTATTGCAGGATGTGCCATGAAGGAGAAGTGACTGAAACTGTAGAGAACTTAGCTGCACAGTTTATGGCGAGGAGCAATCTCCCCCCAAAAGCCTCTGATGATGCGATTCATATTGCGCTGGCTACAGTTAACCGTCTCGATTACCTGTTAACCTGGAATTGTAAACACATTGCAAACGCGCAAATCTAAAAAAAGTTGTTGGAAATTTGCGTAAGCTTTGGACACACTTTGCCGATAATTTGCACACCTTATGAGCTAATGGGAGAGTAAGCTATGTGGCAAAATGAAATCTTAGACGAAATTCATCGAATTCGTGAGGAACACGCGAAGTCTTTTAATTATGACTTAAAGGCGATCTGCGAAGATTGGCGAAGAAAGCAGGCGCAAAGTGGGTTTCACAAACAATAGACACTCATTGACAGCCAACATCTGTAAAATGTCGTGGGGTGTTGAGGATCTAGTAAACAAGGCTGTCCATTTTTGTCCAGGTTCAGCCCAAGGCAGGCAGTTTGTTACGCTATCTCCTGAGCAGCTGTCTAACACGGCGTTGGAGCCGAACGTACAAGAGCGAGCTGTTGATCTCAACAAGTGATTTACGTCGGCTCAATTTAGCCGTTATCTAGAGGTCACGCTACTAGGAAGAGCGGGAACGCTCATAGCGCACATCCGCTCTTGCTGAGTCGCTTTGCGACACCAAGGCGAACGTGCTTCGCCCTACACCACAATCCCTAAAATATGCGATCGCCATCTTCAGCATGGATAAAACTCACCCGCTATGAGCGCGATGCTCCTTTATGGAGCCTTCAAATTGTGCGATGGCGCGGAGCGCCCGCTTTGAAGCGATCGCACTCTTTATATCTAGCAAACACTTAAGGCTGTATTATACACTAAATTTATACAGGTGTGATAAGTTTAGCCCATGAATTTTGAGTGGGATGAGCGAAAAAACGAACTTAACATTAATAAACACGGTTTCGATTTTGCTGATGCTTATCGAGTTTTTGATTTGCCGATGGCAGTTGACCTTGACGAGCGCAGCGACTATGGTGAAGATCGATGGATCGGCACTGGACTTCTGGATGAACGGATTGTAGTGGTTGTATACACTGAGCCTGATGAAGGAATAATTCGTATCATCTCGTTGAGGAAAGCACTCTCACATGAAAAAAGGCGTTATGAGCAATACCTCAAGAACCGACTGGGCTAGAATTGATGCAATGACTGACGATGACATCGACACTTCAGATATTCCACCTCTTACAGACGAATTTTTCTCGAAGGCAAAGTTACGAATGCCTGTATCATCATTGGCTACAGTTGCTATTCGTGTTGATTCTGAAACGTTGGCATGGTTCCAATCAAAGGGTGAAGAGGCTGAACAGCATATGGCTGCTGCACTAAGAATCTATGCAGAAGCACAAAAAAATGCTGCTACAGTGCGTCAATCAACCTAACAACTCCAATGCACACGACCGTACAGAGGTTTCTGTTGGTCGTTCGAGGTTATCTGAATAGCTGATACGGGCCGCTACACGGAGCCTAGAAGTATTGCTGTGCAATACCTCCAGCAAAATTTTATTTTAGCTAAAATTCCCTGTCTCAAAACTATTGCTAAAAGGGAATTCTACCTTTTTTTGTTACCACGAAAAAACAAAAAGCCCTCGAAGGGGCCCCTAGTAGTAATATCAATACCTTCGCAAGCCTGAGCAAGGATTAACGATTCTAAACCATCAATGGCGCCATTATATGCAGCGAGTGCTTTTGCTGTTCGTTCTGATACCGCAGATGGGTCATCACTTTTAAGTCCTGTAGAGGTGATGAAACCGCTACCACCAGGAGTGTACTCAATTTCAATAAACTGATTGATACCGATAGATATAATGTGCTTTATAATCGAGACGGCGCTTAGAACTTGACAGGGCGCGCTTTACACAAATTGATTGCCCAACCAATCTAACCTCACTTTACATAAACTGTACGTTCTTATGTACTGATGCGCGTTAGTATAGCCGCCAATAAACGAAGAAGGGTGTCTGCACTATATAATATCTCTTACTGAGAAAAGAAGCGGTATAAATTTTTGTATTTATTTATCATGAGAGTAATATGTCTAATAATTTTTTAGCACGGCAGATTGTGAAAGCAGGCAATAACTTTTTTGCCCAAGCATCAATAACAATCTTGACTTTATGTCCTATCGTCTTAACTGCTGTTCCGGCTAGGGCTGATGTTACTTACACAGCAGATATTCAAAAAGAGGCAGTTGACGACCTTAAGAGGATAAATGAGCGGGGTCTAACTCCTAAAACTATTGCCTTCACTCCTAATGGAGGATATGTAATTCTCTATGGCAAGAATGGTTTTGCTTATAGTACAAATAAGATTCCACCTGACGCTCTTAATGTACTTGCCACTCTGAATAAACAAGACTCAACTATCAATACTATTGCATTCGCGCCAAATGGAGAATGGATAGTTATGTATGATTATTTTAAAGCTTATTGGAGCAAGAATTTTCCCCAAGAGATTGTTAATAGACTCTCGGAGATTAAACGTCAAGTTTTCATTGTTAACAATATTGTGTTTACGCCTAATGGAGATTGGACAATTATTGCTGACAATCTTAATGGTTCCCAAGTTTATTGGAGTAGCAATTTCCCACAAAACGTTATTGATAAAATTAAGGACATATCTCAAAAATACGCTATCAAGGTTATTGCTTTTACACCGAATGGAGGGTGGTTAATTATTTATAATCGTGGCAATAATGCTTTTTATAATAATAAAGTTCCACAACTGCTTATTGATACAATCAAGACAAAGTACAAAGAAGGGAAGCGTTTAACAGATATAGCTTTTACCCCTAGTAATGGTTGGGTGTTATTAGATGATAAGTCGATGCCGCCATCCATCCCCCGTATACCATCCTTAGACGAATTTCCGGCTCCAATTATAATCCCCCAATAAAATTTTGGATGTTTGAGAAGCTACGGAACACTACATGAACAACCCGCTCGCACGCGCTCATAGCGCGATCGCTTTATGCTTTTGGATGTTTACCTTGTTCTAAAGCTTTAGATGATCAAGGCTTTTGTAGGATTTCAATAATTTTGGCGATTGATCGCTTCATTCGTTTTTTCCTCCTTCAGCTTCCCTATGAGTCGAATAACATTACTTTTGTCAGCAACTTTCAGCTTGAGTCAAAATCTGATTAAAGCTAGTTGAAATGCTTCTGGGTGGAAGTGATGAGATTAGCAAGCCCTCTTCGAGTCGTAACAGGAAATGAGCAAAATGAATCCGCTGACCTTAAAGATAATTTTCACAATTGGGATTGTGTTGTGGTTAATAATTCGGATTCCCTATCAGCGAGAACAGCAGAGAAACACGATTGTTGATGACCGAAAAACCGCTCAAGAAAAGGTAATTCGCTTCCTGGTATTAGTTGGGATACTGTTTCTGCCCTTGATTTATGTTTTATCCCCTTGGTTAAACTTTGCGAACTATCGTCTACCAATCTGGGCAAATGGATTAGGGGTCGTTACCTTTGCGATCGCGCTTTGGCTATTCTGGCGTACTCATCATGACCTTGGCAAAAATTGGTCGCCAACGCTGCAAATTCGAGAAGGGCATACATTAATGACTAATGGCGTTTATCACAGCATTCGTCACCCGATGTATACCTCTGTCGTGTTATTGTGCATCGCACAAGCGTTATTACTTCCGAACTGGATTGCTGGACTGGCTGGACTCATCTGTTTCAGCATTGCCTATGCGACACGAATCGACAAAGAAGAACAGATGTTACTCGATCAATTCGGAGATGAGTATGAAGCTTACAGGCAACGTACAAAACGATTAGTGCCGTATCTGTTCTAAACCGTGTGTTGTCTGTTGAGATACAGTATTTTATTTAACGTCCAATATTCCCCTTGAGTAAATCATAAAATATTAAAATCGGGACTGAGAATAAACTCAGCCCCGATAAAAAAGCGGGCTAACCGCTAGTAAACCTGGTTAACCCGTGCAGCTTTGGGAACGCGCAGAGAAATATTATTGCAATACCAACTTAACGTTGGCATTTTGCAGACCGCGCTGTTTCACTTCAGCCAAGGTTTTGTTAACGGCATATTTTTGGTTGATCGAGTTGATCAACTCGGTCTGATTGTGCTTCTTAGCAACGCCCCACAGGTCAGCAATTAGGTCAAAGGAACCGTCGCTGTTGCGAGACCAACCTAAATCATATTCGCCTTCCAACACGGCAACGATGTCAGAACGAACACGTTGACCGTTGTAACCACGAACATCAGCTTCTGTCTTTGTGCTGATACCCAGGTCGCGTAAGGAAGCTTTGAGGATTTCAGCGTCGGTGATTTTGGTACGGAGAGTGCTAAAATGAGACATTTGGGGTTTCCTCCAGAGAGAAGATTGGGAAAAACGACAACGGTTTGTTTTAGGCACAGCCGCGCATATCAGGACGCGGCTTTTTTCTTAACTGCTAGCCTTTAAGCTAGCCTTTGCCCCCGTGTTAGCAGGGGAAAGCTTTTAGAACTCCATTCGCTGATATTCAGCTACGGAGGATGCTGCGGGTCTTGCGCGCTGTCTAGCCCAGTCCCTCAGGGCTGTGACTTGTTCTTGCATCGTTCGAGACAGCGGCAGTGTTGCCTTGAGTGCAGCAATAATATCTAACTGGGTGAACTCGCGTTCTTGGGCAAAAGCTTCGTACATTGCCGCAACGATCGCTTGTTCAATTTCTGCTCCCGAAAACCCGTCGGACATCTTGGCTAGTTGTTCCAAGTCGAATCGAGTAATGTCTTCCCGGCGTTTCGTTAGGTGAATCTTGTATATATCTTGCCGTTCTTCAGGAGTCGGCAGATCGACAAAGAAAATCTCATCAAAGCGTCCTTTCCTTAAGAATTCCCCAGGCAAACGTTCTACTCTGTTAGCAGTTGCCATCACAAACACTGGAGATTTTTTCTCTTGCATCCAAGTCAGGAAAGAACCGAAGATCCGGCTGGAAGTACCGCCATCAGAATCACCAGAACCACCACTACCAGCGAAGGATTTATCTAATTCATCGATAAATAAAATTGCTGGAGAAATCGATTCTGCTGTCTTCAAGGCGTTACGTAGGTTCGCTTCACTTCGACCCACCATTGAGCCGTCGTAAACTCGCCCCATATCCAAGCGCAACAAAGGTAAACCCCACAGCCGAGAAGTTGTTTTGGCTATCAACGACTTACCACAACCGGGAACTCCCAAAATTAACATTCCTTTCGGTTGGGGCAAACCATACTCTCTTGCTCTTTCTGTAAAAGCATTCGAGCGTTGCTTAAGCCATTTCTTTAACTCTTCTAAGCCGCCTACAGCGTCAATGGTTGCATCTTCCTCTATGTATTCTAATATACCATTGCGCCGAATTAGTTGCTTTTTCTCAGATAAAACTATATCTACTTCATCTTCCGTCAAACGCCCGATAGTTACCTGTGCCTTTCGGTAGACTTTTTCCGCTTCATCTTTAGTTAAACCTAAAGCGGCTCTCAGAAGCTTTTCTCGCGCTTCTGTTGACAACCGTCGTCCACGATTTTGGTCTATATGGTGAGTCAATACTTTATTTAACTCAGCCATATCTGGCAACTGAAAGTCTATAACAACAACTTCTTTTTCCAGTTCTATAGGAACATTCTGCATTGGCGACATCAAGATGATGTTTTTCTGCATTCCTTTGAATTGGGCGATCGCATCTCTTAACGATCTTGTTGTCGCTGGCGCATCAATAAACGGATGTAAATCTTTAAGAATAAATATACCTGGTTCTCTTTGCCGGATAATCCACTCTATCGCCGCTTCTGGAGAAACGGTGTTATGCTGAGTGACATTCCGGGGTTGTCCATACTCCACGATGCCGTGAGTTACTGTCCACACATACACTCGCCGAGTTGGTTTTAACGTTTGGGCGATTGTGGAAATTGATTGCTCTGCCCGCTCTTCCTCGGAGGTCACAAGGTAGATTAAAGGGTATTGAGCTTGAATGAGGATATTTAGCTCTTCTTTCATACTATCGACCTACGTGAGACCTTATAAAGACAGTAAAGACATCGTTGATAATGGCAACCGACGAATTATGAATGTAATATTCATAATTCAGGTCTAGCAAGGAACTAATTCTTCCTCACCCTTGGGATAAGCTTCATCCTCATCCATTTCGTTGACGGGTAAATGCTCTTGAGTTACTCCTGCTTGATTGCCTAGGGCTACCAATTCTCCGTCGCGTAAGACTAAGGAACTCTCACAAGATGGGCAGGAATAAACTCTATGAGTTCGTCCATAAGAAGACGCTTCTACTTCATCAACTAATTCTGAATTTGCCAGGTAGAAAACGAGGGCACGTTCTGCAAGTTCTGACATTGGTTCAGAATCTACTGCTGAACGAATCTTCAGTTTCCTGTGTAGTTCTGGCGACAAATATAAAGTAACCTTTTGCTTCGTTTGCATATAACTCTTGTTGGTCTTACCCGGGTATGTATTTCACGATATCGGCTTGGTTCTAGCTTGTCAAGACGGCAAAACGTTTTGACGCCTATTTCGTTACATTTATTTACTTTTCGCGGAAATCTGATTTGATGCAAATGTAGATCGGTGAGAAAATATTAGCTGTTTTGTTACACAGAGTAGGTAGAAAGCACAGATATTGCTACTGTTCTGTAAAATCTGAAGCTATCAAGCAAAAGTCTTTAATGAGTAGATTTTCCGGCTGAGGATCTGACTATTTACGTTCATCAGCGAACCAGGTAAAAGGTGTAACAATGTCTACCGCTACTAAAACTAGACGAGGACGAAAAACTTATGCGATCGCCTTATCGTTAATCTTATGCGGTTGTAATGCGCCCAGTTTCACCAACTCCGGTGTCACATGGAAAACTTATACTAATTCCCGTTATGGCTTTGAGTTTTTATATCCCAGCACCTGGACTTCTTTACCACCGCCAGAAAATAATGATGGCATAGCGTTTGTTTCACCGCAAAACACGAGAGTAGAAATTCGCGGTTGGGCAGGTAATCGGCTACCAGACACCATAATTACAGATAAAAACGCTAAAAAAACGATAAATCCCAACTTTAAGACAAATCAAGGAGTATCTGGGGTGCTGGAGGTAGAAGTTGGTAGCCAAGAAAGTTCGATGACACTAACACTAACAAAGGCTCAAGTCAAATATTACTGGCAAGGGCGATCGCCAGCGTCCGAATTTAGCAATTATTATCGCGTGTTTTACTATATCGCCCAGGAGTACCGCATTTCTGGGCAAGGGGGATGAGGGGAGGGGGCAGGGGGCAGGGGGCAGGGGGCAGGGGGCAGGGGGAGTTTGCCTCCTCGTCTTCCTTGTCTTCCCCATCTCCCTTGTCTCCCTTGTCTCCCCCTCTCCCCCATTTCCCACTCTCCCACTCCTCCACTTCCCCCATCATTCTGTGCGAGAGGGGACACAAACCTGGTAGATTTAGCTATCAGCGAGTAAAAAACTGGTTGAAGATGAAAGTCCTGGTTATTGGTGGTGATGGCTATTGCGGTTGGGCAACCGCACTTTACCTTTCCAATCGAGGTTATGAAGTTGGGATTTTAGATAGTTTGGTGCGGCGGCACTGGGATAATGAATTGGGTGTGGAAACTTTAACGCCGATCGCACCAATTCAACAACGCATTCAGCGCTGGCATGATTTAACTGGTAAATCCATCGACTTATTCGTTGGAGATATCACCAATTATGAATTTCTCAGCAAAACGTTGCACAAATTTCAGCCTGAGGCAATTGTACATTTTGGCGAACAGCGATCGGCTCCGTTTTCCATGATTGACCGCGAACACGCAGTTGTCACACAGGTGAATAACGTAGTCGGCACTTTGAATTTGCTGTACGCGATGCGGGAAGATTTCCCAGACTGTCATCTAGTGAAGTTGGGAACGATGGGTGAATACGGTACACCTAACATCGACATAGAAGAAGGGTACATCACTATTGAACACAACGGGCGTAAAGATACTTTGCCCTATCCTAAACAGCCCGGTTCAATGTACCACTTAAGCAAAGTCCATGATAGCCATAACATACACTTTGCTTGTAGAATTTGGGGCTTACGGGCAACAGATTTAAATCAAGGTGTAGTTTACGGTGTCTTAACCGAAGAAACCGGGATGGACGAAATGTTGATTAATCGCCTGGATTATGATGGAGTGTTTGGTACTGCATTAAATCGCTTTTGTATTCAAGCAGCGATCGCACATCCTTTGACTGTTTATGGCAAAGGTGGACAAACTCGCGGCTTTTTAGATATTCGCGATACAGTGCGATGTGTGGAATTAGCGATCGCTAACCCAGCACAACCAGGAGAATTCCGCGTATTCAACCAATTTACCGAACTATTTAGCGTCGGTGACTTGGCAACGATGGTGAAAAAAGCCGGAAACGCGATGGGATTAAATGTGGAAATCAATAACATCGATAATCCCAGAGTCGAAAAAGAAGAACATTACTTCAACGCTAAAAACACCAAACTGTTAGATTTGGGCTTACAACCTCACTATCTCTCAGATTCTTTACTTGATTCTCTGTTAAACTTTGCCGTCAAGTACCAAAACCGAGTTGATAACAAGCAAATTATGCCGAAAGTCTCTTGGCATCGCAACAGCAAAGGATGAATAAGCGATCGCTTATTCTCTGGCTGTTAGTCATACTACCAGGTACGGCAGCTAGCGCTATGAGCGTCTACTACCTAATTCCGGAATGGGTAGTACTAGATGCTAGCTACAAGCATTATCAGCAAATAGCTAAGTCTTCATCTTCGACGGTGAATGACTTACTAATTGCTGAAGCAGCAGAAAACAGACATAGAATAAATTGCTTTGCTGAGGGTGTCGGAGTTTTGTTAGGTGGGGTTGTTGTTGCTATTGGCATTCATGGCATTTGCACCTTGCCTAACAAAACATCTTGATTTGAATGGGAAACTTGACATGCAGCTAGCTACAGAAGCTTACTTAACTCAAGTAAGTCGATTGCCTAAAACTGGTCGCCATATTATAGCACAGTATGACGACCATTCAATAGTTGTTTATCAAGCTTATCGTCAGGCGATCGCTCCGGAATGCCGCGACTCATAATTATTTTGGCGGAGAATTTAAACTCGATCGCATGAGTTGGATCAAGACTAACTTTTTGTGGATGATGTACCGTTCTCTTTGGGGTACAAAAATAGATCAAGAAGTAGTATTGGCAATTTGGCTTCAACGTGCAGCTTTTGAGGAAATTTTAGCAGCAGCGGTGCATTCTAGCTTTGAGCCAGAATTATACTCAAGTAGAAGCGAATGGGAAAAAACTTTAAAGCGATCGCAAGTCCGTTTGCAATGGGAAGATTGATTATCACCCATCTGGGGCAAAATTAGAAAGACGCGCTATTCAGTTAGGGTTACGCGGTCAAATTTTAGCTAGTTACGCCAAAAATTGGATTGTAAAGATTGAGGATATTTCCGAATTTGTTCACCAGCAACGGCAAAACATTAAAAGTGACTGTACGGCATTGATTACGCCCCGCGAAACAGTTTACTCTGTCATTGATATCGAAATCCAACAAAAGCTGGGATTATCTGTTTTTACTGAATAGTTTTTTATGCGAATTGCCCTGTTTACCGAAACCTTTTTGCCCAAGGTTGACGGCATTGTGACGCGCCTAAGCCACACCGTAGACCATTTACAGCGCAACGGCGACTCTGTGATGGTGATTGCCCCAGAGGGTGGAATTACTGAATATAAAGGAGCGAAAGTATACGGTGTAACTGGCTTTCCCCTGCCGCTGTATCCAGAGTTAAAAATGGCACTTCCTCGCCCAGCAATTGGCTACGAACTGGAAAAGTTTCAGCCGCATGTTATTCATGTAGTAAATCCGGCGGTTTTGGGATTGGCGGGGATATTTCATAGCAAAACACATAATATTCCCCTTGTAGCGTCTTATCATACGCACTTGCCGCAGTATCTTCACCATTACGGCTTGGGAATGTTAGAAGGTTTTTTATGGGAATTGCTGAAAGCGGGGCATAATCAAGCAGCGTTGAATTTGTGTACCTCTACAGCGATGATGGAGGAATTGACAACACATGGTATAGAAAGGGTGAACTTGTGGCAAAGAGGAGTAGATACAGAATTATTTCATCCAGATTTGGTAAGTTCGGAAATGCGATCGCGTTTATCGCAAAATCACCCAGAAAGTCACCTGCTGCTTTACGTAGGGCGTCTGGGTGCTGAAAAAGAAATTGAGCGCATCAAACCAATATTAGAAGCAATTCCCGCAGCGCGTTTGGCATTGGTGGGAGATGGTCCCCACCGTCAAGCACTCGAAAAACACTTTGCTGGGACAAACACTAATTTTGTCGGTTATCTTACCGGCAGAGATTTGGGTTCTGCTTTTGCTAGCGCTGATGCTTTTATTTTTCCTTCCCGTACAGAAACGTTAGGATTAGTATTATTAGAGGCAATGGCTGCTGGGTGTCCAGTGGTAGCAGCTCGTTCTGGCGGAATTCCTGATATTGTTACAGATGGGGTGAATGGGTATCTTTTTGAACCAGAAGCTGATATCCAAAGTGCTATAACCGCTACTGTTCGCCTTCTAGAACAGAAACAAGAACGAGAAATCATCCGTCAAAATGCCCGACAAGAAGCAGAACGTTGGGGCTGGGCATCTGCCACACGCCAGCTACAAGATTATTATCAAAAGGTGCTCTACTCTGAATATCCCAAAGCAGCATAATACGATTTTAGATTTTGGATTTTAGATTTTGGATTAGGAAAATGGCATTTTATTAACAGTTGACAGTTAACATTACCCATTTCCTAATCCTCATCATTTAATTGCACAGTCCAAAATCTAAAATCTAAAATCTAAAATCCAAAATCTAAAATCTAAAATCCCCATGACACTTCCCAGCCCTGGTAGCGTCCTGGCTACATTAACTGAACTTACTCAGGTTAATCGCACCCACGCTCTACTGCGTCGTGTCAAAGACCTTTCTGTAAACGAATTTGTTTGCTTACTAGATTTTATTACCGCAGAGTTTCAGCAATTTCTGAGGGCAATTGAACTAATTAATAATGAAGCCCTAGAAACAATGCTGGAGAAGGTACTAGAGGCAATTACACTTAAAATTGGTCAAATTCTCCAAGCTGAACATACTACGATTTTTTTGGTTGACCATGATAAAAATCAATTGTGGTCAAAAGTCCCCCAAGATAACACCCAAAAACCTTTAGAAATTCGCACTCCGATCGCAGTAGGCATTCCCGGTCATGTTGCCAGTACGGGTGAATATTTAAACATATCTCAAGCCTCTACTCACCCTTTATTCAGCCCAGAATTAGAAAAACAAATGGGCTACAAAATCCGCAATATTTTATGTATGCCAGTTGTCAGTAGCAAAAATCAGATAGTGGCAGTGGTACAACTAGCAAATAAAGCAGGAAATATTCCTTTTAATTATGATGATGAAGTCTGTTTTCGAGACTTTGCTTCTTCTATTGGTATTATCTTAGAAAGTTGCCAATCTTTCTATGTAGCAGCTCGCAATCAAAGAGGTGCAACCGCACTTTTACGGGCTACTCAAACATTAGGGCAAAGTCTCGATTTAGAAGCTACTTTACAGATAGTAATGGAGCAAGCCCGGATTTTAATGCAAGCAGACCGCAGCACGCTGTTTTTGCACCGCAAAGAAATGGGCGAACTTTGGACGAAGGTAGAGGTAGCCGATCGCTCAACTATGATGGAAATCCGCATCCCTGCTAATCGTGGCATTGTCGGTTATGTGGCATCTACCGGTCAAGCTTTAAATATCTCGGATGCTTACAAAGACCCGCGCTTTGACCCAACTACAGATAAAAAAACTGGTTATATAACTCGGAATATTCTCTGTTTGCCCGTGTTTAATTCGGCTAATGAATTAATTGGCGTGACGCAGTTAATTAATAAGCACCAAGGCAGTTTTACTTCTTCTGATGAAGAGTTTATGAGAGCATTTAATATTCAAGCAGGAATTGCGCTGGAAAATGCTCGTTTATTTGAAAGTGTGCTGTTAGAAAAACAATATCAAAAAGACATTTTGCAAAGTCTATCTGATGCGGTAATTTCTACAGATATGGAAGGGCGGATTGTCACAATTAATGATGCGGCTTTAGAGTTACTTGGTTGTCCTTTAGGAGAAGTTAATGCCAAAAATAGCAAGCCTTTGTGGGAAAAAAATTTGATTAATCGGCTGGTTTGGGAGGTTGTGCCGATTGACAATTTGCAAATGCGATTGGAGGATAGTTTAAAGACTGGCGCAAGACATTATGTGCCAGAGCAAAGTTTAATAGTGGGACTTCATCAAGTTAAAAGTAGAGACACAGGTTATCGCGTCTGTAGAGACGTTCCGGCGGAACGTCTGTACGAAAGTAAAGAAATTAGTACGCATGACATTTATATTTTGGCAGTAGGCGATCGCACTAACCCAGATATATTTATCCCCTGGAATCAACCGCTTACTCCCCAATCTGAGTTATTAAATTCTGCTGCTGTTAAAAAAATAGAACGCAGCACGAATCTCACTGTCAACCCCCTAACGAATCCAGAAGGGGGGGTGCGCGGTGGTTTGGTGGTGCTAGAAGACATCAGTCAGGAAAAACGGATGAAAACTACAATGTACCGTTACCTGACACCCCATGTGGCAGAGCAAGTTATGGCACTGGGAGAAGATGCTTTAATGGTAGGTGAGCGCAAGGAAGTCACCATTTTGTTTTCTGATATCCGAGGCTACACCACACTGACAGAAAATCTCGGTGCGGCTGAGGTAGTATCGCTGCTAAATCAGTATTTTGAAACAATGGTGGAAGCGGTTTTTAACCACGAAGGTACTTTAGATAAGTTTATCGGCGATGCTTTAATGGCGGTGTTTGGTGCCCCGCTACCGCTAGTGGAAAATCATGCTTGGAAGGCGATACAATCGGCGTTGGATATGCGAGAACGATTGGCAGAATTTAACCAACAGCGGATTATTCAAGCACAACCAGAAATTCATATTGGGATTGGTATTAGTTCTGGGGAAGTGGTTTCGGGTAATATTGGTTCCCAGAAACGAATGGATTATACGGTAATTGGGGATGGCGTGAATTTAAGTTCGCGCTTGGAAGGAGTAACTAAAGAATATGGCTGCGATATTATTTTAAGTGAATTTACTTATCATTTATGTAGCCATCGCATCTGGGTACGCGAGTTAGACAGAATTCGCGTTAAGGGTAAACATCAAGCGGTGAATATTTATGAGTTGATTGGCGATCGCTCTACTCCCCTAGACAACACCACCCACGAATTTTTATCACATTACCATGCCGGACGCGCCGCTTATTTATCGCGCCACTTTAAAGAAGCGATCGCCTGTTTTCAAGCCGCAAAACGCATCCGACCCACAGACCAAGCTGTTAATATCCATTTAGAACGCGCTCGTAATTACCAACAAACACCTCCCCCAACTTCCTGGGATGGAGTCTGGACAATGGTTGCAAAGTGAATAGTTAGGAGGAGCGGAGTTAGCAGTTAGGAGTTAAAAGTTAGGAGTCAACACTCACCCCTTGTCCTCCTTGTCCTCCTTGTCCCCTTGTCCCCCCTGTCCCCCTGTCCCCCTACTCCCCCTGCCCCTCATCATCCTGAAACGGGTGTTCGCCAATTCTCAGTTGTTTTTTTGTGCGTTTCAACTCTTTCCAAAGATCCTTGATTTGCTCGTATGCTTCTTCTGGTGGTAGTTTTCCACCTGTTTCTAAGTTGCAGATGTAGCTGATTTTCTGAGCAAATTCCTGTAAATTCGCATTAAAAACTAAGTTTTCTGGCTTGACCTGACCGTAATAGCGACCGCGAGGATAGAGAAAATCGTCTTTATTCATTATTGTTATCTCCATTGATTACACCCCTCTCACTCGTCAAATAAAGCAACCTAATCGGCAGAGTCACGCTTATTGACTATATTTGAGAGTTACTCATTTAAATGCTGATTGTAATTAACTTAACTTGAAAGTAGCAAATTGTATGTGGTATTCTATACATCAATTTTTTCCCTCCTAAATTCCGCAAAAAAATATAATTTGATTTTGATGTAAAAATACTATTTCAAATGTTAAAAAATATACGCTGTAGTCCGCTGACGATTGAAAGAGTGAAAATTTTCTTTTGCTCTTTGTCATTTGTCTTTAGTTAATGACTAATAACTAAAGATAAAATGGTTAAGCTCGAAAGCATCAAAGCTGCCGATCGCCTAAAAAAACTTTACCTGTCATCATGAGTGTTAATTCAAAGATATACGAAGGCAAAGCAAAAATTCTCTATTCAACGGAAGATCCGGAAGTTTTGTTAGCTGATTTCAAAGATGATGCCACTGCCTTTAATGCTCAAAAGCGTGGTAGTATTTTGGGTAAGGGAACCATTAATTGTAGCATCTCCGCTAAATTATTTCAAGAGTTGTCAACACAAGGTATTAAAACTCACTTTATTGACAGCCCAAAGCCAAATCAAATGCGGGTAAAGGCAGTGAAGATTGTGCCTTTAGAAGTAGTGGTGAGAAACATTGCTGCCGGCAGTCTGTGTCAGCAAACAGGATTGCCATTAGGAACCGTTCTCAAACAGCCTTTGGTAGAGTTTTATTACAAGAGTGATGAATTAGGAGATCCGTTGTTGACAAGCGATCGCCTGCGTCTACTAGAACTAGCAACTGCGGAACAAGTTGAGACAATAACCCATCTAGCATTGCAAATCAACGAGTTTCTCCGTGGCTTTTGGGAGCGGTGTGGAATTACACTAGTAGACTTCAAACTAGAATTTGGTGTGGACTCACAACAGCAATTGCTCTTAGCAGATGAAATTAGCCCCGACACCTGCCGTTTGTGGGATCAAGCCGAAAACGACCCCAACCGCCGAGTAATGGACAAAGACCGCTTCCGCCGAGACTTAGGGAATGTAGAAAATGCCTACCAGGAGGTTTTACAACGAGTGCTGAAAGCAGTAGAAAGTAAAAAATGAAGGAGACTGAGGACTGGATATTTGATGAATGGAAAATGATTGAAAATTCTTTATTGGTAATTCTTACCTAATCCCTAATCCCTAGTAAAGAGTCCCTAATTTACTTTTGCCTTTTGGCTTGGGCCTAGTAAAGTAAAAAGACAAAAGAAAAAATTATGTTTATACTTTTAGCTTTTGTATAACAGCAAGATTGCTTTTCGTTATTTGTGTGGAAGTGAAGAGGAATGTGAATAAAATGCGTTTATCTCCCGTATTGGTGGCGGCGTTGACAATTGCAGCCCCTTTGGGCAGCTCTTTGAGTGCAAATGCACAAACCCCTAATAGCTCAAAACAGAAACCAGTGGTTTTGCAACCAACGACAAATCAAGACTCGCAACTGGTAAATCAAAGTGCAAACACTCAAGGGGCAGCAGCCTTAAGAGTAGAACCGCGTTCCACCTCAAATGTGAATCCAGAAAACCTCAAAAAGCAGCCAGGTGTTGTCGCTGTCTTTCCGGCAAAGAAGCCAGTAGTAATAATACCAAGCCACGCAGCGCCAATCACGGCACAAAACCCGCCGTCAAACCAAAATATTCCCGGTTCAAATACAGTTCCCGATATTCCCCCACCTGAGAATCAACAACAAGTTCCTTCCCAGAATTTGCCAACGCTGAATCCTAATCAGCCAACACCTGAAGAAAACCAACAACAGCAAAATCAGCAACTCAATCAGCCAGCACCAGGAGAAAATCAACAACAGCAAAATCAACAACTCAATCAGCCAGCACCAGGAGAAAATCAACAACCGCCAAATCAACAACTCAATCAGCCAGCACCAGGAGAAAATCAACAACCGCCAAATCAGCAACTCAATCAGCCAGTACCAGGAGAAAATCAACAACCGCCAAATCAACAACTCAATCAGCCAGCACCCGAACAAAATCAACAAAACGCAACCCCAGAAGCGACAGAATCCCGCGTTTTAGTATCAGAGGTATTGGTTAGAAGTCAGACAGGGCAGCAATTATTACCGGAACTAGAAAACCAAGTTTACAGAGCGATTCGTACCCAACCAGGAAGGACAACAACGCGATCGCAACTACAGGAAGATATCAACGCTATCTTTGGTACTGGTTACTTCTCTAACGTCCAAGCTGTGCCAGAAGATACTCCATTAGGCGTGCGCGTCAGCTTCGTAGTGCAGCCCAACCCTGTCTTAACTAAAGTCCAAATCCAGGCAAATCCAGGCACAAATGTTCCCTCCGTACTGCCTGCCAACGCTGTTGATGAAATCTTTAAAGAGCAATATGGCGGCATTCTCAACTTACGTAGCTTGCAGGAAGGCATCAAAACTTTAACCAAGCGCTATCAAGACCAAGGTTATGTACTAGCAAACGTAGTAGGTGCGCCGCAAGTAGCAGAAAACGGAGTTGTCACCCTACAAGTAGCAGAAGGGGTGGTAGAAGATATTCGCGTTCGATTCCGCAATAAAGACGGTCAAGATACAGACGATAAAGGACGACCAATCCGGGGTCGGACGCGGGACTATATCGTTAAGCGAGAATTGGAATTGAAGCCCGGACAAGTCTTTAACCGCAACACAGTGCAAAAAGACTTGCAAAGGGTATTTGGACTAGGACTATTTGAAGATATAAATGTTTCCCTTGACCCAGGTACTGACCCTAGCAAGGTGGATGTAGTAGTGAATGTGGCTGAACGCAATAGTGGTTCGATCGCAGCAGGTGCGGGGATTAGTTCTGCTAGTGGGCTGTTTGGTACTATCAGCTATCAGCAGCAAAATTTAGGGGGAAGAAACCAAAAACTAGGTGCGGAGTTACAAGTAGGACAGAGAGAATTGCTGTTTGATTTGCGGTTTACAGACCCGTGGATTGCCGGCGATCCTAACCGCACTTCCTACACAGCGAATATTTTCCGCCGTAGGTCGATTTCGTTGATTTTTGATGGTGATGATGACAATATTGAAACATTTAACGTCGGAAGACCAGATGAAGATGGCGATCGCCCGCGTGTTGTTCGTCTAGGTGGTGGTGTCACCTTTACTCGTCCCTTGTCCGGTAATCCTTTCCAAAATTCGGAATGGACAGCTTCAGCAGGTTTGCAGTATCAAAGAATTTCGATCACTGATTCCGATGGCGATGTCAGAAGGTTAGGACGAGTTGAGAATAGTACTAACCCTAACGACATACTTGAACTAAGTCAATCTGGGGAAGGTAGAGACGACTTGCTGCTATTGCAATTAGGAGCAGCACGCGATCGCCGTAACAACTCCTTGCAACCTACCAGAGGTTCTTTTCTCCGCTTCGGGGTCGATCAATCAGTACCAGTGGGATTAGGCAGCATTTTCCTCACTAGATTCCGGGGTAGTTACAGCCAATATGTCCCCGTCAAATTAACTAACTTTAACAAAGGACCACAAACCCTCGCTTTTAACATTCAAGGGGGAACCGTCCTGGGTGACTTACCTCCTTACGAAGCCTTTACCCTTGGTGGTAGCAACTCCGTCCGGGGCTATGAAGAAGGAGCATTAGGTAGTGGACGCTCTTATGTACAAGCATCACTTGAATATCGCTTCCCCGTATTTTCCGTAGTTAGTGGTGCATTATTTTTTGATGTCGGTAGTGATCTGGGAAGCAGTACTAGATCGGCTGATTTACTGAACAAAAATGGCACCGGCTATGGCTACGGTTTAGGCGTGCGCGTGCAGTCTCCATTAGGACCGATTCGCGTTGACTACGGCATCAACGACGATGGCGACAGCCGAATCAACTTTGGGATTGGGGAAAGGTTTTAAGGAGTTAGTAGTTAGTGGGTAGTGGGTAATGGGTAATGGGTAGTGGGTAATGGATAATGGGTAATTTTTGACAACGCTCCAACGCTCCAACCATCAATTAACTACTAACTACTAACAACTAACAACTATCTACTAACAACCCTCAACTAACAAAATACATATGCAACAACACACAATTGCGGAGGCGATCGCCCAAGTAGGAGTCGGACTACATAGCGGTGAGAAAACTCAGGTACGGATACTACCAGCAGATGCGGGTAGTGGACGCTACTTTGTCCGGGTGGATTTGCCGGACTTACCGATAATTCCCGCACAAGTTGCGGCGGTGAATGAGACTGTGCTTTCGACTCAGTTGGGTAAAGGGGTGGCGTGCATTCGCACTGTAGAGCATTTATTAGCGGCTCTGTGTGCGATGGGGGTAGATAACGCCCGAATTGAGATTGATGGGGCGGAAGTGCCTCTGTTGGACGGTTCAGCGCAAATTTGGACACAAGCGATCGCCGAAGTTGGCTTAGTCTCACAAACTTTGACTAACGACGAAATTCCCCCGGTGATAACCGAACCAATTTGGGTGCGTCAAGACGATGCTTTTGTCTGTGCTATCCCCGCACCAGAAATTCGTTTTACCTACGGTATTGACTTCGACCTGCCGGCGATCGGTAATCAATGGTACAGTTGGTCACGAGGCTCAAATCTGGCAAATGCATCAGTTGCGTTTGCGGCGGAAATTGCCCCTGCCCGTACTTTCGGTTTATTACATCAAATTGAATACCTGCAAAAATCAGGGTTAATTAAAGGCGGAAGCTTGGATAATGCTCTGGTTTGCGGACCCGAAGGTTGGCTAAATCCACCATTAAGATATGCAAATGAGCCAGTACGTCATAAAATCTTGGATTTAGTAGGAGATTTAAGTTTACTAGGAAATTTCTTACCTAGTGCTCATTTCTTGGCGTACAAAGCCAGCCACAATTTACACATTCAACTCGCCCAGAGGATTTTAGAGTTGTCAGCGGTTGGCGGTTAGTCAAAAGCTAAAAACCTAAATCCGGGGAAAGTTAAAAGCGGCACCTACAACAAGCCAAAAGTGAAAATCAACCGAGCGTGCCAATGTCAATTCTCACTGAAGTTAACACAGTCAAAGATCCTGATTCTGCATCTACCAAATCTCAAACCAATGAAACAAGCACATCTGAGAGAAAAACGATTTTTACAATACAAGAAATTCAGAAACTCTTACCCCATCGCTATCCTTTTGCACTTGTAGACCGAATTATCGACTACGTGCCAGGAAACCGGGCTGTGGGTATAAAAAACGTCACCTTTAACGAACCTCAGTTTCAAGGGCATTTTCCCGGTCAGCCGATTATGCCGGGAGTGCTAATTGTTGAAGCTATGGCACAAGTCGGCGGTATCGTTTTAACTCAACTACCAGAGTTAGAAGGCGGACTTTTCCTGTTTGCAGGTATAGATAAAGTCCGGTTTCGCCGCCAAGTAGTACCAGGCGATCAACTAGTAATGACCGTGGAACTGTTGTGGGTAAAACAACGTCGTTTCGGTAAGATGCAGGCTCGTGCCGAGGTAGACGGTCAGCTCGCTGCCGAAGGCGAACTGATGTTTTCACTTGCTAATTAAAAAATCCGCTTTTGTGGTATGGGCGCCACCGTGAGGTGCCCATTACTGATTCCTGAAAAAGGATAGCAGTAAATAAAACTTGCCACAACCGCATTGTTTAATTTCTAGATTTTAAACGCCCTCACACATAACTTGCGATCGCCGATTTCTGACACACAATACCTAAACACTCAGCACTCAAGACTATTCTGGAGATGCACCCTTGAAAACTCTTATTCATCCAACTGCTGTAATTCATCCTAACGCGCAAATCCACGCCACGGTGCAAATCGGTGCCTATGCGGTTATTGGAGGGCAAGTCAAAGTAGGTCCGGAAACTATTATTAGTCCTCATGTTGTCCTAGACGGACTGACGGAAATTGGAGCGCGAAATCACATTTTTCCCGGAGCCTGTATTGGCATGGAACCCCAAGATTTAAAATACGCTGGGGAACCTAGCTGGGTCAAAATTGGCGACAATAACCAAATTCGGGAATATGTCACGATTAACCGCGCTACAGGTGCAGGTGAAGCAACTGTCATTGGCGATGGTAACTTGTTGATGGCTTATGTCCATGTAGGTCATAACTGCGTCATTGCCGATTCTACAATTATTGCTAACTCTGTGGCTTTGGCTGGTCACGTCCATATTGATTCCTGCGCTCGACTGAGCGGGGTTTTAGGTGTCCATCAATTTGTACATATTGGCAGCTTGGCAATGGTCGGCGGTATGACTCGCATTGACCGCGATGTGCCGCCATATATGATGGTGGAGGGCAATCCATCACGGATACGAACCCTCAACCTTGTAGGACTCAAACGCTCTGGAATGAGTTCTACTGGCTTGCAAATCCTCAAAAAAGCCTTCCGCTTTCTCTACCGTTCTGAGTTAACTTTTAAAGACGCTTTGGAACAGTTGGAACTGCTGGGGGACACACAAGAGTTGCAGTATCTGCGCCGCTTTCTGCTATTATCTCAAATGCCCGGAAGACGCGGCTTGATTCCTGGAAAGGGCAAAGCAGCCGGAAGTGATGAATCTTGAGTTATGAGTTTATAGTCCGCAGTCCATAGTCCATTCGTCCATAGTTTAAGTATCTTTAACTATTGACTATTGACTGTTGACTGTTGACTATAGACCGTTGACTATTGACTGACTCCTAAATTTACATAATGCGAATATTTATCAGCACCGGTGAAGTGTCTGGCGATTTGCAAGGAGCGTTGCTGATTGCAGCACTTCAACGTCAAGTCGTTGCGGCAGGGTTAGAATTAGAAATTGTGGCGCTGGGTGGCGAAAAAATGGCGGCGGCGGGCGCACATCTACTGGGTAATACTAGTAGTATTGGCTCAATGGGTCTTTTTGAATCGTTGCCTTATGTTTTGCCAACTATCCAGGTGCAACGAAAGGCGATCGCTCACCTGAAAGAAAATCCACCAGATTTGGTAGTTTTAATTGACTATATGACACCCAATCTGGGCATTGGCACTTATCTGCGAAAGCATATGCCCCAAGTCCCAGTGGTGTATTACATTGCACCCCAAGAGTGGGTTTGGTCGGTAAGTTTGCGTAACACTTCCCGAATTGTCAGCTTCACAGATAAGCTTTTGGCAATTTTCTCAGAGGAAGCCCGTTACTACCAAGAGAATGGCGCTAAAGTTAGCTGGGTAGGACATCCTTTAGTTGACCGAATGGAAAACGCTCCCAGTCGAGAAGCTGCTCGTGAATCGTTGGGGATTGCACCGGAACAGATAGCGATCGCTCTTTTACCTGCTTCTCGTCGCCAAGAACTAAAATATCTCTTACCAGTAATTTTTCAAGCTGCCCAAAATATTCAAGCGAAATTACCTGAAGTTCATTTCTGGATTCCCTTATCTCTGGAAATATACCGAGAATCTCTAGAAAAAGCAATACAGCGTTATAATTTGCGGGCAACTGTAGTATCCGGTCAGCAACAAGAAGTTATGGCGGCTGCGGATTTGGCAATCACTAAATCTGGTACAGTCAATTTAGAACTTGCCCTGCTAAATGTGCCGCAAGTTGTTACCTATCGGCTGCATCCAGTTACAGCTTGGATTGCGCGTAATATTCTTAAAGGTTCTATACCCTTCGCATCGCCAACTAATTTAGTGGTGATGAGAGAAATTGTACCAGAGTTTTTACAAGAGCGAGCAACGCCAGAAAACCTAACTCAAGCTGCAATGGAATTATTGCTGAATCCCAGCCTAAAAGAGCAAACTTTAACTGATTATGACCAAATGCGGCAGTGTTTGGGAGAAGTCGGAGTATGCGATCGCGCTGCGGAAGAGATTTTACAAATGATTCCTGATAACGCGATGTTCGTGATTTGAGAGTGCGATCGAGTCAATAATTTCAGGTAGAGACGCTATTTAAAGCGTCTTTTTGCATTTTTAATTCAAGAACAAGCCAAAAAATAAAAATATGAGATAATTATATTTATTGCCAATATGGCTTTGTCAGATTAAGGTAATACTTTCAAGCTTAAGAATTGCAAATATGATTCACAGTAATAACAAAGAAAGACCTATCGCTGTTGATTTATTTGCTGGTGCTGGGGGGATGTCTCTTGGTTTTGAGCAAGCAGGTTTTGACGTACTTGCATCTCTGGAAATTGATCCAATTCATTGCGCTACACATGAATTTAATTTTCCTTTTTCGAGTATTTTATGTAAAAGTGTTGTAGATACTACAGCAATAGAAATTAGAAGTAAATCCTCTATTGGTGATAGAGAAATCGATGTGGTGTTTGGCGGACCTCCATGTCAAGGTTTTTCATTGATAGGTAAACGTGTTTTTGACGATCCTCGGAACTCTCTAGTACATCATTATATCCGGTTAGTTTTAGAATTACAGCCAAAGTATTTTGTTTTAGAAAATGTGAAAGGAATGACTTTGGGAAAGCATAAAGAGTTTATTTCAATAATCATTAATAAGTTTGAAAAGAACGGTTACAAAGTTCGCAAAGATTACAAAGTATTAAATGCTGCTGAATACGGGGTGCCACAGAATCGCGAACGATTATTTTTACTAGGTTGTCGTCAGGATTTGGAATTACCAAATTATCCACAAGCTATTACTAGACCTGCAAAATCAAATAAAGCTGGCTTGAATAATGAACTACCATTAACCCCTACAGTTTGGGATGCACTTAAAGACCTACCTGAAATAGAAAATTACATAGAGTTATCTGAAAAAGATTGGGTGAAAGAAGCAGATTTTGGGAAACCAAGTAATTATGGTAGACAACTTCGTGGTCTTTCCTCTATAGATAAAGACTATTCCTATGAGCGTAAATATGATCCGAGAATGCTTACCTCAAGTTTAAGAACAAAGCATAGTTTAGAATCACGTCATAGGTTTGAGTCTACTCCATGTGGCAAAACAGAACCTATAAGCCGCTTTCATAAACTTGATCCGGAAGGAATATGCAATACACTCAGAGCAGGAACTGCTAGCAATAGAGGAGCTTTTACTTCTGCTAGACCAATACATCCATTTACCCCAAGATGTATAACTGTACGCGAAGCTGCGCGTTTACATTCTTATCCAGACTGGTTCAGATTTCATACAACAAAATGGCATGGATTTCGACAAATCGGAAATTCTGTCCCTCCGTTATTAGCTAAGGCAGTGGCGTCAGAAATTATTAAAGCTATTGATATAAAACCAATTAAACCAGGAGTTATACAAGAGCTTGGAAACGAAAATTTACTGATGTTTGATATGTCTCAAGCTGCTAGATATTATGGAATAAATCCGCAAGTTATAGAACCAAGAGCGAGAAAGTCAAGGTGCGCTAACACACCCTAGTGTTAATACTAAGTCCAAAATTCCACAAGTTCATAACGAAATTTATGAGCATTGACTCTGCGTTACTCTGCGCTTACCTTAGCTCACGAGTGCGTTTCAAAACACTCGTATTAATGAAGTACTGTACTAAGTCCAAGTGCGGAAAAATGTACTATCTTCCCAAATAGCAGCAGTACGTTGCTCTATTTCTGCCAGTTCCTGATTTTTGAGGATCTGAAAAGCTCGTGCGACCTTGACATTTTCTTTTAATTGTGCTGTTGTCTCAGCGGCAATTACACAGCACTGAACCCCAGGCTGAGATAAACTGTATCCTAAAGCTTGTTGCATACCTGACAAACCACCTGGCTTGAACAATCGACCGTAAGCGGGGACTTTCATTGCAATCACAGCTACATTTTGTTGCTGCGCTATCGGTAAAACTACAGGTAAAAATGGGCGCGGATGATGTTTGTCTGCTGCATTGACGGGAATTAGCGTTGTGTGGAAAGGATAGCGACGCAGCCCTTCGGCGATTACTTGAGGGTCGTGGTGTCCGGTAATACCAGCAAACCGGACGATTTTTTGCTGCATCGCTTCTTCTACAGCTTTAATTGCTCCGGATTTACTAAAGATGGTGTCGAGTTCTTGGGGGAAAGATACGTGATGTAGCTGCCATAAGTTAAGATAATCTGTGTTGAGACGTTTAAGCGATCGCTCTAATTCTCGCCAAGCTCCATCACGATCTCTTTTGTCAGTCTTACTTGCTAAAAACAGCTTTGGTCTGTGGGGTGGTAGAACTTTTCCCAAATAATCTTCACTTGGTCCGTAACTTGAGGCAGTGTCAAAATAACGGATGCCTAATCGCAACGCTTTTTCAATAATTGCCACAGCATCACGTTCTCTTCCTTCCCAGGATAGCGGCGTTTGACCCGCTCCACCCAAGCCGAAGATAGGCACTTTTACTTCTGTGCGTCCCAGCACTCGTTCTGGCATTGTTGCTGGTGGTGTCGCAGTGTTGGTAGCATTTTGTTGCAAGGTAGTAGATCCTACAATACCCCCTGCGACGGCAACACTGGTCATTAAGAAGTTGCGCCGCGTCGTTTTTTCTGACATGGTTTACTTGGGAGGTGAAATCGCTTCTCTTCTAGTATGTTAGCTACAAAGAAGTAATTTGAGACAGCAAAACTACTGTTAGTCCAGGAACATTTTGAAAGCGCTGGTCATTAGTTACAAAGGTGGAACATTGAGTCAACAATGCTGTTGCTGCATGGATAGCATCAGGTAATTTTATGTTAACGTTGGCACGAAGTCGAGCAGCTTCAATTAATACATCACGATTGACAGTAATTACTGTTAAATTCTGTGAGTTACTGATAAGCTGTTTGTATATAGTTTGTTTAGCTAAGTCTTGATTTTGGAACGGTTTGACCAATGCTTCAGATAGTGACAACTCACTGGTAACAGCACTCAAATTACCCCGATCAATACTTTGAAATAGCTGGGTTAAATCGTGGATGAATACTGGATATCCTTCTAAGGCATAGATCCAGATATTGGTATCAAGATAAACTCGGTTGCCTTGAATAGCATCTAGGATTCCCATGCATCTCGTTCTTGGCTAATAAACTTATCTACTTCTTCTGGTGTAGCAAAACTGCCTTTTGCACTGCCAATAAAGCTGGTTAAAGAACTTTTAGATTGATCGGTGGGTGATATAAGTACTATAATCTCCACAGTTGCGCCAGTAGGAAGTTCTGGAGAACAGATTTGTACTACACCACCAGGTTTTACTACCGCTTTTTGCCTGAGTCCCTTAAGCATGATTTTTCATCCTGATTAATCTAGGAATACCGCCTTGCATAAGAATAGCTAAGAACAAGAGCGATCGCACTTGTTTTTTTTAGCTGAGGATGAGGAGCGATGGCTTCGCCAACGCCAAGGGCGAACGCGCTTGTTTTTTTAGCTGAGGATGAGGAGCGATGGCTTCGCCAACGCCAAGGGCGAACGCGCTCAGAGGATGTTTGGAAAGTCCTAAAATATACCAAAAACCCCTCTCCAAACCTCTCCCCCGGTGGGGGAGAGGCTTTGAAACCCCCCTTCCCTCTAAAGGGTTGGGGGGCAGGGGAGCCAGTGCCGTGGGCGGGTTTCCCGACTTGAGGCACAGCCGCGTGGGTTAGGTTTGTTAGATTCTGATGTTAATAATAATGCTTTTCAAACATCCTCTCACAAATTTTCTATAAACTCATCAGGTGTGACTTTTGCTTGCTTAAGAACACCGCTGAGTGTGCCAACTTTTAACTCACGTCGGAGTGGTACAACGCAAACTATTTCTCCTTCTGGTGTTGGTTTTTTAAGTACGACATGACTACCAGTTTGCCTAGCTTGAAAAAACCCCAAGCGCTCTAATGCACTAACTGCATCGTTCCCTGATATTCTTGGCAATCTAGGCATAGCTAACCTGGATGCTAGTTACAAACCTTGGATTTGTTTCAGGTAAGGGACACTCTTCCAGATATAGTTTAGTGGCTTCTTTGAGATTAGCAAGAGCCTCTTCAATAGTTTCCCCCTGATCAACTGTGCCGACTTCAGGACATTCGGCAACGTAGATATCTTCTTCTTTGTAAACGATTGCAGTAAAGCTTTTGATGTTCATAGTATTTTCTATTTTAGTTTACAAGCAGGGCGATCGCACTTGTTTTTTTTAGCTGAGGATGAGGAGCGATGGCTTCGCCAACGCCAAGGGCGAACGCGCCTTTGAAGAATCAACTTTCTACAGTAAGCTTTTTATACAAAGAAGATTCATAAAATTTTTGTAGCTCATGTATTCTATTTATTATGTAAGGGTGAGTATTGAAAATCTCAGAGATTTTTGATACACCACTTTCATCAATATCTCTTTTTTGCTCCAAGAGAGCATCTAAATCTATTCTCTCGAAAAGTTCTTTACCAATAACCAACTTGGCTAATGCTGTTATTGAAGCTTTAAGATTCTGACTTGCTAATAGTCCACCACGATCACAGGTATATTCGCACTTTCTTGACCAATATAAGAAAACAAACCCTGTTATATCAGATATTATAGGTACTTTAGCAATATTTTCAGCGGTATTAGTTAATACAATATAATTAGTATGATTGCATTTTATATGCGAGAATTCATGACCAATTATTGAAATAAGCTCATCCTCATCCATTGCTTCAACTAATGCAGAGTGAAGCACAACTGTTTTTCTATCATCAATAAATCCTGTTGCATAAGCGTTAAGTTCTGGACTATGCCTTACAAATACATTTGGCATTCTCATACAAAGCCGTTCAGCAGCAACTTTTGCTGCTCGATAAACTTCAGGTAGTTGATGCTCTGAAACCTTGATGCTGCTACCTAGTAGTTGACCTTGACGAACTTTAATCCAAAATGCTGATGAGCCTACTACTACAAGTACTAAACCCAGGCTAATCCCAAGCAAAATAAAAAAGATAAATCCTAAAACACCAAGGCTTGAGTAAAGTACCACTTTTTCTCCTACAACTCGGTAGTCATCAGCATAAATGTTTTTATTAAGCTTTTCTTTTTGAACGTGATAGTTATTATTAGCGTTCTTTTTAGGATGGGTTAGAGAAAGACTGGTAGGACTTGATGTTGCAGGTGTCTGTGCTACTAACTCAAACTCTTGATTCCAAACCGGAAACTCTTCACCTATTTGCCGTCCATAAACCTTTACTCTCTCAATAGATGTAACCCCCAAACCTATTATCCCTTTCCGGATGAATGTAACTAAGGCTTGCTGATCTGGCACTTCGGGAGATTCCAGCATTACTTGTAAGCAAGCACCTTTGAGAGCAATTTTTGCAGTGATGCCTTTAGCTTGTAATTGGCGGTTTATCAAAGATGCGATCGCCTCTACATTTCCCTGTTTAGCAAGTTCCAAAAGATTCGCTTGTGTCATAACCAGTAAAAGTGAAAACCTGAAAATTAATTCTCCATTCTCAGGATTCCCATTTTCAAGACGCGATTAACATTGTCTATATTTTTAGTTAATCACGCCCTTTATTACGTATATTCACTCACAATTATGGAAGTCCGCGCAGGCGGACTTTGTACGCACAACGCCGCGATTTTAGTCGTCGGTAAATGAATGTTACTTATTTCCAGCACTTTGCTTTGCAAAATCCAAATAAACCTGATACTGTGTAATTTTTTGCTGAGACAATGCATAATCAGGACTTGAAGATGGCACAGAATTCATCAAAAATATTGCTTCTTTCCACATATTTTCAACCATCTTCCATTCATCATGAGATTCTGCAACCCTAGCTAGTTTTGCTGCACTTTTACCTTTGCTTAGTCCTTTTTCAAAAGTATCATCCTCAAGAGATTTAGAATTAACTGGTGTAGCTTCAGAAGAAACAGATAATCTAATTTGCTCTGCTAAATTTGCAGTTTGTTGAACTTCTGGTAACTTGGTAAACAAATATATCCATGCAGCCACCAAAGGAATCAAAATAATTGTAAATATTCTCTTTGGTGATTTACCATGCTTGGTAATAAAGCTCAAAAAAGTTGGTTTTTTAGCTGGTAACTCTTCAGTTGTTTGCATCTGGGTTGAAATAGTTTCATCTCCCATGCTGTCAGTCTCAATTTGGGGAGATGCATCCAAATTGGGGTTTTCTACTGTATTATCAACAGAATCACCATAAACCAAGCGACACTTAAATAAATACCCAATCTGGTAAATTAAAGCCGCATTAATCAGCCAGACTACAGCAAAGATTGTTTGTATGTTTCTGTCAATGAAACTTGAGTTGGTGATAATTTTTTCGTAGCTGAGATTAAATAAAGGTAGAAAAGGGGTACAAAACAACGTTGCGGCTAAGGTTGACAGAATAAATACAAGCCAACTATATAAACTTTCCCACCAACTGATGAACCCAGGAAAAAAACCTTGAATTTTGCTGACTTTTTCACCGGGAATTGCGGAAATAAAGCGACCGAGAAAAAAGTGATGCAAAAAGGCGATCGCCGGAATTGGTAGTATAAGTAACAAAATCAGCCAGATGATAAATTGTTCCGGTCTGTTTGACCATCTAGCCAGATTCAGCAACAATTCACTATTGCGTCTAATAATATTGACAAACGCAGTCATCAGCACAGATAACATTAAAGCACTTAACCAGGAATTAGGATAAGGAAACCATATAGGTAATCCAAATTTTTTCATATGACCCATCCTCCGCTTCATTTAAATTAATGGTTAGGTAAACTCAGACGATGCGATCGCACTCTCAACTTACACATCGCCATTTTCACGTCTATTCGGCTGTATCAGAACAAACTATAAATATCATATGAACGATTAAATAATACCTCTCGCCCAACAACCAATCAATCACAGCTTTCTTTACAATTGCACTCATTCGCCATATCCCATCATCCCGCTTAAAACTTATGGGAGTGCCACAATTGAGAAAGATAGGTTTGACTGCAATGACACCTTCACCTACATATACCCGACAGCCTTGGTCTGAATCTTATAGTGAAATAATTGATGTTCGTTCAAAGAGCGAATTTGCCCAAGACCACATCCCCAAAGCTATCAATTTACCAGTGCTGAATGATGACGAACGCGCTGAAGTGGGAACGATATATAAACAAATCAACCCCTTCACCGCTCGGAAAATTGGGGCTGCTTTAGTATCAAAAAACATCTCCCAGCATCTAACTGAATACTTTGCCACAAAAGATAAAAACTACCGTCCTCTAGTCTACTGCTGGCGCGGTGGACAGCGTTCTGGTAGCATGGCTTCGGTGCTATCGCAAATTGGTTGGCGAGTCACATTACTCGAAGGTGGTTACAAAACTTATCGCGCCTATGTTCGCCAGCAAATCGAAGATTTGCCACAAAAATTTACTTATCAGGTACTGTGCGGTCTTACTGGTAGCGGTAAAACGCATATCTTACACCAGATGCGCTTAACTCGTGGCGCTCAAGTTTTAGATTTAGAAGCTTTAGCCAACCATCGCGGTTCTCTGCTGGGGGAAGAATGGCAAGGAAAACTTTCACCTCAACCTTCACAAAAATACTTTGAATCTCTGCTATTAGAACAGTTACAAAACTTCAATCCACATCAACCAGTGTGGGTAGAATCAGAAAGCCAAAAAATTGGCAATATTTACTTACCCCAATTTTTATGGGAGAAAATGAAACAGGCTAACTGTGTAGAAATTCAAATACCGATAGCTGCTAGAGTGAAGTTTCTTTTAGAAGAATATCCGCATTTGGTGGATCGTGCTGATATTTTAAAATGGAAGTTGGAAAAACTTAAGTCTCGCTATGGTTGGGATAAATTATGTCACTGGTATCAGTTGATTGATGCCGGAGAGTGGGAATTATTTGTGCAGGATATATTGCAATACCACTATGACCCTACCTATAGACAGTCAATAAAACGGGACTTTCCCAAAGCCGAACGCGTGCTATCTATCCCCAATTTATCTGATAGCAGTATTGATACTTTATTGGATTATTTGTTGCCGAATTTTCTAGCATTAACCTAATAATACTACTCCTCTCCAAAGTGTGGAGAGGGGTATGTGTGAAGAAATAGCTTGGTATAAAACTGTATGTTCCCTAACTTACAGGTAATTTAAAAAATAAAATAGCGCAATTTGATTAGCTGACATCTTGCATTATTTTCAATAACCGTAGGTGGGCAGTGCCCAACAACAAATAAATAAGGGTTTTAGGCACTTATCCTAATAATAATACTCTTCTGGAAAATGTGGAGAGGGGTATATGTGAAGTTATTTACATCTCTTCAATTTAACTTCACATTATCCTAATAATAATACTCTTCTTGAAAATGTAGAGAGGGGTATATGTGAAGTTATTTACATCTCTTCAACTTAACTTCATAGAAAACTCAGTATTATTTCCAGCAGCCACTGTTGAAAACTGGTAGTAGCTTGTAATTAGTAAATTACAGATTTTTTCCTATAAAAGATTCTGTAATTGAAAAATCAAAGATAGTTTCAACAGTGTTGTGATTAGAACAATGCGCTCAAAAACAAAGAAATCTGTATCTAGATTAGTAGGAATTTGGACGTTTCTTTTACTTTTAATATTTAAAGGTATCTTTCCTAAACCTGCTTACGCATTCCTGTCATCTCTAGACGCTTGCGCTGCTAATCCTGAATGTGCTGCTGCTATAAGTTCTGAAGTAGCTCCTGCTGTTTCTGCTCCTACAGGTGCTGGGTTTGGTGCTTCAACTCTTAGCACTACTACTGCTGCTGGAGCTACTTCTTCTTCTGTGCAAGCTGTTGCTGAAATTTCTGTTGCTGCGAGGCTTGGTACTTTAGGAATTTTATACTATTGGAATCAGTCTCAAAATGATTTGGCTCAAAATAAGGCTAAACAAAAGTATTGTGCTGCTAATCCAAGTGATTCTGTTTGTGGATTCGCATGGAATGTGACTGGTCAGGGGCTTGCTAGTGGTATGCCTTATTGTGAACTTAGTGGTGTTTTTTATCCGCGTACACTTTATGCGACCAGTATTAGCTTTTCATCTTCTACTTTTACTGACGGTCCTTTTCAGGATTGTCCTAAAGATATAGTTGTGCTGGACGATCAGCTTTCACCTGAGAACTTTTTTGCTGGTACTGCCACATTTACTAAAATTTCTGATCCACCTCAGTGGAAAGATTGGCCCCAAGAAAAACGCAATGCGGCTGTTCAATTACTAAATAATTCTGACTGGCAAAGTTTGATTAATTCAATGCCATCAGCCGGGGTATTAAATCCTGGAGATAAGATTAATGCTCCTTTCATTGTAATTCCAGGGGAAGAGACAGACGACCCTAATACACCAGCAGATGAGCGTTTATTGAGGAAGGAACACGGATTCTTTACTTTTCCTGGAAGAAATGATTTTGATTATGACGCAGATGGGACAGCAGATTCTGCTGACCCAGAGCCGCAAAATCCTTCTGTGCCAACAGCAAGTAGTGGCTCATCTGGTTCCTCGTCTGACCCATCATCTACTTTGCCTGATTCTAATGAACCACTGGACACTTCCCAGGAACCAAGACCAGAACCATTATCGGAAATACCTGAAACTGCGCGAGCGAAAGACTTAGCAGAAGCAAAGGCTGCTGAACTGTATGAAAACTTGGGTAAAAAAGCACCGACTGCAACCGCTGTCGCAGTGGATACTGAAACTGGTAAGGTTTACTATGGCACTAGCGGTAAACCTTTACCCACAACAATCGATGAATATTTAGCAGAGCGAATGCCTGTACCTAGTGAAGAACCGTGGGAGGTTTCCAACTGTGCTGAGTTTAAGGCAGTCAATGATGCGCTGTTAGATGGAGCGAACATAAGAGATTTAGAAGTCCATACGGTTAGGACTAAAACAGGTCAAGCATATCCCCGATGTAGAAATTGTCGAAAAACTATTGATGGTCCAAACGTGACAAGCGACCCCTAACCCGTTGATTAATTAAGGACAATCTTGACATAGGAAAAGGAACAGTTACTTATGGCAGTATTTTCCGCACAAACAAGAGCATTGCTACAACAGGCAGGATGGAGCGAAAACCGTTGTGTGAATACAAGCGAATATGAGAAAAGCTTGCAGTCAGAAGGGTATCCTATTCATGCAGTTGTAGTCGATTTTTTGAAACGTTTTGGGGGTTTGCGAGTAGTATATCCACACTACCGCGTCAAGGACGAAAAAGATGAATTCTACATCAATCCGACTGTTGCTGTTGCAGATATTGGTTCAGGTTGGGTGGAAGAATATAGCGAACGGGTAGGTGTACCACTTTGCGTAATCGGTCAGGCTTTTAGCTATCATATGACTTTAGTGATGGCTCAAGATGGTAAAGTATACGCAGGCTATGACGACACATTGATTCATGTTGGGGACTCTGGAATTGATGCCATTGAAGCCCTTTGCAGCGGAAGGGATATGCCAAAAATACCCTGATGCCAAAACTCAAACATGAAAAACTGAAAAATGGGGCAGGCTAGAAGCCTAAGAACATTCTTCATTGCTAGAGCAGGCTGGATAAAGCCAAAACCGCTGTGTAGATACAAGCGAATAACAAAATGAATCTACGCTTATACAAATTTGATGCTTTAGAAAAAGAACTAAAAGGACTTCCTCCCCTTCATAGAATCGCGTTTGCAGCTTCTTGTTGCGAGAGGCTGCTTCCTAACTACAACGCTTTTTCTTTTCTGGAAAACTGGGGAGATCCTTCTGTACTGAGAACTGCACTTAATGAAGTTTGGCAAATCCTTCAAGGAAAGCCAGTAGATGCTGCTTTAATTCGTCAATTAATAGAGGATTGTGAAGATGTAATCCCAGACTCGGATGACTTTGGTGGCTTGTCTGATATGGAAGCACAAGAGGCAGCTATAGCGATCTGCAACACTCTAGAAGCCTGTCTAAATCCTACCCCACAGCAGATTATTAGGGTGGCGAACTGTGTTACAAACACCATTGATGCATTCATCCCTCACGGAGACAAATCTTTCAATGTCAGTGAGTCTAAAGTTGGATTAAAAAAACTGGAAGAGGCGATCGCTAGCCACCCGTTGGCAGTTCGAGAAATGGCTAAACAAAGCGAAGATTTGCGCTTGCTGAAGCAGGCTGAGAAATTAGATCCAGATTTTGTGGAATGGCTCCGCACCTCATTTAACAACGACGGAAAAAGCCTAATTGACTTAGCCTGAGCTTGATTTAACAGCATCGGCAGACTTTCTCAGTTCGAGGGGATAAAGTAAGAAAACTTTAGAAAAGGTAAGTAATTAAATTAATATGCCGGACGATTATCATTTACTTAAACTTGGTGGTCTGACATCGCTAATTACAAGTGTGAAGGTCTCTCTATGGGGAAACGAAGTATCACTTGAATGTGTGTACAATCCTGCTAAGGAGCGCTTGCCTTATGTGCTAATTTTTCAGGACTGTCACGACATAAGGTGGACTGTGCATGATTCAGAGGAAATACATGAACCAGAAGCTGACCTAATCGGCTTTTCTATGGGTATAAAATCTCATCAGGAAGCTGCTGTAATTACCACAGATATCTTTGAACTATCGATAATTTATGGTAGTTTTGTTCTCCAAAAAAATTGGTCAAGGGGTTCTTTGTAGTATTAACGGAACAATTACTGATGACGATACAAATTCTTCAAACCACAAAAGACAAGGCTGATATTCAATTTTCAATAGATGATCTGCTCATTTTAAATAACGCTCTTAATGAGGTATGTAATGGGATTAAATTGTCTGAGTTTAGTACAAGGATGGGGGCATCTCGCGAAGAAGTTAAAATCTTATTAAAATCAATTAACAAGCTAATTCATGCATTAAGGTCAAGTGAAACCTTAGATGTGAGGCTTGCTGATAAAGAAGGAAAACTTAAGTAAGCGCGGACAAGTGGAGAAGCGGATTCGCTGCGTTCCTTAATTGAGAAAACAATAGATAATTAGGGTACTGCACCTTCTATTTCTGTTTTTGCTGCGAAGACATAGTAGCATTATTAGTCGAGGTAGCAGTTGTAATATTAATCATTGGTAATTTCCCATCACCAGTCATCACCATCGGAAACTTACCATCCCATTTTTCTATCGCTTGCTTCTGTAAAAACGCTGGTGTTAAAGTTTTTTCTTGTAATTTTTGCGCTTCTGCTTCTCCTTTAGCGCGGTTGATATTTGCTTGAGCTTCTTGTGCTGCTTTATCAGCATTAAATTCTGCAAGTCTTGCTTGTTGTTCTGCTATAAGTCTTGCTTCTACAGCTTTGCTAAACTCTTCAGGGAAAGCGAAATTTACTATAGATACATCATCGACAATTACACCATAAGGCGCTAAACGATTTTTAAGTTCTGTATCAATTTCTGCTTTTATTTCTGCCCTTTCGGTAATAATTTCTTCTGTCGTTTTTTGAGAAATTGCTGCTTTCAAAACTTCGGAAACAGCGGGAGCGATTATTGTTGTAATGATTTGTTGCTCATCTCCAATTTTTTGATAAACTTTATTGACTCGCGTCGGGTCAACGTTCCAGTTTACAGCGATTTCTGCTGTCATTTTCTGGAGGTCTTTGGAAGTAGCATCAGCTTTAAAACTAGTATTTTGAATGCGAATGCTGATGTTTTTAACTGATGTGACAATTGGTGTAATAGGATGGATACCTTCATCAAAAACTCTATCTTGAACTTTGCCAAATTGCATGACAACTCCTCGTTCACCTGCATTCACGATGCTAAAGGGACGAAAAATAATTGCTAAAGCTAATAAAACTATTCCGCCGACAAGGTACAATGCGTGATGATGGTTATTAGTATTATTGTTTCTCAGACTTTCCATATTTTATCTGCTAAATTGAGTGATATAGTTTTGCTTTAGTGTCAGGCGAAAAAGATTTTTCCATCAGTAACATCAGTAAAAACACTCTTGCGGGTAACGATTTCGGAAAAAACTTTAAACTCAAACTTATTTAAACATGAAAATTTATCAACGTCATGCTTGGCAACTAACACTCTCTGAAGCGATCGCTATCCAAGAACAACTCCAAGCTGAGGTAATTACCGAAGATAAATTTAAAGAACCAGTTCAGTATGTTGCTGGGGTAGACATGGGTTTTGAAGCAGACGGGACGATTAGTCGGGCAGCAGTAGCGGTACTCAGTTTTCCCGATTTGCAGGTCATCGAGACGAGTTTAGCCTATCGTCCCACAACATTTCCTTACATTCCTGGTTTCCTTTCATTTCGCGAAATTCCGGCTGTACTCGACGCTTTAGAAAAGATTACAACAATACCAGATATTATTCTCTGTGATGGTCAGGGAATCGCCCATCCTCGCAGATTTGGCATAGCTTGTCATTTGGGTGTACTTGTGGATATACCGACAATTGGTGTAGCAAAATCCTTGCTGGTTGGTAAACATGAAATATTACCAGAAACAAGAGGCAGTTGGCAACCACTTATACATAAGGGTGAAACGATTGGCGCCGTTTTGCGATCGCGCACCAAAGTCAAACCACTATATATCTCCAGCGGTCATCGCGTCAGTCTACCAACGGCTATTGACTACGTATTGCGCTGCACGCCAAAATATCGACTGCCAGAAACTACTCGCATTGCTGATAAATTAGCGTCTAACAGATAAAGCAAAGCAAATTCCCCAATTCAGAAATAAATCAAAAATCGGATTTTTTGCCACAAAGCTGACAATCTTCCCATTTTTTTGTTATAACATCAATGAATATAAAGAAAGCTTCATACAATCCGGATCGCCGAACCGAGAGCAAAAGCCGTTAATTTTCAACGCAGGCTAAATAGTCTCTGTGCCTTACGCTTTCTCAGTTACAGCCTTAAATAAATTAAGTAAAAGTTCCTATTTTTCCGCCTGAGATTTGCCTTTACAAAAATTTTAAAAAATATACAATTATAAAGATTTAATTATATAGCTTTTGTGCATGTCCTTTTGTCGCTGTATATGAGTATCATTTTTGCTCAATGGCTCAAATAAATTTTGAAAGCGTCTTTTTTGCAGACGCTGCTAGAACCACCACATAAACCTGTACACGGAAATTTGCCTAATGACACCGGATAAGCAGTTCTTCGCTGATAAAATTTCGCTAGACGGAAAAACTTTTGTACATGCCGAACAAATACCTATCCCAGAGTGGGCTTGTGTAGTAACACAAAGACCACAACCGACACTTACTGTTAAAGATGATGATTTATTTTTCGTCACAGACACTATCGGCAATATATCTGGTTGTTCGCTCAACGACAGCAACCCCAGTATGGGACTGTTTTGCTCTGATACGAGATTTCTCAGTCGTTTGGAGTTGCAGATTGAAGGGCGATCGCCTGTTCTCCTCAGCAGCACTGCCGATAAAGGATTTTCACTTTCAGTTTTGTGTACTAATCCCAGAATTGACGATCGCCTAAATGCCGACACTGTAGGAATTTGCCGCGAACTTGTCCTCAACGGGGCACTATTTGAAGAAATAGAGATATCCAATTATAGCACAACTCCCATCACCTTTGAACTAACTATCAGCTTTGATGCGGATTTTGTCGATTTATTTGAAGTGCGGGGCTATGACAGACAGAAACGCGGTAAACTTTTGCGCCTAGTAGACCCAACAATTGAGGAAGCAATACTAACAGGTGATGGCGTTTCGCCGATACAGACAACAGCGACAGCAGAAATGTTGACACTAGCCTATCAAGGTCTAGATGGCTCAATCATGGAATCGCGCATTCAATTCCAGCATCGAATCCCCGATTATTTCAAAGGTTACACGGCGGTTTGGCGGTTTGAATTGGCTTCCCACGAAACCCAAAAACTGGGTTATCGGGTGAACATGTTAACAAACAACAAATCTAGCTCTACTGTAAGTGCCCCTGCCACCCTAGGACAAGCAAAAGCCGCTGAGGTGATGGAAGAACAGCACTGGGGACAACAAATTACCCGAATTCGCTCAGATAAAAGCTTATTTAATCGAGTCATCGAACGAGCTGAACAAGATATGTATTTGTTGCGGCAGTCTTTTGGCAAGCATAAAACTGTTTCCGCCGGTGTGCCGTGGTTTTCTTCACTATTTGGGCGGGATTCGCTGATTACAGCTTACCAAAGCTTAATGTTAAATCCGCAAATCGCCAAAGAAACTCTTTTTCTTTTAGCCGCATACCAAGGTAAAAGTGAAGATGATTGGCGGGAAGAGGAACCAGGTAAGATTTTACACGAGCTGCGATTGGGAGAAATGGCGCGTTGTCAAGAAATTCCCCACACGCCCTACTACGGTACTGTTGATGCTACTCCTCTGTGGCTGATGTTGTATGCTGAATACTACACTTGGACTCACGATCAAGAAACTTTAGAGCAACTTTGGTCAAACGCTCTAGCTGCAATGGAGTGGATCGATCGCAATACTAAAGAAACTAGCTACTTAAGCTACTATTGCAAATCTAAACGCGGTCTTGCTAACCAAGGCTGGAAAGATTCTGGTGATTGTATTGTAGACCGCAAGGGAGAATTAGCAAGCGGACCTATTGCCCTTTGTGAAGTGCAAGCTTATGTGTACGCTGCGAAAATGCGTCTGGCAGAAATTGCCAGGATGAAAAAGCGGCTTGATTTAGCTGACCGCTGGCAAGAAGAGGCAAGAAACCTAAAGGTTCGTTTCAATCGAGATTTCTGGATGGAAGACGAGGATTTCTGCGCTCTTGCTTTGGATGGAGACGGTAAGCATGTAGATAGTATTACCTCAAATCCCGGTCATTGTCTGCTTTTAGGAATTTTCACCCCTGAAAAAGCTTATAGTGTGGCAGAGCGGTTGCGGGCACCGGATATGTTTAATGGTTGGGGCATTCGCACCCTAAGTAGTTTGTCACCAGCTTACAATCCGATGGGGTATCATATTGGTTCAGTTTGGCCCCACGACAACGCGCTGATTGCAATGGGTTTGCGATCGCTCGGTTTAATCGATCAAGCTTTAGAATTGTACCAAGGCTTGATCGATATGACTAGCCAGCAGCCCTACCACCGTCCCCCAGAACTTTTATGCGGCTATGAACGTAACGGTGATAACGCTCCCGTGCAATATCCTGTCGCTTGTACTCCTCAAGCTTGGGCTACTGGCAGTATCTTTCAATTACTGCAAATGATGGTCAACTTGGTGCCTGATGCTCAAAATAACTGCTTGCGAATCATCGACCCCGCTTTGCCAGAGTCGATTAATCGTTTGTCGTTTCACAATTTGCGCGTTGGTGGTACCGTTCTCGATTTAGAATTTGAACGCTCTGGTAACACCACTGCTTGTCGCGTCGCCAAAAAACGCGGTAATCTCCGCGTAGTTATCGAAGCTTAAATAGAGAGTGGGGAGTGGGGAGTGGGGAGTGGGGAGTAGGAAATTCACTACTCCCTACACCCCATTCCCCGCTTAAATAGCGAGTAGACAGTAAAAAATTCACCACTCCCTACTCCCTACTCCCCATTCCTCGCTTAAATAGGGAGTAGGCAGTAAAAAATTCACCACTCCCTAGTCCCTACTCCCCATTCCCCGCTTTAGCCTTCTTCCTTCTCACTCTTTTGTCCTGGGGAAGCTTCATAAAGAGCGTCTAATTGTTGACGAGCATCTTCAACGTTGACTGAACGCATTACCAATAGAGGTTCTTTAATTAAATTTCCGGAACTGTCTAATAACTCTGGATGGGGTATAAATTGTTTTCTTGATGACATATATGCTGAGTTTCCCTGCCCCATTGATGACCTGGAATAAGTTCGATCTGTGTCAAAACTGAACATCACCAGGTTGCGAATTAAGTTGGCAACGGCTATAAAAGCAAGGATGGTAAAAGCAAGAATGTAAAGTAAGTGTAACATCGGTTTTTCCTCTAGGTGCTGCGGTTTTAAAAATTTATGTTGTCGTTTTGGGTGGGGTTTCCCCACCCCTACTTTGCTTTGGGCGGGACTCCAGGGTAAGGCGAATACTTAACGCACATAAGGTGCGCTTATGTCGATGTGAGACAATTTTTTTAACTGTCAGTCAATGTTAAGTATCATAAAATACAATATTTTCTTAATTCAAAGGATTTGAACGATTTTGTAGTATCTCTTCGACTTATATACCGTTTTGCTATTGCCAAGCAGTTTAGCAAAGTTCTCATCTAAAAAACATTAAACTTCTCGATCTTGACGCAAGCGCATCGCCACTTGCCAACATTCTGTAACTAATTTATGCCAAGGCATTAAGGTTTCCATCTCAATACCGACTTGTCCGTCAGTTGCAGCAAACAGCATTTTCGCCGTGTTCACTTTGTCTTGAGCCTGCTTGACTCGCAACAGTAGATCCGATTGCTCCTGGTCACTCATAAATGAGAGTTGCTCTTTTTCCAGCAATTGACGCGATCGCGCAAACCAATACTGAAAATCTTCCAACAACGGCTGCAAAACCGTTTTCAACAACTCTGGCTCTGGTAAGTTTGAGTCTCGCATAAATCAGAGGCATATTTCTAACTTGCTTACTAATATTAACGTTATTTACATTTCTTTACATTTTTCTTATATATGTCAGAAGACAGAAATAGTTATATTTTTGTAAAAAACGTTAAGATTTAATTATATGAGCTACACCAAAGGTTTGTACAGTTCCGATAGGTATAGCTGTACTTGCAGCATTAAGATAGATGCAGCTTTATGAAAAATTTATATTAAAGTTGAATTATGATAAATATGATATGATGGAAGGGTTTTGATATAATTTATGAAAACAGCTGATCGTACAGTCAGTTAAAAAAATAATCTTTCAGACTTTGCAGAGATCAACTGAAAGCGCTTATTTGAAAGATATATTTAATACTGCTAAATAAATTAAATAAATCTATAAGATAAAAAGAATTTATATTACAGTTAACGTGCAACTATTGCAGGGCGGCAAAGTAACTAATCGCTCTTTTTGTGTAAAAGAGCATCATAAAGGAAATTGAGCCGTGATGTTAAAGTGCATCCATGATAGCTTTAAACCTGACAAAGCAAAAGAATTGAAGCCCTTGTTATATTTGGGTATATTTTTTGAAACTTGAGCGATCGCAAATCATCATATAATTATTTAGCCAATGGTTCAACAGCCGATGTCGCCACAATCATCTTCAAACCAAGCAGAACAACTCGAAAAAATGTACTTACCGCGTAGCAGCGAATCGGAAAATTTGCGAAAGATTCGTCACACAGCTTCTCATGTGATGGCGATGGCAGTACAAAAGCTGTTTCCCAAAGCGCAAGTTACAATTGGTCCGTGGATTGAAAACGGCTTCTATTACGATTTTGACAGTCCCGAACCATTTACCGACAAAGATTTGAAAGCCATCCAGAAAGAGATGGTAAAAATTATCAATCGCAAAATTCCCGTAATTCGCGAAGAAGTTAGTCGGGAAGAAGCCGAAAGCCGAATTCAGAAAATTAACGAACCTTACAAATTAGAAATTCTCCAAGATATTAAATCCGAACCAATCACCATTTACCACCTGGGGAATGAATGGTGGGATTTGTGCGCCGGACCTCATGTCGAAAACACCGCCGATTTAAACCCGAAAGCGATCGAATTAGAAAGCGTTGCCGGCGCTTATTGGCGTGGAGATGAAACCAAAGCGCAATTGCAACGCATTTACGCCACCGCTTGGGAAACTCCAGAACAACTTGCCGAATACAAGCGACGCAAAGAAGAAGCGCAACGCCGAGATCATCGAAAATTAGGTAAAGAACTGGGATTATTTGTATTTTCTGATTTAGTCGGACCCGGTTTGCCTTTGTGGACACCCAAAGGAACTTTATTACGGACTCTTCTGCAAGACTTTTTGCAACAACAACAGCTAAAACGCGGTTATTTGCCTGTGGTAACGCCCCACATCGGCAGAGTAGATTTATTTAAAGTCTCCGGACACTGGCAGAAGTATAAAGAAGATTTGTTTCCGATGATGGCGGAGGATGAAAAAGCCGCAGCAGATGAGCAAGGCTTTGTTCTGAAAGCGATGAATTGTCCTTTCCACATTCAAATATATAAGAGTGAGTTGCACTCCTACCGAGAATTACCGATACGCCTTGCGGAATTTGGTACCGTTTACCGCTACGAACAATCTGGGGAATTAGGCGGTTTAACTAGAGTGCGCGGCTTTACTCAAGACGATGCTCATTTATTTGTCACCCCAGAACAGTTAGACAGTGAATTCCTCAACGTGGTGGATTTGATTCTGTCAGTGATTAAGAGTCTGAAATTAGATCAGAATTTCAAAGCGCGACTCAGTTTCCGCGATCCAGCTTCAGATAAGTATATTGGTGACGATGAAGCTTGGAATAAAGCTGAAAGTGCGATTCGTCGTGCTGTGGAAACTTTGGGGATGGAACACTTTGAGGGAATTGGCGAAGCGGCGTTTTATGGTCCCAAACTAGATTTTATCGTCAAGGATGCTTTGGATAGAGAGTGGCAGCTCGGAACGGTGCAAGTAGATTATAACTTGCCTGAACGCTTTGATTTAGAATATGTAGCTGAAGATGGTTCTCGCAAACGTCCGGTAATGATTCACCGTGCGCCTTTTGGTTCTCTTGAACGGCTGATTGGTATTTTGATTGAAGAATATGCGGGGGATTTCCCGTTGTGGTTGGCACCAGTGCAAGCGAGATTGTTGCCGGTGAGTGATGAGTTTCTACCTTTTGCCAAAGAGGTAGCAGCGAAGATGCAGGTTTTGGGTATCCGTGCGGAAGTCGATTTGAGTGGCGATCGCTTGGGTAAACTCATCCGCAATGCTGAGAAACAAAAAATACCCGTGATGGCGGTAGTCGGAGCGAAGGAAGTTGAAAGCAACAGCTTAAGTATTCGTACACGCGCTTCAGGGGAGTTAGGAAGTATACCTGTAGATGAGGTGATGGAGAAGATGAAGGAAGCGATCGCTAACTTCGAGAACTTTTAAATTGAATCACAGATAAACACAGATAATTAGTTCATCTGTGTTTAATTAAGTCAACCTAATTAACGTAAAATTGGAAAAATAGATCCCCGACTTCTCAAAGAAGTCGGGGATCTGGGTGTTAGTTTATTTATACCCACCTACTTATCATAATTTGAAGAAAACACGATTAAATTTATCATTCATTATCCCCTTAAATTGGCGGCGTGAGTTATGACTAGCCTCGTACCCAAATCTGAATCAACTGATATTTTTTATCCAAGTTCGGATGGTGAACCTTTGGCAGAAACTTCTGTTCATGCTGATGCAATTATTAACACTGTTGTTGCTTTGCGTCAGTATCTTGCGGGTAAGTCGGCAATTGTTTTGGCAGATCAGTTTCTCTACTACGCTCAAGGTTATCCTCGATTGAGGGTAGCTCCAGATGTAATGGTAATTTATAATGTTGCGCCTGGAGCTAGAGATAATTATAAGATTTGGGAAGAAGGACAAGTACCATTAGTCATTTTTGAAATGACTTCTCAAGGAACTAGAGAGCAAGATATCAGTTTCAAAAAAACTTTGTACGAACAGTTAGGAGTACTGGAGTACTGGTTATTTGACCCGAAAGGAGAGTGGATTCCCGAACAACTGCGGGGTTATCGTTTAATTAGACAAGAGTATGAGTTAATTACAGATAAGCAAAGTGAGGCTTTGCAGCTGCGATTAGAGATTGACGAGCAATTGATTGCTTTTTACAAACAGGATACAGGAGAAAAGTTATTGGCTCCTGGGGAGTTAGTAGAAGCGCTACAGCAAGAGATTTTAGCACGAGAACAAGCGCAAGAGCAAGCAAAGCAAGCTGAGGAGCGAGCAAAACAAGCTGAGTTACAGGTAGAAAGGTTAAAAGAACAGTTGCGTAGACGCGAAGCGGCTTGTCGTTAGACATCGCTTGGTGTCGATCCTGATGCTGTAAATAACTCGTAAACAAGAGCGATCGCTACATAACGTGGGCTAATAAAGCTTATTTTTATAATGCAGCATTTGTTTTAACTAATTCTGGCTCCATATATGTCTATTAAGATTTAAGTCTTCAACAATTCCCAGCATCAACTGTATATTTTCAAAGTATTCTCGCATAGGCGCAAAACTTAACATAGTTTTAAACAGTTTAGGTTCAAATACATCTTCTGCATACTCAATGGCAATATATATCATATTGTCTACAAAAGAAACGTAAATATTCCTACCAGCTTTCTTTCTAAAATTAACCAGTTTTGCCATTAAGTTCGTAGATAAAATGTATCTTGCTTCTACTTGGTCATTGCCATAGACAGTGAAAAATTTGGTAAATTCAGGGTCTTCTAGTTTAATTATCTGTCTTTTGCCTATGTTTAAAGAATGAATATTTGAATTAATAATTGTTGGAATAATTAAAGTCTTGCCTTTTGAGTTTTTCGGAAAATTAGCTGAAAAAAATAAACCTTTAAAAAGGCTCTTTCTGGATACTTTGTTGCTAAATACTTCTTCTGCAAAATGTTGATAATCTATTTTCTGACCTTTTAGCATTCGGCTGACAATATAAGGCAAAGCCTTAATAAGTTTGATTAACAAAATAATAGTATATAAAGGAAGCATTAATACAAAAATACGTCTGGTAATAAATCTCGGTATCATGAATGAATTTAATATTCTTATATGTTGTGGAAAATCCAAGTATTTAGCCCAAGCATGATGCACTTCTACTTCAGCACAAATTTCTGAAAAAAAGATGGGTGTCTCATGCAGTTTCCCAAAAATACATTCGTTCTGGGTAATTTTATTCGGCTTTAAGAAATTTTGAAAAAGCTGGCTGTGGATGAAACCAGACAAAGTATAATCTCTGTCTGCATCTGATGAACAGCTAGAATAGCTAAGATTTTTATCGGTGTTAATAAAATCAAAGATTTTTTCTATAATCTTTGATTTAAAGCCGCTAGTATAAGTTTCTGTTGCAGAAGTGTAAAAAGCAACCCATATCCACAGACAACCTAAAAACCCAAATAAAAATATAAAGATAATTAAAAATGGCGGACTTATTTTATGTACTAAACAAAAAATTATATATTCTGTAGGAAATAACTTAATTAGGAATCCAACTATAATTAATAGAATAATCCCAACAAAGCTGATAGATTTCAGTACTTCTTTTCTCGTTGCTTCAGTAGCCTTTAAATCACTGATTAAATTCTGCTGACAGAAACTTTTGAACTCACTTAAAGTTCTCATTTTCATTTTCACAGCAGTAGATTGTTTTGGTGTAGATGTAGATTGATGTTCGCAGGTGGTTGATTCTGTTGCTGAAGACGGCACTTCACCCTCTGGTAATAAAGTCAAGAGAAATTGCTGTGCCCAAATCTGCGTAGCTTGTTGCTCACTTGTGGTAAGTTGCTGACAGAGTGCGATCGCATTGTCTAATTGTCCATTGGCTTTATAAGCTTTCACCAACCACATCTGTGCTTGAGAATAGTCTTTTGTATTCGCATCAGTTCTTTGACAAAATTCTTCAAGAACTTGAACAGCTTCAATGTAGCGCCTAAATTTTAGCGCTTTATATCCTTGTGCCAGTAGTTCGGTTGCTTCCTTTGATGACAGAAATATTTTAGGGGCAATAGATGAAGTTTCTTGTTGCAGATTTTCTGGTGTTACACAAGACTCAGCAGATAAAGATGGCATAATTCGCTGTGCCCAAGATTGCACCTGGAGATTTTTACTTTCTGCAAGTTTAGAACATAATACGCGAGCTTTTTCACGTTTTCCAGTACAGTGATAGGCTTTAACTAAAGTTATTTGTGCTTGTAAGTATTCCTTAGATACTGCTTTAGAAGTTACTTCGCATTGACAAAAGTTTTCTAGCAAATCAATAGCTTCTGAGTAGCGTCCTTGCTTAATAGCTTCCAACCCAGATTGAAGCGCTTCAAAAGATGACATATAAATTTTTACCCAAAATTGCAAAATTAAAATATTATCTATTGATTAAATAGGTTTCTTACATTAACATTTTGCCTTTCTTGTGCAGTTGCCTTAAATTGGACTTTTAACTGATAGTTCATCCACGAAGCTATAAAATTTGTGGGAAACATTTCCACAGCATTATTGTATTCTTTCACAGCAGTATTATAAAACCGTCTAGCTGCTGAAATTTGTTCTTCGATTTCATTCAATGAGTATTGCAATTGTAGAAAGTGTTCGTTTGATTTTAATTCTGGATATGCTTCTACTGCTACTATGATGTTACCTAAAGTCTTAGATATTTCGTTTTCTAAGCCAACTCTTGTATTAGCACTTACTCGTTCGGAAATAGCCTTAGTTCTTAATTGAGCGATTTTTGTTAAGGTTTTTTGCTCAAATCGCATGTAATTTTGGGCTACTGCTACTAAATTAGGTATTAAATCCCATCTTTTTTGCAGAAGTACATCAATACTGGCGAATGCATTATCTACCTGATTCTTTTTGGAAATTAAGCTGTTATACATAATTACAATAAATACAGTAATTATTAACCAAAAAATAAATATGTATAGTGCTGGTGACATATTAAAAGTGGTGAGAAATCAATTTACTGACACGGCAATACCAGTAGAACAAGCTGGTGAATTTATCATACAAAAAAGCGAATTTGAATAAAAACAGTAACCTTTCGGAAAAATGTCTGTGAAACTTCTATAAATATCGGTGTAAATAATGATATAAAATCTATAATTAACTGTATCAAAATAGAAATACACGTAGGTGCGTTACGCCAAAGGCTAACGCACCCTACATATACTCAAATTTATTTTCAATGATTAAAAGCACTTAATTATCTCCATAACTTCAACTTTAGAAGTTTTGAATAAAGTGAGATTTACTTGTAAATGCAGTATTATACATAACGCCTCAACTTACCTGGTATTGGCTCGCATTCTTAAAAATCTAGCTATTGCCAGATGCCAAAAGTATTTTGGAACTTATAATGTACCAATGTTGATGCGAGAGATGAAACTGTGGATTTAATATTAGAGCGATCGCACGAATTAAAACTAGCCTTAATCGATTTCGTCCTTGACGCGGAAGACGAACTGGCAACAGCGCTGGAAACTTATGCAGCAGAACAATCGCGTCGTGGTTCGGGTGATAGCAAACAGCAAGATTTTATCATTGACAGTTTTGCGATAGAAGGGAAAGTCGGTGATAAAACACCGCTTGATTTATTTGCAGAAAGTCATCCAGATTTACCAGAAACAGAACGCAACCTGATTCGCAGTTGGCATCGTAGTTTTATTGGCTTATTTGCCGTAGTTCAAATTTTACCTGATGGCTTTGAATTGGTAAATTGGCTAACAGATAAACACTATATTGTCAAGCCAACTGATACATTAACAATTCAAGAAATGTCACGGTTTAAAGTCGGAGAAATTTTCCTTACTCGAATTGCTCCTTTAACCGATACTGAATGGATGTTTTTTAGTTCCCATACACTCTTGGGTAAACTCGGTAAACCAAAATTAGCAGTAGCGATCGGTAATTTCAAAGATAACTACAAAAATAATCTTTACGGAGATGCCCCAGATTTATTAGAAGAAGCTTGGCTATCAGTAGAAAAATATCATCAGGAATTTGTTGACTTTTTTGGTAGCGATGAAATTACATTACCTGGATATCAACTTAATAAAAAAATAGTTGAATTCCAAGAGTTAATGACTGAAAAACGCTTGGCAGAAGCAGGCATTGATACTTCTAAATCTTTAGCTGAAGCCGCTTCAGCCGCAGGTATCGACGAAGAAGAAATCAAAGCAGCAGCGGAAGAGTTGGGTGCTGACTCCAAAGTAGTTTCTCAGGTATTTAACAATAAATCTGCCAATAATAAAATGGTGATGCCAAAGGTTGATTTACCTGCGGAACTAAAGAAAGCAGAACAAGTAACGGCACTTTCTCATCCACGTTGGGGACAAATGTTTTTACCAACATACGGGAAAATGAAGGTAATATTAGAAGCTGATGTGCAAAATATTGAAGGTTCAGAAAAACTAATTCGTTACTTTCTAGAAGATAAAAGTATTAATGCTTTCGTTTGGTATCGGTTAGCTGAACAGTACCCAACTCAATTAGAAAAGGTGTTGCAAACTTACTTACAGCGTCCGGATTTTCGTTTGTCAAGTGATTTGAAACCGCTTTTGCAAGAATTCAACAAACCGATTGAGCCAGAGTTACCGGAAATTGCTAGTGTACCTATACATCTGCATAACTTGTTTCAAGAAGCTTTGGCAGATGTGAATAAGTCTAAGTCTAAGGATAAAGGGAAAAAGCCGACAGCAAAGGGTTTTCAACGAAGTTAAGATGTGAGTATAAGCACTCGTGTGTGCTTATACTCACATCTTGTACCAACGTGTTAATACAGTTACCAACTTCTTGATTGACACAAAAGGAACGAACTTGATAGAATCTCTGGGAAATTACACGTAAAATTTATCTTAATGAATAAGCGGGATTGTGCTGTTTGGTTAGGTGGAGTGGCATTTATCGGTCTTTGTCCCTTTGTGATTGTGGCTGGACAGACACCTGCATCGGCTGCTTGTCCGATACCCGACTCCGTTTTGGATCAACCTACCGTTATTGCGTCGTTTCTTAACTCAGAATGTACAAAACAGACCCTGACGCAAGATACTACTTATTATCGCTATTACAATGATGATAATACTTATCGGTTTGGTAGATTTTTAACAACTAATTTTTATGACAGTAGTAATGGTAAAACTACATTAGATGCCATTCAAGAGTTGGCTCTAGCTCAATACTTCGGACCTCCTCCAAATTTAGCGCAATTGAGAGAAAGAGTAACTCTACCCGCAGGCTTGGATGTCTATATCGGTGTTGCTGGACCTCAACCTCCTAAAGCTTGCTACCCAGGTGGTGCCACACAAGCGTTTATAGAAAATACAAGAACTACAGGTATCTCATTTATTTTTGATGGCAATGTACCTGATGGAGGTTCCTTGCCCGCAAATTGCTATAGTGTTGGGAAATCTATTCCCGAACCCTCTGCTGTTTTTGGTATAGGTGCGATCGCTATACTCGGTTTGGCTACTATCTTCAATCCCGCTTTCACAAAGTCGAAAATTAAACATCTACCTAACGGATAGTAGTTCTTGGTTGGGTTGAACGATAGTGAGTCCAGTCCCCATCTTGGCTTACAGCCAGATGGGGAACTGGCGAACCCGAAGGGTGAAAACCCAACAAATAAAAGGCTTAGGCTTTTCGCATTTTAGCTGCCTTGCGCCAAGAAATCAATCCATTAATTGCCATGAAAAGCAGAATCACATAAAGCAATGAAATAAATTTAACTTCTTTAGCGTAGTACAGCCCAATTCCGATAATGTCAACTATAATCCAGTAATACCAGCTTTCAATGCACTTTTGTGCCATGAGTCCCATTGCGGTAAAACTCATAACTGTTGTGATTGCATCCAGATATGGATAAGATGCAGGCTGTTGAAAGATGGTAGGGAGTAACAGATGAACCCGACTCATAACTGTACCCAAAGCGATCGCCACCACGATAGTAACTACCGCAGTCAGTAGGAATTTGCGATGTGGACAATATCGCACATCCAATACCTTGCCCGTATCGGGTTGGGGTGTACTCCATCGCCACCAGCCATACACACTAACGAAAAGATAGTATACTTGCTCTAAGGCATCAGAATACAAGCGAATTTGGTAAAAAAGTGCCATATAAAGTAACACACTAACGATACCAACAGCCCAAGTAAGTATTTCTCTTTTGGAAATTAGCCAAACTGACCATAGGTAGAAAATTGTTCCCAACAGTTCAATGTAGCTCATGGGATATCCTATGAGCCTAAAGGCGATGTTGTTTACACTCCAAAATTCAAACATTCGGTGATAACAATTCCAGAAGATTGCTGTATTTCCGGTAGTGTGATAAAACTCTCTTTACAACTTGAATTCTAGTATCTAAACTGCCTCGCAATTGAAAAAATGGAACTTTTCGGAGAATTAGATCGCTAAGGAGAATTTTCTGAAATATATTTCGATTTGTCTCCCCAGAGCGATCCCAGGTGTCATGATAAGGGATATCTGTCTCACAAACAAATACTAAATCGTAGCCCAAAGCTGCCTGATTTGCCAAATCTACCAGGGTTGGAGCGACGCTATTATGGTAGTACAGCGAGAAGTGATAGGTCGTAATCGCATTCGTATCTGTGAACAAGTACTGATTTGCTTGTTGCTTCATCGCTTCTTCGCGTTCTAGATGCCCAAATGCAATCTCCACAAGTTGTTCAAGCGAGAGTCTTCGCTCAACCTGATGGGTTTCCCAATACTCACGTCCATATTCTGGCATCCAAACGGTGTTGTACTCGTGCGCTAATTGGGAAGTGATCGTAGTTTTGCCCGTTGAAGGGGCACCTAAGAAAACTATATTGGTAATGAGGTCACAATACACTAGGGGATGTAAATATTTCCGAAATTTAAAGGGATCTTTTCTGACTTCCGTTCCTGAGATCGGGACTTTTTGGCGATCGCAATCCACAAGCCGATTGATTGCTCCCAAAGCCTCGCTCATATGTTTTCCATAAAATTCACTACTGTAGAAATGAGTGATTTTCTGCGATTTCAATCGCCCTAGAATATAATCTTCATGCTTTTTTTTGATCTCAGGTGTATCCCCAACAACGGTTGGACCGTCCCAAGCCTCAATTATCTGAATCGTTGGATAAATTTTTCGCAGCCAGTTAGCCCGAATTGTTAGAGGAACCTCAGTAACCTCTGGGCAATCGTAAATTATCACAACTACTTCATCCATCTCTGCTAAGGCAGTTTCAATCACAAGTTGATGACCTTTGTGGAGAGGTGCAAATTTACCTAGTGTCAAACCCCGCTTACCCATGATTGTTTTAGTTGTTGACATTGAAAATTAGTATTACTGCTAAGGGGACACAAGGGCAGCCAGACAATTTTTACCTTTACGGAGTTGTTGAACCAATAAGATTGAGAGTACTTCTGTAGTAAGCGCTTCAGCGCTTTTCTTTTCAAGCACTGAAGTGCTTACTACGAAAAATACGTTAATTACTGAGTTGTGACTGTTAATACTTGCGGTGGGGTGGCGTCTGGTGGATAGAGTAAGTCTACTTCAACGTCGGAGCGATCGCCTGCTTTTAAGTTTAGCACTGCTAACGCTTCACCCTGTTGACCTCTCTTTTGCACTAAATGTATAAGTTTGGTTTGTGGCTTTCCTTGCTCATCTTTGTAACGTAGTTGCACTGAACCGCGAAATAATACTTGCGGTCCGGGTATACTCAAAAAGCGCAAGCTTCGATTTACTAATTTATCTTGCTTTAGTGGTGTTTGCATTGATATAGTTACAATGCGCCGACTTTGAGTATTATTATATAGTGGCAATTTGAGACTGTATTGAATTCCATAGTTGCCGTGAGCGCGATATGCGGTATCAGGATAGCGTACCAACATCGGCGCACTTTGAATTTGATTAGTTCCCAAGCTACCACCCGGAATTGTACTCAGAGCGTAAGAAAAGGCTTGACCGGGTTGGGGAATAGTTAGATATTTAGCTTGGGGACGATCTACTAATAAAGCTTTCCACTCAGAACCTTGGGCAACGCCGGCGACACGACCATATATTATTGGTTTAGGACTATTTGGCTCAGTGGGTATTTTATCACGGGGTCCGGCTAAATCACCGTTATTTAGGAGATTTTGCCATTCTTGCAGAGAAGGCGATCGCTCGCTACCATCAGAATTTATCGGTGCAAACATCGCCATACTTGCTGCATAAACCGTGCCGTTACTTTGCAGATGTATCAATGTTGACCGACCATTTAACGGCGGTGTCAATTCCTTGACGGGAATTGGCTGATTTAACAACATCTGACTTTGCCCAGGTGGAATGACAATTTGTGCTGGTAAAATTGGTTGTCGCAGTTTTCTTAGAATATCAGTCATTGCGCGATCGCCAGGACCTGCGAAAACTGTACCTAAAGAATTATCAATAATAGATGGCAATTGTATAAACGGTGCATCTGGTTGACTTAAATAACTCGCTCCCCGCAAAACATTTACCTTCACCGATTGCTTCGTTGGGTTGTGCAAAATTATCCCTAAATACAACGTCCGCAAATTATCTGGAGGTTCCGCTCTGGCAATGTGGTGAGCAAAAATATCAAATCTTCCCCGAAAAGGAAAATTCAAGTGTGCCTGCGGTATTTTTTTCCCATATGAAGGAAAAGTAGAAAGTAAAATCCCCTCCTTCAAAACTAATTCTGGACTATTACTGTTAAACACAGGCACATTATCTAACTGTCCGGGTAAAGGACGCACTTCTTGTTGTTGCACCACTTCCTCTGGTTGTGGTGGAGGAGTTGTTTGAGCGATGGGAAAAATTAGTAAAAAAGGCAACATAAATCTACATATTTGTTCACTATCGAGACGCAAACGACTTTATAGAAGTGCCAATTTGTCAACAATCAATAAGAAATCGGCAAAAATTCCCCCAAAATTTTCTTGAGTCAAAACGGGAACGTGGACAAAGATACAACCAATTGTGAGTTGGTGCTGTCTCAAATAGTCCAAGACTGAATAATAAAGATGCTCGCAGACGAATTTGCCGCAGTCATCGCTAATCTCAATTGCGGTTGCTTTTGCCACCAGTTGTTCTAAATCTACCGTTGTCTGCAAAATATTTTCGGCTTTACTGGCAATTTTTTCAACACTCAATTGTTTACGGCTTTCTGCCATGCCACAAAGGATGATGTAATTTGGTTGAACAACTTCGATTTTTGCCTGAACCTGAGAACTGGCAAGCTGTCCATCGACCGGTAACTGTCGTAAAAAAGTCAAATCATAAACAAGGGAGTTAAGTTTGCCGACTTCGATCAATAAATCATCAGAGGAATTTGACTGCTGATGAGGCAACCAAATGTCAAAAGAAGTTAATAGGATTCTTTTCTTCATAACAAATATTATTTAGAATATAAAAAGTCTCCCTAATAAATTTACAAGGAGAAGGTAAATGCCGGTAATTGCAGTCATAGATTATGAGATGGGAAATTTGCATTCCGTCTGCAAAGGTTTGGAAAAAGCAGGGGCAACTCCGAAGATAACTCACTCTTCAAAAGATTTACAACAAGCAGATGCTGTTATTTTGCCAGGAGTGGGAGCATTCGATCCGGCAGTGCAACATATAAGAGCGCGTGGTTTAGAACAACCAATAAAAGAAGCGATCGCCAGCGGCAAACCTTTCTTAGGTATATGCTTAGGATTGCAAATTCTCTTTGAATCAAGTGAAGAAGGCAAACTACCAGGACTGGGAATTATCAAAGGAAAAGTGCGACGGTTTATTCACGAACCAGGAATTACTATTCCCCACATGGGTTGGAATCAACTGCAATTGACTCAGCCAAAAAGTATTTTGTGGGAACATTTGCCCTATCAGCCTTGGGTATATTTTGTCCATTCTTACTATGTTGACCCAATTGACCCCCAAGTCCGCGCTGCCACTGTCACCCACGGTAATCAAACAGTCACAGCAGCGATCGCAACCGATAACCTCATGGCAGTCCAATTTCATCCTGAAAAATCCTCTAATATAGGACTGCAAATCCTCTCTAATTTTGTTTCTCAAGTCCGCGAAAAAATTCCTGCATAATATAAATGTGAGTTTTATGTTTAGTCCTAGTCATTAGTCCTGACATCCATTGGACTAATGACGCATGACCAATTAAAAATGAGTCTGAGAATTTACGGAAATCGCCAGATAAAAACTTTACCTGGACTTGATACCCGTCCCACGAGTGCGCGGGTACGCGAAGCAGTTTTTAATATTTGGCAGGGAGAAATAGCTGGTTGTCGCTGGCTGGATTTGTGCGCTGGTAGCGGTTCAATGGGGGCAGAAGCTTTATCTAGACAAGCAAGCGTTGTTGTCGGCATTGAACAGTCGAGTCGAGCCTGTGCCATTATCCAACAAAACTGGCAGCAAGTACAAAACGAAAATCAGGAATTTCAAGTGCTGCGGGGAGACGTATTGCAGCGCTTAAAAAACTTAGAAGGAAAGCAATTTGATAAAATTTACTTCGATCCGCCTTATGCAAGTGGATTATATCAGCCAGTGTTAGAAGCGATCGCGGTAGGTCAGCTTTTAGATTCTAGCGGTGAAATAGCAGTAGAACACAGTCCCCAAAATTGGATAGCCCCAGTAATTCCCACTTGGGAAATATGCCGCGAGAAAGTTTACGGCAACACCGCTTTGACATTCTACAGGATTCGGGAATGAGGAGTGGGGGAGAGGGGGAGAGGGGGGGATGGGGGGACAAGGGAGACAAGGGGAGGCAGGGGAGGCAGGGGAGGCAGGGGAGGCTGGGGGAGCTGGGGGAGCTGGGGGAGCTGGGGGAGTTAAAATTACCAATTCCCCATTACCAATTCCCCATTACCAATTACCAATGCCCAATGCCCCATGCCCCATGCCCAATTTACAGACCGAGCTTTTCGCCGCGTTTGAATTGCTCGTAAGCCTTATAAAACAAGCCAGCCAGGGTGACAAGAATCAAACCAATAACAATGCCTGATAGCAGGGGTTCAACCACTGTAAATCTCCTATAATTAACGTTTTCTGCTTTCGATTCTACCAAATCGGGCATGAATCCCCAATTGAATTGCATTTTTCAGCGCTGAATAAAAATAACGAAACTTAAATTTGTGCTTGCAGACACAATCAAGAACTTTTAAGCTATGTGTATGAAATGAAAACTTTCTTATAGTTTTACAGCAAACCCTTTGGATAACCAGATTACTAAACCTGAAATTCTGATTCAGCGGATCGCTTTGTTGGCAGTGGCGATTCTGCTATCAATCCTTTTGGGCATTTTTGCTGTTCGCACCCTTAGAGCCTCCGATCCATATGTTAAGAGTGTTCTATCGCTGACAGGAGACCCAATTCAAGGACACGCTATCTTTCAAATAAACTGTGCGGGTTGTCATGGGTTAGAAGCCGATGGGCGAGTGGGTCCGAGTTTGCAAGCCGTCTCCAAGCGAAAGTCACGTTATGGGTTAATTCACCAAGTAACCAGCGGTGACACCCCACCAATGCCAAAATTCAAGCCTAGCGTCAAAGAAATGGCAGACCTGCTCAACTATTTGGAAAGTCTTTGAGATTGGGGAATGGGGAATGGGGAGTTGGGAGGAGCGGAGTTAGGAGTTAGGAGTTGAGAGTGGGAAATGTATAATAATTCTTTATCTAATCCCCAGTCCCCAGTCCCCAGTTTAATATTGCAGTTCAAATGAACTACCCGGTTCGGACGGCTTCCAACCTTTGGCGATCGCTTGACGTATACTATATTCGACATCACACGGAAGAACGGGAACGACCGGTTCCCACGTCCAATTTTTTGGATGTCCTTGAGGCATCTTAACGATCAAAGTCGCGCCTGATTTATCAAAGTGTTCGATTGCTACGGTTAGCTTTGTCCATCCATTACATTGAGAATAAGTGATTTTTCTGCGGACACGCCACCGATAGCGATCGCCATCAACCACTATTAATCTTGAACCTTTCTTAGGAATAGCCATATATTGCTTAGTTAATCGCTTTAGTACAAATGTATTTATAATATTACATTGATTGACTGCCCTAGTCCCTCTTATTAAACTGAGTCAGCATAAAATCGCGGATAACGACGCTCAAATCGGTGAGGGTTGGCGGTGTTATTTTGAGAATAAGTTTGTTTAGGAAACAACCACGATGCGTCAAGAGACAAGAATTCCTCACCTAACCAACGATCGCTGGAGACAACCTCGTTTACGGGTAGACAGTGATGAGGAAGGATTGCGCCATGCTAGTTGGATTGAATTATTTTTCGATTTAGTATTTGTGGTTGCGATCGCCGAACTAAGTCACACTTTAGAAACGCATCTTTCCTTGATTGGTTTCTTGCAGTTTGCGGCACTGTTTGTTCCGTGTTGGTGGGCATGGACGCTCTTTACATTCTACGCCGATCGCTATGACACTGATGATGTGGTGCATCGGCTATTAATTTTAAGTGGAATGCTGGCAATCATCTTTCTAGCAGCGAATGTCCACAACGCATTTAATAATGGTGCAATCGGTTTTACTTTGGCTTATGTAGCGACGCGATCGATTGTTCTGATGCTATATATACGAGTAGTGCAGTATGTTTCCGTTGCACGAGCCAATCTTAACCTATATCTTCGCTCCTACATTCCCAGTACCATCCTTTGGTTAGCCTCGATTGCCTTTGGTGAACCAACTCGCTACATTCTTTGGGCGATCGCCATGACAATTGAGCTACTTACCCCGATTCTCGGATCGCGACTGTTAACGGGAACTCCAGTACATCCTTCGCATTTGCCAGAACGTTTTGGCTTGTTAACGCTGATTGTGCTTGGCGAAGAAATCGTCTCTGTCGCTTCTACCACTGCTGGAGGCAACTGGGATTTACTGCCCACAATCGCAGCTGTATTCGGCTTTGCGATCGCCGCTTGCTTGTGGTGGCTTTATTTCAATTTTCTGGAAACAGCAGTGATTATTCGCGGTATTCGTTCGGTTCACGTCTATAATTACGGACACCTGCCAATCGTTATGGGACTTGCTTTAGTCGCAGTTGGCACCGAGCATACAATCCATGAAGCCAGCCATCATGTGCTTTCATTTGGGGCACGTTGGGCACTGTGCGGAGGAGTTGCTCTTTATATGCTGTCGATTTCCATTATTTCGGTGACTGCCTGTCGTCGCAACTTCTCTTGGCTGATGGTTGCTTCAGTAGCGATCGCTCTTACATTAGCCATATTCGGTGGATTGCTACCAGCATTAACATTACAGGGGCTTTTGCTGGCAATGCTCGTTATCAAAGTCAGCATTGAAATCCTGAAAACTAAGTTTACCGCAACCCGCGAAGATGAGATTATCAAAATGGAAACTAGGGATTAAAGCAGATGGCTAATATCGTCAAACCACCCTGCGATGAAGCTGTTATACGCACTACATCCAGCCATGAGCCATGTGCTAGAGATGTGAGACCGTGGGTTTTGGCTGCGACGATTCTAGGCTCCAGCATGGCAATGATTGATGGCAGTGTGGTTAACGTCGCACTACCTGTGATGCAAGCTCGATTAAATGCAACCGCAACTCAGGTGCAGTGGGTGGTAGAGTCTTACGCGCTGTTTCTGGCGGCATTAATTTTAGTTGGTGGAGCGTTGGGCGATCGCTTCGGACGGCGACGCATTTTTGCAGCCGGAATCGCACTTTTCGCTTTAGCTTCGATTTGGTGTGGATTGTCGCCCAATATCAATCAGTTAATTTTAGCACGAGCCATACAGGGAATTGGAGGTGCGCTGTTAGTGCCTGGAAGTTTGGCTATCATAAGTGCTGCATTTAGTCAAGAACAACGAGGACAAGCGATCGGTACTTGGTCGGGTTTTACTGCGATTACATCTGCACTGGGTCCTGTGTTGGGTGGTTGGTTAGTCGAACAAGCATCTTGGCGTTGGATCTTTTTTCTGAATGTGCCTATAGCATTGGTGGTCTTAGGAATTGTATTTTGGCGCGTACCAGAAAGCCGTAATGAAGCGGCAACGGGCAAGCTGGATTGGTGGGGTGCATTTTTGGTGACAGTCGGCTTAGGTAGTCTTGTCTATGGATTGCTGGAAGCCGGACATAGAAGCTTGAGCGATCCAGTTGCGATTATTGGATTGGGTATGGGTATTGCAACGCTGATTGTGTTTGTGCTGGTGGAAAAAAATCAGCGTATGCCGATGATGCCGTTGAGTTTATTTGGTTCTGGGACTTTCAGTGGTGCAAACTTACTCACGCTGCTGTTGTATGCTGCATTGGGTGGAGTGTTATTCTTTTTTCCGTTTAATTTAATTCAGGTACAAGGTTACTCAGCAACTGCCGCAGGTGGTGCTTTTTTACCACTGATTTTGTTAATGTTTCTGCTGTCACGTTGGTCTGGTGGATTAGTCAGCCGTTACGGAGCAAAACGACCATTGATTATCGGTCCGAGTATTGCTGCTGTAGGATTTGCTCTGTTTGCTTTACCCAGCATTGGGGGTAGTTATTGGACAACATTTTTTCCGGCGATCGCTGTCTTAGGATTTGGCATGTCAATCAGCGTTGCACCACTAACTACTACAGTAATGGGAGCGGTGAAAGTCGAGCAAGCTGGAACTGCTTCGGGGATTAATAATGCAGTTGCTCGAACTGCCAGTTTACTAGCGATCGCTGTTTTTAGTTTAATCATTTCCTATGCCTTTAATTCTGCTCTTGATACTCGTTTGACACAGCTACAAATACCGTTTGAAGTCCAACAAATGCTAGACCCGCAACGAGTTAAACTAGCTGGAGCAGAAATTCCAGCTGGATTAAGTGAAGCGGTTGCTTCGGTATTGAAAAGCGCGATCGCTCAATCATTTGTAAGTAGTTTTCGTTTAGTTATGCTGATTGCGTCTGGACTGGCGATCGTCAGTGCGATCGTGGCAGCGTTGATGATTAAGCCGCAAGACACCGTTAACTAAGATAACATGGTGCGTGTTTGCGCTGATGGCATGTTTTTCGTCACAAATTATATCTAACTATCTCTTATAAACTGCGATCGCCTAAGTTGAGTTTTGCCTACGCAGCGATATCTAGCAACAAATCGCTTTGCGTCTAAACCAAACCAACAAACGGGAGCGGTCTAACTCGTGACGGAAGCGGTCTAACTCGTGACGGGAGCGGTCTAACTCGTGACGGGAGCGGTCTACCTCGTGACGGGAGCGGTCTACCTCGTGACGGGAGCGGTCTACCTCGTGACGGGAGCGGTCTACCTCGTGACGGGAGCGGTCTAACTCGTGACGGGAGCGGTCTACCTCGTGACGGGAGCGGTCTCCTTCGTGACGGGAGCGGTCTACCTCGTGACGGGAGCGGTCTAACTCGTGCCTTCTTGCATTAACACAAACCTCTCCCTGCCTTGAACTAAAGTTCAAGTCTGTCCCTCTCCGACTCGGAGAGGGACAGATTTTGCGTAGTAAAACCAGGGAGAGGTTTTTTGATTCGACTAACTAGGCGAACATTATATAAGCCGTCGAACTCATGTTGCATTACTGATTAAATACCGAAAAATTACCGAGATAAACTGAAAATTTTATTAGAAACAATTGCGAGTTTTGCTGAACCGGAATGCAGTTTAATTGAGGCAAGCTAGCTCTAGAAGTATCTTAAAGAAATAAATTTATGTCTCGTCAAAAACGCACATCGCGCATTTTAGAAAAAGCTCAGTTAAGATCCGCTGGACTGAAATCGATTGTTCCAAACATCAAATTTGATGAAAATTATAGTCTGGAAAAACTGATTGAGTCAATTGAGCAGTTACGTAACAAACTTGATGTTTATAACACCGCTCTGTCTGTGGTTGACTCTTCTAAAACTGAGATTGAAGACATGGAAAAAAACTTGAGTCAGCTTTCTGAGAAGATGCTGATGGTGGTTGCTATCAAGTACGGCAAAGACAGCCGCGAATATGAGATGGCGGGTGGTGTTCGCAATAGCGATCGCGTCCGCAAAATCAGGTCGAGTCGCTTGAAAAATGTTGCAGAACAAGCATTAGATGAGAATGCTAAAACTGCATAGTTGTTGAGATGGTTCACTTTGAGCGTGCCCGTTGTCAGACGGATCGGGAGAACCATGTCCTCAAGACGAAGGGCTACCACTTAAAAATTCATGCGAACATAATTTATAATTCATATTGAATATTTGTAAACGAGTTTGTTCGTATGCGAAAAAATACTTTTTTGAAGACTTTCGCTATTGCCGCAGTAAGTAGTGCGGCTTTCTTGTGTGTGGGTGTTCATAACGCTATTGCCGCTTCTTTCAACTCCATTTCTCGTATTTATGCCTTTGGTGATAGCTATTCAGATAATGGGGCAGCACTTGTGATTTCAACAGCAGCAGTCAAAGCTGGGGTACCTGGATCATTTATATTCCCACGAGTGGATGTGTATGACTCTGGTGGTCGATGGACAAATAATCCCGGATTAACATCAGTTGAGGTACTGGCAAAACAAGAAAATTTACAGTTAACAGATTATGCTGTAGGTGGTGCAAAAAGCGGTAATGGCAATTTAAGTACCTGGCTTGATCAATATCAAAATACGGGTTTATTTGGTCAAATCGAAGAATATAAAACAGAAGTTAATCGCGTGGCAGATTCTAAAGGGTTATACTTCATTTTTATATCTACAAATGACTTATTAGAAAGGTTTTTTAATAATCAGACTGGTTCGGTCGATGCACTAGCTGATGCTGCTGTTAACAATATTGCTTCTGGAGTATCACAACTTGCAGCGCTAGGGGCAAAACAGTTTTTTGTCGTAAATTCTACAGATTTAGCTGCATTACCGCTTTTTGAGCAATACTCACAAGAGGCAGCTAAGTTTAGAGATGTTATCAATGAAAGTCTTCCCGGTCAACTCGATACTCTGAATAAGCAATTAGGTGTTGAAGTTGCACTGTATGACCACGTTGCAATTACCAAAAAAATTCGCTCTACCCCAGCGGCATATGGTTTTACCAATATAAATGATGCCTGCGAACTTTTATACACTACTGCTGGGTTGGAGCCTGGTTGTTCAACACCTGATAATTATTATTACTACGACGAGATTCATCCCACTCGTCGCGTACATCAAATCATTGGTGAAGATATGGCTAATTTTTTAGAGACACAAAAAACAACTGTTCCTGAACCATCAACTGTTGTAGCTTTGATATCTTGTATGGGCATGATAAGTTTACTACGGCGTAAAGTTCGTGCGTAGGTAAGTAGCATTTATCTGCCTTGCGCGATCGCGTATCCGTTCAAGAAGCAATTTTGACAAGCGATGGCTCCGCCAACGCCAAGGGCGAACGCACCAAAGCTTAAGCTAAGACTTCCCAAGTTAAGGTGTAATTTGCACCATCACTCCTTAAATTTGCCGCGTTGCTCTCCAAGACCAGCTTGCTGTTAGGATTTTTAACCTGCGCTGGCAGAAATTGGTAAAACCTTAGTTTGAATAATGTCCACTACCTCGTCTAGGGTCAAACAAGAAGTATTTATTATCGGAATGTTTTTTTCCCGCGCTTGCTTGCGTAGAAACTTAACCCAGTTATGCATATCATGAGTAACTAATTCTGGTTGTTGCCGATTGTTGAGCAGGCGATCGCGCATTATTTCCCAATCGCAGTCAATTAAAATAATGGCGTATTTTGTGACACCGAATTTACGGCAAGCGTCCTCAATAAAATTAAAGCGAGCTTGCCCTTCTATGATTACCGTGTCTGTACTTTGATATTCGCGGGTAATCTTTTCAATCCACTTGTGTGTAGCAATTTCCTGGAATCTTTCCAAAGAACCGGCTTGCGAAATCATCTCGGTGAGAGAGGGAACACCATCAGAATCAGCGTGCAGGAAAACACGAGACGGATTAGTATTATGTTCCCGAAGACTAGCAACTATTGTAGTTTTCCCAACACCGGATGCACCAGATAAAAACAGGATAGTCGGAGTGTTTTGCAACATTATATTCACCTGTTTAACTAAACTGCTGGGCATAAAATCGCGCATAGCGACGCTCAAGCGTTAATAATTCTTCATGAGTACCAGATTCGACAATTTGCCCGCGTTCAAAAACTAAAATGCGATCGCATCTTCTCACCGTACTCAACCGATGAGCAATAATAAATACCGTCCGCGAAGCCATTAATCTTTCCAGTGCTTCTTGTACCAAAGCTTCTGATTCTGAATCTAAAGCAGATGTCGCTTCATCTAAAATCAAAATTCTCGGATTTCGCAGAACAGCACGAGCGATCGCTATTCTTTGTCTTTGTCCACCGGATAAATTCACTCCTCTCTCACCTACCCAAGTATCATAACCATCAGGTAGTTGCGTAATAAATTGATGAGCGTTAGCAATTTTCGCTGCTTCTTCTACAGCTTTCATCTCAAAAGCATCTTGTCCGAAAGCGATATTTTGAGCAATTGTCCCCGAAAACATGATAGTTTCTTGAGGAACAATGCCAATTTGTCGTCGCAGACTATCTAGCGTCACATCTTTAATATCAACACCATCAATTAAGATTTGACCAGCTTCGGGATCGTAAAAGCGGGGTAGAAGATTTACGAAAGTAGTTTTACCAGCACCAGAAGCACCAACAAGAGCGATCGCTTCTCCTGGCATCGCCAATAAACTGATATCCTTAATTACAAATTCGCCTTTTTTGTAAGCAAAGGAAACATGACGATATTCCACCTTACCGCTGACATCAGGTAGAGTTAGAGCATTTGCTTTTTCCTCCACCGTTGGTTTAATTGCCAACAACTCAAAAACGCGGTCTACAGAAGCTTCACCCTGTTTAAATTCGTTGTAATTGCTGGTAACATGACCAATCGGATCGATTAATAAAGCTCCTGCTGTTAAAAAAGCGACGAATTTATCAACCGTCAAATTACCAGTAGCAATTTGCCAACCACCCACAAAAAGTAAAATTAAAATACTAACAGCTTCTAAAAATCCGATGATGGGAATCTGAATTGCTTTGAGACGTTCCGCTGAATACTTCGCTTTCATCGTGCGATCGGCTTCACGACTAAAGCGAGCGATTTCGTACTTCTCCGCTGCAAATGCTTGAATAATTCTAATTCCGCTGAAAACCTCCGTTAAAATTGCCGATAAATCAGATACATGACTTTGACTTTTCAGCGAAAATATACGCAAACGTTCGCCAAACCAACCGATTAAAACGCCCATCAACGGCGCAACGATAATAATAGCTAAGGTTAATTGCCAATTTAACCAAATCATGTATATCGGAATTGCCACCAACTGCAAAACGCAGGGGATAAAGTCGTGAAAGAGTTTATGGACAACTTCCCCAACTCGGTCAACATCTTCGGTCAATCGATAAGATAAATCACCTGTTTTTGCAGTTTCAAAATAGCTGAGATTTAACTTTTGTAAGTGGGTGTAGATATACTTGCGAAGATTAAAAGCGACTCGCAGAGCGGCTTTTGCCATGTAGATATCTTGCACAGATTGAAAAAAACCTCTGACAAGAAACACCGTTGCGAGTAAAGAAATTTCGAGAGCGATCGCAGATAAATTTCTCCCACCAAAGACACTTGCAAATTGACGCGCTAGCGTAATCAGAGCTAAAGTTGCTAATACATATCCTAAAATGCCAATAAAACCCTTGACAATATTGTGCCATTGGGGTCGAATATACGGTAAAAGTTGCCAGTAATTAGAGCGCGTTTTCAAGCTCGAAGATCCACACAAATATTTTCTTTGTTTGACGCTATCAGCTTATGTGTAGTTTCACAAACCGTAGTAAGCGCTTCAGCGCTTTCAAATTTAAGCACTGAAGTGCTTACTACGAATAAGTTCCCGCTGTCTCATTGACAATTGTTGCAGGTTCTGATTCAATATCATCTACTTTATGGAATCCCCCAGCAAGCCAGCTATCAGCGACATCTTTAATAAAACTGGCTAAGGGTATGGCGATTAATAAACCCAACAATCCGCCTAATTTAGCACCTAACAATAAAGAAATTACTACCCACACCGGATTTAAACCAGTTAAATTACCTAAAATGCGAGGCGCGATAAAGTTAGAATTTACTTGATCGATCGCTACAGCAACACCTAAAACTTCTACCCCTAACCAAAAATTTTGCAACGCTACCAAAAGACTGACTATACTGATACCGATTCCCGTACCAAAGGGAAACAAAGAGAAAAAGCCAATTACAATCCCAAAAAGTAAAGCCAAGGGAACTTGTAAAGCTAAAAACGTCAGAGTAAGTGCTACTCCCAGCACGGCGCCCAAGGTAGCTTGACCGATAAAATAATTATGAAAATCTTCGCGCAGTAATTGCCGTACTGGTGTGCCAATGCGAGATGGTATCCATTGATAAAGTCCATCCCAAAGGCGATCGCCATTGTATACCAGATAGATAGTCAGCACCACGGCAAGTAGACCATTGACAACAATATTGATAGTATCTACAGCAAAGCCGAGAATTTGACCTGTAAAAGTTTGAAGTTGGCTAGATAATCGGTCGAGTACTTGGTTAACTAAACCACTTAAATTAATCGGTAGGTGCTGTTGATTTAAAGCCCAATCTTGAAAAGCTTGCAGTTGATCGGTTCCAGAATCAATCCAACTTGGCAAAATGTTGGCTAGTTCGTTGAGTTGTCCGAGAATTCGCGGAACTAAGGTTATACCCAAAGCCACTAAAATCACCACACTCAACAGCAAAACTACTACTATAGCCAGGTTGCGTTTTACTTTTTGCCGCTGTAAAAACTGAATCGGATAATCTAAAACAAAAGCTAGCAAAATTGCAGCAACAAAAACACTCACCAAAGGTTGAAAATATTTTACAACCTGGATCAAGAGCCAACCGTTAAGAATGGCAAGGGGAAATGCCAATCCTAAACTTAACCATCGTGGCAGTTTGTTTGCTGTTTGCATCATTGGGAAATTGATAATAGTTAGTGGTTAGTTGTTGGTGGGAGCGTTGTTAGTGGTTAGTTGATAGTTGTTAGTGGTTAGTTGATGGTTGTTAGTGGTTAGTTGATGGTTGATGGTTGATGGTTGATAGTTGATGGTTGATAGTTGATGGTTGATGGTTGATGGTTGATGGTTGACGCTAACCACTACCCACTACCCACTACCCATTACCCATTACCCATTACCCATTACCCACTACCCATTACCCATTTTCATAAAATCCAGCATAATTCGCTGAGGTATTATTCCTAAAGGTCGCACTTCGAGGGCGATCGCACTATAACAACTTCCCTGTAGAATATCGGATGGTGTCAATAATGCCATATCCCAGCCTTCATTCAGAACCAGTTGATTGAATTCTACTTCTAGAGGTGCATAAAAGACATGACGCATCGCTCTTTCATCGGCATAACAGCCAAAGTGAGCAAATCTTGGTGGTAAATTATAGCCGATTTCTTCTAAAATTTCTCGCTTTAGTGCTATATCTGGAGTTTCGCCGACTTCGATGTGTCCGCCAAACAGCGCCCATTGACCAGGATAGGGAATATTGGGGATGTTGTCACGCAATTGCATGAGAAACTTGTCTTTTTGGTAGAGAATAGCGATCGCTACATGCACCTGTTGATTAGTCATAAAATTTTAAGTAGCTATTTAAAGTAACTATAATTACTCTTCCTCTAAATAAATTTCCCCAAACTCTTTGCCCGCTAAAGGGATACTTTGGTAGTTCACTTTACCCTTAACTACCACTTGCTGTCCCTCTTTCCAACCAGTTTGCTTGGTTAAAACCCAAATTTTGCCAGTTGAGTCATTGATTTGATAAACCTGCTGCTTCACAAGAGGAACTGATGAGTTTACCTTACCTTGAATGTAAACTGTAGCTTTCTCTTGCCGTGGTTTCAGTTCCCGAATCGGGGTAACATTGACACCGATACTGAAGTTAACGCCGTTCAGCCCAGACTGCCCAGAATAACCACAACTATGTAAAGCAAATAAACATAAAAATGTCAACCCCCAGTAGTAAAAATTAATTTTTTTTGTTTGTTGCATCACAGGCATGTGTTGAGGGAATTTTTGCATTACTTTCTTGCCTTGTCGCCAGTTTCATAAAGTTAGTTCTCATCAATAGTATTCATTGGTCATTGGGAATGGGGAATTGGGCAATGGGCTTTTTTAAGAGGGGGAAAGGGTAAAGGGTAAAGGGAAAAGGCATGGAAATAAAGCGCTTTCCTCAGCGGGGTCGGTGTGGGTCTGGTTGACGTTTGTAAGAAGAGTTATTTAAATACATGTATTATATTTTCCCAAACCCTTTCCCCCTTCCCCTTTCCCCCTTCCCCTTTCCCCATTCCCCATTCCCCATTCCCCATTCCCCACTCCCCACTCCCCACTCCCCCACTCCCCCGAAGCGTTATGGAAACAAAAACTGCCAAACTTATTGATGGTAAAGCAATAGCAGCAAAAATTCAGACAGAACTTTCTGCTGTGATTACAAAATTACAACCCCAAATAGGACGCCCACCAGGTTTAGCAGTGCTGATGGTTGGTGATAACCCAGGTTCTGCGGCTTATGTACGCGGCAAAGAACGCGCTTGTGCGTCGGTGGGGATTGCCTCTTTTGGTAAGCATTTTCCGACCGAAACCACCCAAGCCGAACTAGAATTGGTTATTGCTGCACTCAACTCTGATGAACGAGTGGATGGCATTCTTGTACAACTTCCTCTACCAGATCATTTGGATGCTGTCACTCTACTACATCAAATTGATCCCGACAAAGATGCCGACGGACTGCATCCGCTTAATTTGGGACGACTCGTGCGGGGAGAACCTGGTTTACGCAGTTGCACTCCATATGGAGTTATGCGGCTGTTGCAGGAATATGAAATTCCTTTGAAGGGAAAACAAGCGGTGGTGCTGGGACGCAGTATTTTGGTGGGTAAACCAATGGCTTTGATGCTTTTAGAAGCTGATGCGACTGTTACCATCGCTCATTCGCGATCGCACGATCTCAAAGCGATCGCTAATAATGCTGATATCCTCATTACAGCAGTAGGTCGTCCCAATCTCATCGACGCAGAAATGATAAAACCGGGCGCTGTTGTGGTAGATGTGGGAATAAATCGTGTCACCGATTCTAGTGGTAATAGTCGCTTAGTTGGCGATGTCAACTTTGACTCAACCAAAAACGTGGCAGGATTTATCACTCCTGTTCCTGGCGGTGTAGGTCCGATGACTGTCGCTATGTTGTTGCAAAATACAGTTTATAGCTATTCTGTGCATGGGCGGTAGGTAAGTTATGAGTTATGAGTTATGAGTTATGAGTTATGGGTAGAGACGCGACCGGTCGCGTCTGTACAGGGTTATGAGTTATAAGTTATAAATTTTTAATTCTTAACTTCTAACTCCTAACTCTTTTAGCTCCAAATACCCGTAAAATTGTGACTTATATGACAAAAATTAAAAAATGTAAGGAATTTAAGGATGGTAGCAGCGCATAACCTTCACAAAACTCCTGAGTCAGCTAAGTTTGACCTATTAGCTTATCTAAAAGAGCGGCAAAAGCTCTGTGAAACTGCTCTCGATAACGCGATTCCCATGCGTTACCCAGACAAGATTTATGAATCAATGCGCTACTCGCTGTTAGCTGGAGGTAAGCGTCTGCGCCCCATCCTTTGCCTTGCTACCTGTGAAATGACTGGTGGAACAATCGAAATGGCAATGCCAACGGCTTGTGCTTTGGAGATGATTCACACCATGTCGTTGATTCACGACGATTTGCCGGCGATGGATAATGATGATTATCGGCGCGGCAAGCTGACAAATCACAAAGTCTATGGCGAAGATATTGCGATTTTGGCTGGAGATGGCTTGTTGGCTTTTGCCTTTGAACATGTCGCCATTAGCACCCAGAATGTGCCAACAGAGCGAGTATTGCAAGTAATTGCCCGTTTGGGGCGTGCGTTGGGGGCAGCTGGCTTAGTTGGCGGTCAAGTGGTCGATTTAGAATCGGAAGGAAAGCCCGACATTTCACTAGAAACGCTGAATTTCATTCATAATCACAAAACAGCCGCTCTTTTAGAAGCTTGCGTTGCCTGTGGCGGAGTTTTGACTGGGGTTTCGTCTGAAGATTTGCAACGCCTGTCTCGTTATGCTCAAAATATTGGGCTGGCATTTCAGATTATCGATGATATTTTAGATATCACGGCGACGCAGGAGCAATTGGGCAAAACTGCTGGGAAAGACCAAAAAGCCAACAAAGTGACTTATCCCAAGCTTTGGGGGTTGGAGGAATCGCGTAGTAAGGCTGAAGAGCTAATTGAAGCCGCTTGTGTGGAATTAGATTCATTTGGTGAGAAAGCGAAACCGCTAATAGCGATCGCTCAATATATCATCAATCGCGATCGCTAGTTCTATCCCCCAAGCAAATTAAAAATTAAAAATTAAAATTACTTAATTTTTAATTTTTAATTAAAGCGCAGGGTACGGTATATTTTGTATTTTCAAGTCACAAAAAGTGCTTGTCGCGCGAATTCTCTGCGGCTTATATCGTAGCGGGGCAGCTTGCTTTGAATAGCATCCAATTATATTAGAAGATGCCGACTTCGCTTTTCGGCTTGAGCGAAATATTTCCCTAAATAACAACCCCTGCTAATATTTACTAACAAAGCTCAAAATACCATGCAGGACATAGGCGACATCTTAAACAATCGGGTGCTGCTAGTTGCCCTTATTGCTTGTTTAATTGCCCAAGCATTAAAGCTCATAATTGAACTAGTCAAACATCGTAAAGTTAATGTTAGTGTTTTAGTCACCACTGGAGGAATGCCCAGCGCTCATTCCACTTTAGTTACAGCTTTAGCCGCTGGTGTGGGGCAAACTTTGGGTTGGGCATCTCCAGAGTTTGCACTCGCTGTAGTTTTTGCCATCATCGTCATGTACGATGCAGCAGGTGTTCGGCAAGCTGCTGGTAAGCAAGCTCGTATTCTCAATCAAATGATTGACGAATTGTTTCGGGAACATCCAGAATTTAACGAAGACCGTCTCAAAGAATTACTAGGACACACACCAGTTCAGGTGATAGTCGGTTCCGCTTTGGGCATAACCATTTCTTGGTTAGCTAGGTCTGCTTATTAGTTAGTGGGTAATGGGTAATGGGTAATGGGTAATGGGTAATGGGTAATGGGTAGTGGATGGTGGATGGTGGGAGCGTGGTTGTTTTTTACAACGTTCCAACGCTCCAACGCTTCAACGTTCCAACCAACAAATAACAACCAACAACCAACAACTAACAACTAACAAATAACTACTATAACCGCACAACTGAACGCAGTAGCAACACCTTTCGGCTGTCTACTAAATAGGTGGAAAAACCGCGCTCGTTCAGCTTTTGCAATGTGTTGTATGCTTCCTTTTGGTTAGTGGTGTAAACTGCTAGCAAGTAAGGGCGTTGTCCATAAGAAACAAAACCCACGTCACCTTCTACGATTTGTTGCAGTTGAGTTGCCAATTCTGGACGGTTGAAATAATCCACCAAGACGGCATAACCCATTCCTAGTGATTGGGGATTATAGCTTACTGCCTGAGAACGAGGCTGCTGTACGTTTGTTGTTGTCGTTGTCGTTGTCGTCGTCGGTCGAGTGGTGATAATGGCAGACAAGCCGACAATACTGTTAACATACCTTGCCCAACGATTGGCATCGTCAATCTTGTTAAACCCGCCAATGCGAGTTACTGTATCGTTGAGATATTTACAGGTGGTGGTTTTTAGTTCAGTGGGCAAAGCGCGACGCAACTGAGTTTGATTATCTTGTGTGGGGCTGACTACCAATAACAGATACTCACCAGCAGCTGGTGGTTGACAAACAGGAATGTTTTTTTGAGCGGTGACAGAACTGATCTTCCCACCAATCAAACTGGCGATCGCTAACACCAAAGCACTTGATAAAGTCGTAATACGCATCACAATTTGATACATAATTAAATTTTCTAAATTTTTTCCAAAGATTCCCTAAAAATATGTTTTGTTCCTTTTTTGGGGCAAGTATCAGACCTGCCCCTATGCAGGCGATCGCAGCGGAAAGTTTGAGCGGAGGTTTCCTCCGATCAAAGCTTTCCAAGACAACTGAGCGCTATATTATATCAAGAAACGTTGGCAAGAGATGCTAAAGCTTCAGGAATCGTCTCAGAAGGTGACTGAAATTCGCCTGTAATCACATACTCCAATCGCAGTTTTAACCAGGTAATAAATTGGGAATTTGTCGAAATAATTGCTGCGGCTGGTTGGGGACACTTCTGTTTGATTTGTGCCATTTCCTTAGATTCTAGAAAAGCTGGTTGCTTAACTAACCAAAAATCAATTTCTTTTTCTTGTTCGTGGTAGTGACGAGTGCGTTCTTTAAGAACTTCCGCGATTGGTTCTTCTTGTATGAGAAAGCGTTCACTTGCCAAAGCGTAATAGTATGTTTGCATATTCATTCTTTGCTTGCTTGCTAAATTAGACCCCGTCCTTAAGGACGGGGACTCATTAATAATGATAAGGGCACAGTGTCAGCCACCATGCCCCTATCTAAATTAGACCCCGTCCTTAAGGACGGGGACTCATTTAAACTTAAATTTTACCTGAGCAAAGCACTAAAAGGACAACGACTAGCTGGCGATTCGCTAATTACTTGTTTTTCTCCCCAGTTCCAAAGTCGTTTGATTATACCCAAAAATGTTGGTTTCTGTTCTCCTGTAGCTTGTTTTTCGTTTCCTGTCAGCTTTGATGTAGTTGTTTTTCCACCTGCTGTCAGCTTGTCTAAAAACAAGGTATTGTCAAAGTAGTGTTCCATAGAAACTATCTTCAAATCATCGGTGACGCGGGCAATACTCATACCGATAACTTCCACCATTTCTCCAGTACCTGCAAAGTCTTTGTATGAACCGTTAAAATGTCCCCAATGCCGCCATTTAAATGTAACGTTTGGTGGTCCAGAAAAGACTTCTAACAATTCCCAAGGAAATCCTTCCGGAAATGTTGTATGAAAAATTTGTCCCGATGATTCAAAGTCTTCTTCAGAAGCTTTATAATGTTGTGAATCAGCCATGAACAAATTGTAAGTACCAGCAACTCCTAATTCAGCGGCTGTATACTCTACTCCACCATTGGTACTGACGCGAAACTTGTCACTCACAACCGACAACCACTGTTGCGGGTCGCTTTTGAATGATGCTTCCATCTCGAAGGTTCTGACCAAGTTTTGCACGATCGCTTCTAGCGAACCTTCAAGGTGATTGCACACACTTTCTTGAGCGAGATTTTCTTTTGACCGCGAATAATCTGGTGGCGTTTGATAACGCCACTCTGCATCAGTGCTTTGTGCAATTACTGTATCTCTATCTTGCACCCAAAGCGGAAGGCTGTTAGATTGTGTTGCGCTCATAGAAGTCTTGGTTTAAGATTTGACTCAAGTTTTGCGTTAGTTCGATTTAGCCAAAAGGGTGCAGCGCTTGATAACCACACCACGACTAAAAGCTTCACTATTAGAGCATCCCTCAAAAGGAATATTTTTAACAATTAATTTAATAAAACGTAAGCGATCGCTTCAAAGTCTTCTGTCGAACTTCTATTTTTTAGATTTCGCAGCAACATCCCCTAAACATGTTCGCTTCTAAAGATTTCCCCGCATGGCTTGTTTCATCTCGCGGACTGCTCTTTCTATACCGACTAAAGCTGCCCGACTGATGATAGTATGACCGATATTCAACTCTTCCATTCCTGGAAGACAAGCCACAGGATAAACATTCCAGTAAGTCAGTCCATGACCGGCATTCACGCGCAATCCGGATTTAATCGCTTGTTCACACCCCGATGCTAACAAAGCTAATTCTTGCTGACGAGTTGTTTCATTTTTCGCTTCAGCATATTGCCCGGTGTGCAGTTCAATAAATTTAGCTTGTACCTTGACAGAAGCTTCAATTTGTGCGGGTTCGGCATCAATAAACAGACTAACTGGGATAGCAGCGTTTTGCAACTTATCAACAATCTCACCGATTCTAGCAATTTGACCGACGATATCGAGACCGCCTTCGGTAGTGACTTCTTGGCGTTTTTCGGGTACTAAAGTTACATAATCGGGTTTGATATCGAGAGCGATCGCTAACATTTCCTCAGTCGCTGCCATTTCTAGATTAAGATGCGATCGTACCGTTTGCCGCAATAAACGCACATCTCTATCTTGAATATGGCGCCTATCTTCGCGCAAATGTACGGTAATTCCATCAGCACCTGCTAATTCTGCCAGTACCGCAGCTGCTACAGGGTCTGGTTCCACCGTTTGTCGCGCTTGACGGATAGTAGCGATGTGGTCAATATTTACGCCGAGTGTAGACACTCTAATTTCTCCTGTTTGCATCCTCAGGTCTTGATTTTAGCCCAAATGGAGATTGGAGGGTAAGCGATCGCCTTCATAACTCCACGAATTTATAATAAGTAGATGAGTATAAATAAACGTTCCTTAACGTAGTAACGGCTTCAGCCGTTAAAATCCTCAGAGGATGCAAGTGAAAGTATTAGATTTGACAAACAGACCTAACCCCCCTTTGCCCCCCAACCCTTTAGAGGAAAAGGGGGTTTCAAAGCCTCTCCCCCCGTGGGGGAGCCACTCGCGTGCGGGGGTTCCCCCCCGTTGAGCGATGTGGCGTGAGAGGTTTGGAGAGGGGTCTTTTTGTAAACGAAGATACCCGACTTCTGAAATAAGTCGGGTATCTGAAATCAAAACTACTTATGTTCCACACTGCTTAATTGCAAAGCCAATATTATTTTCTACCTTAATTCCACAAGAATAAGATATATCTCCGCCATTATTACCGCGATTTCCTTCAATAAAATTATCGATACCACCATTACTAGCTCTAGCTAAAATTCCATTACTTAACGTGTTATTCTGTATCTTGACATTATCCATTCTGTTTTTGCTTCCATTCGTATCAGCATTAACATAAATTGCTGGAGTATTGGTCATATTAGTTAATATTTTGTTTCCGGTAATCAACACATTCTTTACTTCAGGTACTTTGTAGATACCGATATAAGAATTACCCGTATTATTGCTAATTTTCACGCCATTAACGCTAGTTCCACCACAACATTCTTGAATCAGAATACCTTCTCCATCAATGCTTTCGTAATTGCCTCCCGCAATTTTATGACGGGAAACTTCATAATCATTGCCGTCAATGGTGACATTCCAGCCAGACCAATCAATCGCACGATTTTCAAAAGTAGCAGCGTTTTGAGGTTGTTTTGTGCCAGTGGGATCTATCCAAACTTGCTTATTTTTTTCATCTTTGATTTGATTATTTCTAATTATCAAATTATCTCCAGTTGCATGAATAGCAACTCGCATAGTGTGATAAACCCAATTGTCCTGAATTACTAAACCTTTACGAAAGAAGTTAGGAAAGCGATTTGGGTCATTAGGTAATTCTTTGGGTGAACTAAAGCGGTTCAGGGAAATTCCATAATGGTCTGTATAGTTAAACTTAGCTTTTTCACCTTCCGGATACGTAACTGTTGAATTTCCCCGAAGTTGTTTTACTATATAATTTGGTTGGTCAAAATTATCGGTGACAGCATCATTGAGTCGATTGTTACTAATTAAAACGTTAGCAAAAGCTTGAATTTGTATATTAGCAGCAAACCTGTGAGAAAATCGCTGCCAAGGATTTTGAAATGATTCGGGAACACGAGGTTCTGGAGTAGCTACGTTATTACTTCTAACTCCGAAGATGATGATATTTTGGTTAGTAATTTTATCAGAATTTTCGGCTGATGAAAATTCAATTGCCGCACGATTAATATCTACATTGACTACACCGATATTGCTATCTTGGTTTGGGTTAGTAGTGAAGATTTTTTTAAAAGCTGTATTATTCGGTGTACCGCTACCAGAAAAACTCGGTTTATATTGAGGAAAAACTAACTTTGTGGCTGGATTGTATGAACTAGATTTAGCATCATTGACTGCGGGTGTATCTCCACGGATAACTACACCATCTTTTAAGTAAATGTTATCTGCAAAGTTGTAAGTTCCACCCGGAAAATAGACAACACCCCCACCGTTAGCAGATGCAGCATCGCGTGCCGCATTAAAGCTAGCATCTATGGTAGAAGCGGGAAAATATTTAATGTTATAAACGCAATTCCATTTAATATTTTTAGTCCAAGAAAAAGCGTTATCTTTATATTTTACAGTAATGGGATTGTCTTGAGGTGCATTGCTACGACTGCCGCATTTTGACGATTGAGTGATAGTTTGAATTGGTGAAGTTTGAGAATCAGCAGTTTGATTAGGCGGAATTTGAGAATTACAGCTATTGATAAGAATAATGATGACAGCGGTTAAGAAAAATTGGTAGAAGATTCGGAATTGTCGCCGCGCTTGTCGGATGGTAGCGATGAGGTTGATGTTGATGTTTTTAGGCAACTTTAGTTTCTCCCGTTTGCACAGTTATTAGAACTTGATTTTACCAGAAATCTAAGTACTGCTGTAAGTGGAAAACTAAAAGAATGCGATCGCATCAATTGCCAGCCTGAAAAAAGTGCTGCTACCTCCTTTGATTCATATTTAAGTTTAATAGCTTAAATTTCCCTCGTTATTTGAAATTCCCAGAATCCGAATTGATGTTTGTTTATGCGAGCCATTGCCTTGAGTGCAAGTAGCTGATAGCGTATCTCCACTAATAGAAATATTGTGACAAGATCCTTGGTAAGTACTAGCAGTCCGAGGATTGGGATAATACTTCAACTCTCCATTGCTGTTTTCAATGCCCAGAACCCGAATTGATGTTTGTTTATATGAGCCATTACTTTGAGGGCAAGTAGCTGATAGCTCATCTCCATTAATAGAAATATTCCGACAAGATTTTTGGTAACTACTATTATCTCTGGCTTGCGGAGAAGAACTGGTAGTGGGTGTGGATGTTCCTTTTAAGCTAGGTTGTGAATTAAATACAAAATAGGATGTTAGCGCTACAACAGCGGCAATACCTGCGCCAATCAGGGATTTTTTATTTCTCAGAACTGAAGTAGAATTAGAAAGTCTATTAGTAGGTGCAGAAGTTTGGGCAACTGACTGTTTCTGATTTTGGCTAAAGGTTGCGGTGTTACTAGATAACGGTGATTCGTCTAATGAATTTGGTTCGTTTTCATTAGTAGAAGTAGATTGTTTATTAGAAATTATCGCTTCAATTGACGCTATATCTTCTTGGCTCAAGTTTTGCCTTACTGACATGTCATTAGATAACTGCGATTCCTCTACAAGGTTTGCGGGTTGTTCTTCAACTTTACCCAAATGCGGCTTCTTTTTCATAATTGGGATAGAGTCACCCGAAATGCCAGCAAACTGAATCGCATTGCAAGCAATGTTAAAAGCAAACTCTATTCGCGAGTAAGTATCATATCGCGGATCGTAAGCTACTAGAGCATCGTAAAAGCCAACGGCAAATTCTAATGCTGCTTTATCTCCAATGGCTGCATTCATGCCAATGACATAATCAATATGTTGAGCGATCGCTACAGCTTGTTCTTCACTATAGCAAGCATTCAACACCACACACTCTACTTGCTTGGCAAACTGTCCAAAAAGTCCCGCGAGTGCTTCTCCTGTTACTAACTTTTCTTTGCCGATTTCATCCTCAAATGATAATCCTGTGGTTCCCGCACCATGTCCGGAAAAATGGATAATATTTGGGCGAAAATCTAACACCGCACGGCGAACATCTCTCGGACGTACCGCCCATTCTTGTTGCAAAATAAATTTATCACGTTGTTGCGAAAGCCGCAAACCTTCCTTGATGTCGCGCACTTCCTCATCCAAACGCAAACGAGATGTCTGCTTCGGATTCGCTGCCAGAATTAAGATTTTTTTCGCTGGAGTGTCAATATTCATTTTATCGCATCTGTCTGTAAAATCTTTGATTTAATTATGTAGTAACTACAAACAGCATTTAAATTAAATATTCCGGAAACTACGTTAATCGCCTTTTCAGGCTAACTTGAAACATTAGTATAAAAACGCAAAATAAACTGCAAAAAATAAGTAGAAAACGCAAACACTTCCACAGGCAAAGCTGCCGCACTTACTACAATATTGCATAAATTAATGACGAAAATTTATCACAAAAACTCTGCGTTCCTCTGCGCTACCTGGTGCGCTACGAGTGCGTTTCAAAACGCTACGAACTTATGCAAAGCTGTATTTAGTACCCAATAGGACTTACACACTCCTGATCGAGAAAACAAGACTTTGAGATTGCTTCCTGGCGTCGCAATGAGGGAAATACGTAGTCCGTGCGTAAGTCCTGACCAGGTAAAATACTTTCAGCAAGCCTAGGCAGATTATGATAGAAATTTCAGGCTTGATAGGAAAGGCGATAATCCCTCATGACTACCGAAAACAATCTAGCCGTTGTGGACTGGGAATCCCATAAGCCACCTACAGATTTAATTTTTGATGATGGTGAACCCTTGGAATCAAATAGACACCGTATTGCGATGAATATCCTGATTCGGTCATTGCAGCAAGCTTGGGCTGACCGCAATGATTATTTTACCGGGGGCAATATGTTTATTTACTACAGCAGCACCCAGGTTCGTAACCGTGATTTCCGGGGTCCAGATTTTTTTGCTGTCCTCAATGTTGACGGCAATAACTCTAGACAAGGGTGGGTAGTGTGGGAAGAAAATGGTCGTTATCCCGATGTAATTGTGGAATTAATGTCACCATCTACCGCAGCAATAGACAAAGGTATTAAGAAAAACCTTTACGAACAAACTTTTCATACCTCAGATTATTTTGTCTACGACCCCTTTGACGCTAATTCTTTGCAAGGATGGCATTTAGATGATAATCAACAATACCAGTCTTTGACCCCAAATGAGCGCAGTTGGCTATGGTGTAGACGTTTAGGTTTATGGTTGGGGACTTGGTCCGGAACAATAGATAGAGAAACAGCGGTATGGTTGCGGTTTTACGATGTGGCTGGCAATCTGGTTTTGTTACCAGAGGAGGCAGCAGTTGCACAAGCGGAGGCAGCAGTTGCACAAGCGGATGCAGCAGTTGCACGAGAGGAGGAAGCAATTGCACAAGCGGATGCAGCAATTGCACGAGAGGAGGAAGCAATTGCACGAGAGGAGGAAGCAAATGCACGAGCCGAACGTTTAGCAGCTAAATTAAGAGAGTTGGGGGAAAATCCAGATGTGTTGTGAGGGATTTTTGCTTTTTTGATTTGTTTAAAGGCGTTGCTGAATATAAAGGCTGAAATTCCTAATTCCTAGTAGAGACGTTCCACAAGAGAGGCGTCTCTACAAAGGCGGGTTTTAATATTGCAATCATTCGTCAAATTTTCTTTATTCATATTTAAAATCAGTCAGCAATCCTTGATGAAATGTTTGGCAATTGTTTGGGCTTCGTTTGTGTCATTATTACTAAATAAAGATACCTTTTGATAGCTATGGCATGATTAGCAGCACCCCGATCAAAAAAATCTTAATTCTAACAGCGAATCCGAAACAAACATCACGTCTGCGTCTAGATGAGGAAGTGCGCGACATTAACGAAGGTTTGCGGCTTTCGCAACAGCGTGACACATTTATCCTAAAACAAGAATGGGCAGTACAACCAAAAAATGTACGCCGTGCTGTGTTAGATTTTCGACCAAATATTATCCATTTTTCTGGGCATGGTTCGCAGACGACGGGATTATTATTTGAAGATGAAACCGGAAAAGAAAAGCTAGTAACCGCACAAGCACTTGCCGGACTGTTCTCGCAGTTCGCTAGCCAACTAGAGTGTGTGGTGTTGAATGCTTGTTATAGTGAAGAACAAGCTGTGGCGATCGCTCAACATATTGATTATGTCATTGGCATGAATGCGCCAATTGGGGATAAAGCCGCTTTGGAATTTGCTGTTGGTTTTTACGATGCTCTAGCACGTTACAATTCTCAATACGATGAAGGCTCGGCGATAGAGTTTGCTTTTAACATTGCTTGCAATGCGATTCAGCTTGCTGGGGTTTCAGGTGAATCTATTCCAGTGCTGAAAAAGAAGCCGAATCTTATTGAGTCAGTCGATAAAACGGATACATTTGAAGAACAGATTTCCGAAAAGAATAAACATACATACAGTTTATCTGCTGTTGAAGCATATCGCCAAAAAGTTGAGGAGTTTGCCTGTGATGGCAAGATTTCTGATATCGAGCGTCACATTTTATCAGATTATATAAAAGAGCTAAAAATAACAGACGAACAGGCTTATGCCATTGAAGCAGAGGCTTTAAAGCCTTACCAAGAGTACCAGGAAAATTTGAAAAATTACCTGCGAAGATTTGTTGAGGCACTTAATCATGAGTCACATTTTTCAGATCAGACTCGTGATGAATTTAAACTTTTGCAGCAAACTTGGAAATTAAAAAGTGAGGATCTAGATAAAATTTACAATAGTCTAGGTAATGCTCTGTATAATGCTCAAGATAATGATAAAGCAATTCTGGCATACAAAGAGGCAATTCTGATTAATAATAACAACCCAATCACGCACAGAAATTTGGGAAATGTTTTGTTGATTAAAAACAAAATACAAGAGGCGATCGCTGAGTATAGAGAAGCAATTCGCATCGAACCTGACGATGCCCGACTTCATTATCATCTGGGAAATATTTTTTATAATTCAGATTTAAATGAAGCAATTTATGAGTATAAAAAAGCAGTGGCAATCGAGCCGGAAAAGGCGGATTTTCACAATCGATTGGGACGCGCTTTATCCCAGCAAGACAACTTTGATGAGGCAATTACCGAATACAAAAAAGCAATTGAACTTAACCCCAATCTTGCAGAAGCTCATGGTGGCTTGGGTATGGCTCTATATAGGCAAACAAATTTAAAGGAGGCAATTGCTAGTCTCCGACAGGCAATTTACATCGAGTCTGACAACGCAGTTTTTTATAGAGATTTGGGTAGAATTTTATATAGCCAGGGCAAGCTCAAAGAGGCAGTTGCTCAATTAAAAGAAGCTATTCTCTTCAATATAAATGATGCATTTGCTTATGCTTATTTAGGGTTCGCTTTACTATCTCAACGAAAGCAAGAGGATGGAATAGAGCGTCTGAAAATTGCTATCTATTTATTGAAAAAGGAGGGTATGACTCAGGAGGCTTTCCAAATTGAGCAGATATTGCAGCAAGTAGTACAAGGTAATAAAAATTGGATGAATTTTGTTAAACGGTGTCTACTATGGTAATTACTTCTCGATCGCATCTGTTTGAGTATGCTACGGGATACCTAATTTTTGCTCAAGCAGGGAGTAATATTTGTCATTGCCGCTCCAACTACTGCTGCAATGGTAATTTTTTTGATGTTACCTACAATTACTACGCGCTCCTGCCGCTGCAATTGCTTTAAACTTTGATTGAAAGCTTTATCAGCCTCATCTTGTATAGCATTACGTGCATCTACCAGGGTTACGCGTTCTTTTACTCCTGATTGAGCAAATTCAAAAGCTTTATCCTCTGCGGCTTGATTCACAAATGCGAAGACATAATCTGTCTGATAAAGTGCTTGCTCTGCAATACTTTGAAATTCATTTTGAACAGATGCTTCGTTAATTATAATATGTGGATTTTTTCTAGCTTCTTTAATAACTATTTTTTTGATTTCTTGCTTAATTAAGTCATTATGTGCTTGTGATATAGTTTCACGCCAAATCATCTGCCCATCTAGTTTTTTCTCTGCCTGTTTAATTGCATCATCAGCTAGATGACCCCATCGCAGATCATCGAGGTTAGTGTATGTAGGTGGAATTTGTCTTGGACTTGTTCTTCCAACGGGTTTTGGCAGAGGTTTAAGTCGGGTAGGAAGACGACGAACTGGGGGAAATTTTGATCGCTTAAGTTTTGGTCGCCATCGTATCGGCACTATAGCGCTACTGGTTAGGTTTAACGAATTATCATTGTGCAATAAATCGGCTGAAAGGCGATTTGCAACTTTTGGGCAGTTTTTGTTCTGTTTATCTGAAACAGCTATATTACATGCTGTAGTCAGTGAAAAACTGCTAATTAACATTGCAAGTATTAAACTACGTCTGTAATTTAAACGTATTATAATAGTTTTGCTCATGCGCTTTTCATTTGAAAATAAAATCTTATATGTATATCCAAAATTAAAACGATTGATTTCGGATAGTTATGTTATTTAATTAGTTAGATTGAGTGTAATAGCTTTGAGTAGGGCGATCGCGATCGCCTGATAATTTTGACTAACTCGAAGCACTTGTATAAAAACGCAAAGCAAACCGCCAAAAATAAGTAGAAAACGCAAACAGTCCCACTGCCAATCCTGCCGCACTTAGTACCCAACTGATTTCACCCCGACGCAGCATTGCCTCTGCTGGAATCGTAGTTAAAAAAGCTACCGGAACTACAAATGTAAAGAAAAAGCGGTAAGCAGTCGGATATGCAACCATCGGATATCTTCCAGCTTCCAACAAACCGCGCAGCACTTCAGTAACGTTGTATATTTTCACAAACCAGATGCTAGTCGCACCCAGCATAAACCACAAGCTGTAAAGAATTATTAAGCCGAAAAACAGCGGCACGATACTAAGTAAATAGTCGTTTATTCGCAAGTTAAGTTTTGAACCTGCATAAGCAATTATCACGCTACCGAAAATTATATCCGGCATTCCCCAAGGTGATAAGGTATGGATAGAAAGCCAAAACTGACTGCGAATCGGTTTTAATAATACAAAGTCTAGCGTACCTTCTTGCACATGGCGGACGATACGATTTAGGTTTGGTGCGAGAAAAGTAGCGGAAAAGCCTTGCAATAAAGTAAAAATTCCCAAGACTATTAAAGCAGCTGACCACGACCAGCCACCAAAGGTGTAGCCGGTACGGTAAAACAAGAATAATCCGAATAAACTACCTACAAGATTCCCCACACTGCTGAGGGTAGCTAAAAGAAAGTTGATGCGATACTCCATCTCCGCTGCTATGGCAGCACTCCAAAACAGTCTTAGTACTTTCAAATATCTTGACATTTTCAGATACCCAGCAATATATGAATATATTTTTTAGGATACAAAATAACTTTACTTAAACTTAATATTATTTTTCATGAAGAAAGAATTTCTGAACGTTAAGATATTCTATGCCTATTGTTGAACACTTAGAGATTTTATGCATTTTGATTTACCGCAGATAGTTAAATCACTTGGTTATTTTGGAGTATGGGCGATAATTTTTGCTGAATCTGGGTTATTAATTGGGTTTTTTCTACCCGGAGATAGTTTGTTATTTACTGCGGGATTTGTTGCTTACACGAAACCGGAACTGCTAAATATCTGGGTTTTGATTTTTGGTGCTTTTGTTTGTGCAGTGTTTGGTGATAATGTCGGGTATGCTACTGGACATAGATTTGGACGCAGATTATTTCAAAAAGAGGATTCGTGGCTGTTTCATAAAAAACATTTGGAAAAAACTCAATCTTTTTATGAAAAACACGGGAAGAAAACGCTGGTTTTAGCACGATTTGTGCCGATAGTGCGGACTTTTGCACCGATTATTGCTGGTATTGGTGCGATGCATTATAAGACATTTATGTCTTACAACTTAATTGGCGGTTTACTTTGGACATTCGGTATTACTTTATTAGGATATTTTTTAGGAAAATCTCTGCCAGCTGAACAGGTGGATAAGTATTTGTTGCCGATTATTGGGTTGATTATTGTTGTTTCTTTAATTCCGTCGGTTATTCATATAATTCAAGAAAATAGAGGAAGTAAACATTAAGATTTTCTCACGCCAAGGCAAGGCAGCGCGTTGCGGGGGTTCCCCCCGTTGTAGCGACTGCCGCGCAAAGTCGCAAAGAAGGAAAGGGAGATTTTATTACCTGGGGTGGTTGGCAAGTTTTTGCGGATGAGAGAAACTGAACAATCAGAGTGTAATTATACTGCTGATGACTTCATTCGACATCTTTTTGGAAGACTTTATTTTTTTGGTACTCTCGACGTGTTTTTTTGTGTTTGTGGGTTGGACGTGGAGACACTTAAAACCGATGAGTCTTCCGGAACCGCTTCCAGGATGGTTTAAAATCTGGTTTGGGACAGTGCAGGTGTTGGGAGGGTTGTTACCGTTGGTGGTTATGCTTTTATGGGGTGTAGTGTGGGGGCATGATCGCACTTTAACTGTGCTTCTGTCATACTATCTCATGCTAGGGCTGCAAATTCTCTTTGAAAGTCTGACATTACGACAGTATAAATCGGTTGTCTGGGTGATGGTTCCTTATTTATATTTGCCTTACCGCATTTGGCAACTGTATGAGGGTTTAATATTTCTTGGTTCTGAAAGTCAATTGATGTGGGTACGCTATTTTTTGATTTTACAGATTATTATCTGGACTGTAAATTATGTTTTAGATGTGTCTCAGCTACCAAGGTTGTTTCGCTGGGCTGTACAAGATAATTCTGAAGTAGTTGTTGTACGATAATAAAAGTCAAATATGAAAGTTTTTGGAGTGAGTCATGCTGAAAAAACTCATCCTGGAAAATTGGAAAAGTTTTCGTTATGCAGAACTTCCAATTGACCCATTAACTGTTCTTATTGGTACAAATGCTAGTGGAAAATCTAATGTAGTTGAAGCTTTGGAATTTTTACAAAGAATAGTCAGAGGTGAAGATATTGAGGCTGCTTTAGCAGGAGATAAAACATTTCCATCTATTCGAGGTGGTGTAGAGTGGGCTGCCCTTAAACCAGAAACTCAGTTTACATTAAAGGCAATGATTCAGGGTGAAGATGAAAAAACAGATTATTTATATGTTATTAAAATTCAAACACAACCTGTAGTCAGAATTATAGAAGAATATATTGATAGTCAAAAATATCTAGATAATATTACAGATAATTTCTCAACGTTTTATATAAAAAGTTTTGATTTTCAAACAAAAAGTGGATTGAAAGAAGTATGGGGTATGATCCCTATTGAGGAATTGGACAGAGATAAAATATATAAAATTTATCCAGAGGAATTGAAAAATATATTAGATGGAAGGTTTATTCTAATAAATACAGTAAAAACTTTTGTTATCAAGGCTTTAGAAAGTATTTTAATCCTAAATCCAATTCCTTCTCAAATGCGGGACTACTCACCGTTGTCTGACAGCCTCGAAAGTAATGCTTCAAATATTGCAGGTGTGCTAGCTGCATTACCTGATGAACAGAAAGCGGAAATAGAAGCAACAATATCTACATATATCAAAAATTTACCAGAAGGTGATATTCAAAGAATTTGGGCAGAAAAGGTAGGCAGATTTGGTACTGATGCTATGCTTTACTGTGAGGAACTGTGGAAACCCGGTCAGATTACAGAAATTGATGCTAGAAGTATGTCGGATGGAACTTTGCGCTTTTTAGCAATTCTCACAGCGCTACTAACCCGACCAAAAGGTAGTCAATTAATAATTGAAGAAATAGATAATGGTCTTCATCCCTCTCGTGCAGAATTACTGGTAAGAATGCTGCGGGAGATTGCCAATAAAAGAAATATTGATATATTATTTACCACCCATAACCCAGCTTTGCTTGATGCTTTAGGACCAGAGATAGTGCCATTTGTCGTAGTCGCACATCGCGATTCGGAAACTGGAGAAAGTCAGTTAACGGTAGTAGAAGATATTCAGAATTTTCCCAAGCTGTTTGCATCAGCTTCTTTGGGTAAGCTTACAGTAACCGGCGCGATTGAAAGAAGCCTTTCTCGTAACGAGTAATTAGAAGCATGAGAAAGGTTCTGATTATAGACACATGCTTTCTCTGCGTTTGGTTGAAAGTTCCAGGAATGGAAAGTTGCGGTTCTGACAATGATGTGTGGGATTTTCAGCGTGTCAATCAGAAAATTCAAGCTGAAATCGCTATATCTACAATTTTGGTGCTTCCCTTAGCTGTGGTTGTGGAAACTGGTAATCATATTTCACAAGCTAAAGCAAAACAGTATGAAACGGCTCAAGAATTTGCAAAAATTATGACTTTTGCAGCAGATGAAACAACTCCTTGGGCAGCTTTCGGTGAACAAATTGTGCTTTGGGAAGGAGAACAATTAAAAAAGTTAGCGGCTGAATTTCCGGAAAATGCCAAACAAAAGACTTCTATGGGCGATGCCAGTATTGTAAACTTAGGTAAACATTACTACCGAAAGAAGTATCAAGTGGAGTTTCTGACAGAGGAACGAAGGTCTAAAGGCGCAGGAACCACCTTTGCGAGAACCACCTAAGAGACGTAGCGATCGCACAAGATGAATAAACTTTGAGAAATCTACAAATAAAACTAACAACAGGTTATCATCAAATACTGTGGAATTTCCGTGCGTATAACTAGGCATCTATGACTGCTTCTCATTCTGCAACCCCATCCACCAAACCCGATGCCAGTACATTTATCTCTGACCATCGAGCGGTCGATCGCACTAAGCTCAGTCAAATGTACCAGCATTATATCGAAACGAAGGAAAAGTATCCTCACGCGATGTTGCTGTATCGAGTAGGAGATTTTTTTGAATGTTACTTTGAAGATGCGGTCACGCTAGCGCAGCAGTTAGAACTTGTCCTGACGAGCAAGCAAGCTGGAGAACAAGGACGTGTGGCGATGTCTGGTGTACCGCATCACTCTTGGGAACGATACGCTACGCTGTTGGTGGAAAAAGGCTACGCTGTGGTAATCTGCGACCAAGTGGAAGATGCTGCGGAAGCTGCTGGGAGGTTGGTACGACGCGAAATTACACGCATCCTCACTCCCGGTACTTTGCTGGAAGATGGAATGCTAAAAGCAAGTCGCAATAATTACCTTGCGGCTGTGGTAATTGCTGGGGAACATTGGGGTTTGGCTTACGCAGATATATCTACAGGCGAATTTCTCACGACGCAAGCAAGTAATTTAGAACATCTGACACAAGAGTTAATGCGCTTGCAACCTTCGGAAGTGCTAATTCCGACGAATGCGCCAGATTTAGGTAGTTTACTGCGTCCTGGGGAAAAATCGGAACATCTGCCGGAATGTTTGCCACCATCGTTTTGTTATGCTTTGCGATCGCAAGTTCCATTTTCTCAAGGTGAAGCTAGAGCTAAATTATTGCAGAAATTCAAAGTGCGATCGCTTGAAGGTCTAGGTTGCGATCGTCTCCCCCTCGCTGTTCGCGCTGCGGGTGGTCTTTTAGAATACCTCGAAGATACTCAAAAAGACCATCCGGTTTTTCTCCAAGCGTTACGCACATATACAATTACTGATTATTTAATTGTTGACAATCAAACTCGGCGCAACCTAGAAATTACGCAAACCGTCCGCGATGGTACTTTTCATGGTTCTTTGCTTTGGGCGTTGGATAGAACCAGCACGGCGATGGGTGGACGTGCTTTGAGAAGATGGTTATTGCAACCGCTACTTGATATTAAAGGTATTCGAGCGCGGCAAGATACGATCGCAGAGTTAATCGAAAATACACCTCTGCGTCAAGATTTGCGGCAATTGTTACGTCAAATTTATGACTTGGAACGGTTGACGGGACGCGCCGGTTCTGGTACGGCAAATGCGCGAGATTTGGTGGCTTTGGCTGATTCTTTGGCGCGTTTACCAGAATTAGCTAGCTTGGTGGCTGATACTCGTTCTCCCTTTTTGAAAGCTTTGCAGAAAGTGCCGCCTGTTTTGTCAGAGTTGGCAGAAAAATTACATGCAAATTTGGTGGAGTCACCACCGATACATTTAACTGAAGGGGGGTTGATTCGCCAAGGTGTGAATTCTCTGTTGGATGAGAGAAAAATAACTGTGGAAGGCGATCAGCAATGGATTGCTAATTTGGAAGTTGACGAAAGAGCAAAGACGGGAATTCCGACTTTGAAGGTAGGATACAATAAGACCTTTGGATATTATATCAGTATTTCTCGCGCTAAGGCGGATTCTGTTCCGAGTAATTACATCCGCAAGCAAACGCTGACGAATGAGGAACGTTACATCACGCCGGAGTTGAAGGAACGAGAAGCAAGAATTCTCTCGGCGCGGGATGATTTAAATCAGTTGGAATATGAGATTTTTACGGCGTTGCGGGATGAGGTGGGAACGCATGGCTCGGAAATTCGCATTCTTTCGCGTGCGGTAGCTGCTGCGGATGTGTTGTGCGGTTTGGCTGAGTTGGGGGTGCATCAAGGCTATTGTCGTCCGGAGATGGTTGCGGGACGGGAGATTTTGGTTGTGGATGGGCGTCATCCGGTGGTGGAACAGTCTTTGCCTGCCGGGTTTTTTGTGCCGAATTCGACTCAACTGGGGAGTAGGGAATTGGGAGTAGGGAGTAGTGAAGAAAATTCCCCACTCCCCACTCCCCACTCCCCACTCCCCACTCCCCACTCCCCACTCCCCACTCCCCACTCCCCACTCCCCGATTTAATCATTCTCACGGGTCCAAATGCGAGTGGTAAGAGTTGTTATTTGAGGCAGGTGGGGTTGATTCAGTTGATGGCTCAAATTGGTAGTTTTGTGCCGGCTTCTTCTGCCAAGTTGGGGGTATGCGATCGCATTTTTACGCGGGTGGGTGCGGTGGATGATTTGGCAACGGGTCAATCTACTTTTATGGTGGAGATGAATGAAACGGCGAATATTCTCAATCATGCGACTGAGCGATCGCTTGTTTTGTTAGATGAAATTGGACGCGGTACGGCAACTTTTGACGGTCTTTCGATTGCTTGGGCTGTGGCGGAATATTTGGCGGTGGATATTCGAGCGCGAACGATTTTTGCTACACATTACCACGAGTTGAATGAGTTGGCGGCAATGTTACCGAATGTTGCTAATTATCAGGTGACGGTGAAGGAGTTACCCGACCAAATTATCTTTTTGCATCAAGTTCAACCAGGAGGTGCTGATAAGTCTTATGGTATTGAAGCCGGAAGATTAGCGGGTTTACCTGCGGTGGTAATTCAACGCGCAAAACAAGTAATGGGGCAGATTGAAAAGCATAGTAAGATTGCGATGGGTTTGCAAAGTTTGGATTGATAAAAAAGCGATATTAAGCTAGTTTATCTATATAATTCAGGTATGAACGCAAAAATTCTTCCAAACTTTCCTAAACTCTGTGTTCTCTGTGTCCTCTGCGGTTAATTCTCCGATAATTTGACGTAACTCTTATAACTGAAAAACTAAACTTTATTTAGTAGATAAGAAGGTAGCAACATGACTACAACCAAACAAATAGTTACCTTTGAGCAGTATTTGACTTATAACGATGGTACTGATACACGCTACGAACTTGAGCGAGGAGAATTAATACCGATGTCTCAACCCCGTGGAGGACATGGTGAAATCATGCACTTTTTGGAACGCTCATTTACAACAGAAATCGAGCGACTGAAGTTAGATTGGGTTGCACGTCAAGCTGCGGTTGGTGTTAGAGTACCTCAAGTGGGTAGACGGGATACTTCTAGAGTTCCAGATGTGACAGTTTTACTTTTGTCACAGTGGAAAAATTTAAGAAATAGAGAAGCTGTAATTGAACTTAATGAAGAACCACCGCTATTAATTGTAGAAGTTGTGAGTGCGGGAACTGAAAGTCGTGACCATCGCGCCAAAAGAGCGGAATACAATATCCTTGGTATCCCAGTTTATCTGCTGGTTGATTTTCTCGACTTCGACCAAAATGGCAAAGCAGTAGATAAGCGGGTAACAGTTCTAACTTTGGTTGAAGGCTTTTATGATGAAGCAGTTTATAGAGGAGAAGAAGTAATTCAAATTCCTACATTTTCTGAGTTGAAGCTGACTGCTAACCAACTTATTAATGCTGGTAGATAGGTTACACTGTTATAAGATTTATGATAAATTATGTCAGAATTAACAGAAATTTTACAGCGTATTTCTACTTGGGTGCAACAATATCAACCCGAAAAAGATGGTAAAAAAATTCCTCTTTTAGCCCCTGGTTTAACGCACGAAGAAATTGAAAGTAAAGTTAAAGATTTGCCATTTCGTCTATCTGTGGAACTGTATGAACTTTATCAATGGCACAACGGAGGTTACAGTTGTTTTTTAACAGCAGAAGAACAAGAATTTGTCAAGAAATCTTCCGAACAAATTAAAGCTTTTTCTGCGCGTGAGATTGTTCATTTCATTTCTTTAGATGAAGCATTAAGCTATGCTATATCGCGGGAAACTAAAGCCGGAAAACACATATTTCCTATCTTTGCATGGCAAAATAACTCTGAATGTACGCTTCTAGATTCAGAACAGCGAAAAACTTCTCCAATTGTCGATAGTTCCACTCCCAGCGAAAAATTTATCAGCTTTCCGAGCATCACTAACATGATGCTGTATTATACAAGGCTTCTGGAATCAAAATACCTCTGGATATACTAACTACAAAAACTTTGCGTCACTCTGCGTTTACCTTCGTGTTCCTCTGCGTTTAAAAACGCGCTCGTACTAACTTATCTTCCTCTATCCCTTTCCAAATCATCAATAACTGTTTGCAAATACCACTCATCTGACATCCCTGGATAGTAATTCTTTTTCTGCTCAATTAGTCGTTGAGCAATTTCCCAATATCCCCCTACCATTCTTAACAAGCGTTGACGCAATAAATCGTATTTAGCATTTTTAACTTCCGGGGTAGAGGATTGAATTTTTTTCAAGCTATTTAAGACTTGTTGATAATTCTGCCAATCTTCTTTTTCACAAAACATACTTGCCGCACGCTGATAATCTTCGATCGCGTGTTGGATTTCTTCTAAATGAGTATAGGCAATGCCACGATTATAATACGCATGGGCATTATCAGAATCAATTTGCAACGCTTGGGTGTAATCTTTAATTGCCGCGTAATAATTACTCATTGCTCGATGGGTATTTGCTCTGGCAATATATATAAGGACATCTTCAGGCTGCATTTGTAGCGCTTGATTATAATCAGCGATCGCACCTTGATGATCTCCTAACTGAGAACGTGCTTTTCCTCGGTTGCGATATACGATCGCATCTTTAAAATTTAGGCGCAGCGCTGAGTTAAAATCAGAAATAGCATCGCGATAATTTCCTTGTTTGCAACGCACCACCCCGCGACAGCAGTAAGCGATACCATCTTGCGGATCGACTTGCAACACCCAGTTTAAATCATCAATAGCTTGCTTTGTGTCTCCTTTTTCTGCCTTTTCTAACAAGGTGCGGAAATATTCATTTTCAGAAATTATCGGTGCGGGGGTAGAAATTGACGGCTTTACAGCAGGATATTCTTTCGGTTGTATCTGCTTGATGCTTTCCAGACATTGACGACATTTTTCTTTGTCGTTTTTCTTGAGATATAATTCTGCGGCTTTTTTAAAGTTAGCGATCGCATCTTGAATATACCCTTCTTTGCGCCGCACAATTCCCCGCAGATGATAAGCTGCGGCATAATTTACTTCAAGTGAAATAGCTTTATCGACATCCGCAAGCGCACCGGGCAGATTTTTCAGCGTCAACCGTGCTAATGCACGATAATAATATGCTTCTACACTTTCAGGATTATGTTTCAGAGCTTCAGTATAATCTGAGACAGCTTGCAGAGTTGCTCCTGAGTCATAATATGCTAAACCCCGTTGTCTGTAAGCTTCCGCAAAGTAAGGATCTTCTTGCAAAGCGTGGGTAAATGCTTCAATAGCTTTGGTGTAGTCTTTTTGTTGAGCTAGTTCTAGTCCTTTATTGTAGAATTCGTTATTCATGGCTTTTGTTTAACTTAGTTATTTAATTGTAGTAAGCACTTCAGTGCTTATTTAAAGCACTGAAGTGCTTACTACGTCATTTTAATAATACTTTGTCAAAATGAAAATTAGAACTATCACAACTGGTATATCACTTTCTTCTCTTAAAGAAATAGATAAGATTAAGCAAGCGTCTGAGTTTAATCAGCAAGCAAAGCTGATAATTGAAGAACAGGGATACGAGGTACAAACAACTAGAATAGCGACTAATTCCTGGGAAGAATATCTAGATGATTTATCCAAAAGTGAAATTATTAATCAAGTTAAAATAATCGAAGAAGTTTGCCAAAACTTGAATATTAGCTTTTTCAGTTTGGGTTACGCAAGTAAACCGGAAACTATCGCTCTAATTCCAGAGATTATCAAAAATACATCGATTTTATACACTTCCAGTAAAATAGGCGATACTCCAAAGGAGTCGCTTTGCGAACGCACTGGAATAAACTTTGAAAACGCAAGAGAGTCTGCAAAAGTTATTCAGCGAATTTCTCAAGAAAGCGAACACGGTTATGGTAACTTTCATTTTTGCGCTTGGGCAAATTGTCAATCAGGAATTCCATTTTTTCCTACTGCGTATCATCAAGGTGAAACGTCTTTCGCTATCGGATTAGAATTATGCGACTTGGTAATGCAAGCTTTTGATGATGCTGATGATATTTCTGATGCGGAAGAGAAGCTGAAAGTGATTTTAGATAAAGAATTAAGGAAAATTGAGGCGACAGCGAGAATAATATCCGCTAAATATGCTATCGAATACAAAGGAATTGACACATCTCTTGCACCATCTTTAGGCAAAAAAGAAAGTATTGCCTATGCTTATGAAAAACTCATGGATGGGAAGTTTGGAAATCAAGGTACATTAGCAATATCAGGAATGCTAACTCGCGTTTTGAAAAGCGTCTCTGTAAAAACTTGCGGTTACTCTGGGTTAATGCTTCCGGTTTGTGAAGATGTCGGTTTAGCTGCAAGAGCTAACGAGCAAACTTATAATATCACAAATTTATTAGCTTATTCTGCCGTGTGTGGTTGCGGACTTGATACGGTTCCGATTCCGGGTGATATTACAATAGAAAAGATTACCGCGATATTAATTGATATGGCGACTTTGGCGATAAAGTTAGATAAACCACTTTCAGCAAGGTTGTTTCCGATTCCTGGGAAAAAAGCTGGGGAAATGACTGCGTTCGATTCGCCGTATTTGGTGGATTGTAAAATATTTAATGTGGAATAATTTTATTTTGTAGTAAGGGCTTCAGCCCTTAAAATCCAAGTTACGAGGACTGAAGTCCTCACTACGAATCATGAGTTATTTAATTCCGGATACGGCACTTTCTATAGCTGGGTTAACTGATTATATTCGGTTACTGTTAGAGCAAGATGAGCAATTGCGGCAAGTTTGGGTAACTGGTGAAGTTTCTAGCGCTAATCAACATCGCAGTGGGTTATTTTTCACTTTACAAGATCCAGATGGCAGCGCAGCAATTAAATGTGTGGTGTGGAATAGTCAATTAACAAAATTGGCTCAGATACCGATTCGTGGTGAACAGATAATTATTTTGGGTAATATTCGAGTTTATCCGCAAAGAGGAGAATATCAACTTACAGTTTGGCAGGTTTTGCCTGCTGGTGTTGGTTTACAAGCGTTGCGCTATCAACAATTAAAAAATCGCTTGCAAGAGGAAGGTTTGTTTGATGTAGAAAGAAAGCGATCGCTTCCCATCCATCCCCAAATCATCGCCGTCGTCACTTCCCCTACTGCTGCTGCTTGGGGTGATATTCAAAAAACACTCAAGCAACGATATCCCGGTTTACATGTTTTATTTTCGCCGGCAACGGTGCAAGGTGAACAAGCACCAGCATCTATTGTAAAGGCGATCGCCCGCGTAGAACGAGATAATCGCGCCCAAGTGTTAATTTTATCGCGGGGAGGTGGCTCGGTTGAAGAATTAGCTTGCTTTAATGATGAAAGGGTAGTACGTGCAGTTGCTGATTGTCCAATTCCGGTAATTACTGGGATTGGTCATCAAAGAGATGAATCTTTGGTAGATTTAACTGCGGATGCTTGCGTACATACTCCTACAGCTGCGGCAGAATTAGTTGTACCCGCACTCGCAGAGTTGTATGCTGAACATCAAGAGCGAATTGCAGTTTTACACGACACGATGCGAATTGAAATGCAAACTGCGGGAAATAAACTGCAAGGAATGCGCGATCGCTTACATCGTTTGCGTTTAGATCGACAAGTACAACAAGAGGTACTAAATCTTTCTTGGAAACGTCAGCAATTAATCCAAGTAACTACAGGCAGATTGCAGCAAGCAACCCAACATGTAGAATTGTTGCGGCAAAAATTGACAACTCTCGACCCGCAGGCAGTTTTACAGCGCGGTTACGCTGTGGTAAAACAAGAAAATGGGGCGATCGCTCGTTCTGCAACTGAGTTAGAACTAGGACAAGAATTATCGATTCAGTTAGCGCAAGGAAAAGTTAAAGTGAAAATTACCGAAGTTAATGGTTAAACGTAAAACTACTTCTAATTCCGAAATGGATGGGGGAAATTATGAAGCGAAAGTTGCCGAAATCGAAACAATTATCACTCGCATAGAAGCGGGTGAATTACAATTAGAAGAAGTATTTGAACAATTTGCCACAGCAGTAGAATATTTACGTCAGTGCGAAAGCTTTTTACAACAGCGACAGCAACAGGTAAACTTATTAATTGAGACTTTAAACGATGAATAACCGTTGTAGAGACGTTCCGATGGAACGTCTCTACAATTTACGATCCAGGTAATTCGCCAAATTGTTGGCGATATTCAGTCAATAACTCTTCAGCAGTTTGATAGCGAGAACTTTGCTTATTATACCAATATAACACCTCACGCTGTAAACCACCATCTGAATTGATGCCTCTACCAATTCCCAAACCGACTTTTTGCATCCAAAACGGTTCACCAATTTGTAACTGATAAAAACCATCTATTAATTTATAAACTTCCAAAGGTTGATGTTGGTCGCGTTGCCAAAAATTAGGATTGTAAACTACATAATACAATACACCTAATTTCGCATAAATTTCCATTTTTTTATCGTATTCTTCCCCATAAGTTTGAGAAACAACTTCTAAAACAAATGTCGGTACAATACCATTTTCTTCCCAGACTACATAACTTGAGCGACTCCCACTAGCTTTTCTCCTTTCTACTCCCAAACTAAGAAATCCATCAGGAACTACGGGTACTCTTGGGTTTACCCCAGTGGTATGATATATAGCCATATCAGCACCAAAGAACCAATCTAAGCGCTTTGCCCAAATTGATTCAAGTAGAAACAAAAGAAAATTTGGTAGGAAATTCTGGTCTTCATTATCCACAGGAATATCGTCAGAACACGGAAGTTCCAAACTCGTTGGTAAACGATCTAGGTAAGAATCTACCATAATAACCTCATGATTCAAGACTTAAAAAGAGCAAGAGCATGATGGCGAATGTGGTCTTCAATAAAAGTAGCAATAAAATAATAACCGTGATCGTAGCCTTCTTGATAACGCAAGTTTAAAGGTTGTTTCACAGCAGCGCAAGCTTTTTCAAATAACTCCGGCTTTAATTGCTCAGTTAAATACTTATCATCAGTACCTTGGTCAATTAAAATCAAACTGTGATATCTTTCTTTTTGCACCAATTCGCAAGCATCATAAGCAGCCCAACTTACCTTATTATCACCCAAATAGCGGCTGAGAGTCTTTTCTCCCCAAGGACAACGCATAGGTGCAACAATGGGAGCGAAAGCGGATACAGATTTGTATAACTTTGGGTTTCTCAACGCACAAACAATAGCACCATGTCCCCCCATCGAATGACCGAAAATGCTTTGATTATTAAGTTGTGCGGGGAAATGTTCGTTAATTAAAGCAGGTAACTCAGAAACAACATAACTGTACATTTGATAATGCGATCGCCACGGTTGAGAAGTAGCATCAACATAAAACCCAGCACCCGTGCCAAAATCCCACTCATCATCCTCACCAGGAATCCCAGTATTGCGCGGACTCGTATCCGGTGCAACCAACATTAAATTATACTCCGCTGCAAAGCGTTGCGCCCCTGCCTTCACCATAAAATTCTCTTCCGTACTACTCAAACCAGAGAGGAAATAAAGAACCGGAACAGCTTGCGTTTTTGCTTGCGGTGGTTGATACACAGCAAAGCGCATTTCTCCATTACAGCTAGAAGAAAGATGACTGTAAAAGCCCACCTTACCACCAAAAGATTTATATTCTGAAATTAAATTGATATTACTCATTAGATAAAGGTCTTTTTAGAATACTTGTTGCAGAAATAATTTTTTATCTCACGCAAAGACGCAGAGACGCAAAGAAGAACGCAAGAATAAGTATCATTACTACCTTCTACTCTCTTCTTCGTGTTCTTCGCGTCTTCTCTTCGAGAGGCTTCGCCAACGCGGTTCGTTTAATCAAACGTCACCACACTACGAATCGACTCACCCTTATGCATCAAATCAAAAGCATCATTAATCTTCTCAATCGGCATAACATGCGTAATCAAATCATCAATATTAATCTTACCTTCCATATACCAATCAACAATTTTCGGCACATCAGTACGTCCCCTCGCACCACCAAAAGCCGAACCTTTCCAAACACGTCCCGTCACTAATTGAAAAGGACGAGTTTTAATTTCCTCACCCGCACCAGCAACACCAATAATCACACTCACACCCCAACCTTTATGACAGCATTCTAAAGCTTGCCGCATAATATTCACATTACCAATACACTCAAAAGAATAATCAGCACCACCTTTCGTTAAATCCACCAAATAAGGCACCAAATCGCCTTCAACTTCCTTCGGATTAACAAAATGCGTCATTCCAAACTTTTCTGCCAAAGCGCGTTTATTCGGATTAATATCCACCCCAACAATCATATTAGCTCCTACCATCCGCGCTGCTTGGATGACATTCAAACCAATACCACCCAAACCGAAAACTACGACATTCGCACCCGGTTCTACTTTCGCTGTATTGATAACTGCACCGATACCCGTAGTTACGCCGCAGCCGATGTAACAAACCTTATCAAAAGGCGCATCTTCACGAATTTTCGCTACAGCAATTTCCGGCAATACTGTATAATTTGCAAAGGTGGATGTACCCATATAATGATGAATCATCTGCCCGTCGATAGAAAAACGACTAGTACCATCGGGCATCACACCGCGTCCTTGAGTACTGCGAATTGCTTGACAAAGGTTGGTTTTTAAGCTAAGGCAATATTCACATTGACGGCATTCGGGAGTGTATAAGGGAATGACACGATCGCCTGGTTTTAAGCTAGTGACACCTTCGCCAATTTCCACCACAACCCCAGCACCTTCATGTCCCAAAATTGCCGGAAATAATCCTTCAGGGTCTTTTCCTGAAAGGGTGTAAGCATCGGTATGACAAACCCCACTGGCTTTAATTTGAATTAAAACTTCTCCCGTTTGTGGGGATTCAAGTTGCACTGTTTCAATAGTTAATGGCTTTCCTGCACTGTAAGCGATCGCTGCTTTAACTTCCACTTTTGTGCCTTCCTATGTAGATTTTCACTCGTCAGCCTTCCTTGAGTGTAGATCGAGAATTCAGTGTCAACTTATTTCTATCCATCAGCGCAAGTATCAATGTTAAAGAGCGAATGCCGCTAAAATGCGCTATGGGTAGATAAATTTGTAGTAATTCAACTTTGCTACATTGGTTACAGGCGGTAAAGCTTCGAGGTAATATCGACCCGCCAGCATCCAACTGCTATATAATTTGTCAACCTCTCATTTTATCTTATTGGACTGCTTATGAAACCTGCCCTTAGTAAAATTGGCGAACAAATGTCCCACCTGACTGGTGTCAGAGCGATTATGAAGGACATTAACGAAACATTACGAGCCGGCGCTGGGCAGCAATTTATTAATTTGAGTGCTGGGAACCCTTTGATTTTACCGGAGGTTGAGCAGTTATGGCGTGATTGTACACAAGAATTGCTAGCTAGTTCCGAATATGGTGAAGTAGTTTGTCGCTACGGTTCGAGTCAGGGTTACGCACCGTTAGTGGAAGCGATCGCTAACGACTTCAACAAACGCTATGGTTTAAATTTAACTGAACGTAATATTCTTTTAACTCCCGGCAGTCAAAGTCTTTATTTCTACGCTGCCAATGTCTTCGGCGGTTACACTAGCAGTGGCGATTTAAAAGAAATTATCTTGCCCCTCAGCCCTGATTATACAGGTTATGGTGGCGTTACTTTATGTGCAGAAGCTTTAATCGCCTACAAACCAACTTTGGATATTGACGCAGGGGCACATAAATTCAAATATCGCCCTGATTTCAGCCAACTGGAAATTACAGAAAACACCGGCTGCGTCATCTTCTCTCGTCCCTGTAACCCCACGGGTAATGTTCTCACCGATGATGAAGTGAAGAAAATCGCTGCTTTGGCTGCACCTTTTAATGCACCAGTATTGATTGACTCAGCTTATGCACCTCCATACCCAGCGTTGAATTTTACCGAAATGACACCAGTGTTTGGAGACAATATCTTACACTGCATGAGTTTATCGAAAGTTGGATTACCCGGAGAACGCATTGGCATTGCGATTGGGGATGAAGAGTGGATTCATGTGCTGGAGTGCTTCCAGACAAATATGTGTATTCATCCTTCTCGGTATGGACAAGCGATCGCCGCTCGCGCTATCAATTCTGGTAAACTTGCAGAAATCTCTGAACAAGTCATTCGCTCATTTTATCAAAATAAGTTCACTGTTTTAGAAGAGAGTTTATTTGCCGCCATGCCCAAGGATTTACCTTGGTTCCTCCATCGTGGTGAGGGTGCAATTTTTGCTTGGTTGTGGTTGGATGAGTTACCAATCACTGATTGGGAATTTTATCAAGAACTCAAGCAGGTGGGTGTAATTATTGTACCTGGTAGTAGCTTTTTCCCCGGTTTGCGAGAAGATTGGTTACACAAACACCAATGTTTGCGAATCAGTCTCACCGGTAGCGATGAAGAAATTGCGATCGGAATGCAGCGTTTAGCAAAAGTAACGCAACAAGTTTATCAGCGTGCAGCTGTAAGTGCTTAAATGAACCGCAAAGACGCAAAGGACACGAAGAAAAAGTCGGGGAAGAAAAAGATATCTTCTTCCCCCTCCCCCACTCCCATCCCCGATAATTGGCTGGAAATTGGTAAGATTGTCGCACCTCAAGGTTTGTCTGGGGAGGTGCGGGTTTATCCGCAGTCGGATTTTCCAGAACGTTTTGAGGTTCCTGGAAAACGCTGGTTATTGCGTCCGGGTGAGGCAGAACCGCAACCGATAGAATTAGTCAGGGGACGTTATATTGATGGGAAAAATTTGTATGTCCTCAAGTTAGCTGGTGTGGATAATTGCGACTCTGCGGAAGAATTACGCGGTTGTAAGTTGCTAGTCCCTGAAAGCGATCGCCCAAAATTAGGAGAAGATGAATATCATGTGATCGATTTGATTGGTTTGCCTGTTTTTATGCAGGAATCAGGAGAACTCGTGGGTACGGTGGTTGATATCATCGCTGCTGGGAACGATTTGCTAGAGGTGGAGTTGCATCAGGAGGAGGAGAAAGGGGGACAAGGGGGACAAGGGGGAGAAGGAGAAATTTCAATCCAAAATCCCAAATCTAAAATCAAAAATCCGAAGTCTGTTTTAATTCCCTTTGTGAAAGCGATCGCCCCGGTGGTAGACTTAGAAAATCGCCGGATTGAAATTACACCGCCGCCTGGTTTGTTGTCAGTTAATGATTAGGTAGTTGTAGAGTTTTTTAAACGCAAAGGAAAGCGGAGGAAAGCGCACTCGTAACGCAGAGTTTTTTTTGAAAATCGTCGGATTGAAATTACACCGACATGCATACAAATCTCTCTTTCCCACTCCCTACTCCCTACTCCCTACTCCCCGCACGATATGGTGTAATTGTCCTTGGGGGAAGCGATACCAAATAGCGATCGCTAATTGTGGTTTACAATCGCGGTGAACAGCATAACGAAACCAGGATATCTGGAAATAGCGATCGCGTTCATAAGTTAAAAGCCACGTTTTTTCATAGCGGACTAAATCTTTAACTAAATCAGAAGTTGTTTTTTCGAGGAAATTAGCGAAGGCGATCGCATCTTGGAGATGTTTCTTGATACCTTGTGGTAAATACGTTTCTGCATATTGCCAAAATAAAGCGGTGAAATCTTTACCCAACACTTTAGATGTGCGTGGTAATAATTCCCTCACTTCTCCTAAGCGCTTCCACTTAAGCGAATTGGCGAAAATATTAATTTGCCGTGCAGATTGCGCTAATTGCTGCGCTTCATCATCACTCAATTTCAACTCAGTACCAACAGCTTCCGGGTTAGCAAAAAAACGCTCTCGGAAATTTGTATTGGTGTAAAGCTGGGCTAAAACCTGTTGCGTTTGTGCTAATCCCATCTTTGATGACTCCTACCAATTTCCCTTGCGTGTTGCAATTCCGCTGTTAATTCGGCAAAGGTAGGTAAATTTTCATCTCGTTCTAACACAACACCTTTAACAGGCATTTTGGCGACAACTTCATCCATCAGTTTCCACACTTCGACAGGCGTTGACTGCGAATGGCTATCAATTAATATACCATCATGCCAATGTCCGCCAACGAAATGCAACTGAACCACACGTTCCCAAGGTAATTCTTTCACAAAAGCCTGGATATCATAATTGTGGTTCACAGCATTAGTATAAATATTTGTTACATCCAACAGCAAACCACAATCAGAACGTTCGACAACTTCGGTTAAAAACTGCGCTTCTGTCATCTGGGCGCCGGGAAGTGTCACCATATAAGTGATATTTTCTAGAATTAACGGCACATCAACGAAGCGACGCACTTGGGCAATATTGCGACAAAGCACATCTACCGCTTCATAAGTATAAGGTAGCGGCGACAAATGCCCGATATCAACTTTACCCGCTTTGGTAAAGCAGATATGCTCACTCCACCAAGGTGGGTTAAGTTGGTTAATTAATGCTGCTAATTTGCGTACATAATCTGTATCCAAACCTTCAGCACTGCCTAAAGATAAGTTGATAGCGTGGGGAATTATCGGGAAATGTGCTGCTAAGAGTTCTAATTCCTGCTGTTTTTGCGAAGTTGCATCTAGATAATGTTCTGCAACAATTTCTAGAAAGTCAACTTGCTGACGGTGCAGAAATAAGTCACTTTTGAAAGGTTCGCGAAAACCCAACCCTACACCTAATGTTGGTAAATGAGAAAGCATTAATTAAAGCGCTAAAGCGCTGACTACGAAATTTACACTATTCACCGCAACCACCGCAACCCCCACCGCAAGAACTTCCGCAAGAACTTCCGCAAGAACTTCCACCGGAACTACTACAGCTACTACCGCAAGAACTTCCGCTACTAGAAGAAATTTCGCCGAAACAATTGCCAGAAGTACTACAGCAACTACTACAACCACCACTGGAACTATTACTTGAACTTGAAGTAGTTCTAGTTCTATTAGTTCTCACAGTATTAGGTGAAGATATTTTTTGATAGTATTCGTACTGAGTTCCTGCAAGTGCGGTGATACCAAAAAGTGCGACAACCAAGTTGTAGTCAAGTTCCGAAGCGAAATCTGTCTTTACCTTCTGCTTTAACTGCCGGAAGGTTTCCTTAAGTTGCTTGAGATAAGCTTCTCCGCGAAGACTCAAGCGCGGTATTTGCATTTTAATATTCCACAGAAGCCATACTGACAAAATACCCATCGGGATAATAAAACCGACATTATGGTGCCCATTTGCCAAAGCTGCCACCAATTTAAAGCCACCCAAAGCTAGAATTATACAAGTTCCTGTCCGGCTAATTAACCATCTTTTTGCTTTAAGGTCAGAATTTAGAAGTTGCTCATTTTGCAGATGCTGTTGATAAACTGTGCAAACGAGATGTACTTTTTCGGTTACCGATCGCAAAAAATACATCTCGTTTGCTGTGCGTGGGGTAGAAAACCAGTTATATACCTGACGCTGTATTAATGTTAGCCTAAATGGATGGGGACGATTCTCTGCAATCCTAATCAAGTTTTTATTGATAACTTGCAAATAACCGCGTTGTATCAAGTCAATTACCGCTACCTCGAAAACTCCGATTTCTCCAGTATTTAAATAGGCAATTTCGTAAGGATCTGGTGCAGTCGGAATTAACGGTAGAGGCTGATTTTTGGTTGAATCTTGCACCAACCTACCGCTGACAAACAAAGTGATGGTAATAACACAACCATACAACACCAGAAAGTGCAGACCATGCATATTTGCAATCAGACTGGATGCGGGAATAGCGATCGCTACCATCACCACTAATACACCCAAAATACCAATCAGCCTAAATATCGGCGTTTCTGCTTTCGAGTTTGGGATGTCTTCACGCAGCATATTTTTAAACTTTGAGCTACCGTATTAACCAGTTAAATCTCTTAATTACACATTGTAGCACACGTATATATATAGGAGATTTCCCTTAAATTTAGCTTTAACCACCCCCACAACCACCACAACCACCCCCACAGCCACCACCACCCCCACAGGAACTACCACACCCCCCGCTAACATCGGCATTTGCGGTTGCTGCTGATATGTGGAATAGCTTTTCAAACTCAGCGAAAGGACTAGCTGCTAGTATCGACACCCCAAAGATAGCTACAGGCAACAATATATTATTCAAATCTCCGGAATTATCTGTATGATTAGATACTTGGTTTTTGAGTTGTGCAAAGGTTTGCTGTAATGCTTTTAAGTAAGCTTTTCCGCGATCGCTCAGTCGTGGTATATTGCAGACACTCGTCAAAATAATAATCGAAATGATACCCATGATGATGAGAAACATCACATTAGAATGTCCATTCGCCAGTGCTATTATCAACTTGTAGCTGCCTAAACCTAAAATAATTAATCCCCCTTTCCAAGCAATACGTCGGGCAACTGATGAAGCTGTTTCTGATGATAGTAATTGTTGATTTTTTAGCCGCTGTTCATAAAAAGCGCAGTGTTGTTTTACCTTTCTAGAGAGCGATAACTTAAAAATATGATTAGCCTTGCGTGGTGAAGAGAATTGATTTAACACGTCATCTTCTAATGATGTTAAAATATTCACGTTCGGGCGATTAATTGATTGCTTGATATTCTGTTTATCAATTTCTAAGTAACCGCGTTGAATTAAATCTAAAACAACCAACCGCGTTACCTCATTTTCTCCACCCCGCAAATAAGCAATTTCGAGAGGATCGGGGTTAGTGGGAATTAATGGCAGAGGTAAATTTGCCTCTCTGTCGCGCTGTAGACTCAATCGACACACCAGCAACGTTACTCCAATCACAAAAGCATAAAATAGTAGAAAAAGCGGTCCATGCATATTAGCAATTGGGTTAGCAATTGGGTTACTGATAACTACAATTACTAACATAGCCAGGATACCAAGTAGCAACTTATCCATCACCAATACTCCTTTTGATGAGTTTCCCTGACAGTTTGCTACACAACCAGTTGCAACTTTTTCGGAAAATTATTTTATTTCACATCTTGTATTAAGCGATTAAATCGCGTTGCACCGCGAAATACCCACAAGACAAAAGTTTGAAACCCTTGATTTATCTGAAGTTTACGTAAACGCGAATTCTATTTGTCAAGCGAATAAGTCGAAATTCCATCTTCTACGCTTGAGTCAATGATACCAGATAACTTTGTACCGCAAGCTTTACAAAATTGAGCATCTGCATCGTGGAAACCTAAACCACAACCCGGACAAATAGTTTCTATCTGATTAACAGTTTTTACCAACCGCTTAATTAAATCACCCACTTGCCAAGGAATCAAGGCAATACCTGTTAAAATCATCGATACTGTCAGCAAGCGACCTAATTCCGAAATTGGTGTAACGTCACCAAATCCGACAGTTGTCATGGTGACAATCGAAAAGTAAAACGCATCCAAAAAAGTTCTGAAAACTTTTGGGTTAACTGGATGCTCAACTTGATAAATTAAACCGGAGTAAATAAATATTATTGTAAATAACGTAAATAATATCCGCCCCAATATTACACCATCTTCTGTGTTGATATTACCAAAAAAAGATTTCTTATCTATAAATCTGATTAACCGTAAAATTCTAAACCATCGCAGCAACCGAATAAAGCTGATATCAGCCGTTCCCAGAAAAAATGGCAAAATCGCCATTAAATCAATTATCGAGTAAAAACTAAAAATATACTTAATTTTCTTGTCTGTACTCCACAACCGGAGTGCATATTCTACAGCAAAAATTATCAATATTACGGTATCTACTATATTTAATTGAAATCTAACTGCATTGGGAATAGTATAAGTTTCCGCTACAAATATTACTGAAGACAGTAGAACTAACCCAGCAATTGTGAGATTAATTGCTTTACCTACAGGTGTTTCTAAGTCTGTTAGGTAGAATGCTGTTTTTTTTCGTAGAAGTAACATTTTTGACAAATTGCTTGTAAATAACTTTACGAATGATTAGAATAAACGCAATAGCCAACTCTACGTTAACTTACAAATATAAAGCTGTCCCATTTTTAATTATTTATGAAACCTAAAGATTTTATGCGCCTAGCGCTCTTCACAGGCAAAAAAAGGAGATGCACGGTGCGGTGATTGTTAAAGATAATCAAGTGGTTGCAATACTCTTATAATACAGTGAGGCAAGATAAATCCTTCTTTAGAAGGTTATATAGCAGTCCTAAATCCAAAATATTTAGAAACCCGGTTTCTCCAAGAAACCGGGTTTCTGGGCACTTGGGATATAGGATTGCTATATTATATATACTACTGGCGAACCTTGTCCGATATGTGCTACTGCTTGTGTTTGTCCGGGTTTATCATAAATTGTTTATGGTGCTTCGATTGAAGATTTAATTTCGGTAAATCAGTCGCAGATTAATATATCTTGTGATGAGGTTATCGCTAAGTCATTTAGAAAGATAAAGGTGACAAAAGGGGTTTTGAAAGAAGAATGTCTGAGTTTGTTTAAATGATAATTCACGCACTAGTAAATATTAAGTAGGGTCCGGCTTAAAGCGGTGTGGATATTCCTCCCGCTTTATTGCCGTTGTGTTACGGCTATGTAATGATTTGAGAGTTTGAGAGAGTGAGGATTAGCCGTAACGCACCATATTTATCGGTGCGTTAAGCGTTGCTATAACGCACCCTACAATTTCTACAATTTCAGCTTTACTTTATAAATTATCTCTAAGTTTGTTTAAATCATAATTCACGCACTCCTAATTTAAATAAGCTGAAAATGTGTTAGCAAAAATCGCTGCTTGAGTGCGATCGCGTAAATTTAATCTATTCAAAATATTTGTGACGTGATTTTTCACCGTTCCCTCAGAAATGTATAATTTCTGAGCAATTTCTCTATTATTTGCACCTGTAGCAATTAACTGCAAAACGTCTTTTTCTCTAGGGGTAAGTTCAGCTAAACTAGGTGGTGGTGGGGGTAACGCAGATGCTGTTACTGCCGTAAACTGAGTCAAAAGTTTTTTTACTATTCCCGGTCCTAGTTGAGTATATCCTTTGTGGACGGCGCGAATTGCTACAGCTAATTCTTCTGAAGGTGTATCTTTAAGTAAATAACCCATTGCTCCATTCTGCAATGCCGCTGTCACATATTCATCATCATCAAAAGTTGTCAACACTAAAACTTTGACTTTTGCAAAACGCTTGTGAATTTCTCGCGTAGCTGCAACTCCATCCATAATCGGCATTCTCACATCCATTAATACCACATCTGGTTGCAATTGAGCAATAAAATTAATTGCTTGTTCACCGTTTTCAGCTTCACCAATAATTTCTAAATCTGCTTCTAATTCCAATAATGCTTTTAATCCTTGGCGAATTAAATTTTGGTCATCTACAAGCAACACTTTAATCATATCAATTTTAATTTTTTAGATGTTAGTGAGTTCCAGACCTTCTTCAGATCCCGACTTCGCAAGAGAAGTCGGGGATCTAACTTTAGTTGGGCGGTTCGTTAATAAAAAGACTTGTTTTATACAACACAAATACAATTAATATTGTCAACGTAAAAAAGGAATATCAACTGTTATTTTACAACCCAAACCGGGAGCGCTATTAATCTGAAATTCACCTCCCACTGCTAAAGTGCGATCGCGCATACTTTGCAATCCAAAACCAGTTGTATTTTGCTCTACATCAAATCCTCTACCATTATCCTCAATTATTAAATTTATATTTGTTGTTGTCGTAGTTAATTGTATTTTAACTTCTGTAGCATTTGCATATTTAGAGATATTTGTCAATGATTCTTGAATAATCCTGTAAACAGCGGTGCTAACTTCGGGTGGTAGGGGATAAGCGATAACTATATGACAAATTGGTGCCACACTTGTTGAACGGTAAAATATAGCTGCAAGTACAGCGATCGCTTGTTCTAAAGATTCAGAATGCAAAGGGTGAGAGCGCATTGTCGAAACTGATTGTCGCACATCTTGCAATGCTTTTGAACCTAGTTCTTTTGCTCTAGCTAAGAAATTTTCAGCTTTGCTAGGATTAGATTGCCATAATTTTAAAGCAGTTTCTAATTGTAGATTTAAAGCAGTGAGAGAATGTCCTAAAGAATCATGAATTTCTCGTGCAATGCGGTTACGTTCTTCGAGAGTGGCTTGATTTTCAATTTTCAAAGCATATTGTCGCAGCTTTTCGTTAGCGATCGCTAGTTTTTCTCGACTTTGCCGTTCAGATAATACTGCATTCATTAATAACAATACAAAGACTAAAGCTAATCCAAACGAAACCATAAAACTGAATGTCAAAAACCAAAACCGCTCTTGCGCTTTTGGCGGTAATGGAAATCGCGAAAACCGTTGGAAGACTGTTATTAAAATTAAGATAAATGATAAACTGGCAACTACTAAACGACCAGGAAACTGAAAGATTAAGCAACTGCGAGTTACTATAATCATATTAAGAAAGGGAAACAGTCGAGCAGTTCCACCCCCCAAAAAAGCAGTTATTAAAATTAAGATTATTTCCAGAGCCGTATACAGTAATTTATTTCTTTGATTATTAGTGGGCAATCTTAAACCCATTAAACCAAAAATCGCCAGACAAGAAATTGTCAGTTCCGGAAAATTGGTCTGAAATTTCTCAGACCGAAATGGTAAAACTGCGCTGATAGCAGAAAACGCTAGTAATATCCACTCTAAATAAAGCAGAAATCGAAAAGGATGATTTTTAAATTCAATTGGGCGGCTCACTATTTGTTCGGCTCCAGTTATTAGTCAACAGTCACGCATTCAAGCCTCAAAAGTCAAAAAAATTGCTTTTAACTCTGCGCCTTTCGTACAGACGTTCCGGACCGAACGTCTCTACACAAATTAATAGTCAAAATTATCAAATTTTAATCATGACTTAAGTCATGGGTTTATTCGTGACTTTTTCCGCATGTCGTTGTAACAGATACACTTATATGATGGTGACAGCAAGCTAGCAAAGCCAACAACTAATCAATGAAACTTAAAAGTTTATCCTTGATAGCCGCAGCGATCGCCCTCAGTTTAAGTGCAACTCCTTTCGTCGTCAACGCGCAAAAAATATCGCAAACACCAACACAAGTTAAACCAGCTCGCAATGGTCCATTTGAACGCTTGGGACTAAGCGATGAACAAAAAACTAAAATTCAAGAGATTCGTCGCAATAGCAAAGCTCAAATGGAAGGAATTCTCACCCCAGAACAAAAACAACAGCTACAAGCTGCAAAACAAGCACGTCAGGGTCAGCCTCGGCAACAAACACCTCAAGGTCAGCGTCCAAAGAGGGGTTTTGCTTCTTTAAATCTAACTGAAGAACAGAAAACCAAGATGCGCGAAATTAGGGAATCAGAGAAAAATCAGATCCAAGCAATCTTAACTCCCGAACAGCAGCAACAACTCAAGCAATTTCAAGATAATATGCGATCGCGTCGTCAGCGACCCAATTCAAGCAACTAATTAACCAATAGCGCTGATATTAGCACCGATTGTGGCGGAAATTCTCTCCGCCACACAAGAAGCGGTGATGACAACCGTCCAAAACAAAATATAACTTTAGTCATAAATACTTGGATTCTTTATTTTCCCGGACGTGGTGATTAATTGGGGATTCTATAATAGTGAAGACAAACTGGAGAAATCCACGAGGCAATACAATAAATGAAGTTCAAAAACTTATCACTGATAGCAGGAGCGATCGCCCTCAGTTTAACGGCAGTTCCTTTCTCGGTCAAAGCAGAAACCACTAAGAGCGCACCAATTCAACTTGCCCAAAATCCACCAGCCAAACCTCCCGCTGAACGCGGTATCCAAATCCAACTCACACCGCAACAACAAACTGAATTTCGGAAGATTGATAACGGTATTCGTGACCAAGTACAGAAAGTCATGACACCACAGCAACTCCAACAAATCAAAACGGCTATGGAGTCAGGTAAATCTGGGCGCGAAGCTTTTGCGGCAGTAAATTTTAGCCCAGAACAGCAAGCCCAATTGCAGAAAATCTTCATAACCTCACAACAACAAAAAGAAGCTTTGCTGACTGCTGACCAAAAAGCGCAATTAGCGCGATTCCGCCAGCAAAATGGGAATGGTACTTCAGGGTCTAAAAAATAATCAATTTTCTCATTCTTAAATAACTTCAGGGTACACTACCTAACGCATAGCGATCGCTTGTACATGTTAATCAGGCGATCGCATCTTTTTTTGTATCCAGTGCGACAAATTCAATTATTTTGATTGTTAAACTTATCACACATTTATTTAAGTACTTTCAAATAATATTTTTATATACTTCTTGTTTGGTTATTTGAATTGAAACATTAAAAATAGCGGTTTGCAGACCTAACCCCCAGCCCCTTCCCTCATAGGGAAGGGGAGAAAATTAAAGCCTAAGACCTAAAAGACCTAACCCCCAGCCTCTTCCCTATGAGGGAAGGGGAGAATATCAAAGCCTCTCTCCTCATAGGAGAGAGGTTTACCAGAGAGGTCAGAAAAGACCTAACCCCCAGCCCCTTCCCTAGGAGGGAAGGGGAGAAAATCAAAGCCTCTCTCCTCATAGGAGAGAGGTCAGATTGTCAAATTTAACAATCAGCAATATAAATATCCTCGCATCCGGGCAATCTAGCAGGAGAAAATGATGAAGAAAAACTTTGCAACCATCGACGGCAATGAAGCTGTTGCCCGTGTTGCTTATCGATTAAATGAGGTAATTGCTATTTATCCAATCACCCCCTCTTCAGCAATGGGTGAATGGGCAGATGCATGGTCTTCTGAAAGCCGCCTCAATTTGTGGGGTACTGTGCCGAGTGTGATTCAGATGCAAAGCGAAGGTGGAGCCGCTGCTGCCGTACATGGAGCGTTACAAACAGGTTCTCTGACTACCACCTTCACGGCATCTCAGGGATTATTGTTAATGATTCCTAACCTTTACAAAATTGCTGGGGAACTAACTAGCGCTGTGATTCACGTCGCCGCACGTTCTTTGGCTACCCACGCTTTATCAATTTTCGGCGACCAAAGTGATGTAATGGCAGCGCGTGCTACTGGCTTTGCGATGCTGTGTTCTGCCTCAGTGCAGGAAAGTCAAGATTTTGCTCTGATTGCTCATGCTGCTACCTTAGAAGCACGAGTGCCGTTTATGCACTTCTTCGACGGCTTCCGCACTTCTCATGAAGTGCAAAAAGTCGAATTGTTAGAAGATGAGGATTTGCGATCGCTTATTAACGACAATCTTATATTCGCCCATCGCGCCCGCAGTCTCACCCCAGACCGTCCAGTATTGCGAGGAACGGCTCAAAACCCCGATGTCTACTTTCAATCGCGCGAAGCCGCTAACTTATACTACAACGCTTGTCCTGATATTGTTCAGCGATTGATGGATAAATTAGGCGTAAGCACCGGACGACATTACCAAATCTATGAATATCACGGTGCGCTTGATGCAGAACGTGTCATTATACTTATGGGTTCCGGCTGCGAGACAGTCCACGAAACTGTTGATTACCTCAACGCCCGTGGTGAAAAAGTAGGTGTTCTCAAAGTCAGATTATATCGCCCCTTTGATGCAACACGGTTTGTGAATGCGTTGCCGTATAGTGTGAAAGCGATCGCTGTCCTCGACCGCACCAAAGAACCAGGTAGCGCCGGCGAACCATTGTATTTGGATGTAGTCGCCGCTATCCATGAAGAATGGAAGGACAAGGAGGACAAGGAGGACAAGGAGGACAAGGAGGACAAGGAGGACAAGGAAGAATTTGCTCTTTCATCTCCCCCACTCCCCACTCCCCAACGCCAGGTGCTTCAAGCCGGGGAACCCTTGCGGCAGTCGCTCATGGGGGGAACCCCCAAGACCGCGCTGCCTTACCAACGCACTGGCTCCTCCCCACTCCCCAAAATCATCGGCGGTCGTTACGGTCTTTCCTCGAAAGAATTTACACCAGCGATGGTTAAAGGTATTTTCGACAACCTCGCCCAACCACATCCGAAAAACCACTTTACTATCGGTATCAACGACGACGTAAGCCACACTTCCCTAAACTTTGACTTTAACTTCTCCACCGAACCAGATAACGTCGTCCGGGCAATGTTCTACGGATTAGGTTCTGATGGCACAGTTGGTGCTAATAAAAACTCAATCAAGATTATTGGTGAACAAACAGACAACAACGCCCAAGGCTACTTTGTCTACGATTCCAAAAAATCTGGCTCAATGACCGTTTCCCATCTGCGCTTTGGTCAACAACCGATTCGCTCAACTTACCTAATTGAGGGAGCCAACTTTATTGGTTGCCATCACTGGGAATTTTTAGAGCGCGTAGATGTACTGAAAGCGGCTGTACCTGGGGCAACTTTCTTACTCAACAGTCCTTATGATGCTGATATTGTCTGGGAACATCTCCCGCTAAAAGTACAGCAACAAATTATTGCCAAACAACTTAAATTCTACGTCATCAATGCTACCGAAGTTGCCAAAAACAGCGGCATGGGCGGCAGAATTAATACTATTATGCAAGTGTGCTTCTTTGCTTTAGCGGGTGTCTTGCCACAAGAAGAAGCCATAACCAAAATCAAGCAAGCAATTGAAAAAACCTACGGCAAAAAAGGCGCCGAAGTCGTCCAGAAGAATCTGCAAGCTGTAGACCAGACGCTGGAGAATTTGCATAAAGTCGATGTGAGAACTGGACTTGGGGACTGCTTGGAGATAGGGAGACAGGGAGGACAAGGGGGACAAGGGGGACAAGGGGGACGACTTGGAGAAATTTCTCCCTCATCTCCCTCACTTTTGTACAGACGTTCCGGCGGAACGTCTCTACCTAACTCCTCACTCTCAACTCCTAACTCCTCACTCTCAACTCCTAACTCCCCAGAATTTGTGCAGTCAGTTTTGGGTAAAATCATGGCGTGGGAAGGTGATGACTTACCCGTGAGTGCGCTACCTGTTGATGGGACTTTTCCCACCGGCACTGCTAAATGGGAAAAACGCAATATCGCTACGGAGATTCCTGTATGGGATGCGGATGTCTGCGTGCAGTGTGGTAAATGTATTATGGTTTGTCCTCATGGAGTCATCCGAGGCAAGGTTTATGAACCAGGTGAATTAGTTAATGCGCCGGCAACTTTCAAGTCAACTGAAGCGAAAGATAAAGACTTTGCTAATCAGCAATTTACCATTCAGGTTGCTCCAGAAGACTGTACAGGTTGCGCTATCTGTGTAGATATTTGTCCGGCTAAAAATAAGTTAGAGCCGACGCGCAAAGCGATTAATATGGAAGCGCAGTTGCCTATACGCGAACAAGAGCGGGAAAACTGGAATTTCTTTCTCAGTTTACCAAATCCTGACAGACGGGAATTAAAACTCAATCAGATTCGTCAACAGCAATTGCAAGAACCTTTATTTGAATTTTCTGGTGCTTGTGCTGGTTGTGGAGAGACACCTTATTTAAAATTATTAACACAACTGTTTGGCGATCGCTCTGTTATTGCCAACGCTACAGGTTGTTCTTCAATTTACGGGGGAAATCTCCCCACCACTCCTTGGACAACAAACGCTGAAGGAAGAGGTCCTGCTTGGTCGAATAGTCTTTTTGAAGATAACGCCGAATTCGGTCTTGGTTTTCGTCTTTCTCTAGACAAGCAAGCGGAATTTGCTGCCGAACTACTGCAACAATTAAGCGGTGAAATAGGCGATAATCTTGTTCAGTCCATCCTCAAGCAAAAGCAAAAATCTGAAGCTGATATTTGGGAACAACGCGAACAAGTAGCGCTGTTGAAACAACGGTTAGACGAAATTCCGGAAAATGACAATCCAAAATCTCAAATCCAAAATCTCAAATCGATTGCTGACTACTTGGTGAGAAAAAGCGTCTGGATTGTCGGTGGTGATGGTTGGGCGTATGATATTGATTTTGGCGGATTGGATCATGTCCTTGCCAGCGGTCGCAATGTCAACATTTTGGTGATGGATACCGAAGTGTATTCTAACACTGGCGGTCAATCATCTAAAGCTACACCGCGAGGTGCGATCGCTAAATATGCCGCCAGCGGTAAGCCAGCACCGAAGAAAGATTTAGGCTTGATTGCCATGACTTACGGTAATGTCTACGTAGCGAGTGTAGCCCTTGGTGCTAGAGATGAACACACCCTAAAAGCGTTTCTCGAAGCCGAAGCTTATGACGGACCATCACTAATTATCGCTTACAGTCATTGCATTGCCCACGGCATCAACATGACCACAGCTATGAATCATCAAAAAGCTTTGGTAGAATCAGGACGTTGGTTGCTGTATCGTTACAATCCTCAATTGCAGCAAGCGGGTAAGAATCCATTACAATTGGATATGCGTCAGCCCAAGCAGTCGGTAGAACAGTCAATGTATCAAGAAAATCGCTTCAAGATGCTGACTAAGAGTAAACCCGAACTTGCCAAACGTCTTTTAGAAGAAGCGCAAGCTGAAGTGGATGCGCGTTGGAAAATGTACGAGTATCTCGCAGCGCGTAATGTAGGAGAGGATAAGGAATAGGCTAATGAGTCTTTTATACTCATTAGACTTCTTGCAGAAGTGGGGGAAAGGGGAAAGGGGAGGCAGTGCCTTGCTTTTCGCCAGCGCGTTGCGGTGAGACCAGCGCTGCGGGAGGGTTTCCCTCGTGCCGGCTCTGGCGAACCCGTTCGCGGAGCGTCTGGTGAAGGAGAAGGGAGGTCACGAACGTTGCTGCGCCAGTGCGTTGCGTATTTTCCACGCGGCAGCTTATGTTCCTCCGCTTCCCCCCAAAACGTGCCGCGTGAAAGTTGTAGCACAGCCGCGTGCGACTGGCGTGGGGTTCCACGCGGCAGCTTATGTTCCTCCGCTTCCCCCCAAAACGTGCCGCGTGAAAGTTGTAGCACCTGCCTATGATTGGGGAAAGGGTAAGAAAAACCCTTTTGCTTTAAACTTTTTTCTTTCCCTATCTTGCGCGAACTTACTTTTGCAAGAGGTCTATTAAAGAGTCTTTGATACTCATTAATGAGTCTTTTATACTCATTAATCTATATCAGAACTGCGTCAATGAGTCTTTTATACTCATTAATCTATATCAGAACTCCGTTAATGAGTCTTTGATACTCGTTAATCTATATCAGAACTCCGTCGATGAGTCTTTGATACTCGTTAATCTATATCAGAACTCCGTTATATCATGTCCGGGAGCACACCCATAGTAAAATGGGTAAGTATGCCTTCTATTGAAAGCATCACCCGAGAACGCCTGCATGCGCCGATCGCCGATGACGTTACGCCTTCAGTCGGTGCGGAGCACTTCGATGAGCTGTTCGGTGACGAGGTCGGGTCGGGACAGGAACGGGTGGTGACCGGTGCGCAGGTCGATCGAGCGGGTAGCCCGGTCGGCATGGAAGCGTTGCAGGGCGAGGGAGGTGCTGCGGTCCTCCGCGCAGACGAGATACGTCGAGGGTCTGCCCTGCCATGCCGCCCGGGTCGTCGGTGTCCCGAAGGCGCCTACCGATTGCGCGGTCAGGCGGTTCCACGCCTCGGCTCGGGCCTCTGAGTCTGTCAGGTCCTGCCAGAAGCGGTCGCCGAACGAGGAGGCGGTGTAGTCGGCAACGCGGATCGTGCCGTCGTCGCCCGGCGCAAAAGAGACCGGGTCCTGCTCGCCGCTCATGATGTCGGCTTGCGACTGCCCGATGTCTGGCAGGTACGAGGTGATGTAGACCAGATGACGAGCGGCGGGGTGGTCGGCGCCCTCCGCGATGACCACCCCGCCGTAGGAGTGCCCGACGACGACGGCCTCGTCCACGTCGTCGAGCGCGTCGCGAAGCGCCCGGGCATCTTCAAGCAAGCCGGCGGTACCGGGTGGAGCGCCCTCTCCGCAGGACGGCAACTCGACCGCCCGGCTCGCCGTGCCGGTCTGCTCATGAATCCGCTCGGCAACCCGCCGCCACCACCAGGCGCCGTCGCGGACGAGTGCGCCGTGCACGAACAGGATCTCCACCATCTTCGTGTTTCCATTCAATTAATTTCCCCTCCCCAGCGAGTGGGGAGGTATCTTGATCTAAACCCAGATTTGGCTTACTGTCCAGACCTCGTTTGCAAGGGATAGCCTGTCAAGCCGCTGAACTGCTGTAATAACAGTTGGAGAAATCGCTCTTCATTCTTGCTGGACAAGGCATCGAGGGTTGCAACGAAAACATGGAGGTTTCAGCCATTTTGCAGATCCTAGGACTTACGCATTGACAAGAGGTGTAAAATATGTATTATGAAGGATCGAGGAGGACGGATGATTGCCCAATAATATTATGTCCGGGTACTTACCCGTAATTAAGCAGTAACTTGAACTTGAGGCCACCAGTGAAAGTTTGTTAAACCCCGAATTAAATCTTGTTGTTGGAGTAATTGTTCACAGCGATGAAATAAAACCTCTTCTAATTCCTATGCGATTTTCAAATGAACGGGAACGCACTCTTGCTCATTGGTAAGTGGCCAAAGTCTAACTGAAGAGTTGAAGTTCTGGAGAGTGAGATGGCATTTCAACAATGTGAATACCAATTGGTGTTTCAAGTTTCCCGCCAGTATGCCACCCAGCTTGATCCAAAGCTAGTACAACTTGCTTATTCTTTCCAATGTTAAAATGTTGAGCGATCGGCAGCCAAAACTTGATTAAAAATTTCGGTATTTACAAAGGGTAGAATCCACCAATATGTCTCTCCCGACTGCGGATGAACAAAACCATATAACCATAGCCATTTATACCGCCAATTCACGGAAAGCGTTTTGTGTCCGTCCATTCGTCTACCCACATCCTTCGCGCTTATTGGTTTAAGCCCAACTCTATGCTCATCCATTGTCCACACTTCGGAAGTCGGCGTCGGGATGGCTTTTTTGAACTCGCTCCACCTGGGATGCCAACTTTTTTTTCCATTCCTCCTGTTCAAAATAATCTGTTTCCTCATGTGAGGGTCGAGGCACTCTTAAGCGTAATTTCATTCCTTTAGTTGTTCCCACCCGCGCTGTCTACTCACGGAGTATCCCAATAATTCACTGATCCAATCTGCCACTTTTTGTCCGTTCCACAGCCCTCCATCCGGCGGCGGGGATTGCAGTACTTGCCATAGTTGTGCTTGTTGTATGTCATCCAATAGTGTTTTCCCTCCTGGATGTTCATGCCTCTTATCCCCTAATGACTCCGGTCCAATACGGTTATATCCCCAAACTAATTCGTAAATCCAACTCAGACTATAGCTAGTTATTTGTGAAACCTCTCGACTACTTCTGCCAGATGCTAGTAACCAAATAATTTGGTAGTGGCTTCTCAAGGGCAGCATATGAATGCTTGACGGTAACGCTGTTCTAATTCCGTTAATGATAGATGTGGCTCTATGCTAATACGTTTTGGCATTGGTACATTGGATGCTTTCGACAGAAGGCATACTTACCCCTTTTACTATGGGTGTGCTCCCGGACATGATATTAATGAGTGTTTGATACTCGTTAATCTATATCAGAACTTGGTCGATGAGTCTTAAGTCCTTGTCATGCGGACTTTGTTTATGTAGCCGCGAATGCGCGTCGTCGGGCGGTGGTATTATATATCAGTATGGGAATTGCGCGATCGCGCTACAATACCGTACATTAATGGTACACTTGGCACATCTAGTGGTGGAAACATCCGCCGTCCTGAAGCTTCACGCATCCGCTCAAATAGCTTGCAACCATTGCTATAGGGATATTCTTTCAACACTTCTAAAGTCAGCCCAGCTTGCAACAATGCGGTAACTATTTCACCAATTCCCCACTGAAACTCATGCACGCGGTAGGGATTGTGAAAATTTTCGATACCTTTTTCATAGCCCCAAGGTGTCAAACCACCGCTAGACTCAGCCACATAGTCGCTGATACCATCTTCCCAAGTTAGAGGCTTTCCCTCAGAGAAATAAGTGAATTTGTGACTCCAATCTGTGTCAAACATCATCGCTACCGGGTGGAAGTCCACAACAACAAAGCGTCCACCAGATTTGAGAATGTTTGAAATTCCTTTTGCCCAAAGGTTGAGATTAGATATCCAACACACAGCCCCATAAGAAGAGAATACAATATCGAACTGCTCGTTTTTCTTCGCTGCTTCCTCCAGCCAATCAAAAATATCAGCCCGGTGAAAGGTAGCGGGAATTCCAGATTCCTGCGAGAGTTTTTGGGCAAAAGCGATCGCTTCATCGCTAATATCTACCCCAGTACCTAAAGCACCAAGCTGCACCAGACTCAAAGTATCTTGCCCAGCGTTGCATTGCAGATGAACCAAAGACAAGTTTACAATATTTCCCAAAAGTTCCTTTTCTTCTGGAAATAGTGTACAGCCACCTTCTCTAAAAAACTTCGCTTGATTTCCCTTATGGCTATTGTGCGCTTTAGTTGCTTCATTCCAAGACAAGCGATTCTCTTCATGAAGTTCTTTTTTTAAAGGTGCGCTGCTCATAATCTTGTACTCTTTTAGGAATGATAAATAAATTAAAGTTCGTAGTAACCACTTTAGTGATTAAGCGCTGAAGCGCTTACTACGAACTTTCAAATACTTTCAGTTTAATTGTATTTACGTAGCTTACTTCCTAGCAATCACCCATATCGCGTGAACAATCCCAGGAATATAGCCGAAAAGCGTCAAAACGATATTAATCCAAAAATCTATACCAATACCAACTTGCAAAAATACTCCCAGAGGTGGCAGAAATACAGCGCAAAGAATCCGAACTAAATCCATTTCAACCTCCTATTAATATAAAACCGAGCAGCATTCATGTTCATTTATTCGCAACTGCTCAAACTTCTTTCTACTTTTCAAGGTAACATCGCCTGTATCTTTCTAGATACGGTTTACCACACTCACGCATCCAGAAGAGCGATCGCTTCCGTTTTCAGTTATTCTTAAGTTTGTTGAGGCGATCGCTTCTCTTGGATGACTTGCTTCAATTCTTCAATCGAGTTGAGTCGCTTGCCTTGAGTTTGAACTCGCACTGTCAATTCATGTAAGGCATCGTCGTCATCCCGGTGCTGCAAGACGTAGATTTTGAGTTTTTCATTGCTCATTGCAGCAAAATTAGGTTTTATCATAAATAATCCACGTTTCCTGTTTTGTCAATTACTATTACTATTTCTTCACCTGCTTTGAATGACGACATTGCCAGTCCTTTCGTCGAGCCGAACTAGGTTAAGTGGTAGGTACATTTGGGTGAGGTTTTGGCACACCCTGAATAATTCCATTGTTTGCTCTACAGTCGGTTTCATTCCCGCACCGATTAGCCACCGCTAATTTTGGCTTTGTAACCAAGCTTAATTAAAATATCCAGGATTTTCTGCTTGTGGTCGCCTTGAATTTCAATATCATTATCTTTAACTGTGCCACCTGTACCGCATTGAGCTTTCAACTGTTTCACCAAATCTGCTAAGGTTTCTGGTTTAGCTTGAAACCCCGTAATCACAGTGACAGTTTTACCTTTACGTCCGCTGCGGGTAGCTTGCACCCTTACGTTTTGTTGTTGGGGTGGTAGTTCTTGAGTTGGTCTTTCAAAAGCAGCGGAGTTATCGTTGCCAAATTCTTGGTAGACAATACGTTTGTCAGAATTACCTTTTCCAGAAGCCATAATACATCAATTAAAATTCACTTCGCTGGGTAATGGGTGATGGGTAATGGGTGATGGGTAATGGCTAATGGCTAATGGCTAATGGCTAATGGCTAATGGGTAGAAAAAACGCATTACCACGTTCCCAATTCTCAATTACCTATTACCTATTACCAATTCACCATTCCCCAATTCCCCAATTCCCCAATCACCCAATCGCGATCGTATCTTATCTGCCTCAGACTTTTCTATAATTAAGTTCGTCCTGTCATCGAAATTTATCTGTGACTACCACTCCCCTTCCTTCTCAATCAACTGCCCAAAGCCCTGATACTCAAGGACGTTTTGGACGCTTTGGCGGTAAGTATGTCCCAGAAACGCTGATGCCTGCTTTAGTTGAATTAGAAGCAGCTTATCAGCAATACCGCAATGACGCTGAATTTCAAGCTGAACTGCAACAACTGTTACGCGATTATGTGGGACGCGCTACACCTTTATATTTCGCTGAACGCCTTACCGCTCATTATGCCCGACCAGATGGCACGGGAGCGCAAATTTATTTAAAGCGTGAGGATTTAAACCACACCGGTGCCCATAAAATCAATAATGCTTTGGCTCAGGTTTTGTTGGCAAAGCGCATGGGCAAGCAGCGAATTATTGCCGAAACCGGTGCGGGACAACATGGAGTAGCTACAGCTACAGTTTGCGCTCGTTTTGGGCTGGAATGTGTGATTTACATGGGTGTTCACGACATGGAACGCCAAGCTTTAAATGTGTTTAGAATGCGGTTGATGGGGGCAGAAGTGCGCCCGGTAGAAGCTGGTACTGGAACTTTGAAGGATGCAACTTCTGAGGCAATTCGGGATTGGGTAACGAATGTAGAGACGACTCACTACATCCTGGGTTCGGTGGCAGGACCTCATCCTTACCCGATGATAGTACGCGATTTTCATGCGGTGATTGGGCAAGAAACCCGCGCTCAAGCGATGGAAAAATGGGGGGGTTTGCCAGATATTCTTCTGGCTTGCGTCGGTGGTGGTTCTAATGCGATGGGACTATTTCATGAGTTTGTCAAGGAATCTTCTGTGCGCTTAATTGGTGTGGAAGCAGCCGGTGAAGGTGTAAATACAGAAAAACACGCTGCAACCTTGACAAAAGGACAAATAGGTGTATTGCACGGAGCGATGAGCTATTTGTTGCAAGATGAGGATGGGCAAGTAATTGAAGCTCATTCGATTAGTGCGGGGTTAGATTATCCTGGTGTGGGTCCAGAACACAGTTATTTAAAAGATACTGCGCGTGCAGAATATTACAGCGTGACAGATGAAGAGGCTTTGACGGCGTTTCGGATGCTGTCGCAGTTAGAAGGAATTATACCAGCACTGGAAACGGCTCATGCGATCGCCTACTTGGATACTTTATGTCCGCAGTTAAATGGTAGTCCCAAAATTGTCATTAACTGCTCCGGACGCGGTGACAAAGATGTGCAAACTGTAGCCAAATTCTTAGGGAATGGGTAATGGGGCATGGGGGAGGCAGTGCGGTCTTGGGGTTTCACGCCAGTTCTCTCAAGTCGGCATCCCCGCCCACGAGACTGGCTCCCCAAGTGGAGCATCTGCCGTCATGGGGCATCGGGCATCGGGCATCGGGCATGAGAAAGAGATTTGGCTTTATTCTCAATGCCCATTGCCCATTGCCCATTGCCCAATGCCCAATTCCCTAAATTGTTAAATTTTTATTTTGATTTGCTTGCGGTCGCTCTTATTGTAATTAAATACTCTGTACTGGGCGATCGCAATGTGCAAATATTTCCTAACATCCCGGAATACTGGAAAGTATACGGGTATATCAGGAAACAAAAAAGCAGGGGATGCGTCTAAAAACTCTACATATTACTCAACTCTTCATGTTTCGACAAACTGCTTTTGGCATCGCTTTCAGTGCGCTTGTCCTAGCCAGTGGATTAACGAGCAGTCCTGTACCAGGTCACACGACGAAAAAAAACAGCGATCATCAGCCGTTGTCGATTGGGTCTAGTCAAGTTGCATTGTCCCCTACTACTACTTTTAAAACCACTGCTCTAGAAAAATCAGTTTTTGACCAAATTAATCGCTATCGAGTTTCTAAGGGCTTGTCAAAACTGACTTTAAATGCAAACATCACTCGCCAAGCAAGGATTCACAGTCAAAATATGGCTAATGGTAAAGTTCCGTTTAGTCACAAGGGATTTGAAAAGCGAGTCAATTCTGTCCCGATTAAATACAAGAGTGCGGCAGAAAATGTAGCTTTTAACCAAGGCTATAGCGATCCAGCAAGCCAAGCTATGACTGGTTGGATCAACAGTCCCGGACATCTAAAAAACATTAAAGGCAAATACAATTTAACTGGGATTGGTGTTGCTGCTAACAGTGAAGGCGAAGTTTATCTGACGCAAATTTTTATTAGCAATAAATAGGGATTAGTTAGTGGGAGCGTGGATAGTGGATAGTGGATAGTGGGTAGTGGGAGCGTGGAAGCGTGGGAGCGTGGATAATGGATAGTGGATAGTGGATAGTGGATAGTTGATAACTGTTAACCGTCAACCAAGAACCCTTCGGGTTCACCACTTGCGCGGCTGTCGGCAGAGCGCGATAGCGCAGTGGTTCACCAACAACCATCAACCCTTCGGGTTCGCCAGGTGCTTCAAGTCGGCAGAGCGCGATAGCGCACTGGCTCACCAACAACTATCAACCATCAACCAACAACCAACAACTAACCACTAACTACTAACTATCGGGTAATATGAGTTATTAAACCGGACTTAATTCAATTCATGGAAGATTTTCAGGTTTGCGATCGCGACCTTAGTGACGCTGCCTTATCGCAATATTTAGAATCGGAGGCGATCGCAGTCGATACCGAAACTATGGGATTATTGCCACTGCGCGATCGCTTGTGTCTTGTCCAATTGTGTAATCATCAAGGTAAAGTTACCGCAATCCGCATGGCTATTGGGCAAACCGACTCCCCAAACTTAAAAAAACTCCTAGAAGCAACGAATATTGTTAAGATTTTTCACTTTGCTCGCTTCGACCTTGCTACCTTGCGTTATCATCTCGGCATCCAAGTTAATCCTGTATTTTGCACCAAAATTGCGAGTAAGTTAGCCCGTACTTACACCAATCGTCACGGACTCAAAGATGTAGTGCAAGAATTGGAACAAGTTGAACTCGATAAAAGCGCTCAAAGTTCAGACTGGGGAAACGCTGCTAATTTATCTCCATCTCAATTAAGTTACGCTGCTAATGATGTGCGCTACTTAATTAGCGTCCGACAAAAACTGATAGAAATGCTCACTAGAGAAGAACGTTGGCAAATCGCACAAGAATGCTTTCAGTGTTTACCAACTATAGTTTCCTTAGATTTGTTGCAATTTAAGGATGTATTTGAACATTAATAAGTTAGGTACACAGAGTTAAGAGTCAAAAAGTCACGCATTCCATAGTTTTTTAATTCTTGACTTTTGACTCTTGACTTTTGTACAGACGTTCCAGTGGAACGTCTCTACCTAATTCTTGACTCTTAATTACACGTTTTTGTTTTGTGTTTCGGCGTGATTTTTCAAGCGATCTACAACATTGTAGTCATCTGCGCCTGCGGGAGTCTTTGATTCTACAATACCCTCAGTTGGACCGCCGACAGCTTTCCATGCAGCAAGACCACCTTTGAGTGCTGAGACATGTTCAAATCCAGCAGAACGAAGTGCTTGTGCGGCTTGGTTCGTTTCTTCGTCATTTGCGCCGTAAACGTAAATATCACGGCTTTTAGCTAAACTTGGGGTTGCACGGTCTACCAATTCATCGATTGGCATTGGCATTGATCCCATGATGTGACCATCATTATAGGTCATGCGATCGCGCACATCCAAAATTGTAAAAGCTGGTTCGCCCCATTCCAGACGCGATTTCAGCACATGAACATCAGATTGGGGGTCAATTGGTGGCTGTGAAGGAATAACATCCCCTACTACATTATTGACAGCCTTCTTACCAGCTTGTCCTACCTTATTCGCTGCATCTGCGACATTCTTCCCTGCTGATTCTGCGGTATTTTTAGCGGATTCTGCGACATCCTTGGCTGAAGAAGCAACATTCTTCGCTGCTGATTGTGCTGTATCCTTCGCTGATTCTGCGGTATTTTTAGCTGAATCTGCTGCATCCTTCGCTGCTGATTCGATATTGTTTTCTGATTCCATACATCCCTCGCCGATTATGTTAATATCAGTAATTTAGCAAACACTAAAAATTTACTCTCTCTTTCCTGGGTATGAAGCTTGTAAATATCCCCCTTCAGATAGACTTGCTCGCAAAGATAAATGTTTGCAAGCGATCGGCGTCAAACCCAACTTAATTAGCAATTATATAAATCTAATTTATATGACAATCTTTTTATAAGACTACAAAATTAAATAGTGTATATTTTGTTTGACAAAAATCAAGTTATAGGCTTTTCAACTTTCTCAAGCGAGCGTCAACAACAAAAATATAATAGTGGTTAGTGGATAGTGGTTAGTGGATAGTGGATAGTGGGTAGTGGGTAGTGCTAAATCTTAAGAACCAACAACCAACAACGCTCCAAATAACAATTAACAACCAACAACGCTGACCTCATTGAAAACATTAGAGAATTTCTAGCATTGTTGCATGACCGAACAAATTGACCACGACCAACTTTTCAAAAAACTCCTATCTACGTTTTTCTTTGAGTTTATAGAGCTATTTCTACCAGAAGTAGCTGACTATTTAGAGCGTGAACCTGTCACCTTTTTGCAACAAGAGTACTTTACTGACATCATTACTGGAGAGCGCAAAATTCTTGACTTGCTTGCACTAGTAAGGTTTCGTGGGCAAGAAACTTGCTTTATTATTCATGTAGAAAACCAGTCTTCGAGCGAAGCCAACTTTACTCGAAGAATGTTCTTCTATTTTGCCAAGCTGCATCAAGAACATTTGCTGCCTATCTATCCAGTAGTGGTGTTTTCCTTTGATGAGCCAAAGCGCGAGGAAAAGAAACAGTATCAGGTAGAATTTCCGAATTTAAAGGTACTGGAATTCAACTTCACAGCGATACAACTTAATCAACTTAACTGGAGAGATTTCCTGCAACAGCAAAATCCAGTGGCGGCGGCATTGATGGCAAAAATGCAAATTGCCCCAAAAGATCGTCCGAGGGTAAAGGCAGAGTGTTTGCGGTTACTAGCAACACTACGGCTTGATCCGGCACGCACACAGTTAATATCTGGATTTGTGGATACGTACCTACGGTTAAATGCAACAGAGGAGCGAGTTTTTCAGAGTGAACTTGATACGATGGGATTGAAGGAGGAGGAACAAGTTATGCAAATTGTCACAAGTTGGATGGAGCAGGAGGCACAAAAGCTGGTGCTGCGGCAGTTAAATCGTCGGGTGGGGACACTTGAACCATCTTTGGAGGAGCGTATTCGTGAATTACCATTAGATCGGCTCGAAGCTTTGGGCGAGGATCTACTAGATTTTAGCGATATGTCCGATTTGGTGAACTGGTTGGAGCAGGCTAAATAAGGTTCGCTTAAGGGTTAAAGCGCGATCGCATTGATGCAGACAGGTTCGACGTGCATCGCATCTGCCCAACATCACCTACTCGGCATTACCGATGAGGACAAAGGATGACCAGAAGAAAGGATGACTATTAATTTGGCTTAACTTAGCTTGGCGCAACGCTTCACCCTTACTCATCCCCTGTTTCAGGTTTCGGTAAAACTGTACCATGATTTCCTGGGTCGTTTTATCCTCAATGCTCCAAAGATTGGCAATAACGGCTCTAGCTCCTGCACGCTCAAACAGGTAGGCAAGTCCGGTAATTGGTTCTGCGCCCTCACCAATCAATAGTTTCCCTTTAGAATCAGTATTTAGGGCAGTCTGACAGGCACTAAGGGTGATTAAATCAGTGTTGCTCAATCCCAACAGGGCTGCATCAGCAATGTTGAGTTTTTGGTCAGCAAATAAAAGGACATTCTCTGACAAGCCTAATTTCGAGCAGCCCCCTCGCTGGAAACAGCCATGCGTTGCCAGGTGTAGCAGAGGAAAGCGAGGAGCTTGAGTTTTGAATGTGGCGAGTGTAGCTTTGTTGCCAATTATAGCTTCACTTCCCGGTAGGATTTGAGTAATGCTGTTGACTTCAATTTCAGATCCAGGCAGTGCCAAGGGGTTTTTAGGAATCGGGTTGCCAAGAGCTAGAACCTTCTTGGCAGATGTTGAGTTTTTTGTCCGAGTAGCTTGGAGAGAATGGGTAGAGAGACGAGTCAGGTAGCTAACGGGGTATTCCTGAATCAGGTATTTGTCGGTTTTGCTGTTGTAGAGGGCTTCAAAGGGGATGTAGCGGAAAGCTCCAGTGGCGATGATGCTAAGTTGTGTGGGGTTGGTTGCCTGAATTTCAGCTTCAACTGGACGAATCAGCAGATTATAAAGCTTTTCCAAGTTGTCGAGGTATTTATCATCAAAGCGATTGATTAGTTGAGCATGGGTTTGGGTGAGTAAGTTATCGAATTCAGCCGGATTAACAGGTACAAGCTTTACTGTCAGCTTGTCTTTGGTCAAAATAAACAGAGCGATTGTATTTGGGATACTTTTATTGTTCGTCAGTAAGACAGGATGAATTACTGTTGTACCAGCTGGGATACTGGCTCTTAGTTGAGCAATGTCTGTGGGATTGGTTTCAAACAGTTCTGCCACTTCCGGAAAGCGCTTCGAGATAACTTCGGCTTGCTGGTTAACTTGGGCTTCTCGCTCCCGCATTTGCCCTGAGAGTGTATCGGAAAATTTATCCTGTAAGCGCTGACGCAGAAATTGCAGTTGCTGATAAAGCTGGTTCCACTCATCAATAGCTCGTTGAGCATCGGGGTTAGCGACTTTGGCATTAAGCAAGCGGGCGTAGTCAATCAAGTCAGCAGTTGTAGCGAGGTTAGCCCATTCATAAGCTGAATCTGCTTGCTTTTGCCTAATGAGGAGATCCACGAGGGCGATGGAAGTTCCTTGTTCTTGCTGCAAAAATTCTGCCCGAAAGTCTTTGGTTAGTCCTTTACGAATTTCCAGAGTTATCCTGACTGCTTGCTCCCAATTTGTAGCAGCTTTACTCAGTTGCCCAATCTTGCTGTAGACTGAACCGATATTACTCAGGGTAGTGGCTTCCGCAGCACGGTTGCCCACCTCTCGAAAGATGGACAGGACTTGGTTGTAAAACTCCAATGCTTTCTGAGACTGCCCAATGTCCTGGTAGACCGCACCGATATTACTCAGAGTAACAGCTTCTCCATCACGATCGCCTACCGCTCGTCTAATCGGCAAGGCTTGGTTGTAAAACTCCAAAGCTTTCTGGGGTTGCCCAATGTTGCTGTAGACCAAACCGATATTACTCAGAGTTGTAGCTTCAAGCGCACGGTTGCCTACTTCTCGTGTAATTGGCAGGGCTTGGTTGTAGAAATCTAATGCTTTCTGAGACTGCCCAATCTGACTGTAGACCACAGCGATATTATTCAGAGTATTAGCTTCAGAATCACGATCGCCCACCTCTCGTTGAATCGGTAGGGCTTGGTTTAAAAACTCCAATGCTTTCTGAGACTGCCCAATGTCTCTGTAGACCCCACCGATATTATTCAGAGTATTAGCTTCTCCAGCGCGATCGCCCACCGCTCGTTTAATCGGCAGGGCTTGGTTGTAAAACTCCAAAGCTTTCTGGGGCTGCCCAATGTTGCCGTAGACCAAACCGATATTATTCAGAATTGTCGCTTCCCCAGCACGGTTGCCCACTTCTCGCATAATCTGTAGGGCTTGGTTGATAAACGTCAATGCTTTCTTCGGCTGCCCAATGTCGAAGTAGACCCCAGCGATATTACTCACAGTTGTAGCTTCTCCAGCGCGATCGCCCACCGCTCGTCTAATCGGCAGGGCTTGGGTGTAAAACTCCAAAGCTTTCTGGGGCTGCCCAGTGTTGCTGTAGACCCCACCGATATTATTCAGAGTTGTAGCTTCTCCTAAACGATCGCCCACCGCTCGTCTAATCGGCAGGGCTTGGTTGTAAAACTCTAAAGCTTTCTGGGGCTGCCCAATGCCAGTGTAGACCAGACCGATATTACTCATAATTCTAGCTTCAAGCGCACGATCGCCCACCGCTCGTGTAATCGGCAAGGCTTGGTTGTAAAACTCTAATGCTTTTTGGGGCTGCCCAATGTCGCTGTAGACCCCACCGATATTACTCAGGGTAGTGGCTTCCCCAGCGCGATCGCCCACCGCTCGTTTAATCGGCAGAGCTTGGTTGTAAAACTCTAAAGCTTTCTGGGGCTGCCCAATGCCAGTGTAGACCGCAGCGATATTATTTAGAGTAGTGGCTTCCCCGGCGCGATCGCCCACTGCTCGTGTAATCGGCAGGGATTGGTTGTAAAACTCCAATGCTTTCTGGGGCTGCCCAATGTCCGCGTAGACCTGAGCGATATTATTCAAAATATTGGCTTCCCCAAGACGATCGCCCACCTCTCGGCGGATGGGCAGGGATTGGTTGAGAAACTCCAATGCTTTTTGAGGTTGCCCAATCTTGCCGTAGACATCAGCGATACTATTCAGGGTAATTGCTTCCTTGACACGGTTGCCCATCGCTCGGAAGATAGGCAAGGTTTGGTTGAAAAACTCTAAAGCTTTCTGGGGTTGCCCAATCCTGCTGTAGACCGCACCGATATTAGTCAAGATTGAGGCTTCAGAATCGCGGTTGCCCACTGCTTGGTTGATGTAGACCTCACCGATATTACCCAGGACTATGGCTGACGCAGCGCGGTTGCCCACCTCTCGACTAATGGGCAGGGCTTTGTTGAAAAACGCCAATGCTTTCTGGGGCTGCCCAATGTCGATGTAAACTACACCAATATTACTTAGGATCTGGGGTTCAAGAGCGCGGTTGCCCACTTCTTGAAGAGTAGGCAGGGCTTGGTTGAAAAACGCCAATGCTTTCTGGGGCTGCCCAATGTAGATGTAGACTGTACCGACCGCATTCAAGATAATGGCTTCCCCGACGCGATCGCCCACAGATCGACTAATAACAAGAGCTTGGTTGTAAAACTCCAATGCTTTCTGCTGCTGCCCAATGTTGCCAAAGTTTAAACCTATTCCAAGTAGAGCAGTTGCCTCCAGCTTTCGGTCTTTAAGTTGTTGTGCAATTGCTAAAACTTGCTTAAACGTTTCTATTGCCTGCTGTGGTTGGCTTTGCCGTGTTTGTTTCAGCGCTTGGTTCAGAAGTTTTAGCGCCTCTTCACTTTGGGGATTCTGAGTTTGTCCCCACACTGGTTCAACAGTTGACTGCATAACAACTGGAGCCAAACCAATTCCCACTGCCAACAAAACTTTGAGAATGCGTTGCATTAAAATTTCATCTTTGATAAAATTACAATCCCAGTAATATGTGGGTAGATAGCACCAGCACCATCGAACCTAAGGGTCAGTAGGCGTTACCTTGATAGTCATCTTTCCAGCAGTTTGAAACTGAATTTCATCCGCTACATATAAACTCTTAACAGCCACTCCCCGAATACCACGGAGATCCCTCGGATTCATGAGTGTTGCCAGGTCTACGCTTGCTTGCCTAGGGTTGAGAAACCGAAACGCATTCAGTGGAATATTCTTCCAAGTGCTTTGTTGAGCCTGTGAGTTATCGTCTCCCCGGATGACCCGCCGACCATCGCTGGTATAAACTAGACCATCTCGCTTAAAGGTTACTTGCTTAATCTGGGCAATTTTGAGTGAGCGAGAAACACGACTGAGGGAAATCTGAATTATTTGCTTGTTCGGGTCAAACGCTGTCACCTGTCCCGTCATCGAACTTCCATTCTTCAGTACCACATCCGCAGTGCTGGGTAGCGCCAAGGGTATCGGCGCGTTAACTGCTGCCTTCTGCGTTTGGGCTATTTGAATAGTGCCAATCACTGCTTGTACATTTTCTCCCGTCCCCGCGACAGTCAGCACTAGGGCAAAAATCAGTGTTTTGAAAAATACTTTCATGCATTTAAATAATATTAACGAGATAAAGAGTAACGCAATAAAGTGGTTTACCCTTAGATATACTTAGGGCTACTGATATAGAATCACAAAAAGTTCCTCTTGTTCCGGTAACTTTTGAAACAAGTTTGCTCAAAAGTGCGATCGCAACTTTTTGGGCAACGCTCCACTACGGGCAATTACAGAAACACTACCAGATAACCGAGGATGAAGATTTACACCTAGCCGATGCTTATCATGTCTCTTGCTGGTGGCTAATCGCCAACCTTGGGTAAGCCTTACCGATGTGGCGTAGGTAGCATGGGGACGCAAAGAGTGTGTGCAACAATAAAGCGATTGAGCGTTGCCCCCTTCGGTAAACCAGATACTAGTTTGAACCATATATTTAGTAGTTTTTGTCACTAGTCATGTCCCCAGCATCTCAAAATTCCACCAGTGCCAATCTTCTTGGCAGCTTCGCTAGTCTGCTCGGCGTATTAGGTATTTTTCTTTACTTTACAGGCTGGATATATCGCTGGGCTTACTTTGGCTTTTTTGAAGTTGAAATTAATACTTTAAACTTACCAGTAGAGTCATTTCTACTAGTACCAATTCAAGTTATTCTGGGTGATTTGTGGATATTTATTCGGACAATTATAGTTGTAACTATAACAGTAGTTTTGATTCAATTCACTCTTTGGTTGATTCGCTCACCAAATGCAAGCATTCCACCTAGCACGTCAAAATTACCCATCAGCAGATTTACGCAAAAACTGCACGGTTTTTGGCTCCTCAAGCCGTTACGTTCCTTTGCCCAGCTTTTTCCCCAGCCTTTCCGTCATGAAATCGTAATTATAGCCTGGATTTTGGTTGCTCTGTTTTGGTTAGCGCGTTGGCAGGGTACTGCTGATGCTTACCAGGATGCAGTCAATAACACCTCTACAAGACCTATTGTTACTCTAGTTAGCCCCAGCGATAAGATGGCTTTGGGACGCAATCCGGATGATCTGTTGACCAATCCTCCCCTGAAGAATTCCCGGATTATCGGGGATGTGGATCAGTTCAAGCAGATTTTCGGACGGGAAACAAACGATACAACCAATCCAGAGCAACCTATTGTTTGGCGGTTGCTGATTGAGAACAACAACTGGGTATATCTCTTCCCCGCAATGCCACCACGAGCAAAGGCTAATCAGCGTCCTCCAGTATTGGCAATTAATACAGGTGATGGTCGGGTGCAGTTACTGATTCTCAGCCGTCCCAAAATACGTTAAAGCTAGCTTACAGCGATTTTCAAGTAAATGAACCACATTATTTTTATCTCACGCAAAGGAGCCACTGCGTTGCTTATTTTCCCCCCGTTGTAGCAAGTGGCGTTCGCAGAGGCGCAAAGGAAGAAATGAATAAACAAGATTGTGGTCTAAATAGATGAAAATTGCTGTAAACAAAGTCGCAACCACAGCTTTTCGCACGGCATCACCCAATACTAAGCAACATAGCTGCTCGGTTGCACTTCATCGCTTGAGTATTGTCTCCATCGGTGGCGATCGCTCAAGGTGCTGTGATTTGGATTACCTCGATATAATTAACACTTCAATGGGAGGCGATAATATGTTCTCTCGGTCTCTTCTTTTTTACCATTTACATTATTTTAAGCTTTTGACACACCAATTCAACCGCCAAATGTATCGCTGCTTTCATCGAAGTAGCATCGGCAATTCCTTTACCTGCAATATCAAATGCTGTCCCGTGATCTGGTGAAGTCCGCACAAAAGGAAGACCGATAGAAGTATTAACCGCTCTATCAAATGCCATCAATTTCACAGGAATTAAACCTTGGTCGTGGTAAAGTGCTAAATAAGCATCTGCGGGATTTTGGATTTTAGATTTTAGATTTTGGATTAAAGAATTTCCATACCATGCTTGACCGGGTTTAACCCACATTGTATCTGGTGGGACCGGACCATCTAACTGAAATAATGGGCGATTTTTGCGCTCTTGTTCTAACCAGGGAATTAACCAATCTTGTTCTTCATGTCCCAACTGTCCCTGTTCGCCACTGTGGGGATTTAAACCAGCGATCGCTATCTTCCCATTTTCTATCCCAAAGTCTTTTTCTAAGCATTCCACCAGCAAATCTAATTTCTTTGTCATTAACTCCGGTGTTAATACCTGGGATACTTGACTTAATGGGATATGTGTGCTAGCGAGTAAAGTGCGGAGTGTCCAACCTGTGTGAGGCGATCGCGCCACAAATAACATCCCAAAGCGGTCAACTCCAGATTTTTCTGCCAAAAGTTCAGTTTGCCCAGGATAATTATAGCCAGCTGCCTTCCATGCAGATTTAGCGATTGGACTTGTGACGATCGCATCGAATTTACCAGATAGCGTGTGAGCGATCGCAGTTTCCATATAAGCAAAACTAGCCGCACCACTAGCTGCGTTACCAATCCCGGTAATAATTTCACCTTGGGATGGAACATCCAAAACTGATAATTCAGCCGGATTTGCGATCGAGTCCAAATTCTTAGTTAAATTTAACTTGGTATAAACTTGTGTCAATAAATCCCGGCTTCCGACCACCGTTACATCACAGTGTTTGCGAACATCCGCATCTGCCAAAGCCTTCAAAACCACCTCTGGTCCAATCCCAGCCGGATCTCCCAACGTCAGCACCAGACGCGGACGCAATTGTTTATGAGATGTTACCGTAACATTTGAATACATATGATTTAAAATCCTACTAAAAAAGCGGGAATAATATTAGGTGGGCATGGGGCATAGGGCATTGGGGAGGCAGTGCGTTGGACGGGTTTCCCGGCTTGAAGCACCTGCCGTCATTGGGCATTGAGAATCGGATAAATTCTTTCTTGTCCACGCCAGATGCTTCAACGCGGGAAACCCGCGCAACGCACTGGCTCCCCTTGTCCACGGACACGTTCTGAGCTCCTCCACCCCCGCACAGAAGTGTCCTCCCCTTGTCCTCCTTGTCTCCCTTGTCCCCTTGTCCCCCCAGTCCCCCAGTCCCCTTGTCCCCACACCCGTCGCCCAGCCCTTCTGGTAGACTGAGTTTATATAAATTAACCATTCGTAGAGGAGAATTAGACCAATGACCGAAATTGTGGCAGCAGCGCTATTACCCGTCGCTTTAATCTTCATAGGCTGGGGTTTGGGTGTATTGTTGCTGAAGATTCAGGGCGCAGAACCAGAATAATTATTCTACCGAACCGCTACTGACAAGGGAGAGGCGACAAAAAAAAGTCTCTCCCACCAGATCAGTTTGTTAAAAATATTGTAAACTTTTGTTTGCATATGCGAGTCTGATAAGATTCTATTAATAAAACTTTAAGATTTTTTACAAAGCCCCATGACATTATTAATCGTCGGTGCCACTGGCACCTTGGGAAGACAAGTGGCTCGTCGTGCTATCGATGAGGGCTATAAGGTACGCTGTCTTGTCCGGAGTGCCAAAAAAGCTGCATTTCTTAAAGAATGGGGCGCAGAACTCGTACCAGGAGACTTGTGTTATCCCCAAAGCCTCACAGCCGCACTTGAAGGTGTAACCGCAGTCATTGATGCTTCTACATCTCGTCCTACCGACTCACTGAGTATTAAACAAGTAGACTGGGATGGCAAGGTAGCATTAATTCAAGCGGCTCAAGCTGCGGGTGTAGAACGTTTTATCTTCTTTTCCATTCTCAATGCCGATAAATATCCAGAAGTACCGTTGATGGAAATTAAGCGCTGTACAGAGCTCTTTTTGGCAGAGTCCGGCTTGAATTATACTATTTTGCGGCTGGCTGGCTTTATGCAAGGGTTAATCGGTCAATATGGAATTCCGATTTTGGAAGGACAACCAGTTTGGGTGACAGGTGAATCTTCCCCCATCGCTTACATGGACACTCAGGACATTGCTAAGTTTGCTATCCGCGCTTTGAGCGTTCCAGAAACGCAAAAGCAAGCTTTTCCGGTGGTGGGTACTCGCGCTTGGAGTGCTCAGGAAATTATTAGCTTGTGCGAACGCTTATCTGAAAAAGAAGCCAAAATAACCCGGATGCCATTAAACTTATTGCGAGGAGTGCGGAGCATAACGCGGTTCTTTCAGTGGGGATGGAACGTTGCTGACAGACTAGCGTTTACAGAAGTATTGGCAAGTGGTAAACCGCTAAATGCCTCAATGGATGAAGTATACAAAGTTTTTGGGTTAGACCAACAAGAAACCACCACCTTGGAAAGCTACCTGCAAGAGTACTTCAGCCGAATTATGAAAAAACTTAAAGAAATAGACTACGAAAAAACTAAAGCCAAAAAGAAGAAGGAAAAAAGAAGCCCCTTTAAAAAGACTTCAAATTAGTTAAGTGTCAAAAGTCAAAAGTCAACAGTCAAGGGTCAAAAGTCAACACTCAGGAGTCAAAAGTAATTATCTTGATTTTTTGACTGCCCCATGCGAGCGTGCCCAATTCCCAATTCCCAATTCCCAATTCCCAATGCCCCATGCCCTATGCCCAATTCCCAATTCCCACATTGTCCAAAATGTGTCACGATTAACATAATATAGAGCATCGCAAGCAAGTTGGATATTTGAATGTGCCGAAAGCAGGCATTATTTACAACGACGTTAAACCGATAGCGAGTCGCGTTGCTATCGAACTGCAAGACAAACTAACCGCAGTCGGTTGGGATGTTTCCGTCACAGCGGGTATCGGTGGTATGCTGGGCTACTCTACCCCAGAGAGTCCTGTATGCCACACGCCAATTGAGGGTCTGACACCCCCTGGTTTTGACTCAGAAATGAAGTTTGTCGTGGTGTTAGGGGGAGATGGGACTGTTTTGGCAGCCTCTCGCCAAGTTGCCCCCTGTGGCATTCCATTGCTAGCGGTGAATACTGGTCATATGGGGTTTTTGACGGAAGTTTACCTCAACCAATTGCCCCAAGCAATAGAACAGTTGATGGCGGGTGAGTATGAAATTGAAGAGCGCGTAATGCTTACCGTCAAGGTGTTTCGGGGAGAGTCGGTATTGTGGGAAGCCCTCTGCTTGAATGAAATGGTGCTGCATCGAGAACCGCTAACCTCGATGTGCCATTTTGAAATTGTCATAGGAGGTCATGCGCCAGTAGATATTGCCGCAGATGGTGTGATTATTTCTACACCAACGGGATCTACAGCTTATTCGTTGAGTGCAGGTGGACCGGTGGTAACTCCAGGAGTACCTGTATTGCAATTAGTGCCGATTTGCCCTCATTCTCTCGCTTCTAGGGCGTTGGTGTTTCCTGATAGTGAGCCAGTAAACATTTACCCAGTAAATATTCCTCGCCTAGTGATGGTGGTGGATGGTAACGGAGGGTGCTATGTTCTGCCACAAGATCGGGTATATTTAGAGCGATCGCAATATACTGCCCGATTTATTCGCTTGCAACCACCAGAGTTTTTCCGCATTTTACGAGAAAAATTAGGTTGGGGTCTACCACACATCGCCAAACCAACCTCGGTAGAATTGCCTTAATTGGGAATTGGGAATTGGGAATTGGGCATGGGGCATAGGGCATGGGGGAGGCAGTGCGGTCTTGGGGATCACCTGCGTGGAGCACCTGCCGTCATAGGGCATAGGGCATAGGGCATGGAAAAAATCTCCCATTAAACAATTGCCCATTGCCCATTAAACAATTGCCCATTGCCCATTAAACAATTGCCCCATGCCCATTCCCCTGTAATTTTGAATAAGTTATTAAAATTGTTGCATCTGCGAGTTTAATCGCCGATACTTGAACGTGCGTTTAACATGGTAGACAAAGTGCCCAACTAGAATTGCTCTATCATCAAAAACACGTAAATTGCACTTTGACCTGATGTACAGACGTTTGACAGCACAGAAGATTGAATTTCAATATCATTACTCCACGCATTAATATGACGCTTGCTCACAAAGATTGTGTTTTGGTGATTGAAAGCGACGAGAATCTAGCAAATCAACTGACTTGCGATTTGCAGGAAGCTGGCTACGAACCAATTGTGGCACATGATGCGTTCCTTGGTTTTCAATACTGCCGCGATCGCCAACCTGCTTTAATAGTTGTAGACCGAATGCTCACCGGAGAATCTGGACTCTCTTTGTGCAAAAATCTGAGAAATGCCGGAATGCGATCGTCCGTGCTAGTGTTAATGGCACGCGATACAATCGATGACCGTGTTGCTTGTCTAGAAGCCGGAGCCGATGATTACTTTCTCAAGCCTTATCGTTCAGAAGACTTTTTAAAGTTGATTCGCCTTTATTTAAAACCAGATGTTGATACCACAGAACAGTTACGTTTTGGAGATTTGATTTTAGATATAGCAACTCGTCGCGCTATACACAACGGGCGGGCTATTGACTTGACAATGAAAGAATTTGAACTCTTAAAGTATCTAATGGAACATCCCCGTGAAGTATTAACCCGCGAACAAATTCTCGAAAATGTTTGGGGTTACGACTTTATGGGCGAATCTAATGTCATCGAAGTGTATATTCGCTACCTCCGTCTAAAAATCGAAGAAGAAGGTCAAAAGCGCCTGATTCAAACGGTGCGCGGTGTAGGATACGTGTTACGGGAATCGTAAATAGTTGGCAGGAGCGTGGGAGCGTGGATGGTGGATAGTGGGAATTCGGCATAGGTTTGGCTGTGCGTAGGCATCGGCAGCGCGGTCTTCTCCCTTTGGGAGAGGCGCTCCGCCAAGGTCCGGCAGTGCGTTGCGGTGAGTCCACGAGCGCGGTTGCCTGTACCGTCTATTCGTAGTGGCGAACCCGAAGGGGGGTGGAGTCCTGTTGTAGCACCTGCCGTGGTTCCCCCCACTCGCTGTTGCCGCAAGGGTTCCCCGGCAGACGCGCATCTGCCGTCATGGGGCATGGGGCATTGGTAATAATTCTTTTCCTTTTCCCAATCAGCTTGCAGGTGCTACAACTTTCACGCGGCAGCTATGGAGTGGAAGCTTAAGAGCGAAAACGTGACGAGTGGAAAATACGCAACGCACTGCCTCCCCTTTTCCCATCTTCAGATTCCCATTACCCATTACCAATTCCCAATGCCCAATGACGGCAGATGCTCCACGCAGGTCCGACACCAAGACCGCACAGCCAAACCTATGCCCACTAACAACGCTCCAACCATCAACGCTCCAACCATCAACGCTCCAACCAACAACCATCAACGCTCCAACCAATTAAAATTCTATGATTCGTTGGCTAATTTTGCTACCAATGCTCCTAAGTGTTGCGCTGTTCGGCTGTTCTGAACCAACACCAGCTAAACCCCCCAGCACAAAGTTCGATTCTCAATTATCAGCCTCAGCGCCTTCTGGTCAAACACTACCGATTTCTGGTGTTGCCATTGTTCCTAATGGCACAAAAATTAATTTGGAGGTAGCGCGGACACCAAAAGAACAAGAAATTGGGTTGATGTATCGCAAGGTTTTGCCAAGGGACAGGGGAATGCTGTTTCAGTTTCGTTCCGCGCAACCAGTCAGTTTTTGGATGAAGAATACTCTTATACCGTTAGATATGATTTTTCTACGTCAGGGGGTAGTGCAATATATTGCAGCTAATGTACCTCCCTGTACTGCCGATCCTTGTCCTAGTTATGGTCCTCAAACACCAATCGACACGGTAATTGAACTGCGTTCTGGACGTGCCGCTGAATTAAGTTTAAAAGTGAGCGATCGTGTTAAAATTGAATTCCTCAACCCCGGTTCTTCCCGGAGATAGAGGTTTCAGTAAGCCTAATTACGCTAGCGGGAAAAATATCAATGTTGAAGTTTTAGTAAAAAAAGCATTACATGGTCTAGTAAAAAAATTACTTTTGACCTAATATTTTATAAACATGCTAATCATTACAAAACCAAGCTATTTCCAGGACAAAATAGCAATTTTAACATTTGATGGCAAAAAATATTCCTTTTGGCGTACGTATAAATAGTCGTTAATAAGAGAGTATAACTATGGAATCTTTCTTACTACAGGTGTAATCAATTAAAGCACTATAGTAAAAATGATTAAATAAATTTCATCTGAATCTAAGCGCTACTTGAAAATTAAGTAGACAAGAAGCGCTCTTATTTTATATTTACCGAATCCTTTTAACAGAAGGCTTTGTGAGAGGAACACCGTCATTAACTGTGTTGGGGTGTTAATTAGTTAACAACACAGTCACAGATGAAATACTGCTTATAGGCTACAGAAAATCTTGAATTTATGTATGACAATACACTTTACGATAGGGAGGTGAGATACAAATGACACCATCAACATATCCTCGACTTATTCGTTTTTTACAAGATGATTTAGCAATTTCTACGGCTTCGCTAGCGGTTGCTCTTCGTCACCGAGAACAAGACCCAGGTCCTTTGCCAATGATTCTTTGGCAATATGGATTAATTACTCTCGAACAGTTAGAACAAATTTATGATTGGCTGGAGACGGCATAATTATGAGTAGTTTATTCAGGAGAATCGACTTATGCCACATCAAAGCCTTTTGCAAAGGCTGATAGATAGGGAAATTAGCTGCACGGTTTTCTACTCATTTACATATAAATTAAAAGAGCGAGTTGGATGATTCAACTCGCTCTCTTGATTTAGTTATAAGTACAAATTTTTGAATTTAAGAAGGACATATTGACGCTTAACTCTTTACTGCTTAATTTTAATCAATCAGGAACGACAACTTTCTGAGAATTCTGATGATTGATTGACCAGCGGTGGTCAACTTCTTTAGAGGAAAACTGGCAAATTTCTTCTAGGTGTTTTTGTTGTGCCGCAGCTTTACGGAGTGTAATAATTAGCTGATTCACCTGATGCCGTAGTTCTGGGTTTTGACTGACTGCTGACATTGTTTGTCTTTCTAAAAGTTGCAGTATCAGTTCGTAGTGGATAGGTGAAGGCAGAGGAATTTGCTCCATAAAGTTAATCTAATATTTAATATTTGGAATTTTCTATTAGTCTAAGATTTTTGACTCGAAAAATGAATTTTTACATAGCGAAGAAGTATTTGGTTAAAGCCGAGATTTTGTAGGTGATGAAGATTTTGCAAAGAAAGACGCGATCGCGTACCCGCGTGCCGCAGGTATCGCCCTCTACTTACCCATTGACGAATCGCCCTTTGTGTGCATTTCCTCATGTAATTTTTCTTTTACAAAAGCTTGGGAAATAATTGAGCGATCGCTAATTCTATATCTGCTTGTTTTACCAAAGATTCTCCTATTAGTACAGCAGATGCACCAGATGACGCCACTAAATTTAGATCCTCTGGGTTATGTAATCCTGACTCGCTGACAACTAAAATATTCCGTTCTTGCAATTGGCTACCTCTTGCTGTTAGCAGTTGACAAGTAGTTTGTAAGTCAACAGAGAAATTTTCTAAGTTGCGATTATTAATTCCTATTAAGGATACATCATCTAAAGCTAACACGCGGTCAAGTTCGGCTAAAGTGTGGACTTCAATTAAAGCTGCCATTTTCAGGGATTTAGCAATTTTGATAAAGTATTGCAAATCTTGATCGCTAAGTATAGCGGCAATTAACAAGACCGCATCAGCACCTTTAACACGCGCTAAAAACATCTGGTAAGGATAGATGATAAAATCCTTACACAGTAAAGGCAAGTCTACGGTGCCGCGAATTTTGGCTAAGTTATCAAAGCTGCCTTGAAAGAACTTTACATCCGTTAACACAGAAAGACAACTGGCACCACCTCGCTGATATTGTTGGGCGATCGCTACTGCGTCAAAATCTTCTCTGAAAACTCCTTTGCTGGGAGAAGCTTTTTTAACTTCCGCAATTAACGCTGGCTTTGTCTTACCTTGTCGCAAAGCGGCGATAAAATCGCGGGTTGGGGGTGCATTGAGGGCTTGATGCTGCAATTCCCGCAAAGGCAACTTTTCGCGCATTTGTTCAACTTCTATTTCTTTCTGCCAGACAATTTCCTCCAAAATGTTGTTAGGTGCCGCATCAGGAATAGCGGCTTGATAGCGGACTACAGATACATCAATAGCTCGATTAGGATGAAGGCGACGGATTTGCATAATGGAGGGGAGTGGGGAATGGGGAGTGGGGAGTGGGGAATGGGGAATGGGGAGTGGGGAGACAAGGCAGACAAGGCAGACTTGGGAGACAAGGAGAATAATTCTTCTTTCTCCCCATCCCCCCTACTCCCCACTCCCTACTCCCCACTCCCTAACTGACTGCTCGTTTATAAGCTTCATCCAGCACTTCGGAAAGTGTGGGGTGTGCGTGAACTAAATGAGCGAGGGTTTGGACAGATTGGCGATTGGCGATCGCTGCTGACGCTTCGTGGATTAAGTCACTAGCGTGCATTCCGAAAATGTGAACGCCCAAAACTTCGCCTGTGTCTTGACGATACACCACTTTTGCTATACCATCCGCTTCACCTTCTGCTAGAGCTTTGGAATTACCTTTAAAGTAAGTCCGCGCTGTTCCCACTTCAAAACCGGATTCTTTACCTAAATCTTTGGCTGCTGTTTCCGTCATTCCCACATAGCTGATTTCTGGGTGGGTGAATGCTGCCGCCGGTATACTGCGATAGTCAACTTCACGGTGTTTGCCACAGATATTATCTACCGCTATGATACCTTGAGCCGAAGCTGCGTGTGCTAACATCATTTTGCCGTTAGCATCGCCAATTGCCCACAAATGCGGCACTACTTCACCTGCTGACAATACAGCCATGCTGTCGTTGACGGGGATAAAGTTGCGCCGATCTAATTCCACACCCACAGACTCTAAACCAAGATTTTGTGTAGCGGGGATGCGTCCCGTGGCAACTAGACAAGCATCCACTTCAATGACATCTACATCTTCTTTGGTTTTGAAATCTGCTAACTCAATTACCACAGGTGAACCGGGAATGACTTTTTTGGCGTATATCCCCACTTTGGTTTCAATGTCGCGGGGAATAATTAGCACCCTTTCTGCAAGTTTGGCGATGTCGCGGTCAAATCCTGGCATCAACTGGTCGAGGGCTTCAATCATAGTGATTTCACTGCCCAAAGCTGAGTATATATCAGAAAATTCTAAGCCGATATAGCCACTGCCAATAATTGCTATCCAATCTGGTAAAGATTCTAACTTTACGCCTTGGTCGCTGGTAAAGACAGTTTTGCCGTCTACCTCAATACCTGGAGGTACGAAGGGAATCGAGCCGGGTGAAAGTATGATGTCTTTAGCTGTGATGGTTTTTTCACCATCTTCTGTAGTAACACTGACTTTTTGGCTTCCGGCTAATTTTCCCCAACCCCGGATGATATCAACTTTTAGGCGTTTGAGGCTGTTGGTTAAATCACCTTGGATTTTGGATACGAGATTGTCGGCGTGATTGGCGATCGCTTGGCGATCGAAATCCACATTGCCGACTTGAATACCCAGCGATTTCAGGTGGTGGGCATCTCTTAACTCTCGCACACGTCCAGAAGCCGCCAACAGCGCTTTAGACGGAATGCAACCCCGGTTGACACAGGTTCCCCCCATATCGGCTGCTTCAATAATCGCTGTTTTCAGACCGCAGCTAACGGCGTGTAGGGCAGCGCCATGTCCGCCTACACCCGCGCCTATAATTACTAAATCGTAATCAAATCCCTGACTCACGTTAGTTTCCCCGTCGTGTGCTTTGTCTACTTATTCTCATCTTCACAAGCAATCAATGCAACCCCCAGGATTTTTGAGTGTTGCTAAATCAAATTATCATTTACGCGCTTCTGGCGAAGATATTAATACTACCAGTATTGTGGTTACAAAAAATATACTTATTTGATTTTATACTTTTTTCCAACTTGCAGCGTTCTGATAGGCTATGATTAGCCCAAGCAGATTACCAAAGTCAATTATGTTGGAATCAGTGCAGTACGTCACTAATGAACATGGTCAGCGAGTTGGTGTACTATTAGACTTGGAAACGTATCATCAACTGATAAACCCTTGGGCTGAACCTGGACAAAAATGGACAGCCTTCATCCGAAAATGTCGTGGGGGATCGAGGATCTAGTAAACAAGGCTGTCAATGAGTGTCTAT